>CAZQBY010000005.1:0-88702 GCA_964592405.1 uncultured archaeon | reverse complement strand
TATCAAGCCGAACACTACAGCAGCTCCACCGAACATCTTTGCTTTGCCCATTTTTGTCTCCCTATATTTTAGATGAATAAAATAAAAAGGGATGAAATAAAAAGCAGCCCCACTGCAGGTTCTCTGGAGTGAAGGCTGTTAGAGTGCTATATTTTAGCTTTATAAATAAAAATTAAGTTGGCGTGAATTAAATGGGCATAAGAACCGGAAAGTTGATAGTCTTGGAAGGAGCGGATGGGAGTGGCAAGTCGACACATGCTGGCCTGCTGGCAGAATATCTGGAGAAGAGGGGATACAAGGTTGTTCTCACCCAGGAACCCACCAATGGTTTTATAGGACAGGCCATACGCATGATACTCTCAGGCAGGATAAAGGTTTCACCGGAAACCCTCACCCTCCTGTTCACAGCGGACAGGGCTGAGCACGTGGACAAGGTGATAAGGCCTGCCCTTGAGAACGGCGGTATTGTGATATCAGACAGATATTACTATTCCACCATCGCCTATCAGTCAGTCCAGGGAGTCAGCGACAACTGGATATCCCAGATGAACTCTTTTGTTCCGGAACCTGATCTGGTCATAGTTCTTGAGGTTGCCTCAGAGAAGGCCCTAGCGAGGATGAGCCACAAGGAAAAGGAAGTGTTTGAGGTGCTCAACTTCCAGAAAAAGGTTCAGAAAAAGCTCCTGAGTCTGGCTTACGGGGAGCGGACAAAACTGAGCAAGCCCGGGAGGATCTGGAAAGTTATCAGCAATGCCGGAAGGGTGGAACACGTGCAGAAAAGAATACAAGAGGTGGTCGATACCCACTTATAGGACTGCTCCCAGCAGGAATGCCACAAGTCCTATAAACATGCCTATTTTGGTTAACTGTTGATTCAGCTTGGCGCTGGATGTAATTATTGAAACAACAAATATACCATCTGCTATCAGCACAGGACCAACATAATAAAGGTCCATTATACCTGTCAGATAAGGTATGGGACTCAGGAGTATGGCTGCCACTATGTATGCGCGCCCGTATAACCATGTTTTCCTTATGCCAAGTCTGGTTGCTATTGTCGTTATGCCCGCCTTTCTGTCACCCTCTATGTCTCCGGCATCTCCAATCATTTCCCTCCCGACATTGACAAGAAACGCCAGCAGGACAAGGAATATCGTCGGTAGTGGGTTCTGGATAACGAGGGCGCCGTAGATAAATGTTGAGGCTGTCAGGTAGGATACTGCCACATTCCCCACAAAGAAGCTGGACTTGAGATTACGTCCATAGAGGAAAAGTAATATGGAATTAAAACCGGCCAATGCCAAGCAGGCGTAGTTTATGAAGGAAGAAATGAATACTCCTGCCAAAAACAATATCATCGCAAGATAAAGGGCATGCCTTGGAGAGATGTCGCCCGAAGGTATCGGACGATGCGGCGCATTTTTTCTGTCGGCGTCTCTGTCATAATAATCGTTGATTGTGTTGCCGGCTCCGGTTATCATGAAGACCGAGACTATTGCAAGGATTATTCCAACCCATGAACCAGCATCCCCTAATTTGAGTCCTCCTGCAATAATGAAGCCTATGGCTACGGCGACGCCCGCCATTGCGCTGTTCTCCAAGCGCATTAGTCTAGGCACGGCCGAAGCTTTCATTTTTTGCTTTCATATCAATAACCACTACGCCTTTTTATGGTCTATGGATCCATCTTACAGTAACCCAAAAGATCACCAAGATGGGCTCCTATTGCACGTTTGTAGAGTTCTTCATCCAAGAGCATCATGACCATATTAAGATCTACACGTACTGTTCTTGGATACCACTCATTATGAGGTGGTCCGGTCGCAGGTGTGCAAACATAAACGCAGACACAGTCTATCTGGAAGCCCAAACTGAAAAACATATCATTGCAAAGCTTGGGTAATTCTAGGCTTGGCATGGCGTGACTGAATTTACCAATGCCACCACCTATGCATGGTCTAGTCTCTGGCTTGCAAACCGCGCTGCCGATACTGGGTTCCATACATACCAGATCCCATGGTATCTTGCCCCTGCATACATCCAAGGCATTGCTCCAATCAAGAATCATGTTGAACTGTCCCTGCACCTGATTTATGACCTGCGCAAGTATGCCCTCATAACCCAGTCTTCTAGCCAAGTTTAACATGCTTCCCAATGCCGCCGTAAGGTCGCCATTCTGTACCCCTCTCCATATACCATCCAATGCCGACCAGAGACCTGCCAGCTCATTGTCACCCAGTCTGCTGAGGAGATTGGCAACCAGACCTAATACATTGCCGCTTTTGACACCATGTATAATCTGGGCGAGTTGTGCCAGATAATCGGCAGTCTCTATGTCTCCGGAAAGTCTGGCGGCGGTTGAGACAGCCATCAGAACATTCTCCACATCCCCGGTCTGTAAAGCTGCCTGTATCATATCCCCAGTCACCACAAAATCGAACCCCTGTTTGCTCAGAATACCTGAAAGCATCGCGAGGACTGTGCGCATACTGCCGCTGTTCACTGCCTGATAAAGTGCAGCAAGATCACAAAGGGTTTTTGTCTCGACATCTCCAAAGATGTTTCCTATTCCGCACATTGCCATTAGCGCCTTGCCAATATCGCCCATATCCATCCAGTGTCTTAGCCCCATAAGCTTGCAGACGGCGGTGGCCGTGCGGCCAAAGGCCTCAGCGCCTTTTAAACTTCCGGCCCTTGAAAGCTCCCCAGCGGCTTCCTCGGCCCGCCTCATGATCTTATTCAGCTCACTGATAGGTTCCCCAACAGGACCCGCAGGAGTTGTCTGCTCTTCACCCCCAAGAACACTGCTCTCAATCCCGGCCCCACCCTCACTGCCTGCGCTGCCGCCACCAAGACGGGGAGATTCACTAGATGGTGTCAGGTGGACAGTTTCTCCCTTAATAGTTACCCTTCCATGAAGGTTAATCACCCGGTTCTCTCCAGTGGTGGCTACCATGGGATTTGCATTTATGAGCCTCTGTAGCTCATCTATATCTTCCTGTTTTATCGCCGTTTTGCCATCTGGGCCTTTCTCAACCCTAAAGCGGAATTGTCTCTTCCCATCATCGGTGAGCATGTCTATGACGTTCTGTTTTATAACATCCGTGTGGGTGCCATCATCACAGTCAACATCATTCGTTATTTGGGAGGTATCCAGGCTCTGTGGTGTGCTCCTGAAGCGCATTCTGATGATATTGTCCCCCATCCCCGGGGGTATGAACTCCTTTTTTGTTTCCAATATGCTCCCGCTTATAGTCACCGAGCTGGGTTTTCCCCTAAATGCATTGCAGAGGTGGGTAACTCCGCTATATCTGGCATAACCACTGGATGATGATTCAGTGAGTGCTTCTTCTAACAGTTTACCCAAAAGCTCAACCAAGCCGGGTATTTCCAGTTCCAGCTTCACCCCGGCCTCTTCCACGGTGATTCTAAACTTGGTTTTACTCATATCCGGTTTGAAGTTCAGGGAAACCAGATTGCTCTCCCCCTGCGGAGGCTCCTCGCCCAGCACCAGTTCGATATCATCTGGCCGGCAGGTTTGTGCCGGCTCACTGATGCCCTCAGCCCCTCTTTTGACATCGCCATAGCAGACGAATTTTTCTATGTCATTTGCGGTGAATGGCTCACCCCTCCCATTGCTTATGCTAACACTGAGTGGCTCGAGAACTATACCATCCTCCTCCATTGCCGTGAGGGCACTTATCAAACTTACTTTCTGTATCCAGCCCTCAGGCCCGTGAAGTAACTGGCTTCTGACATCTGCATCATTGGCCAGTTTCCATCCACTCAGTATCTGTGCCACACCTTCTTCCCCGTCCAGTTGTAGCTTGGCCGATTTTATGGCCTTTACTGCCATATTGTGCATCTTTATGGCCCTAGTAGAGAGCCAGTAGTTGCGGGCTGTGAGCAATATTTCCAAGCTGCTGTCCTCATCTGTGTCCATGCAGAATATTTTCTGACCAAGTGTCATTCCGGTCAGTTCCAGAACACCATTCTCGGATTCCCTTACCCAGACCTGTGCAGACCCTCCCCTTGACTCTCGCGGAGTGCATGAAATGGTGGGGATAGCACTATAGGCATCAGCATAGAGCTGTGCAGCTGCTCCCTCTCTCACAAGTGAGTTTGCTGCGTCAGATAGGTACTGCTCAAGCTTGCCGCCCATGTTCTGCTTGAAAGTCTTATACGGGTCAATGATGTGCTCCTCTCCTTCAAGGAATGTCGCAACTATATTCTCAAACTCTCCCTGAAGGAAGGTGTTGTAAAAGTCCGTCTGGATAGCCTGTGCAATGAAATTCAATCTGCTTTCGCCGGTCTGTGAGCGAGTGCTATCAATTATCTGTTCGTTCTCTGTCTGTATTTGGAAAACTATGATACCTGTTATTAGGAAGAAGACGAATCCCAGAAGTATGAGGAGCAGGGTGCTAAACCCCTTCTTATCCACCATGATCCGAGTTTTTTGTATAGTTTTTTTCACGGCCTGCACCTGCGCCCAGCGAAAATTCGATACCAGGCGAAATAGTATAATACCAATATTACAAACAAGAAAAGTCTGAAGATGATGTTATGGTAGAGATCGCCGGTAGCCATGCCGGAGTTCTTGGTTATCGCTAGGGTCAGGGCTATTCTCAGGGGGTTTATTGATAAAAGCAGCACAGTGCCCACAAGAACTCCAAGAATCCGCCATACCAGCAGGATGTCAAGCGATGCTATTATCAGGGATATGAGCAGAGCTGTCTCGATGTCTCCGGAACAGAGCCGGGATATGAGGAAATGCGTCTCCTTTCCCTGAACATCCATGACCAATACATTGGCATTGGTCTGTGATTCTATGCCAAATTCGGACAATATCCACTGGGCAGCCCCGGCATGGAGTGATCCCATGGCCGACCAGAATGGGGAGGTTATAGGTATTATCACTAGGATCATGAGGATAAAGGATGCGGCGAATACCAGTAGAAAATAGAGGGCATTTCTTATGCCTTCCACATCCTGCAGGTCCCTCCTCAGGCTATTGCAAAAACCCTTTAGACCATTGCAAAAACCCGACTGCTCTTGGATGCTGCCCCTGTCTGCATCTATCTGGATTTCTCTCTCTCCGGCCAATCCGGGCCCCTTCCCCTGCCCCTCTCCGGTCATTTTTTCTAGAACCTATACGGGTGGCGGGATAAAAAGTGCTCAAAAAGCGTTGGATGCATGAAGGTCGATTTTTAAGACATCTCAAATTAAATAACCACCCAAAAATGGTTGAAACCATAGATATGCTGAAAACCTGCGGTGCAATGATAAAGCATAGCGAGGGCAAGAAAGAGATGGTTGTGAACTGCCGCAACTGCGTCTATGGTTCATCTGTGGCAGATTATCCCCAGTGCATGGCCCGCACCCTTGATAAGCTGGTAGAGCATCCGGATGTCGATTCCATAAATCTGGAGGAGTTTTACGAACATCTCTACAACGAGCAACAAACGCGGATACTGAAGGAGATTGCACAGGTCCTCAGCCGTCTCAAATCGGAAAGGATTTGGAGTCCAAGCCACCTTGGCGTGGAGGGCTGTGACAAATATCTCCCCGAAAGAATAGATTATGTTACAAATCTGGTGCACAACCTCCTGAGAACCGATCCTGTTGCCGCCTACTTTAATCTCAGGAAGGAACTCGAAAAGGAAAGGGCCAGATACCAGCAGGGGGATGCCGCCTACCAGAAGTGCTCGCAGCCCTATATCAAAACCCTGATGGAAGTAAAAAATCTCCTAGAAGCAACAACCCTTATAAGGCGTGCCAGTATGGTGATATCAAAGCTGCATAAGGTTCCAACTGGCCGCACTATCTACAAAACCATACTTGAAAGTTCCATAAAACCTACATTCATACGCACCCGCCTTGAGACCACTGCCCCCAAAGGAGTCGAGCTTGTGGACTCTTACACAATTGGAGATTCAGAAGTGGAGATTTATAAACATCCGGAGAAGATATCATATCTTTATTACCTCTATCCTCCAGAATACTCACTTGCCCCGGACCAGTATTTCCTGCTGAACAAGACCAAGGAACTTGTATCAGAACAGAAGATAGAGGGTGTTGAATTTGAGGATCCAAGCGAGACCAGACGCTATTTTGAGCGTATATATGAGGGGACACTAGCCGACATAGCTGAGCAGAATAAGATAAAACTTGAGTATAGGGATTTACAGAAACTGGCCAAGATAGTTGCCAGATATACTGTGGGTTTTGGTCTCCTGGAGACTGTACTTTCTGATGACCGGGTAACTGACATTTATATAGACGCCCCGATAGGCCGTTATCCTGTTTATCTGGTCCACTCCCAATATGGCCAGTGTGAAACCAACATAATATATACAATTGATGAAGCGCGCAGCATGATATCCAAATTCAGGGCGATATCCGGAAGGCCGTTTGACGAATCCCACCCTGTTTTGGACATGGACCTCAACATTCTGTCCTCAAGGATTTGTGTGATAGGAAAGCCTCTAAGCCCGAATGGCATATCACTGACATTTCGGCGCCACAAGGAGACTCCATGGACCCTCCCGCAATTCATAGATGTGAAGATGATAAACCCCCTTGGGGCAGGCTTGCTATCCTTTTTCATTGACGCGCAGGCATCCACAATCGTTACCGGTTCAAGGGGATCGGGCAAGACCTCATTCCTGAATGCCCTGATTTTGGAGATACCGCAGAATCTAAGGATACTGACACAGGAGGATACGCTTGAACTTCCTGTTGAGTATATGAAGGGACTTGGTCTTAACATACAGAGACTCAAGACACGTTCCGCAATTCAGACATCCCAGACTGAGAGTGAGATAGCACCTGAAGAAGCGCTGAGAACGGCTTTGAGGCTGGGAGACTCGGTTCTCATAGTTGGTGAGGTACGTTCGACTGAGGCCAAAGTCCTCTATGAGGCAATGCGGGTTGGCGCCGTCGGTAATGTAGTAATGGGAACAATACATGGTGAAAGCGCATATTCTGTATGGGACAGGATAGTCAATGATTTGGGTGTACCAACCACATCTTTCAAGGCAACGGATTTGGTCATTGTCTGCGCGCCCATACGCTTCAAGGGTTCGCTTGCCAAACACAGGAGGGTCATACAGGTTACGGAGGTCAAGAAGCACTGGGAGCATGACCCCTATCTGGAAAACGGGTTTGAAGACATACTGACATATACAGCCAAGACGGATGATTGGGAACTTAACAAACTCTACATTGATGAGAAGATATATGAGACAACCAAGGAGAGCGAGATATTTGAGAAGATAATGCGCATGCGTGGCATAAGTTTTCAGGACATCTGGAACGAAATAAACCTGAGGGCCAAAACAAAGAACTATTTGGTTGAGGTGAGGAGGAAATATGATCTCCCGATAATCCTGGAGAGCAAGTACACCGTTCCTATCCACAACCAGATGCAGCTTATAGGGGAGGAGATGAAATCTGCCGGAAAGGAGATTGATTATGAGAAAATATACTCGGACTGGAAAACATGGGTAGATGAGCGTTATGTAAAGCCCCTTATTGCGCGCAAGAAGAAGCTGGAAGAGCTGCAGGACAAAAAGGCAGCGCAGGCCAAGGCAAGACGGCTGGCAATAAGAGCATCCAAAGTATAACAAAATCGCTTTATATATAACGAATCGCTTATACCGGACTATTTGTTGTTTATCTGCTAGGTTGTTTTATTTGCTTTGTTGTTTTTATTGTTAGCTTGCTTTGTTGTTTTATTTGCTGGCTTATTATGTTCTTTTATATTTTTAACTACAAATTCCCCCGCTAAGATGAAAGTTCTGCTTGTTGGCAACGGTGCGAGGGAACATGCGATAGCCGAAGTTATTTGCAAAAGCGATGCTGAGCTCTATGCCTACATGTCCAGGAAAAATCCCGGGATTGCCAGATTGTGCCGAGAGTATACGGTAGGAGATATCTGCGATCCGACAGGTGTTGCAAAGTGGGCAAGCTCCAAAGGGGTAAAGCTTGCCATCATAGGCCCAGAGGCACCGCTGGAGGCGGGTGTTGCAGATGCACTGGAAGAGCGGAATGTGGATGTCGCAAGTCCAAACAAAAGTGCCGCTCGCTTAGAAACGGATAAGGCATTCACCCGACACCTGATGAAGAAATACAACATACCGGGTACCCCAATATTCAAAATCCTTGTAACCCCTGAGGAAGTAGATGAATTTGTAAACGATCTGGCCATGGATGTGGTGGTTAAACCTGCCGGTCTGACCGGAGGCAAGGGTGTAAAGATAATGGGGGAGCATCTCAAAAACAAAGAGGATGTCCGGGAATATGCAAAGAAGATACTCAGGGGGGATGTCGGGACCATGGATATTGTAGTCATTGAGGAAAAACTCGTAGGTGAGGAATTCACTCTGCAGGCATTTGTCTCGCCTGACGAGATACTTGGTATGCCCATGGTGCAGGACCACAAGCGCGCATATGAAGGGGACAGGGGTCCAAACACCGGCGGCATGGGTTCCTATACGGGCAGGGGCTACATCCTTCCATTCCTCAAGAAGGAACATTATGAGTTCGGACTTAGGACAATTCGTGAAGCTGTCAGGGCCCTTAAGAAAGAGACCGGCCAGGTCTATAAGGGCGTGATATACGGCCAGTTCATGCTCACTTCCAACGGCCTCAAACTCATTGAGTTCAACGCCCGCTTTGGAGATCCGGAGGCGATGAACGTTCTCTCGCTCTTTGAGGGTGATTTTGTCGAAGTCCTGGAGGCGATGGTCCATGGGGGATTGGAAGACGTGGACATGGGGTTTGCCAAGAAGGCAACTGTCTGCAAATATCTGGTCCCGGAGGGTTATCCCACTAAGCCGAAGAAGGGAGTAGAGATAACAGTAGATGAAAAATCCATAGCAGAAACTGGGGCAAGACTGCACTATGCCTCAGTTGACGAAAGGAACGGCAAGATCCTCACATCCGGTTCGCGTGCCATCTCAGTTACCGGCATCGCAGACAGTATTGAGGAGGCTGAGAGGATAGCCGAAAGGGCAACCTCTTATGTCAGGGGACCCCTAGAGCATCGCAGGGACATAGGGACACAGGAACTCCTGCAGAAGAGGTTCGACCATGTCGAGGAGCTTCTCAGGTAACCTTTTTAAGCCTATCCACTTAATTTAACGATTACCCGTGACCCTTGAGAAATTCGAAGGAGAAGGGGAAGTTTTGGCTTCCTATGACTCTCTGCTCACCCACATAGAGGCCAGGAAGGAAGGTCTTGTCATTGTCCGGAAGTTTCCTCCCAGAAGCAAGTCCTTGAAATATAGGGACATAGCCGGCGTCAAGCATAAGAGGCTCGTGAACTATGGGCAACTGACAGCGGTTCTGATATTACTGGGATTTGCATTTGCTCTCCTCTATCTTCAACCAGCTGTTAGCATTCTAGACCTGCTCATTAAGGAACTGGAACAGGCCATAAGTGTTCCGGTAACTGCACAGGAACTGAGTGTATATCTCGCATCTATAGCAGTCTTGGGCGCACTGTACTATCTTGTCAGATTCTTGTTTTCTCTGAACCACAGACTGGTCATTTACCGCACTGGCAAAAATCCCATAGCCGTGCCGCTGAAGCTGACTGGTGAAGGATTTCAGCTCTTGGCCAAAATAAACCAGAGGGTCAAGGAAGAGGGAGGCATAACCAAGGCCGAGGCGGAGGAGCTGATAAGCGAGAGGATCAAGAGCCTCCTCGACAGGCGCTTGGAGATGCAGAGGCGCCTGGTGGAATCTCTGAAAGAAGAGGTGCGCGTGGCCAAGGAGACCGGCAACCGCGAGCTGCTGAAGCAGAAACTGAAAGAGAGCATCCAGAAGCTGAAGGCTCAGGACGAGGCCATAGGCAAAGAGCTGGAGAAGACCGGCCTGAGCAGGGAAGAGGTCTTCAAGAAATACAGAATCCGGCCTCCCAAGGAGGAGTTTATAGATGCAGTCCTTAAGAGTGAGGGCTTGGAGAATCTCATAAACGAGTGAATTCCATAAGACGACTATCCCATGCCTACTCCAGAAAGCCCATTTCCTTTCCGGCATCCATCCATCCTTCGGCATATTCCAGCGCAGCCAGTGCGTTGGCATGTTCCCCCTTCTTGTAAAAATGCTCTGCATCAGAGTAATATCTCATTGCGCTGTCATAGACTTTCTCCGCTCCGGCCCCGTCCGTCTTTCTGAGCTTTGAGAAAAGCGGCCTGGCCCGCTGAAGATATTTTTCAACTCTTTCTTTCAGGCTTTCCATTAATTATTTTTATGATGCTAGGGCATAAATAAGCCATGATTCTGATACTGGCTGGTTCCAAGTCAGATGAAGCCATAGTGAAGAGGGTAGAGGGTGTCTTAAGGGATGCGGATGTTGATTACAGGATGGAGTATTGCTCAGCCCACCGTGAGCCAGAGCGCTTGGACAAGATAGTCAGGAGTAGCAATGCAGAAGTGTTCATCTGTATAGCCGGGCTGTCCGCTGCCCTTCCAGGTGTGGTGGCATCCAAGACGGACAGGCCGGTCATAGGCGTACCGGTTTCGTCAAAGCTGGGGGGTCTTGATGCCCTGTTATCTGTTGTACAGATGCCAAAAGGTGTGCCAGTAGCTTGTGTTGGGATAGACAACGGCCAGAACGCCGCATATCTGGCATTAAGAATTCTCAAGGCCCAAGGGAAGGCCCATGGGAAATCAGGATAGGTAACAAGACGCAATGGACAACATAATGGAAGAGTGTAAGATCGAGATAAAACTTGAAGATAGGCCGGGAGAGCTTTCAAGGGTGCTGGATATTATCGCCAAGAATGGTGCCAATCTTTTCTCCATAAGCCACCTGAGAGAGCAAAAACGGGAGGGCAGGGTTCCTGTCATAATACAGTTCCAAGCTACAGGAAAACAGTTTGGGTCCATAGAAAAATCACTGGAGACTGAAGGCATAGAGATAACAAGGAAGTCCATAAGCGGAGCTGTCGGCCAGTTGCAGCTGACTCAGGAGTTTATCCTAATAGGCCATGTCATTGATACTGATATAAGAGACACAATATATACTGTCTGTGACAGGGATGTTATGATAAAGTCTTTGGACATCAGCCTTAAGAGCCTGAAGGCTCCATCCTCGGTCTTTGCTGAAATAAGTGCAGGGAATGCTGGAGCCTTGGAATCTGCAATGGAAAGGTTAAAGAAAACAGCCAAAAAGAAGGGTTTATTGCTCATAACCGGCATACAAACATGAAGAGAGTCAGACTATTGTTGTTTGGATTCGGTGTCATTGGAAGAGGTTTTGCGCAGGTGCTCTTAGAAAAACAGGCCCATATCCAGAAAAGGCATGGTGTCAAGATTATAGTGGTTGGCATAGGCGAGCACAATGGCTGCCTTGTTGACGAGAACGGTATTGATCTGAAGGCAGCCCTTGAGGTGAGGAAACAGGGAAAGTGGCTCGACACCCTCGTCCAGTGGAAAAAGATGACTTCGGTAGAGATGATAGAAGCTGTCCATGCAGATATAGCAGTCGAAGTAGTTCCAAGTGATATTAGGACAGGAAACCCCGGTGCTGAACTGATAGAAGCATCCCTAAAAAATGGTCTCCATGTAGTCAGCTCGGACAAGTGTGCTATTGCCAGTCGCTTTTCGGAACTCAGAGGGCTGGCAAGTAAGAAGAATCTGTGGCTTCTTTATGAAGCAGCTGCCGGAGGAGGCATGCCCCTGATGAATCTTGCCCGTGAATGTATACAAGCGGACAGGATTATAAGCATGGAGGGGATACTCAATGGAACCACCAATTATATATTAAACAAAATGTCAAAGGGTGGGATGGATTTTGAAACAGCCCTGCGGGAGGCTCAGGAGCTGGGCTATGCAGAAGCAAACCCAACCTATGACATCGATGGAATAGATGCAGCAGCCAAGGCAGTAATACTGGCCAATGATATAATGGGTATGGAGAAAAAATTCTCGGATGTTGAGATAACTGGTATAAGGGGGATTACAAAGGAGGCGGTGCAGCTTGCAAAGAAGAATGGCTATGCCATCAAGCTGATAGCTGAGATAGGAGACGGCCGTCTGTCTGTGGGACCCAAACTCGTTCCGGAGAACCACCCGCTCAATATCGAGAGCAATCTGAATGCTGTCCTGTTCAAAACAGATATCGGAAAGGACATAACGATAATAGGTCGTGGGGCAGGAGGAAGAGAGACTCAGAGTGCCATATATTCGGATATTCTCAGGATTTGTAAATCTTTGGATTTGTAAAAACCGGTAGCAGAATTCTGGGAGGGCATAGGGGGCATATACTCTCTGTTGTTCCTAACCCGGTATTTCAGGGGTTCTGACAGAATATCTCTCCTCCCCATTCTGCACATTAACCTCAATCAGCCGTCTCTTTAGGAGTTTTTTTAGTGCAGTGTTTATCTTTCTCTTACCCATGCCAGAAAATTTCGGGCTCTTCATTATGTCATCCAGTGTAACACTCATCTTGAGTTGGATGAAGATGTACAGTTGGCCTGCATCTGGTGGAAGTGTGCTGAGGGCCCGTATCTGGTCCTTCAGGAGGGCGTTTTCCAAGCGGAGTTTCTCCATTTTTGCGCGAAGCTCATTGTTGCCCTTTACAACCTTCTCATACTCCGCCTTTTTTACCATGCCCAAAACCATTTTTTCTGGATTATTGACTCGTATGATTTATTGATTTACTGTATTAGTTTGATATTGTATTAGTTTGAATGCATATTTTTAAAATTCTATATTTTTAAAACTCGTTTAATATCCTGCCTTTTTCATTTGATGCTCCGGGCTCCAACACTTCAAACTCTGGATAGCAACTCCGGGTAGCAAATCTCAAATTATTTTTATTTCCCTACTAGTTACTTAAGCAGATAAACCTTCAATTGAGTTTATGTAAATATTGATTAAAATGGCTTATAAACAAGGTTCCATGGGATTGGCCATACTGCTTGGCTTCATAGTGTTCTTTGTTCTAAACGGCATATTCGGTCTGTTCATCCCAGTTTGTGTGGACATTGGTGGTATAGCTACCGCGATGGGAATGCCAGCAATGGGAGTTCCGGTGCAGCCTGTATGCATCTCCATAATTGAGGTCTCCAGTGCCCTCAATTCTCTTGGTGGCATGGGCATAGGAGGGCCCCCCAATATGGCTGGAATGAATATGGACCTCATGCTTTTGGGCATATTAGTCGGCTCTGCGGCTTTGGGTTTAGGACCCCTGTTTACCTCCGCTCTGGCGGTTAACATAGTTGGAGTACTACTGCCTATCATAGCAGCCCTAATTGCCGGAGTCATTGCCGGTGTCATATCGCGGGGCGCCGCCAGTAGAGGCTTCGTATCCGGGTTTTCCTCTGTGATTGTGGGCTATTACATTGCCCTCGTGATAGTGGCGCTCTATGTCTTCTTGGCAGTAGGAGGAGCAGGCCAGGCGTCTGGTGTTGATCTCCTTAACCTTCTGGGGGTAGGTTGGCTTCTGGGGGTAGTATTGATAACCCCCATAATCGTTGGAATAATCGGTGGCATGGGCGGAGCCCTGATGTCTGCTATCCTGGCATCCCCGATACCTGCCAGCCAGCCTGTTGCAACTACAACAAACATAATCCAAGCCCCTGCTCCAGCATCGGCTCCCGTAATCATTCAGGGAGGGGGGACATCTGCTACAGGCACTGCCCAGCCTGCACAGGCCCAGACAACAACAGCAACTACAACAGCTCAACAGGTTTCACAGATAAAATGTCCAGCATGTGGGACTCTGAATGATTCAGGAACCACATTCTGCCAGTCCTGTGGCACGCGGCTGAGGAGCTAATCCTTGGCTGTTTTTCTCTTTTTTTCTTAAAACTTTGATATGTCAATCTTGATTCTCCCCATACTCAAGATAAGTGATAGGATACTCTCTGATCTCAAGGAGCATTTGGGAAACACCTTTCTCTCAAGGGTTGAGATACTTCCCCCCATACCAACGCTGCAGGAGGATATATACAACCGCGAGCGGGAGCAGTATGATGCCGATAAGCTGGTTTCTTATCTAAACGAAATGACAAAAGACCTCAAAGCTGATAAGATAATAGCTGTTGCAAACTTTGACATATTTATGGGTGATATGAATTTTATATTTGGTGTGGCCCAGAAGGGCGGCAGATTGTGTATGATATCTCTCTACCGCTTGGACGAGCGCTTCTATGGAAAGGAATCCAATTATGAGAGAGTGAAAGAGCGTGCAGTGAAGGAGGCGGCCCACGAGCTGGGACACTGTTATGGTCTGGAACACTGCAGGAGGAGAGAATGTGTCATGTCATTTTCAGACAATATCATGCTGGTTGATGCCAAAAGGCCGTTCTTTTGTGAGAACTGTCGGGAAGAGTTGAGAAAGCTTCTCTAGACTACCTTCCCTCCCTGATATCTCCCCCGGTATAACTCTGTCTGCCCTACAACCTCCTCAAACACTATCTGCGCTATTCTGGTTCCCTTGGCTATACTGAGGTCATGGCTGGAGATGTTCTTGAGTCCGAATGTTAGCCTTCCGCAGTATCCCGGATCCACGAAGGCGTTGAATGTCGTCGCTCCACACCTAAAGAGTGAACTGCGGTTCAGGACGCGTGCAGCCAGATTTGCAGGCATGTTTATCCTTTCTATGGTTTCCATCAGTATGTAGTCGCCGGGTTTGAGTATAAGTTGTTCCTCCGTTATCTCTTCTATTTCAGGCAGTTTTCTTTTGTCAGGACTGAGATACGTCTTTCCAAAGACCCTATAGAATTTGCCTATGCGGAGGTCATATCCTGCCCCCTCCAGACACCTGTCATCAAATTCCTCAATAAGCTTCTTCTCTCTGACCAGTTTGAATATTTCCCCCCTGCCCAATATCACTTTCCATACCTCCGCTCCGTATTGGCGAACTGTTTCAGGGCCTGCATGAGATCATCACGGGTGAAATCCGGAAACAGTTTCTCAGTAAAATATATTTCACTATATGCACACTGCCAGAGCAGAAAATTGCTTATCCTGTGCTCAGCTGTGCGTATGAGAAGGTCTGGTGCAGTCTTCACCTGCAGAAACTCCTCTAGGTTGGCTTCCGTTATATCTCTTCTGTTCTTTATGAGCTTCTCCACTGCATACAATATCTCACCCCTCCCTGAATAGTTGAGACAAAGGTTCAGGCGCCTCTTCTGGAACTCCCCAGTCTTGGCTTCGATATCTGAGATGAGCTCCCTCAGGCTTTTTGGAAAGGGTTCTAAATCTCCGGCAAAAGTTACCCTGACCTCTCTATCAATGACCTTTGGTGAGGAGAGCAGCTCCCTGAAACCATCCTCATAGAGCTTAAACAAAAACCTCATCTCATCAGGTGTCCTTTTCGTTAGATTCTCTCTTGATAGCGAATATGCCGTTATTTCCTCAACCCCCAAATCGTAACACCAGTCGAGAAAATCCTTGAACCGTTCTATCCCAGTCCTGTGGCCCTCCCATGGTTTTAGTCCCTTCTCCCTCGCCCACCTACGATTGCCGTCAGGAATGAGAGCTATATGCCTTGGAATCTTCATATTTGCCACCAGAAACCCCTTTTATTTGGTGAAAATGAAATATAAACCATGAAAACTGTTCTTGCCTATTCCGGAGGCCTTGACACATCTGTGGCAGTCAAGTGGCTACAGGAGAGGTACAAAACTGATGTCGTTACACTTACTCTTGAGTTGGGGCAGGGGAAGACAGATTTGAAGGCTATTGAGGAAAAGGCAAAGAAGCTTGGTGCAGTGGCCACCTATTCCCTTGACGTGCGGGAGGAGTTCTTCAGGGATTATATTTGCAAGGCTATCAAGGCTAATGCCATGTATGAAGGAAGATATCCCCTCGGGACAGCCCTTGGCCGGCCACTGATAGCGAAATATTTGGTTGATATAGCAGAGAAAGAATGTGCAGATGCAGTGGCGCACGGTGCCACAGGCAAGGGCAACGATCAGGTGCGCTTTGAGGTTGGAGTGCGCGCACTGAATCCCAAGCTCAGGATAATAGCCCCAGTGCGGGAGAACTGGATGACGCGTGAGGAGGAGATAGAATACGCGAAGAAGAACGGCATTCCAGTCCCTGTCACATCAAAGAATCCCTATTCGCTGGACGAGAACCTTTGGGGCCGCAGCATAGAGGCCGGCGTGTTGGAAGACCCTATGACAGAGCCGCCGAGCGACGCTTTCAGCTGGACAGCCGACCCGGACAAGGCGCCGGACAAGGCCGAATACGTCGAGATAGGCTTTGAGAAGGGGTTGCCCGTCTCCCTGAACGGCAGGAATATGAGCGGAGTAGAGTTAATCGACGCGCTCAACAGAATCGGCGGCAAGCATGGCGTCGGGCGGATAGACATGATAGAGGACCGGGTGGTCGGAATCAAGAGCAGGGAGGTCTATGAAGCCCCGGCTGCAGTCATAATAATAGCCGCGCATGCGGATCTGGAGGGAATGGTGCTCACGCGCGAGCAGAAGTCTTTCAAAGCGCGCATAGACCAGAAGTTCGCCGAGATGGTCTACTATGGGCTCTGGTTCGACCCGCTCATGGATGATTTGAGCGCCTACCTGGAATCCTCGCAGAAGCACGTCACCGGCAAGGTCAGGCTCAAGCTCTACAAAGGGAGTGTGCAGGTCGTGGGGCGGGAGTCACCCAACTCCCTCTACAGTCTGGGCCTGGCCACATACGACAAGAAAGACGTCTTCGACCACAAGTCGGCCGAGGGCTTCATCAAGCTGTGGGGGCTTCCCAGCGAGGTGGCGGGGAAACTGAGGGAATAATGGGCCGGTATGCCCAAATGCGCGAGCAAGAACTTGGAACCTGCTCACGACAAATTCATCCGAATATCCCCCTCTTGAACTTCTTTACGAACCAAGTGTTTGACACCCTATCGGCAAGGCTCTTCTCACATTCCCTTATATCCTTCTGCAGCTTCTCTATCTCGTCGTTGACCGCATCTATCTCCAAGTCTATATCTGAGATCTTCTTCCTGTACTTTGCCCTCAGCTTTTCCTTCTCCGCGCTCTCGGCAGTGCTGGCGCCCTTCCCATTACGTGCGTACAGCTTGTAGTTGTCCCTTGCCCTCTTCAGGTCCTGGATTAGCCGGTCTCGCTCTTTCTCCTTGTTGGCCAGCTCTTTTTTGAGCTCATTTATCTTCATCTGCTCGCTGATGAAGCCCTTTATGAGGTCTGCCTCCCTGCCACTCAGCCACTTGTTCTTGAGGTACCAAGAGAGGTTAGTGGCAAGGTCCGGGTTGTTCAGCAGCTTGACGCTATTGGTCTTGCTTGTCACTATTTTGAATTTCAGCTTCTTCGTCTCCTTCGCTCCGACATTGACTGTAAAGCGGTAGAAATCGGTCGTTTCTTCGTCCGGCTTTGGAGACACTGAGACTGCACCGTACTTCTTCGGGTGCTCTATTATCACCTTCTTCTTGGAGTCCCCCTTGTTTTTTATCGCATATTCGTTGAGTTCCTCATCGCAGTACTCAAAGTAGACGACACCCTTCTCGCACAGGACCCTGGAAACTATGCTCTTTATGGAGCCGCCCAGGTCGCTGACGAAGATGTCCGTGTCCAAGGCGTAAGAAAGCTTCTTCTTCTCGCCCACCTTGATGTTCTTGAGTATGGACTCGCCTGTATAGATCCCAGAGTCAAATATCACTAGAGGTCCGGTCTGCCAGGCAGACTTGGTATCATTGGTGAGCTCCACGACGCGCATCGGATGTTTGGAATGATTGTCCGCATTGTACACCGAAACCTTGCTGACTTTTACCTCTTTTGAGAACAATGGAATAGACAGCGACTTGCCCTTGGGAACGTTGACCTTCCCGGCTATGCTGTAGATTGTCGTGTCCTCAACCTCCGATGAGTGCACTGAGATTTCTCTAGAGAAGCTGACCTCTCTCTCGGCGAATTCGGGCTTCTCCTCCGGCATCTGAGGGGCCGCCATAGGTACAGGTGGCGTGTATCCTCTCATACTGGAAGGCTCCATCTTAGTCTTTTCACACTTAGTAAGGCGCTTCTCTTTATCAAGGGCCTCCTCATCCTGCACAGCCAAATCCCGCTCTGGTACGACTTCCTGAAAGTCTGCCGGCAGGAGGGTACTCTCCTCCGGCATAGTGAGCGTCGGTCGGCGGGCGTACCTACCAGTGTATATATCATAGTTGAATGATATGGGTTTTCCGGAAGCCAAAGAGAGCTGCACATCCTCCCAGTCCTGGCTGGTCCCGTTCTCGACGATTGCCCAGCAGGATAACCTGCCCTTCTTGCCGTCCATGTTCAGGCGGTAGGACACTTTCCAAACAGGAATCTCCGCCAGGTAGGAGATCCGCGCCCTCTTTGGAGACTTACTCCCAGCGAACACAAAGTCCAGAGCCTTGGCCTCCTTCTTCTTGCTCTTCCTCATCTCCTCAAGGAAGCGCTTGAGTTCTGCCTTTCTCCCCTCATCCTTTAGTGATATGGAAAGCATGTCCTCAAATGGCACGCTCTTGACGCTGCCGTCGTCTAAGTGTAGGACCACAGTTGGTTCTTTAATAGAATCCCCCCCTTTTGACACGGAAGTCTTCTGGTCCAGTCCCAGCACGATGCCATCCAGAGTCTTCCCGCTCTTCAGCTTGACGCTGACCTCATAGCCTATGCTCTGCTTTAGGAGCTCCTTCAACGAGCCGTCAGGTGGGATGTTTATTCCGATATCCTCTAAGGTCTTCTCAAGCGTCTTGGCTGTGTCAAATACAGAAAAGGGTATGCAATCGCCATTCTCTGATACGATTTGGAACGTCTTCAAAACATCGGGCATCTGCTCCTTCTTGAATTCCATTGAGAAGCGGCCTTCTTTCACACAGGCCTCGCCCTCGAAGAACCCGATGCCGTTCTTGAACAAAGTTATCCTATTCAGTTTCATCCTGCCTGCCCCCGAAATTACTATGTTTAAGAAGGGCTACAAGAAAAATCAGACTGGTTTTAGATTTTCTTCAGCTTGGAGAACATGAGCTCGAGCGATTTCTTCTCCTTGGTAAACTTCTCCTTCTCAGCCTTAATCTTGGCGGCGGCTTTGCCCAGTCCCAGATTGCCTGTGGCGCCCAGATGCTTTTTTGCCTTTATATTCGCTACTGCATCCTCCCCCTCCAGCCTGTCCAGCTCCGCAGCCACCTTCTTGTAAGCGTCCCGGAATGGCATGCCCTTGCCGACCAGCTCCACTGCCTTGTCGGTGGCGAATATCTCCGGCCTGCATGCCCGGATACATTTGACCCTGTTGACCTTGAGACCCGAGACAACCAGCGCGCATATGTCGAGCGACGCCTTTGTTATGGCCAGTCCCTCCATCAGCGGCTTTTTTGTTTCCTGAAAGTCCCTGTTGTAGCCTGAATACAGGTCCTTTATTGTTCCGACTACTTGATAATAAGCAGCCAGCACCTTGTTGCTCTTGGCCCGCACCAGCTCTAGAACTCCCGGATTCTTCTTGTTGGGCATTATGCTGCTGCCGGTGCAGAACTCATCCGGCAGGTCAAAATAGTCGAGCTCCGGAATGGTGAAGAGAATGGCGTCATTGGCGAACTTGCTTAAGTCCACCATCACCTGCGAGAGCGCTCCAAGTATGATTGATTCCACCTTCCCCCGGCTGTTGTTGGCGTACAGCACGTTATTCTGGACCTTCTTGAAGCCCAGCAAATCGGCCACCATCTGCCGGTCTATGGGCAGAGAAACCCCATAGCTGGCCGCGCTCCCGAGCGGGCACTGGTCATTGAGATCGTAAGCAGTCTTCAATAGCTCCAAATCGTCCAGCAGCGACTCGGCATAAGCGCCGGCCCACAGTCCCAGTGAGCTGGGCATCGCCAGCTGGGTATGTGTCCGCCCGGGGATTGGAATGTTTTTGTTCTTCTCCGCGAAGTCCAGCAGGGCCTGGCAGAGCTTCAGCAGGCTATCTTCTATCTCCAGAATCTTCAACTTCGAATAGAGCCGCAAGTCCACCAGCACCTGATCATTCCGCGACCGTCCGGCATGTATCTTCTTGCCTAGGTCGCCAAGCTTGCTGGTCAGGTGGTTCTCAATCGCCGTGTGGACATCCTCATCCTCTGGCTTAATCTCAAACTTGCCCTTGTAGTGCAAGTCTAGGATCCTGAGTAGTTCAGCCCTGAGCTTGCTGAACTCGGCCTCTTTCAAAACACCTATCTTGGCCAGCATCTTGGCGTGGGCTATGCTGCCGGCTATGTCAGCCTCCACCAGTTCCTTGTCCAGAATGTAGTCCTCGCCTACTGTAAACTTCTCCACCTCTTTGTTGAGGGTATAGCCCTTGTCCCAAAGCTTGGCCATCGCTAAGTTTGCTCATAATAAAAGAAAAAGCCGGAAGTTGCTTGGTTCTGAGCTATTCCTCCGGAATCTTCCTCTTTGCAAGTATCTCAAAGGGCAGACCACGTATCTTTGCAGCATCTGCACAGGCTCGCTGATTGAAGCCCCTGCTCTTTATTGAACGTATCTCCTCGGAGAACAACGAGGTATCAGATGCGCGCGATATTATGTCTATGTTACCCTTGTAGAGCTTCACCCTGTAGATACCATTCACGAACTCCTGCGATTTCTCAATGAACGCATCCAGCTCTGCGCGTAGCGGGTGGAAGAACATACCATGGTATGTTAGGTAAGCCCATTTCTGGTCTACAGCCGCCTTGAACATGCGCTCTTCCTTCGTCAGACACATGCCCTCCAGATCCCTATGGAGCTTGAGGATAACATGGGCCGCAGGAGCTTCATATATCTCCCTGCTTTTCAGACCCATGATGCCGTCCTCAAACATATCAATCTTGCCTATACCATTGCGGCCGGCCACGATGTTCAGCTTTTCTATTAGCTGGTCGAGCGGCATTCTCCTGCCGTCCATTGCCACAGGTATTCCCCTCTCAAACTCAATCTCAATCTCTTCCCCCCCATCACCGGCTTTCTCTGGTGGCACCAGCCACATCCAGATATTATCTGGAAGTTCCTGATTTAGATCTATGGCGCCGCTTGCTATTGATCTACACCACATGGTCTTGTCATCTCCGCCACTTATCATCTCTGTGACCGGGACTCCCCACTCCCTGCAGAGCTGCTCCTCCTCAGTCCGGGTAAGATCGAAATCCCTGACAGGGACAAGTATCTTTATCTCAGGGGCGAATATCTTGATGGTGTTGTGGAGGCGATATTGATCATTGCCCTTGCCACTTGATCCCTCCATTATTGCATCGCATCCAAGCTCACGTGCCTTTTTTGCGACTATCTTCCCTACAAGCTGCCGGGTCATGGAGGTGGAAACAGGATATCCCTCATAATCAGAATTCGCCCTTATGGCTTTTGTCAGCCATTTCTCCGTGAACTCCTTTTTTGCATCTATGAGTATTGGCCTGATACCGAGTATCTTGGCCTTTCGTCTGCTCTCTGCTATCTCTTCTTCCCCTTGTCCAACATCCACGGTTATTGGCACAATCTCTTTTGCCTTATATTTGCGCCTTAGAAGCTCCGCACCAAGTGATGAATCCAGACCTCCGGAATAGGCCAGACAGACCTTCTCCACTTTTGGAACCGGAACTGTCTCAATCTTTTTTAGGATTTCGTGCACACCCATTTTCGATTTCGAATACCCCCCGAAGTTTTAAACACAGATTATTTAAACCCTTAATTGATGCCTATCTTATGGCCTTATTTTATCCTTATTTTATAAGTCTCCTCGTAAAATATCCGATAACAATATATCCAAAAGATATCCAAAGGATAAAGGATTAAAGGATATATGCAAGGATATATGCAAAAATTTCAAAACTGGGAAAGAGTCCAAACATTAATGTTATGGAGAACCGTGTTATGGAGAACCTTATAAATCTTGGAGATCTCACTAAGGAAGAAATCCTCGATTTGCTGGCTTTGGCTAAAGACATAAAATTCAATCCGGAAAAATATGCAAAGGCAATGGAGGGCCGGGTTCTTGGCATGATATTTGAGAAGCCTTCACTCCGAACGCGGGTTTCTTTTGAGGCCGGCATGTCAAAAATGGGTGGTTCGGCGATTTTTCTCTCCAAAGGTGATATACAGCTGGGCCGCGGAGAAACCATAGGGGATACGGCACGTGTGACAAGCCGGTATGTGGACCTCATAATGGCGCGTGTTTTTGAATATTCTACAATCGAAGAGCTCGCCAAAAGCGCGACCGTGCCGGTGATAAACGGGCTGACAAACACCAATCATCCCTGCCAGATACTTAGTGATCTGCTCACGGTTTCCGAGAAATTTGGAAAACTAGAGGGCCTGAAAGTGGCTTTTGTTGGCGACTGCTCAAACAACACGTGCAATTCGTGGGCAGCCGCCGCGCCCAAACTGGGCATCGAGCTCCGCTGTGGCTTCCCGGAGGGCTATGGGCCCGTTGTGGAGAAGGGGTGCAAGCTGATGCATGATGTAAAAGATGCTGTCAAAGGGGCAGACGTCGTCTACACCGATACATGGATGAGCATGCACATCGCCGAGGATGAGCGCACAAAAAGGCTTGCTGATTTGGATGGGTACCGCGTTACCAAGGGCCTGATGAAGCTTGCAAAGCCAAAAGCCATCTTCATGCACTGTCTGCCTGCCCACCGTGGCGAGGAAGTGGCAACCGAGGTCATAGATGGGCCGCAGAGTGTGATTCTGGATCAGGCAGAAAACCGGATGTGGATGCAGAATGCTATCATGCTGAGGCTGCTCAAAATCGCTTAATCCAGTGGTCGGGCATTTGCTTCCGGATCAAGTTCATTCAGAATAGCTATAATCCTGCGCTGGTCGGGTGGGTTTTTGGTAAGACCAAACCGGATTAAATCCATAGGGCTTATGCCATGTCGCTTCGCTAATTTGACAAACTCTGCCGCAAACATTGAATCACTTTGGGGCCCACTGTGTTTTTCTTTCAGCCTTTGGAGTTCCCCTCTGGCCATGAGTGGGATAAGGGGGGGCCTCACATCTGCAACTCTTCTTGCGCGTCTCCTGCCTCTACCTGCCATAATATTCAGACGAAGTCCAATCCCCTTTGTATCCTCTCACAGTAGGTACACCTGAGAGTCAGAGGATCCTGTTTCTCGACCGTGAATCTTGTCTTTACCGGCTCCACGTGGGTAACACAGGCCGGGTTTGTGCATCTAAGTATCCCGATAATCTCCTTCTCGAGTTCTACCCTGTACTTCTTTTTAACCTCAAATTCCCTGATCAGATTGACAGACGCCTTTGGGGAAACAAGAGCTATCTTATTAACCTCATTTTTGTCCAGCTGTTTGTGTTCAACCTTTATAACATCTTTCTTACCCATACTTCTTGAATGGACATTAGATAGAACCATAACTGTCTCCGGAAATTCCTCAAAGCCAAGCAGTCTGACGACCTCCCAACCCTTACCTGCAGTTATATGATCTATTACCGTCCCCTCTTCAATTTTCTGCACCTTTAGGGTTTTTTTAGTCATCCTGTAATTGCCTTGTGGAGAACTGCCATTCTTGTTGGTATGCCATTGCGTGCCTGCTCAAAGTATTTGGCACGTGGGTCACTATCCACCTCAGTACTTATCTCATCCACGCGGGGCAGTGGATGCATAAGTATAAAATCCTCCTTGGCCTTAGACATGAGCTCCTTATCAACCACATAGACTCCCTTAAACTTCAGATACTCCTCTTCTGTTGGAAACCTCTCTCTTTGTATGCGCGTCATGTAGAGTACATCCAGCTCCTTTATGACCTGCTCAATCTTCATGACCTCATTGACAGTTATGCCCGAGCTTTTTAGATAGCGTATGGTCCCCTTGTCCATACTGAGCTGTGGGGGGGAGATATAATACAGATTGACATTCCAATTACTAAGGGCTATTGACAGGGGTCTGCCAGTTCTGCCATATCTCAAATCACCACAAATGCCTATGTTCAATCCGTCAAAGCCGCCAAGATTCTTTCTGATGGTGTATAAATCCAGAAGTGTCTGTGTCGGGTGGTCGTGGCTCCCGTCACCACCGTTTATAACCGGAACCTGAGATACTTCAGAAGCCAGTTTGGCCGCCCCTTCCTTGGAGTGGCGCACAACAATGCAGTCTGCATAGCCGGAGATAATCCTTATTGTGTCCACAAGGGTCTCACCCTTCTTGACAGACGTTCCCTCCACCGATGAAAACCCCACACACTTTCCACCCAATCTCTGCATGGCTGTCTGAAAAGAGAAGCGGGTCCTTGTGGAGGGTTCGAAGAAGAGGGTTGCAAGTATCTTTCCCCTCAAGACATTAGTAAAGTCCTTGTCTGAATCATATCTTTTGGCACTCCCGATAATCTCTTCTATAAGATCCTTATCCATCGATCTTGTAGAGATAATATCCATCGTTTAGTTTAGGTCTTTGATTATTAAAATTCTCAGTTTTCTTTGGTTTTTTCAAAATAATTGTTTAGACTCCTTGTTTCTATGTCGCCTGCCCGCGCGCTTTTTATTGCCTCCACTGCTGCCCTCGCCCCAGCCATGGTCGTCACATATGGGATGTCATAGTCCAGCACGGCAAACCTTATACGGCGCTCGTCATCACGTGCCTTTACCCCTCTTTTTGGGACATTTATCACAAAGTCCAGTCTTTTCCCTTCTATCATGTCAACAGCATTTGGGCTGCCTTCGCTCACCTTCTTTAGCATGTGCGCACCGACCCCCTCTCTTAGCATAACATTGTAGGTCCCCTCTGTAGCATAGATGTCAAAACCCATGTCAGCCAGCTGCTTTGCCAGTTTGGCAGCCTCCTTTTTTTCCCTGTCATCGCCTATTGAGAAGAAGACGTTGCCCCTATCCGGCAGGCGTATCCCTGCCCCGTATTGCGCTTTGTAGTATGCATTACCAAAGTTGTGGTCTATTCCCATGGATTCCCCAGTACTGCGCATTTCGGGAGTTAATATCGGGTCTATTCTCAACTTGTCAAATGGAAGTACAACCTCCTTGACAGCCACGTGGTTAATCTTCCTTGTATAATCAAAGCTGTCCAGGATGTCCCTCAGTCTCTCGCCCATTATCACCCTGACTGCAATCTTGGCAAGTGGGACACCCGTGGCTTTGGAAATGAAGGGTATGGTCCTTGATGAACGCGGGTTTGCCTCCAGAACATAGACCCTCTTATCCTTTACTGCATACTGTATGTTTATCAGCCCGAGGGTCTTAAGGCCCAAAGCCAGTTTCTTGGTGTATTCAGTTATCGTGCTGATTGTCTCCTCATCAAGTATTTGCGGCGGGACAACACAGCAGGAGTCTCCGGAGTGTATGCCTGCTTCTTCTATATGCTCCATTATACCACCTACATAAACATCCTTTCCATCACAGACAGCGTCCACATCTATCTCCGTTGCTCCATCCAAGAATTTATCTATTAGTATGGGATGTTTTGGTGAGACTCTGGTTGCCTCCCTCATATAAGACTCCAGATCCTCATCATTGAACACTATCTCCATTGCCCTGCCACCAAGAACATAGGAGGGCCTTACCAAGACAGGATATCCGATTTTGTGTGCAGTTTCCAGAGCCTCGTCAAATGACATTGCAGTACCCCACTCCGGAGAGGGAATTCCCAGTTTTTTTAGCATTCTCCCAAAGCTCTTCCGGTCCTCTGCCAGATTTATTGCCTCGGCCGGTGTCCCAAGTATCCTCACTCCGGAATCCGCCAGCCCTTCGGAGATATTTATTGCAGTCTGACCACCAAACTGCACCATAATGCCGACTAGGTTTTCCTTCTCCCGGTCAACTACATTCAGGACATCCTCCACGGTTAGGGGCTCAAAATACAGCTTATCTGAGGTGTCAAAATCCGTTGATACAGTCTCCGGATTATTGTTGATTATGATGGCTTCATATCCCATCTCCCTCAGGGCCAGAACTGCATGAACAGTGCAGTAATCGAATTCAACGCCCTGCCCTATACGTATCGGACCCCCTCCAAGGATAATAACCTTCTTTCGGTGTGATGTCTTGGTCTCATTCTCAGTCTCATAACTTGAGTAATAATATGGTGTTTTTGCCTCAAACTCAGCCGCGCAGGTGTCAACCATTTTGAACGTCGTTTCGATTTTGTGTCCCTTCCTTAGCTCCCTGATATCCCTCTCAGACCTTCCGGACAAATTTGCTATCTGGAAATCGGAGAAGCCAAGCCTCTTGGCCTTCCGCAACAGCTTTGGAGTCAGCCTGTTTCCTGCCCTCTTAAGCTGCTCCTCCATCCTGACTATATTCCCGAGTTTCTCCAAGAAGAATCGGTCTATCTTGGTGTATTTATAAAGCTCATTTATACTCCAGCCCTTCTTAAGCGCATCATAGAGATAGAATATGCGTGTATCGGTTGGGTTTTCCAGTTGCTCTTTTATAATGTCGTCGTTTTTTTCCTCCCGGCGCCCATCTGCACATATGCCCATTCTTCTCTGGTCCAGAGAGCGTATGGCTTTCTGAAGGGCTTCTTCAAATGTCCTGCCGATACTCATTACCTCTCCTGTACTCTTCATCTCAGTCCCTATTCTGCGTGACATTCCCCTGAATTTGTCAAATGGCCAGCGTGGTATCTTGCATACTATATAGTCCAAGGCTGGCTCAAAAGAAGCCGGGGTAGTTTTTGTAACTTCGTTGGGTATTTCATCCAATGTCATGCCAACGGCTATCTTTGCCGCCACACGTGCGATTGGATAGCCCGTGGCCTTGGAGGCCAGGGCAGATGACCTTGAAACCCTTGGATTGACCTCAATTACCCGATAGTCCATGGTCTTCGGGTGCAGGGCCAGTTGGACATTACATCCACCCTCCACACCAAGCGCGCGTATAATATTGAGCGATGCTGTTCGGAGCAGCTGATATTCCATATCGTTAAGCGTCTGGGTCGGAGCAACGACTATGCTCTCACCCGTGTGTATTCCCATTGGGTCAACATTCTCCATGTTGCAGACAGTTATGCAGTTGTCATTTGAATCGCGCATGACTTCATATTCTATCTCCTTCCACCCTCCGACATATTCCTCTACCAGTGCTTCGCCGTTCTTGCTTCTGCTGAGTGCGCGCTGGACTATTCTAGGGAGGTCCTTTTCATCAAACACCACCCCCCCACCAGTTCCCCCAAGGGTGTATCCTGGTCTTATTATTGCAGGATAACCTATGTCAAATATTGCCTCCTGTGCCTCGTGCAGACTAAAAACGGATTTGCTCTTGCATATGGGCTCACCAATTTTGTTCATCAGCTCTGCAAATTCTTTTCGTCCTTCGGCCTTCTTGATTGTGTCAATTGGGGTTCCAAGAACCTCAACACCATATCTGTCCAGGATACCAAGGCGGTCTAGCTCAACTGCCAAGTTCAGCCCGGTCTGTCCACCCATAGTTGGCAGTATGCCGTCAGGTTGCTCTGTTTTTATTATTTTTTCCAGACTCTCTGGCATCAACGGCTCCAGATAGACCACATCGGCAATATCAGTATCAGTCTGTATGGTGGCAGGATTGTTGTTTACCAAGACTGTCCGGATACCCTCCTCTCTCAGACTAAGACATGCCTGGCTGCCACTGTAATCGAACTCGGCAGCCTGACCTATCTGTATCGGGCCGCTTCCTATTATCAGGACCTTTCCTATGTCTTCACGCTTCATTTCCCACTTTTTCCATATTTCTGTCCTTATCAGCGGTTCTAGCAATTCCCATCAGTGAGACTGCATCATGGCTATAAAATCGTCAAAAAGATATTCGCTGTCCCATGGACCGGCATGTGCCTCTGGATGATACTGGATAGTGTATACAGGCAGTGATTTGTGGGCTATGCCCTCTACGCTGTTGTCATTCAGGTTGATGTGAGTAACCTTTACCTCGTCCTTGGGAAGGCTATCCGCATCCAATGCAAAGCCATGGTTCTGGGATGTGACATAGACCTTGTTGGTTTGCAGATCCTTCACCGGTTGGTTGGCACCACGGTGGCCGAACTTCAGTTTGTATGTCTTTCCTCCCAGTGCACGCCCAACAAGCTGGTTGCCAAAGCATATACCAAATATGGGCAACTGTTCATCAATAAGTTTTTTGATATTTTTGGTTACGTAATCCGCGCGCTCCGGGTCGCCTGGGCCGTTTGATATCATCACGCCATCCGGATTGTAGTCCAAAAGATTTTTTGCAGCTGTCCCTGCCGGCACACGTATAACCCTGCACCCTCTGTCCACCAGATTCCGGACTATGGACATCTTGGTTCCACAGTCTATGAGGACCACAGTCTTCCTAATCTCACCGCTCTTTGGCTCATGTAGCATAGGCTTTTTTACTGTGACTAGGTCCACCAGATCCAGCTCCGAGATCGATTTCAACTTCTGTGCGCGCTCTTTCAGACCATCGAGCTCCCTGGGCTCATAAGGAAGTTTCAGAATACCATTCATTACTCCCATATTCCTTATTTTCCGCGTCAGAAAACGGGTATCAACTCCCTGCAGGCCCGGTATGTCCTCCTCCTCCAGCCACTCATCCAGCTTCTTGAGCATGCGGCCATGACTGGGCTTCTCACAGAGTTGCCTGACAATGAACCCCTCAACCTGAATCCTGTCTGACTCAAAGCGTTCCGGGGTTATGCCATAGTTGCCTATGAGTGGGTATGTGGGCATGAGTATCTGATATTTATACGAAGGGTCTGTCAGACATTCCTGATAGCCAGCCATTGAGGTATTAAAAACTACCTCTCCCTCGGCATCCTTGATGGCTCCAAAACCTTCCCCCTCAACAACTGTGCCATCCTGTAGTATAAGCGCGCCCCTTACCATCAAACCCCCACTCAACATGCAGCGTCTCCGCTACAAGGTGAGAATTTATTTATTTTAGAGATTTGGCATATAAAAGGTTTAGGTGAACCGGACTTCAGAGCCCTTGTTTTCTATGGGTTGCTCCCCATCGAATACCTGAGACCCCCTTACATATGTTGCTTCAACTTTTCCCCTGACGGTCCAGCCGTTGAAGGGACTCCAGCCGCATTTTGTGAAAAGGGCATCATTCCTTATCCTGTATTCTTTATTCAAATCCAGCAGTACAAAATCTGCATCATATCCCTCACTCAGGATACCCTTTCTCTCTATATGGAATATTTCGGCTGGTCTGCGCGCACACGTTTCGACCAGCCCCCTAAGTTCGAGAATGCCAAGTACTAGCGGCAGGCGTGTCTCTATTCCCGGAACGCCGCCGGGGGCTTTGTCGAAGTCCTCTCCTTTCTCCTCAATAGTATGGGGTGCATGATCTGTGACAACCATATCGATTATACCGGCTTTTAATGCGCGCCGGAGAGCTGTCTGGTCAGGCTTTGGGCGCAGAGGGGGATACATTTTCAGATAACTGCCGGCATCAGCCTCATCGAGCTTGCTGAGAAGGAGGTGTTGTGGGGTAACCTCGCAACTGAACTTTCTGTTTAGTTTTTTTGCCTTGATAATCTCCCTTACTCCCATATCACTTGTAACATGGCAGATATGTACCCTGTTGTTATGCATGCTGTGGATAACATCCCTTATGGACATGCTCTCACATATTGTCGGGCGCACATCAGAGAAATATCTGAAATTATCTCTCCTGTATTTCTCAAGGAGAGCGAGCTTTTCACAGTGGCAGGCAGCGAGCATGCCCCTCTCCTTAAGCACCCTGAAGAATTGAGGCAGATTTTCCTCATTGAAGAGCAGATCACCTGTGCTCTTTCCCAAGAAAAACTTGACTCCGGCAATATTCTCCAGATTTTTTATCTCCTCTAAATTGTTGTTCTCTGCTCCAAAATACAGACCGAAGTCGACAATGCTTTTCTTACTGGCAATCTCCCGCTTCTCTTCCAGGCGCCTGTTATTATTTATACTGGGCTTGTTGTTGGGCATGTCAAGGACCGTCGTGACGCCGCCAGCGGCGGCTGCACGTGACTCACTCTTCCAGTCGGCCTTGTAGGATTGCCCAAAGTCACGAAAGTGTACGTGTGCATCTATCAGACCGGGGATGACATAAAGTCCGCGCGCATCCACTGTCTCATCTGCTGGGACGTCCTGCTTGGTGATGTTTGATATCCTGCCATCGTCTATAACCAAATTGGCCTCGAGTATTGTTGTTGGTCCGACGATCTTCCCACCCCTCACCAACAAATCTGCCATCAGTAGGTTTTTATGGGTTTGTATTAAAATATAGGAGCGATGGGGAAGGTAGAGGATTATCTGAATGACAAGAAGAGAGAGGATGGTGCCCTGTTCTTTGCGGTCATCGATCCTCTTGATTACAAGTCTCTGAAGGATGCTGCAGGTGTGGCTGCAAGCGCCTATGAAGCAGGTGCCGATCTTATAGTTGTGGGGGGATCGACAGGTGTTCAGGGCCGGGCACTCGACGAAACCGTTTCCAAGATCAAAGAGGTTGTTGATATTCCGGTAAATCTCTTCCCCGGCAATATAGCAACACTGACCGCCAAAGCCGACTCTATATATTTTATGTCCATGCTCAACTCCCGTAACCCCTACTGGATAACAGAGGCACAGACTCTTGCAGCACCTGTCATCAGGAAGATAGGCATCGAACCGCTGCCGGTCGCATATCTGGTTGTTGGTGATGGGGGGACAGTTTCATGGGTGGGTGACGCAAAACCCATACCCCTGAGCAAGCCGAAGATTGCAGCCGCCACTGCACTGGCAGCTGAGATGATGGGCTTCAGGTTTGTCTTAACGGATGCTGGCTCCAACCCACCAAGGCCTATTCCCGCAGAGATGGTAAAGGCTGTCAGCACGGTCATAAGCCCAAAGACCTTCTATATTGTTGCTGGTGGTATTCGGACCGAGGAGCAGGTGCGCACCGACATCAGGGCGGGCGCAGACGCTGTCCAAGTGGGGACTGCCATAGAAAATGCGAAGGATGTCAAAGGAAAGGTGCACAGATTGGTCAGGGCAGTGAAAGAAGAAGGTAAGAAAAGATTAGATAGGTCCTAACCCATCCTACAGGGACTTGGAATCTGACAAGTTTAACGGGTCTGGAGAAAGTGGAGCTTAAGCAGAGCTGTGGTGGTGGTGTCTGGGTGCTGCCGGAGCAGCCGCGGGCCCGACAGGCGCTGGGGCCTCCTCAACAACAACCACATCGCTAATTGCCCTCACGGCCTTGAAAGGTATTACAAAGTCGCCCCTGCTGTCCTTTGGGAACCTGACATCTTCTGCTGTTTCTGAGTCCGGTTCTATAATAATACTCTCCATCTCGCCGGTGGCCTCATCAACTATTATGTCGTCAATTCTGCCTATCTCCTTCCCGGTGGTCGTAATGGCCCGTTTACCGCCCAACTGCCTCGCAACAACAAATCTTGCCATTTTAGTCAGTTAAAAGAATAAACCGGAATTGTTAACGCCTTAAAGTATAAAAACATGATGGTTTTCGGACAGATTTTATGTCCCTAAAAAAGCCATTTTTCTGTCAGCAGTTTCAGATTACAGCCTATGGCTTCTGAGGAAGAGGGCGGGAAGTCCGGAACCAAAGAACCGATACTCCCGGAGGAATTGCGGAAGCTTCTGGTGAAGCAACACTATCACCTCGTGGGCAGGCATTCGGCTGTGAAGACCTGTGAGTGGCTCAGAAGGAGCCTTATGAATAGAGACTACTGCTACAAGGAGAAGTTCTATGGCATCAGGTCCCACCGCTGTCTTCAGATGACACCGGCTGTTGCATACTGCACGCAAAAGTGCGTCTTCTGCTGGCGCCCGGTAGAGTGGACAATCGGAACAGAGCTCAGGGAGTGGGATGACCCGGATTTCATAGTGGAGGAATCTGTCAGGGCGCAGCGCCTTCTCCTGAGCGGTTATGGCGGGCTGAAGGACCGTGTGGATCAGAAGAAGTGGAAAGAGGCACAATATCCAAACCACGCAGCCATCAGCCTAGCTGGTGAGCCCACCATATATCCGCAGATTGGAGAGCTTATCGAGAGTTTTCACAAACATGATTTTACTTCCACTTTCCTTGTCACAAATGGGACATTTCCAGACAGGCTAAAGGAGCTCAGCAAGGAGCCGACACAACTATACCTGAGTCTTGAGGCCCCAACCAAGAGCCTTTACAAACAGCTCAACCGCCCCCTTATCCCCGATGGCTGGGAGCGCCTCAATGAGAGCATAGACATATTCCCGCTTTTCAGGTGCAGACGCGTGATACGCGTAACCATGGTCCGCGGCTGGAATGACAATCCGAAATTCCTCCCAAAGTTCGCAGAACTAATAAAAAAGGCGGATCCGGATTATGTGGAAGTGAAGTCCTATATGTGTGTTGGCTATTCCCGGAGACGGCTAACTTTGGACAATATGCTCTCGCAGAAGGAGATAACAGAGACGGCCGTGAGGCTCGGGGAACTGACGGGGTTTAGGCTGAAGGACACAAAGGAGGAAAGCAGGGTTGCGCTTTTGGAGTCCACATAGGAGCTACCCGTAAAACTTTATATAACCTCGGATGTAGATATAGATACTTAGGTTAGATTCTGCATATAAATACCATGATTAATCTGTTCCTGTTCCTGAGTATTGCCTTCCTGTTTACTTTCATAGTTGGGAGGCTGATGGAGCGTATACGCATGCCGTGGGTATTCGCAGCGCTCATCTTTGGTGCCCTGCTTGCTGTCCATAACCCGTTTATAGAAGTTACCTCCTCCCCCACTTTTCTCTTCCTAGCCCAGCTTGGAATGTATTTCCTGCTGTTCGTCATAGGATTTGAACTGGATCTGAAGGAGTTAAAGAAGCGGGAATGGTTTATAGTCAGGGCAACCTTTTTTGTAATCCTTTTTGAGGCTTTTTTCGGAAGTCTCCTGATCCGGTTTGTCTTTGGCTATGATTGGATTATTTCCATTATCGTGGCCACCTCCTTTGCTACGGTTGGTGAAGCAGTCCTGATTCCTATTCTGGATGAATTCAGGATAATCAACACAAAACTTGGACAAAGCATAATTGGAATTGGAATTCTGGATGATGTGATTGAAATAATACTGCTGGTGTGTCTGATGGTTGTTATAGGGTCCAGTGCCTCGGTACCACATTTAAGCATAGTGGCAGTACTGGCTTCCCTTCTCACACTCTTCGCTTTGGCCTTTGGCCTGACCAAACTAAAAAAGGAAGGCAGAAGATTTGCCTTCTCGGATATTGAAAGCACATTTCTGTTTGTGCTCTTCATTCTGTTTCTGTTTCTGGCGGTTGGTGAATACGCATATGCAACCCCCGTTGCTGCCCTCATCTCTGGTATCGCCCTCAAAACCTTCATACCCCCCAAGAGGCTGAATATGATAGAAAGCGAAGTCAAAACCATGTGCTATGGCTTTTTTGCCCCCATATTCTTCCTCTGGATCGGAGCGACCATGGATATAAGATATCTTGCTTCTTATCCGCTTCTCATACTTCTGATTGTCCTTGTATCCAATGGAACCAAGATCCTAGGAAGCTGGATTATTGGGAGAAAGGAACTGGGAACAAAGCACTCCATTCTGCTGGGGATTGGGATATCCGTGCGGTTCAGCACCAGTATAATAATTATCAGGATACTCTTTGACAATGGTTTGGTGGGTGTGGGACTATACTCGGTAATTGTGGCATCGAGTATAGTCTTCAAATTCATAATTCCGGCCCTGTTCTCAAGCCTGCTTGTGAGATGGGGGGCTGCCAGAGCCGCATAATCTAAGAACTGAGGTATACGGCTGGAAAGGGAAGTCTAGCCGCTTCTCTCCTGCTGCCTACTTTCCCTCTGCTGCAGTCATCCTAAGATATATCGCAAGCCCCCCCAGCATAACCCCGACGGCAATTCCCACAATTGCCATCTCCAAGAAGAGGCCCGACTGGACTGTTGAACTTACCTGAGCAATCCTTACAAAGATTTCTGCTGAAATAGCGAAGATTATTACTGGCAGAAAACGGGTAAGGAAATCCCGGGCTCTTTCCTGTGCATTCTTCTGCCTTGTTTGAGCCCTCTTCTCGTCCAGTATGGATTTTGTGAGGTCAAGTACTGCTATCCCTATGACAATCATACCAAGTCCGGTTATCAATACACTTGATGGAGTCTCCTCAAGGAGATCCAGTGCAGGACTGCCGAACATAATGTTCCAACCCCTTACCAGCTCTATCAGACCAAGAATCAGAAGGCTAATGGATATTATAAAGAGTATTACTGCAACAATGGTGAATGTGCTCTCAAGCATATGGTCAAACCACTCCAGATGTCTGACGCTCTCATGGCCGGTCATCTCACTTGTTTTAATTTAGGGCTGTTTAAATTAATGGCGACCCTATAAAAATAAAATGGTTGGGAAAATATTCCTGTCGGCCCTACTGCTCGTGATGCTACTCCAGGCTTCTGCCTCCTCGATAGATACATCCTCCTACTCCCTGTTGGTATCACAGATGACCCAGAAGGAGGCGGAGCTCGATTTGGCACGTGCCAATAAGGATATTGAGACAATAATCTCGATAACCAAGGAGCTCGATGCCCTTAGGGATCAGCTCTCAACTCCACAGATGCGATTTCTAAGGAAATACTCAGATCTTCGCTTATCTCTTGATGAGTCGGAATATCTGATCGGGCAGATGAGAACCAATCTGGAATCGCGCGCTGTGGAGCAGGCAGAAGCTGAAATTGAGCCGTTGCTCCAGAAAATCTCGGATTCAGAGGCAGCCTATGAAAGGCAGGACTACGAAAGTGCAGATTCCCTGCTGGAAGAGGTATATGATAAGGTGCTTCTCCTTCCGGCATCCATCTCCTCAGTTTGTGTTACGGGTGTGGAAAACCTGAAGGATCTAATAGAGCGGACATCGCAGGTAACGCCGAGTATGTTGTCTATGCTAGATAATGCAAGGGAGAAATTCAAAATCGCAAGGAGCCTCTATGTTGATGCCTCTGAAGAAATACCCTCTTTAAAACCTGATGAGAACAGCCCCGCATTGGCAGAGGCCCATAAAACTGCGGATGAAGCATTCCGGTTAATCGCGCGGGCAAAAGATTTGAAGAGCAGCCTCCTCGAGCCGGTAAAATTAGCCCTTATACTTGGGCCCCTGGTACTGATAATAGGCCTGCTGATATATTTTCGGTCACAGTTCGGCAGGTCTGCCATAAAATCCTTTTTATCCAGCGATACTGCCGTTCATGGAAAGACAAATGAGCTTGAGCGCACAATCATAGTATCAAATATAGAAAAGTCGCCAATTTCTGTCATGGTATTTGATTCTCCTCCAAAGGCGTTATCTCCATCAGAGTTTTCCCCAAAACCAGTCAGCATCTCCGACAACAACCTGACGTGGGAGTTTGATCTTGATGTCGGTGGACGAGTGTTTATAACCTACTCGCTGAAAATTCCACCACTTGACGCTGGATGGAGATTAAAAGTCAGGGGCGCTACCATATCCTATGAGATCGATGGGAAACAGAGAAAATTCATAGGTGAAACGGCAGAGATTAGGATAGTTTGATTGCCCGTTACGGGGTTTCCGACCCTTCTTCCCCCTCTTTTGAACCCCTGAGTATGCCAAGAATACTCTCAAACCGGCTCTTGTCCTTCTCTTCTTCAACTTTCAGCTCCTTGATCTCCTTTTTTTCCACGAGGACGGCCCGTTTGAGGATTTTTATCTCTCTGATTATGAGGTTGATTTTTTGTTTTATAAGGTCGATTTCCGAGTCCATGGCCCTGACCTGCTCGACAAGACTGCTAACAAGCTCCAGCTGCCGTTGCAGTTCACCCTTTTTCCCCTTAGGTCTGCGCTCTTCTCTTTTCTCACCATGCTCCCGTCTGCTCATTCCACTTCTTTTATATTATGTGAAATAAAAAGGCAAGAGCGGTGGTTGTGGTATATATTAATCCTGTTGTAAAGTTATTAAAAATCTTTATCCTAAGGCCTTAAATGGACATCCTTCTCGATGCGGCATACAAGACTGAAGATGATAAGGCAGTCATTGAGCTCTTTTACCCCTCTTCAAAAAGAGGTGGAGATAAGGAGATAAAAGAGGTGCAGGGCTTTGAGCCCTATTTTTTTGCTCTGCCCAAGACCAGCGTGCAGGACCTTCTCAGGGAAATAGAATCTGCCGGTTTTCCGCAGATCAAAAAGGCAGAGATAGTCAGGAAGACAGATATCACAAATGAGGTGGATGTGATTAGAATAGTCGTTGGGCATCCGCGGAATGTTCCACAGATACGTGGCAGCATATCAGAACTCAAAAACTGTCTTGAGACGCGGGAGGACGACATACGTTTTGTCCAGAGGTATATCATAGATTCAGATCTGGTTCCGATGAAGGGGGCGCGTAATGATCTTCTCAGGATAGCTGCCTTTGATATTGAAACCGTCCAGAGTGGAGGAAAAACCCGGCCAATAGTCATAAGTTACTCGGACAGTACAGGTCTTCGGAAAGTCTGGAACTACAAGTATGATTCAAAGAATAGTATTGTTGAAAACCTTTCTGATGAGAAGGCCATAATACAGGCTCTCATAGACACTGTAAGGAAGCAGGGTATAGACCTGCTAGTTACCTATAATGGTGACAACTTTGATTTTCCTGTATTGAAGGAGTGTTCAGAGGCCCTTGGTATTCCCCTGAACATGGGGGCTGCAGATTACGTAGTCAAGCTGGAGCGCAGGGGCATGGAGATGGGAGCGCGCGTTACTGGAAGACCGCATGTAGACCTCTACCCAATCTGTCGCAGGATGTTCCATTTGCCACGCTACACACTTGAGGATGTCCACCGGGCACTCTTTGACGAAGAAAAGCCGGACATAGATGTTGAGAGGATAAGTGAATGGTGGGATAAGGGAGAGAACACTGACATGGTTTTTGATTACGCTATTTCCGATGCGGATTCGTGCCTGAGGATAGCTGTGGAGGTCCTGCCGACACAATATGAGCTGGCCCAGCTTATACGTCAACCGATATTTGAGGTATCCCGTATGGGGACTGGCAATGCCATTGAGTGGCTCCTGATGAAGATTGCGCACGACAAGGGGATTTTGGTTCCGTCAAAGCCGGATGAGAGGGAATACGCCCGCCGGAAGAAGGACACCTATGAGGGAGCCTATGTTGTTGAGCCAAAGAAGGGAATTCATGATAACATCCTTGTCTTTGATTTCCGGTCGCTATACCCCTCTATAATAATCGCACATAATGTTGATCCCTCAACAATAAACTGCGAGTGCTGCAAGGACGATGCCCATGTGTCTCCAAACGGTGCAAGGTTCTGCAAGAAACGAAAGGGCCTCATACCAGAGCTCTTGGAGGGGATACTAAAAAGCCGGGCCAAGGTCAAACTTGAACTGAAGAAGCTTATTGAAGCAAAGGGCGACGAGACAAGGATAAAGAGTCTGGACGCCCGGCAGCAGGCATTGAAGATTCTGGCCAACAGTGCTTACGGATATATGGGTTTCTCCCGTGCAAGATGGTATAACAATGAGTGTGCCAGCTCGGTTGCTGCATGGGGCAGAGAATACATAAAGGATACAATAAAGACAGCGGAAAAGGAAGGCTATAATGTTGTGTATGGAGATACCGACAGTCTGATGATTTCCATACCAGGCCTTCCGGTGAGAAAGAAACTAGAACAGATGAAAAACGATTTCCTGAGAAAAATAAACAGCAAACTACCGCCCGCCATGGAGCTGGAGTTTGAGGGTTATTATCCAAGGGGGGTTTTTGTAACAAAAAAGAGGTATGCACTGATAGATTCCAACAAGCGCCTGATGGTGAGGGGGCTGGAAACCAGGCGCCGTGACTGGGCCCCCATAGCCAAGAGGACACAGGAGCGCGTCCTCAACACAATCCTGTGGGAAAATAATCCGCAAAAGGCAGCGGAGATTGTGAAGGGCGTTGTTCAGGAATTGCGGGAGGGCCGGGTCCCCCTGAAGGATCTTATAATCCACACCCAACTGACACGCTCTTTGGGTGACTATGAGAATATAGGCCCCCATGTCATGGCAGCGAAAAAGGCCCAGAAAAGGGGTAAAAAAGTCCAGGTGGGCGATGTTATCCAGTACATCATAACCAAAAAAGGTTCTTCCATAAGCGACAAGGCAGAGATGCTGGCCTTCGTTGACGAGAACGACTACGACGCCGAGTACTACATCAACAATCAGGTCCTGCCAGCAGTCATGCGCATATTGGAGGCACTTGGCTATCAGGAGGAGGAGCTGAAGGGGATGGGCAGACAGATGTCCTTGTCAGACTGGTGAAAATAGTGAGAGGAAATGACACCTCAGAAGAAACCGGAGAAGCGGAGGAGAAGACTGTCGCTGAGCAAAGATGAGCGCCAGAGGATGTATTCCACTTATTTCTCACAATACCGCCGAAAATATATAGCTGAGAGGGCTATTAAGAAAACTGGAAAGGGGCGGAGACGTTTATTGAGGAGCATGACGAATCCCACAAGAGTAACCGGTGCTGTTAGGGAATTTGCAAGAAGCTTCCCAGACAGTATTGATGGAATCCATCGTATGATCGAATCGATTCGTGGGTTTTACACGCCGGAGAAAAACAGGGCTGTCCTAAAACATGTATATGATAACCAAACTGCACATGATATCTTTACAACAGGGAGGATACCTGCACCATTCATAAGGTCTAGGGGAACAGAACCTTATCCGGCATGGGGATGTAAGAGTGGGTGTGATGCCCTGATAGCCGCCCTAAAGGCCAAGGGAGCCAAAGGAGTCAGGCATGTGCGCACCATATCGGATGTCAATACCCCGCACTCTCTGGTTATGTTCGAATGGGGTGGCCGAAAATATCTCGCAGATCCCTATCCAGCAGCCCTCATGGAATTGATGATGGAGAGGGAACCGCACTATCCATACAGGGTAAGACAAAAATTCCTAATACAGGTTGGACAGACCCTAAGAGAGAGGATAGAAGAACTGAAGCGCAAAAAGCAGTGGAAAGAAGGAAAGGATTCCAGGGAGCTTGGAATTACATTTAGAAGGTTTTATGAAGAGGGTATGTGAAAGCGGACCTTGCGACAGGCATGACTTTCAGTGCTCATAAGGCTCATCACCGGCTTTCTTGCGAAAGCCTCAGTGGTTGTTCGCTTCATCACCGCTTATTTTTCATCCACTAAGCATAAAATACCAGTCCGATGGACAGAAAGCGGTTAGTGAAGACCCTGCAGGAGCTTATCCGCATTCCCAGCATCACAGGCAGTGAAGGGACTATAGCAAGGTTCGTGCAGAACGACCTGGAGGGTTTCGGTATCCGGACTATAACTGACGAAGTTGGCAGTGTTTACACCGAGCTGGGCTCTGGTAGAAAGTCGCTTATGCTCAATGCGCATCTGGACACGGTCCCACCACAGGGATATAACAGTGATCCATATTCTGGTGAGATAAGAGGGAACAGGATAATCGGTCTGGGAGCCTCCGATTGCAAAGCCGGAGTGGCCTCTATGATGGAGATTGCAAAGAGCATTGACGAGAGAGAACTGAAAGGTAAGCTCATTCTAGCCTTTACTGTAGCTGAGGAATCGGTCCTGAAGAACAGGCGCCTGCCGAAGGGAAGTATGTACGCGGCAGAGCGTTATACGGCAGATGGTTGTATAGTGCTCGAACCAACCATGTATAAAGGGGTTCCCAAGATATCAGCTGGATGCAGGGGGAGGATGATACTGCAGATAGATGTCAGAGGCAAGAGCACACACTCATCTAGGCCCCATACTGGAAAGAATGCAATAGAAGAGGCAGTGAAGCTTGTGCAGCATCTGAAAGAGCACGACCTGCTCAGGGGCCACTACTTTGGCAGGGAACTGCCAGAAACGCTTTCCATAGTCGGGATAAATAGTAACTCACCCGCCACCAACATCATACCCTCGCTCTGCAAGGTCACTGTGGACTACAGGACACTTCCCGGGAGGGAGGATGTCAAAAGCAAGATTACGAGGGCCATTAAACAGTCTGGTGTGAGGGCAGATGTGGAGATACCCTATTTCTCTCCTGGCTATTTCCTTGATGAGGACTCAAGATTTGTCAAAGCCTTTCAGGAGAGCATCCAAAAAAGTTTTGGAGAGAATGTTGAGGTGATGATAGCACTGGGAAGGGCAGACTCAGAGTATTTCTACAGACGAGGTACCCCCGCTATAATATTTGGCCCCGGTGAGAATAATCAGGCTCACAAACCAGGAGAATATGCATTAATACCCGGGATGGTAAAGGCGACAGAAGCAATAATTGGTTTCACTCGCAGCTTTCTATCCTAGAGCCAGACGCGCTCCTCCTCAGTCAGGGATTCCATAAGCCTTCTTGTTTTGTTTATATCGCGCCTAAGTCTCCCTGAGTAATAAAGAACAATTTCCCTCAGGATTTGCTCAGGCACCTCCCCTCTGCAATCATGGCCCCTCTTTTTTATCATGTTTATAATCTCATCAGAGACTGTTTTTCTCCCCTTAAGCATCTCCTTAATAGGTTTTAGGACCGGATAATACTTCCTGTTAACGAAATGCAGACATAATGCAAAAAACCTCTTACAGTAGGCATAAACCAGATCGTTCTCAAATCCCTCCAGTGCTACTCCCTTCTGTAACCTATCACTCACATGTCTGAATGGGGGGATATATATGGTATCATCCTCAAATCTGAATGGTTCGTCTATAGCTAGGATGTCCGGCACAACCCTCAGTCCCTCCCTCTGGATATCCCTCAAAGCGTATTTCACCAAGACTGCCACTGCCATCAAAATTGAGGGCATGTTCATGTCCATATTGCGCAATTCTATTGATCCAACCTTGTTTATCTTCACAGGGTTCCAAGCAAAATCCAGTTTGTTTTTGTTTTCCAGGATGGTTACATCCCCTCCAGCGCTTTTGACAATCCTGAGCCACTCCCGATGGCGCATTGAAACCAGATCTATGAGATCCTCGTAGCTGTATATGTAACCCGACAGTGCACCAAACAGCGGATAGTCAGTATAGAGGCCATCGTATCCCAGAGTCTTACCTCCTCTGTATAGGAGCAATCTTGAATCCTTGCCCAGAAATCTTCCGTTGAAAAGTGGTGAGGATTGTGTGAATGCTGTCAGGGCCGGGTCGATTGCAATTGCAAAATTATAGGAATTCAGAGTCTTCTCCTTCTCAGATTGCAGTGCATCTTTGACCAGATGGCGGTCCTCATAACTGAATATCCCCTTGGGTAATGAATAATGAAGATGGAAGCCAGCACATCTGCCGGCATATTCCCACTTTTTGCCGAAGATTTTTTTCTTGAGCCCATACCACCCATCACATCTCATCTTTGGCCTGTAATTGTAAGGATACATGGCCAAAGGGAATATCTGCAGGCCCAGTCCCTCGACAACATCCAGGACACTAAGCATATCTCCAAGGAACTTTGTTGCCACATTACGCACGTATATCCTCGGATATACCCCCATCTCAATATAGGAATGACAACATTCCCTTATGACTTCATTGGCTATGCTGTTGTCTTTTATATGCCTGATGACAGAGTCTGCCCTGTTGGACACGCGCCCTTTGCCGTCGACTAGCAAAAATTCGACCTCAAATCCGGTCTTGGATCTCTCTCTCCTGAAATGTGAGATGGATGCCTTTTCCTTCAGTTTTATTATACTGCCCTTTTTTTCATCAACCTTCCTCAATACCGAGCTCAGAGCCATTTCATTAGTTTATCCGGCAGGAGTAAAAAGTCCGGATCGCGGATACTATAGGAATCTTCAGCGCAGCCTCCTGCCGGTTGTCAGGTCTATGACTTCCGAGGGTCTGCCAAGTTCACATTTCCCGGCGTCAATTACAAAATCAACTCTGTTGAGAAGATCGCATGATATCTCATGGAGGGAGTCGGGTGCCCTCTCCCCAGAGATGTTAGCCGAGGTTGTTACTATTGGCGTGTCTGCCTCCCGGATTATCCTTCTCACCAGCCCGTAGTCAGGAATTCTGACACCGATTGTATCCAGCCCACCGGTTACAATCTTTGGTATTGTCCTGTTCATGACTATAAATGTATATGGTCCGGGCAACCGTTTCCTGAGAAGCGCTTCCTGCCCACTACTTAGGGAGACGCAACGGAGGAGCTGGTCAATGTCGCAAAAGGCCACCGATAGCGGTTTGTTCCTGGGTCTTTGCTTTATCCTGAATATGCGTCTCACTGAATCTTTGTTGAATGCATCGCAGCCTATGCCATAGACTGTATCCGTCGGGTATATGAACACCTCACCCCCCCTTATGCGCTCCGCAATGGAAGAAGGGCGGGTCTCTTCGATCTGGATTATCTCAACCATTATATAGAGATTATAGAGATGAAAAATTTGATAGGCATCACAAACTATACCAACTATATCTTGATGTTATAGATATTTAACCAATGCTCAGCTTCTGCCCTTCGCTGTTGGTAATTTTTAATCACTTTCAAAAATTTGTTTTGGTCAGACTGCCTCCAATCACAGATGGGGGACCCACATACACAAAGGATATTGATGAGCATACGGAGTGGAGGGGTATCTAGAGGATTTTTTACTGTTTCTTTTGAATCACAGGCTGGGGAACTGGCAATGAGCCGGTCTGCTCCGGGTTTTATTATGTTGGTAAAGGGTTAAAAAATCCTCTGGCCTGAGCTCTCTGACCCTTCTAGCACCAACTTTTTTGTTGCGCTTTTGAAACATTTCTCTTACAAATGAGAGGAAGCCGGTATCCAGCCTCAGCCTTGTTGTGAGGCGAACGAGTCTTGAATCCACTTTCGGCTGTGGTCTGAACGCATTTCTTGGAATCCTGCCAAGTAATTCAATATCACAGCAGAGCTGTGTGCAGACAGATACAACTCCATATTTTTTCTCTCCCGGCTTTGCTGCCAGCTTCTCTGCAAACTCTTTCTGGAGAGTAAGAACTCCAAGTTTAAAATTGTGTTGGAGTAGCTTGAGTATAAGCTTCTTGGAAATAGAATAAGGCGGGTTGGAAACACACTTGTCAAATGGCGGCCACCTGACCCGCAGGGCATCAGCATTGATAAGTTGCTGACTGGGGAACCTCGCCCTAAGACTTTCAAACAGTCTCCCGTCTATCTCTATTGCAATTACATGGGCGCCCCTGTTTACAAGTTCTTCTGTCAAAATGCCATCTCCTGCTCCAATCTCCAGCACCCTGTCGCCCTTTCTGATTTGTGCGCTGTCCGCAATCCTCTCCAAAACCCGCTTATCAACCATGACATGCTGCCCTAGTTTCGCCATCAGGATTTCACATAGTTTTATGTCTATAAATCATAATAAACCATGTCTTCCAAACGTCTTATGCATAAGCTTACGAAGGAGAATCTCTGGCTTTACATACTCTCTCTGCTCAGAGAGGGGGACATGTATGGTTATGAACTGCGAGGGGCCATAGCCAAGCGTTTTGGTTTCAAGCCAGGCAACGTGACGGCTTATCGTGTTCTGTATTCCCTGAGGCATAGGGGTCTTGTCCGGAAAATAGACAAACATGTGGATGGCCGCAATCGCAAGTATTATCACATTACAGAGGCAGGAATTGAGGAGTTTGAGAGGGGAAAGACCATTCTCCGTAATATAATGTCAAAGCTATAGCCTCCTTGCTAGGTGGTATTTTCTAAAGATTTTGTCTGTAATTATTGAGGTTTTGAGTGAAATTCTGTTCCTGCAGTAAACTGGTCTGCACTTACCTTCCATGATGTTTTGCATAATCTCATCTGCTCCGTTGCCATTGACTTCGGTTGCTATTACACCTATGCCACCCAATGCGTGAGCATCGCTCCCTCCAACCAGTGGTTTTTTATGCTCCCTTGCAGCCCTCTCAGCCTCCCTGTTTCCATAAAGACAGTGGCCGTTCACCTCTATGGCATCAAAGTCCAGCTTCCAGCACAGATCCTTTACACCGTGCCTGAAGACATCGTAGGGGTGGGCCGCTATAGCTATGCCTCCGAGGTGGTGTATCCTCCTTATGGTTTCCTCTGCCGAAAGGGCAGCCTCAATCTTTTTTTTGATGCCAAATCCGATAATATGCCCATCTGCTGAACTTATTTCTACCGAAGGAATTATAATCAGGTCGTCTGAAGACCGTTTTGCAGCAATAAGCGACCCGGTTATCTCATCATGATCGCTCACTGCTATCCCTCCAAGTCCCCGCTCTCTGGCTGATGTTATTATGTCCCCTATCTCCGAAGCGGAGTCGAGAGCAGAATATTTGGAATGGATGTGGTGGTCAAAAAGCATAATAGGTTTTGAACATCAAGTTAGAAAAGTCACAATTAGGATATGTGGCGGATATATCCAGCGGATTTAGGGGGTAGTGTCTCCAGGACCTATCTCTATGTATATCCCGTCCCCCTTGCCGGCGCATCTCAATCTTCCATATCCTCCTACTGCATCCTCCTTCCTTGGGAAGAGGTTCCTGCAGAATGTCTCAGTATATTCAGGAACTGCTGTTAGGGATGGGTCATTGTAGAAGGTCTGGCAGAGCTTATCCACCATATTTATGCAGTTTTCTCTGGTCTCGTCCCAATCCACCCATATCTCAATCTGGGGTTTTTCCGACATTTCGGGTTTCTTACACTCGTCGCTGGATGCAATACCTCCCATAAAACAGATTTTGGGGAAGACTCCCTGACCATAGATGTTCTTGTATATCTGCTTCAGGGTTGGATCATCTAGGTCTCTTATAACACTTCCCTTGTCTACCCATCTTTTTAGAGAACTGCCCGGAACCCGTGCCACCCCAAATTTCATGATGATGTTTTCCAGCAGGATGATCACATTGTTTTTGTATACATTGATGTCATTCTCCTTCAGCTCACCAATTCCCTCTTTATCACATCTGAGGCGGTTTTTCTTTGTAGTAGTCACATCAACATTCGGCTGCTGGTCCTTAAACCTAAACTGTGTATGTTCGGATCCTGTGGCCAAGTAGTCCTCGTGGTCGTCCTCCACAACCCCTTTTATCGTAAGTGATTTTTCCTTTGCTATCCACTTCCTGCAGACCGGATAAACTGAGTCCACATAGGCAAAGTAGTCCACGCAGACGCTTTCTATCGGCTTGAGTATCTGGTACATGATCTCATTAAATTCCTGTGGGCAGGCAGACGCCCCGCATTTGATCCACCATCGGTTTTCCTCTGCCAGATGATAGAAACTTTCTGATCCATACATGACGGGCTCCCCGCCCTTACTGCAGTCGGCATCTCCCAGTGTTATCTTGAGTCTAAACGGCATACAGTTTCTGTATTGCTTCTCCCCCGCGCATGAAATATCAAAGTCCATCAGCCCCCGTTCTTTCCCGTTTTCTTCCTTTTCAATGTCTAACTCCCTAAGGCTGATACCCACCAGCCCGCTGCTACTCAGATAGTTGTTGGATATGCTTATTATCCTATCGCCCAGCCATTTCATTATCCTGCTCCAGTCCTCTATTATGGCCTGAAGATTCTGTGAGTCCTGTGGATTCACGGGGATATTATCCGTCTTTTTGATTCTGATCCATCTGGAACTGCTCCAAGAGGCTACTGGCTCCGGCACGCCGGTTATGCCACTGTTCAGTGCTCCTTTTGTTGTGAGTATCACCCATCTGGCAGTATCATAGAGCTTTGCAACACGTATGTTGACTCTGTAGGCCCTCCCCAGTATGTCCACTGAAAGATGTCCTTCGGGTTCTCTGACATCACACTCTATACGTTCACCATAGGATGCTGCCATAACCATAATACTGCCATCATTCGTGCTGGAGTCATAAGTAGTGGGTGTTGACTGGTAGTCTCCTGCATGCCCTACCCAGCACTTGTCTATTCCTGGGACATTGCTATATGCCTTAGCATAGGCGGCTATATCCAGTCCAAGTGTTTCGCCCAAGTTGTCTATGTAATAGCTCTGCAGATTGCTCTTGACTGACTGCTTCCAGTCATTCTCCTGTGTGTCTATATCAAAATATCCCCTCTCTAGGAAATCTTTTGTCATGACCTCAAGTTTGGTCTGCAACAGGACATTATAACTGTCAGCCAGTATGGCCTGCGACATGAATTGCAGCTTGCCCAGAATATCTGCGCTCCTTGCCACCTGTATACGGGCCTCGTTCTCTATTGCAACTGTGGCGGCCAAGACCGCTGCTACAAGGAATAGTGTAGCTCCGAGGAGAGGGGCTGAGACATAAAACCCCCTCTTTCCGGGTAGTCGGACTCCAATACGGCTTTTCCCAGTGTGGTTGGTCCAAGTGGATTCAAGCATGTTGGACTTGTTGAACGGGGATTATATGGAAAAGGTAAGAAAAACAGACTATCCATACCTAAGCTTGAGTATCACAAGACTTGTCGCAAGGCTCCCCTGAATGATATTTGTGAATATCAATGCCGGATCGCCAGTTGCCAGTCCGTATGTGAGCCACATCCACAGACCGGCTGCCATTATCACAAGCATGGGGAGCGATAGGTCTTTTGTACTCCGGGTTGTAACACTCTTCAGAACTTGTGGGACGAATGCTGCCATTGTAAGGATGCCGGCAAAATAGCCAAGCCATACAGTTTCCATGGTTAGGTTAGCGCGTTGTGGGATAAATAGATTTAGCGCCAAGCTTAAGCTAAGTAGAGTAGAAGCGCCGAGGTCAGACCTGCAGCGAAGCTGCAGGGACCCTCAGCTAATTTGCCTAGAGAAGGAAGCGCCGAGGCTGGGATGTTCACCTGTTCGCCGCTAAGTTGCGCAGGTGAACAGACGCCTCGGCGCGAGGCGTCGCTTAGACAATGAAGCGCCGAGGCTGGGATTTGAACCCAGACGCCCCGAAGGGCACCAGATGTCTGGAAATGGCCCCCGTTCTTGGTAGACAGGAGGTCCACAGATCTCCAATCTGGCGCGTTAGCCAGATTCCGCCACCTCGGCGTAGGTTTCCTTTCTGCTTATGAGCGCTGAGGTGAGCAAACCGCAGAGGTTTACACCCACCTCGGCAAAGGTAGCTCTTCTACAAATGTGCCGAGGGTCGCGAGCGAAGCGAGCCCGACCTCGGCGTGAACGTCCTCCCTGAATATTAGCCGAGGGTTGCGAACCGAAGGTTCGCCCAACCTCGGCGTAGGTTTCCTTTCTGCTTATGAGCGCTGAGGTGAGCAAACCGCGAGGGTTTGCGCCGACCTCGGCTCAGATCGACCCTAGAACACACTTAGATCCAAGTGTCAAATTAGAAGAAGGGGTAAGAAAAGCCATATTGAAAGATTGGGTAGCGGGCCCTCGGGTGGAGACGGTCCAAATGGATAGGAGTGGTTTACATGCTCCCCCTCGCGATTCCTTAGACGACACACATAATCCTTATGGCTGCTCCCGTCAGGGCCTGACCAGATTCGGATCACATGTGCCCCCAAGGGACGAGGGATCGACACAGAGGAAAACCATCCATCTCCACCCAGACCGAATCGCCCCTCGGATTCGGCTCCCTGAAGGGGATTTTGGGAAAGAGGGAACCCCTAGCTCCCCGGCCTAGCCCGCTGATAATATTGAGGTTTTTAGAAAAAAAGGTTTGGAATCGCAACCATCTTGATTTTTTATGGTCCATACTTCGAATATACCCCCCTAACTATTCTAATAGCGGGGTTGAGCAGCCAGGAGTGCTCGTCGGGCTCATAACCCGAAGGTCGTGTGGTTCAAATCCCACCCCCGCTATTCCTATCCTTGGGCAGATGCAGCGCTTGTGGGAGAAATCATATGTGGGGGTGCTTGCCTCCGTAGCTCAGTCTGGCAGAGCGGCTGACTTGTAATCAGCAAGTCGAGGGTTCAAATCCCTCCGGGGGCTTTTTATGAGGATCGCCTCTGGCGGCCGGCCTCACCAAAGGATAATCATACAGCACGTCAGCAAAACAATATCTCCCAGAGCCCTCACATCCGAGTTGCCTGGATTATTGTGTGCGCGCACATTATCCCAGTTGGAAGTCCACCCTCTGGTAAAGCTTGCACCCATACTCGGTAGGCCTGCAAAAGTAGGTGTCTGATTCTGCTGGCCGGTATTCGTTTGTGGCTATTTTGCTGAAGTTGCCAGCAGTTCCAAAACACTCCCATTTGTTCTTCACTACGTGTTTGTAGAGGGTGCAGTTTCCACTTACTTTGGGGGTTATTATGGACTCTATTGTTGCCTGATTGATATTTATCTCTGGGTGGGTCGCTTCATCACCTTCCGATTCTGGTTCAGGAGCCGTCCCCACAACTCCGCCAGTGCCATCACTCTCCTCGACAGCCCCCTCCTGAAGGGGTGAAGGGGGGGCAAAAGGATTTAGAATCAAGGTCACTGAGAGTATGGCGACTATAGCGAGTATAGAGGCAACCGCAACAATTTTGTCCATATCTGCACCCCTATTAAATAACCTGTAGCGATATATTGTTGTTGCAGATATTAAAATGGATGCTCCTGATTTTTATTGGGCTTCCTGATAGTATAGTGGAGTTCTTTGGTGTAAATCACTATAATGCAACGAGTAATTGGTGTTCTCTCCGGCAAAGGGGGGGTCGGAAAGACTGTCACGGCCATTAACCTATCTGCAGCCCTCCATGAATTTGGTCATGAGTCCATACTGGTAGATGCAGATATTAGTTCCGCCAATCTGACAGTACATCTCGGTCTCCCGGATGCAAGCTCATCTCTTCAGGATGTCCTAAAAAAGAGGACACATATATACAAAGCAGTTAAGGTGGTGCTGCGCGGCATGAAGATAATCCCTGCATCCCTTTCTCTAGAGCAGAGTATAGTGGATATGTCTGGTTTCAAGGATGTTATCAGGGATGGTCTGGAGGGATTGGTGATAGTAGATGCGCCCCCTGGATTTAGTAAGGATATATACCATATTATGGAGGCGTGCGATGACATCTTGGTTATAACAAATCCGGATGTCCCCTCGGTAACGGATGCCATCAAGATACTTGAGATCTCCAGGAACATGGGAAAGGACAATCTTGGGGTTATAGTAAACAGGGTAGAGAATGATGCGGCAGAGATTCTTGTGCACGAAATTGAGGCTCTCTGTGAGGCGCCTGTGCTTGCCCGGATACCAGAGGACAAAGGAATAAAGAGGTCGATATTCGAACGGACACCCCTAGTATTTCACTCCCCCTACTCCAAAGCGGCCGTTAGCTACAAGCAGCTGGCAGCCAACCTGGTTGGGGCGGACTATAGGCCGCCGAGGTTCTTGAGGCTCCGAAATCTGCTTTCGCTCTGAATTTATGTGTTAATTATTGATATTATCAGCTCATTTATGTATTGGGGTGGCTGATGTAGCCCGGGGGCCGAAAACTTTTTGAGTACTTATCTTCAAAATAGAGGCACGGGCCTGTGGCTTAGCCTGGTTATAGCGCTCGACTGATAATCGAGAGGTCGCCAGTTCAAATCTGGCCAGGCCCATTACAGTTCTATACCATATTCGCGCGCAACCTTGATTGCTTTTGGTGATTTTGGATTTGCTTTGATATAGCGTAGTAGATAATCCGGGACCTCCCTGCCTGATTTTGGTTCATCAATCTCTTCTCTCGGGAAGATGGTTTTATCCGCCTTTGGCACAGGCTCTTCAGGTTTTTCTGTATGCTCCTTTCTCTCCGGCTCGATCTCCTCTAGGGCCCTCTCTATAGTTGTTTTATTTGTTTCTTCGTCTGTCTCTTCGGCTTTGGGCGCAGGTCTTTCTTCTGAGATCCTCTCGATTTCGGCTAGAGGCTCTTCTTCTGCTTCTGCACCTTTTGCCATGGTTTCCACTTCGCCCTCTATCTCTTCCTCCTCTTTTTCACCTACTATGCGCGCAATGGATACTACCTTGTTGCCTTCTTCAAGCTTCATTATCCGGACCCCCTGGGTATTCCTGCCGATTTGGGATATGTCAGAGACTGGGGTTCTTATTATAATCCCTTTTGACGTTATGGACATTATTTCATCATCCTCTCGGACTGTTATGGATCCAACCACGCCCCCGTTTCTCTCAGTTGTTTTGATATCTATAACTCCTTGGCCGGCGCGTTTTTGAAGGGAGTATTTGTTGAACGGCGTCCGCTTGCCATATCCGTTCTCTGTGATTGTGAGAAGGGACGATTCCACATCTATGACCACCGCACTGACCACCTTGTCTTCGTTCTTCAGTTTTATGGCTCTGACTCCCATAGAGTTTCTCCCCACTGCGCGCACATCAGTTTCACTAAACCTTATTACCTTTCCGTTTCTGGTTGAGACCAGTATCTCGTCATCTCCTTTAGTCAGGAGAACACTTACCAGCTCATCATTCTCCCTGAGTCTTATCCCTATTATTCCCCCCTTCCTCGGACGGCTGTAAGCCTCCAGCTCTGTCTTTTTTATCAGGCCTTCCTTGGTTATCATTACCAGATAATAACCTTTTTTGAACTCATTTATTCTGATAGCGGCCTCCACCTTTTCATCCTTTTCCAGTTGGAGGAGGTTTACTATCGCTGAGCCGCGGGAATACCGCCCTGCAATTGGAAGCTGATAGACCTTGAGCCAGTAAACCCGTCCCCTGTTGGTGAAAAAAAGCATGTAGTCATGGGTTGAGGCTATAAAAAGCTGTTCGACAAAATCTCCTTCCTTTGTATCCATCCCTATGACTCCCCTGCCCCCTCTTCTCTGTGCACGGTATGTGGTCAGGGGCAGTCTCTTGATATATCCTTGGTTGGTTATGGAAACAACCATGCGCTCCTCAGGTATCAGATCTTCAATATCAATATCATCAACTGCCTCACCTATTTCAGTTCTTCTCTCATCTCCATAGGTATTCTTTATTTCAGCAAGTTCATCTTTGATTATCTGGAGAATCCGCCCCTCATCAGCCAAGACCTCCTTTAACCACTTTATGTATTTGAGAAGTTCCCCATATTCCTGCTCTATTTTCTCACGCTCCAGACCGGTCAGCTTCTGGAGGCGCATTTCCAGTATGGCTTTGGCCTGTTTATCCGAAAGCCCAAAACTGCTGACAAGACTTGTGCGGGCCGATTCTATGTTCTCTGAACCCCTGATGAGCTTGACCACACCATCTATGTTGTTGAGAGCTATTCTGAAGCCCTCAAGAATATGGATGCGGTCCTCAGATTTTTTGAGTTCGAACTGGCATCTTCGTGTTATGACGTTTTTGCGATGTTTTATGAAATTGGTTATGAGCCCCTTGAGAGTGAGAACTACGGGTTTGTTGTCTACAAGAGCAAGATTTATGACACCAAAAGTGGCCTCCATGGCCGTATGTTTGTAGAGCTGATTCAGGACAATATCGGCCTGCGCCCCTTGTTTTATCTCAATGACTATGCGCATACCTTCTCTATCAGATTCGTCCCTTATATCCGAGATGCCATCTATCTTCTTATCCTTAACCAGCTCGGCTATGGAGCCTATCAGGTTGGCCTTGTTTATCTGGTAGGGTATTTCCGTGACGATTATCGACTCCCTGTTTTTGTTTTTTATTATTTCTGCCTTTGCCCTTATCCTGATACTACCCCTGCCAGTTGTATAGGCCTGGACTATGCCGCCCTGACCACAAATGGTGGCTCCTGTTGGGAAATCCGGGCCCTTGATATACTGCATGAGCTCCTGAATCGTTATTTGGGGATTATCTATGGTAGCGGTTATTCCGTCAATGACTTCGGATAGGTTGTGGGGGGGCATGTTCGTAGCCATGCCGACGGCTATGCCGGATGATCCGTTGACTAGGAGGTTTGGAAATCTGGAGGGGAGTACTGTGGGCTCCTGCCGTGTCTCGTTGTAGTTTGATACCATATCGACGGTGTTCTTCTCAATGTCGGCAAGCATCTCGCCGGCTATCTTGGACATCCTCACTTCAGTATATCTGTAAGCAGCTGCGGGATCCCCGTCTATTGAACCAAAGTTACCCTGACCATCAACGAGTGGGTAGCGCAGTGAGAAGTCCTGCGCCATGCGGACTAGAGTATCATAGACTGCAGTATCTCCGTGGGGATGGTATTTTCCAAGAACCTCACCAACAACAGTGGCGGATTTGGTATATGGTTTATTGTGCTGTAGACCAAGTTCATTCATGGCATAGAGTATCCTACGGTGAACTGGTTTTAGTCCGTCGCGGACATCCGGCAGGGCGCGCCCTATTATGACTGACATGGAGTAATCTATATATGACTCCTTCATCTCATCCTCAATATTTTGAGGGATTATCTGCCTTCCGATACTGCCGACTGTTGGGTCGTTTGGAGTGCCGGCCTCCTGTTGCTGGTCTTTCTGTTGTTGGTCTTTCCCATCAGCATCATCCATCATGTCTTCCTCATATATCGAGGTTTTTGACCTCTTTTGCGTAATTGATTATGAATTCCCTTCTTGGTCCCACCCTGTCACCCATTAGAATGGTGAATATCCTGTCGGCCTCCACCGCATCCTCCACTGTTATCTTTTTCAATATCCTCTGTTGTGGGTCCATGGTTGTTTCCCAGAGTTGCTCCGGGTTCATCTCCCCAAGACCCTTATATCTCTGCACATTGGCCCCCTCTCCGATCTCCTTCAGTGCAATGTCCCTCTCTTCATCGCTGTAGGCATATATGACTTTCTTCCCTTTCCAAACTTTGTATAAGGGGGGTTGTGCTATATAGATGTGCCCCGCCTCAATTAATGGCATCATATAGCGATAGAAAAATGTTAGGAGAAGGGTTCTTATGTGGGCCCCATCTATGTCTGCATCGGCCATGATGATTATCTTGTGGTAGCGGAGTTTGCTGAGGTCAAACTCCTCTCCTATCCCAGTTCCTATTGCAGTTATCAGGGTGGCAACCTCGTTGTTCTCGAGTATTTTGTTTATGCGCGCTTTTTCTACATTTAGGATTTTGCCTTTTAGAGGCAATATGGCCTGAAACTCCCTGTCACGACCGGATTTACATGAGCCGCCAGCCGAGTCGCCCTCAACAATAAAGAGCTCACAGAGTGCCGGGTTCCTGTTGGAACAGTCTGCCAGTTTACCGGGAAGGGATGTAAATTCCAGCGCGCCCTTTCTGCGGGTTAATTCACGCGCCCTGCGCGCAGCCTCTCTGGCCTCGGCTGCCGTTAGGGTCTTGAGAAGGATTTTCTCGGCCTCTTGGGGGTTTTCCTCAAAGAATTCGGAAAGTTTCTCATAGACTATGGAATCCACAATTCCTTTTACATTACTGTTGCCCAATTTTGTTTTTGTTTGGCCCTCAAATTGTGGATTTTTGAGTTTGACTGATATCACGGCAGTAAGCCCTTCCCGTGTGTCCTCCCCTGAGAGCTTGAACCCCTTTGTCTTTATCATATTTTTTCTCTCAATGTAATCATTGGCTACGCGCGTGAGGGCAGTTTTAAAGCCAGAAAGGTGTGTCCCACCTTCAATGGTGTTAATGTTATTGGCGAATGAGAATATGTTTTCGATATATCCCTCATTCCACTGCATTGCGACCTCGATATGAAGGTCATCCTTTTGTGTCTCAAAGTATATTGGATTATGAAGCGGCTCCTTGTTTTTGTTTATAAAGATTACAAACTCTTTTATTCCGCCATCATACTCGAATACGTGCTCATGGAGGGGTTTGCCGTTTCTCGTCTCGCGTTCATCTATAATTGTTATCCTCACTCCCTTATTCAAAAAGGCAAGCTCCCGCAAACGTTTGGAGAGGATGTCAAATGAGAATTCAGTAGTTTGGAATATCTCGGCATCGGGCTTGAATTTGACAGTGGTTCCTGTGTGGGTGGTACTGCCTGTAACTTCCAATTTGCTTACCGGTCTGCCGCGAGAAAATTTCTGATAGTGTACCTTCCCATCTCGGTGAACCAACACCTCACACCATTCTGAAAGGGCATTCACAACAGAAACACCAACGCCGTGCAACCCCCCACTGACCTGATAAGCCTTATTGTCAAATTTGCCTCCTGCATGGAGTTTTGTCATGGCCAGTTCAACACCACTTATTTTGTATTTTGGGTGGATGTCAACAGGTATTCCCCTCCCGTTATCCGCAACCTCAATAACGTTTCCAGGTAGTATTCGGACATTAATGGAATCACAATGACCTGCCAGAGCCTCATCTATTGAGTTATCCACAATCTCTTCTACAAGATGGTGAAGGCCGCGGGATGTGGTGTCTCCTATATACATTGCTGGCCTCTTTCTGACTGCTTCCAGACCCTCCAAGAGCTTGATGCTCTCTGCTTTGTATTCTTCCGACATTCTCACGGCTAATCAAGCCTAAATTTTGAACATGGAAAAGCGCCGCTTTTCAAGACCAAAATTCAGGTCTGCTAGTTGGTTTTACCACCTGGATAATTAGAAGAAAAAGGCTTAAAAAGAAAAAAGTGGGGTTGTTTGGGGAGTTCACGCCGCCTCGCCTGCCATTGATTTAAACATTTTGGCAAACCGTCTGTCCTTGCGGAGTCTTTTGAAGCCCGCACGCATTTGGTTGTATTGTTGTATAAGTGCGCGCACATCTTCGGGTTCTGTCCCAGAGCCGGCAGCTATTCTCTCAACGCGTGAACGGTTTAGTTTTGGGTTTTCGAGTTCATGGTAGGTCATTGACTGTAGGATTGGTCTGAATCTTTTGAGTTTTTCCTCCTGCACATTGAGTACCTCCTTTGGGAGGAGTTTGGTGCCACTTATTTTACCAAACCCGGGGAGCATCTCGGCCACCTTGTTCAGAGGCCCAAGTTTCTTGACGTGCTCCAGTTGGTGATAAACATCTAGGAGGGTGAACTTGCCGGCCATCATCCGCTTTGCTATATCTTCGAGCTCCTCTTCTTCTACGTGCTCTTCAAACTTCTGCAGCAACCCCTTAATGTCGCCAAACCCCATCAGACGGCCAACAAATGCCTTTGGGTCAAACCGCTCCAAATCATCTATGCGCTCACCAACTCCTATGAAAAAAACAGGAGCTCCTGTTGCAGCACATGCCGATATGCCGCCACCACCCTTGGCCGAACCATCCAATTTTGTGAGTATGATGCCATTTACGCCTGCGCGCTCCTTAAATGCGCGCGCTTGGACCTCTGCCTGCTGGCCTATTGTGGAATCCAGGACCAGTAATGTGTAATCAGGTTTGACCTCCTTATGCAGGTGTTCTATCTCATCCATAAGATCTCTATCCAGCGAATGTCGCCCCTCTGAATCTATTATAACAACGTTTTTATCTTTGAAGTACTCCAGCCCTCTCTTGGCAATGTTCCAAGGCTTCTTCTCATCCTGCTCCCCGTAAACTGGAACATTAATCTCCCTGCCGAGCTGCTGTAGTTGCTCCAATGCACCGGGACGGAATTTGTCTGCGCATATCAGGGCTGGTTTAAATCCCTTTTTCATTAGATATTTTGCTAGTTTGGCAGCCTGTGTTGTCTTTCCGGAACCCTGAACCCCCACAAGTATTATCCTGTTTTGCTTTTTGGGGTCCAGCTCGAATCTTGCTTCCTCGCCCCCCATTAGTCTGGATATCTCCTCATAAACCACTTTTATAAGGTGTTCCTTTCGTGGGATGCCGGCGGGCAGGCGCTCTTTTAGAGCTTTTTCCTCAATGATTCTTGATATTTCAAAGACTTGCTCTATCTTGACGTCTGCTGAGATGAGCGTCTTCTGTATTTCCTTGACTATCTCCCTGACTGTGGTCCTGTCGACTACACCAGACCCCCTAATACGCTCTAGGACCCTCTGCAGGCCTGAGGAGAGCTTGTCAAGAACCATTTAGGCTAGACTTAGCAGTAGAGTGTTATAAAATTGGGGTGGGAAGTTAGTGTCTGTGTGCCCCGCCCTTGGCTGCTGCAGTTGCGGCGCGCACGGTGGGCTTCACCAAGACAATGTCTCCAACCTCCTCAACATCCTGATAGCTAATGCTGTTTTCCTTGAGTATCTCTTCTACCTTGCTTTTGGAAAGGAAGCCACTTTTTAGTGGAGCGAGCGTGATTCTCATTATCTCGCCCTTCTGCAGGTTGAGGATTATGTCTTCGACCTTGCCGATGTGTTTGGCTTTGCTTGTGTATATTTCGGTCCCATACAGCTCCGATATTTTGATGCTCATTTTTCACCCAAGGTTTAAGTTCCTTAATGTTTATGAAGAAAGGTATAAAAAGCTTTGTCAATTCGGCCTCTTTAGTGTTGTCTGACGCATGTTTTTTGAGACATGGCTCGGGTGTCCGAGGGTTTAGTTTTTCTTGTTTGTGATAGTAATGGGTTTGGGATGCAGGGAACAGGAATGGTTAAAGGAACAAATAAAAGGAGGGTTCACAAGGGCAAGAGAGAAAGGTATGAGGCCAAATATGTATACCTTGTAGGCACGGTCCACATCTCGCAGAAGAGTGCAAGAAGGGTGATGGATATTATTGACATGGTATCACCAGATGTTGTTTGTGTTGAGCTGGACCGGCAAAGGTTCCTTGCCCTGCAGGAAATGGAAGAGGGGGGTCACTTCCGCTATTCACCACGCGCAGGAGGGTTGGTAAGTTTGGTTGGTTTAATGGGGTGGCTACAGTGGGAAATTGGTAGGATGTTTGGAGTTGTTCCCGGTATTGAAATGCTCTCAGCCATTCAGGCTGCACAGCAGGCGGGGGTGTCTGTTGCGCTTATAGACCGGCCGATTCGAATCAGCCTCAACCGCCTGTTAAAAAACATGTCCCTGTGGGAGAGAATGTGGTTGGGGGTTAATGTTGTTGCTGCTCTCGTATTTCTGCTGTTGCGGCCGGTTCTAGTCAGGTTTGGGGCCGGGCCGGGCCCCTTATTTGGTTGTGGGGCGCAGGTTAAAGAACTGGAAGAAGGAACGGCGGTCAGCCAGTTAATGCAGGCACTCAAACGGCGCTTTCCAGCTACTTATAAAGTCTTGGTTGAAGAGCGGAATGTTCACATGTGTAGTAATATACTATCTCTCCTCAAAAAGAAAAGCAGGTTGGTTGTGGTTGTTGGTATTGGACATGTTGCCGGTATGGCCAACATATTGCGCGCGTATGGGGTGGATGTTAGAATATGTTAGCCCAGCTTCAGGGATTTGATGATATATTGTTTGATCTTTGTGGGGTCCTCGCCCAGTTCAATAAGTCTTGTCTGCCCCCTACTTCCCTTCCCGGTAAACTGCATAGAGATAAAGCCCAACATTTCCAGATCGTTCAGATACTCTCTCACCCACCTCATACTTCTTGGCTTCTCACCCACCTGTTTGCAGGTCTTTTTATACTCATCATATACTTCTCCTGATATAAACTGTTTTCTTTTCTCACCACGGAGGTCTTTCTGGGCGTTTTCTACCAGATTGGCCAGAGCCATGAGGACAATCTGTTGGTGGTCGGGGAGCGTGCTTAGGCTTTCCAGAACAATATCCTCCTCCACTCCTTTTTGGGCCTCTTCAACATCACTGACCTTCACAAGACGGGCATTGGTGGCCTCAGCGATCTCTCCTGCCTTACGCAGGAGGCGAAGGGCATAGCGCGCGTCCCCACCCTCTTTGGATGCTATTGCGGCTATCAGGCGCATGGCCGAAGGATCAACCTTACCTTCTTTAAACCCCATTTTTACCCTGTCTCTCAGAATTGTTGTCAGTTGTTTGGCGTTGTAGGGTGGGAAGACCAGTTCCTCCTCGCACAGTGTGGACTTGCTCCGCGGGTCAATATTCTTTTTGAAGAAGAGGTTGTTGGATATCCCAATTATTGTTATAAACCCTTGTTTAACATCATCGTTTGCACGTGTCAGTGTGTACAGCAGACTGTCCAGATCGCGGACCGCATCCACCTCATCAAGCACCACAATAAGCCCCGCTCCCAGATTATCAATAAACCCTATGATAGTCTCATAAATGGTTGTTGGCGGGGCCCCTGAATCGTGTACCCGAATCCCATGTTCCTCAAAGTATTCTTTGTTCGCCCCCCACAGGTCCTTCAGCAATTTGACCAAAACCCTGTATTTGCTGTCGTGTATCTTGTTGTTTATATAACTAATGTAGAGTGGGACGCCCTGTTTTTTACACATCTCCAGAAGCTCCGAGGAGACGAAACGTGTAACGATGGTCTTCCCGACACCAGTCTTACCATAGATGAAAATGTTGGCAGGCTTTTCCATTCTGAGGGCTGGGGCCATCAGATTCACGACACTTTTTATTTCATTTTCCCTATAGGGCAGTTTTGGTGGGGTGAAGTGTGGTGATAGCGCCTCCTTGTTACTGAATATCCTATATTTTGTGGGGTATTTGGAGAACAGATTTTCTCTTGCCATGGTGGAACCCAGAAAACGTTTTTATAGTTTTAGTGATAAATGATACAAATCGTATAGTTTGGGTGGACTAAGATAAAAAAGAGAAAGTTGATTTTCTCCAAACCCCGACTAATCAACAATACTAAATCTGGGACGAAAATGGGAATAAAAAGCTGGCTTGGTTTTGAGGAAGGGGGTTCTGATAGCGATGAAGTTGTGGATTTAGATGAGTACCTGGAGGGTATTGGCCTCCATGAGGGCGAGCTCCTTGATGAGGACAAATACACCTATGTCAAGAGCCTGAGCGCAAACTCCCCAGAGGTCATGGCAGACATTGAACGGGAGCTGAGAAAAGGAAACGTAATAATTCTTGACACGGAAACGCTTTCCCAGACCAACAGGCTGGCATTAAAAAAGCTCGTTGGGAACCTGAAAAACCTCGAAAGCGAACTAAACGGCGACATGGGCCGGATTTCTGAGACAAAGATACTTATAGTTCCCGGCGGGTTTAGGATACTAAAAAGAAAGTTTGAATAGGCCCGGAACGGCGCGCGCACATCTACTGTGGTGCTTGGGGGTAGTGTAGCGCGAATCCAAACACCCCAAACGGCTTTTTAACTTCTCCCCCCTAAATTAGATTATGCCGGAGGGAGATGAAAATGCTGACTTTGATGATCTTGTGAGAGATCTGGAAGACAGCATATTCGGACTGGATGGGAAGGGAACTGAAGAGCAGGGAGAGGGGAAGAAAGAAAAGAAGGTCAAGAGGCGCCTGACGCTCCCCACCTTGGTAGATCAGGATACTGCCAATTCCATTCTAAAGGATTTCATGAAGGAGAAGAATCAGAGGAAATATGAGGTTATTGGCTGGGAACTGTTGTTCCAACCCTACTGGTTCTTTACATATACCTGTGAACTGGTTATGCGAGATGAGAATGGGAATGTCATAGATTCTGAGGAAATTGGAGGGCGGGTTGCTATTGATGCTGTAACCGGTGCGCTGGCAGATTACCTGCAAGACCTTCGGGATCATGAGCCAATTGAGCTTGTAGATCTAAGCGACGAGATGGGTCAGGTAGGGGGCGATGCAAAGGTAGTGGAACCAAAAATCAGTGAAACAAGATTGGAACATTTTGTCAAACAGAAGATATCTGGAGCGTTGCGGGCAGACAAAGACAATGTCTCGGTTGCCGGATTTGAACTCATATGGTCCCCAGTCTACCGCTTCTGGCTTACCATCAAAAAGCGCACCCACAACGTCCGGATAGATGGGTGTGGTGGTTACCCAATCAACTATGATGATATACCTCTCAGGGCCAAGACATGGATGGATCGTTTACTAGATGATATTGAACTCCTAAAAACCCCCAAAAAATGGAAAGATGTTATTGCAAAGAAGGGCAAAGAAGTATTCAGCAGGGACAGGGGGGCAGTAGCCAAAAATGAGAAGGTGCGCTCCAAATGGGGGCTTTTTGAAGGGGTGGTTGTTATTGTGATAGCCGCGGCATTCCTGTATGCGCTGAATGAAAGAAACCTGCTCATGATAATCATAACCATAATATCTGCCATTCTACTCTTTTGGTATATGAATTCCAGAAGAGAACGACCGCTGGTGCCCCTACCCCCACCCCCATATCCCGGCGCCCCACAGGAGCCTCAACCCAAATAGCGGAAGTGACCCCCCTCACGATGATATATAATACCAAAAAGATTCAGGAAGAAGCCAAAAAAGATTTCTTCGGCACTTGGAAGAAGGCCGGGAAGTGGATACCCAAACCAAACAAGGCCTTCATAACCAAACTACTCAAACCAACCAAACCAGAACCACACCCGATCCAGAATACCGTCCATAAGATCCGTTCCATCTTCCTGCGGCTTGGGTTTAGAGAGGTTGAGAACACGCTCTTTATTGATGAGCAAGAAGTTTACAGACAGTATGGTCCGGAGGCACCTGCAATACTGGACCGTTGCTATTATCTGGCAGGCATACCGCGCCCGGATATTGGGTTAAGTGAAGCAAAAATCCTGGAAATAAGAAAAGTAGCCCCCAACTTCAACAACACACATGCCAGAAAACTAAAGGAGGTTCTCCGCGACTATAAACTAGGTCGCATAGAGGGGGACGATTTAGTTGAAACAATAAGACAGAGGCTTGACATAGAAACAGAACAGGCCACCAAGATACTCTCATTATTTGATGAACTGAAAAACCTGCGGGCAGAGCCGACAACCACAACTCTCCGCAGTCACATGACTGCAGCATGGTTCCCAACACTCAGAGCATTACAGGACAGACTGGAGTTCCCCATAAAACTCTTTTCCATAGGTCTGAGATTCCGGAGGGAGCAGAGGGTTGATGCTACCCATCTGCGCGCGCACTATGGAGCCAGCTGTGTCGTATGTGATCCAGAGATGGAGCTGGAAGCCGGGAAGGCAATAACGGCCAGCATACTTGGGCCTCTCGGTTTCAAGGATCTTGAATACGAACAAAAACAAACAACCTCCACCTATTACACCAATGGAAGCGAATTGGAGGTTTTTGCCAGAAGCAACTCTGGGAGAATAGAGGTAGCCGATATCGGCATGTACTCACCCATAGCCTTGGCAAACTATGATATCAAATACCCAACCTTCAATGCAGGCTTTGGCATAGAGAGAATAATTATGATAAAAGAAAACATCACAGATGTTCGTGAGGTAATGTTTCCACAGTTTTACCAAGCCATGGAGCTGTCCGACGAGGATATACTGCGTGCAATACATGTGGACCGCGCCCCCACAACAACAAAAGGCAGAGAACTCTCGGAAGCCATCCAGAAAACTGCAGCCGAGAATGCAGATGCACCGTCTCCCTGCAGCTTTGAGGTTTTTTCCGGGAAGATAGCTGGCCGGAATATGACCGTCGCGATCTTAGAAAATGAAGCCAACACCCGGCTTTTGGGACCAGCCGCCATGAATGAGATATATGTCTACAAAGGGGGGATTTATGGCATACCAAAAGAAGGGTTCAATGAAAACGAAAAGGTGAAGGAGATACGGAAAAACGGGATAAACACCGGAATATCCTACCTGCGCGCCATTTCCGATTATTTCGCAGCGGGTATTGAAGAGGCTGCAAAAGCCGGTAGATCATATTCCCACCAGTTCAAAATAGCTAAGACGGCGCCGGACCTGAATATAAAAATAGACGACCATGTAATGCGCTATCTGCAATCAAAAAAGAAGGAATTAATGCTCAAAGGCCCGATTTTTACAACCGTGGAGGCGAAATTGAACTAAGCCACATTTATGTCAGCAGGCGCACCTCCTCGCCCTTTCCAATACCTGCTACTTTCCTCCTTACTAACACTGGGTTTGACTTTCTCCAAAGCCTCCTCAAAATGTTTCATGGAAACTTTAGTCCCCTTTCCTTTACCCTTCCTACCAATAGCATCCCGTATGGCCAGCATGCCAGCCTTCCTGACAACTGCCTCAATATCTGCCCCCGAATAACCTTCAGTCTTGCCAACCAAACGATCTAGTTTGACATCCTTGTGCAACCTGACATTCTTTGTGTGCACTCTGAATATCTCCATGCGCGCCTCTCTGTCCGGCATGGGAACATATATCACTTTCTCAAACCGGCCCGGCCTGAGTAGGGCAGGATCTATCAAATCAGGCCGGTTGGTTGCCCCTATAAGAACAACATCCTTCAATTCAGAGACACCATCAATCTCACTCAGCAATTGGGCAACAACACTTTCCTTTACTCCACTACTGTCACTTAGTACCCCCCTTGTCCCGGTCAAAGACTCTATCTCATCAAAAAATATGATTGACGGCGCCACCTGCCGTGCGCGCTTGAACACCTTCCGGACACTGCGCTCACTCTCCCCAACATACTTATTCAACAATTCCGGGCCCTTGACTACTATAAAATTAGCAGAACTTTCATTTGCCACAGCCTTTGCCAGAAGCGTCTTACCGGTTCCCGGAGGGCCATATAAAAGAATCCCTTTTGGCGGGCTTATACCCACCTCTGCGAACTCCCTGCTATACTTCAGGGGCCACTCAACACTCTCAATGAGCTCTTCCTTGACTTCCTTTAAACCACCGACATCCTTCCAAGTAACCTTGGGTATATCCACCAACACCTCTCTCATGGCAGAAGGTTCGACCCTTTTCATGGCTTCTTCAAAATCCTTTTCAGTCACCTGTAGCCTATCTAGGAGGTCCTTGGTCAGTTCACTTTCCTTGAGCTTCTTTATCTCAGGCATCACCTTTCTCAGTGCATGCATTGCAGCCTCCTTGGCCAAAGCCTCAAGATCTGCACCAGAATATCCATGCGTGATGTCTGCCAGATGTTCCAAATCTACATTCTCGGTCAGCGGCATACCCCGGGTATGTATCTGGAGTATTTCTTTTCTGGCTTCACGGTTTGGTATACCTATTTGCAGCTCTCTATCAAAACGTCCGGGTCTGCGCAGGGCAGGATCAACAGCATCAGGCCGGTTGGTTGCAGCAATGACCACTACCTCACCCCGAGCCTCCAGACCATCCATCAATGTCAGCAATTGGGATACCACCCGCTTTTCCACCTCTCCACTTACCTCCTCTCTGGCAGGCGCTATAGCGTCTATTTCATCAATGAATATTATACTGGGTGCATTCTCCTGAGCCTCCTTGAACACATTTCTTAGATTTTCCTCAGATTGTCCATACCACTTGCTCATTATCTCCGGACCTGCCAGATATATGAAATGTGCATCTGTTTCATTTGCCACAGCCTTTGCCAGAAGCGTCTTACCGGTTCCCGGAGGACCGTGCAACAGGACTCCCTTTGGCGGAGAAATCCCCAGCTTCTTAAACACCTGCGGGTATTTCATCGGAACCTCTATCATCTCCCTTATAATCTCAATTTCTTCCTTTAGACCCCCAATATCTTCATAACTGACGGATGGGACACCTTCCTTCACACTAGCAACCTTCTTGGCTATTGTAACGTCGGTATCCTCAGAAATGACAACAGCCCCTCCCGGCGCAGTGGATGTCACAACAAACATGAGCGGAGTCCCCATAACATCCACCAGAACTTTGTTTCCCTTAACAAAAGGCTTATTCAGGAGCCGCTCATGAACATATTCCACAAATCCAGAACCATACTGGATGGCCTGTGTTGGTGAAAGCACCAATTTTTTGGCATATTTGGCCCCTATCACCTGAACCTCAACATCCTCGTCCAAGCCAACCCCCGCGTTACTCCTCAATATACCATCCATACGGATTATATCCTCAGCCCCTTCCTCCTCAATATCCCGCCATACTACACCAACGGCCTCCTTTTTACCTTTGATACTGACTATACTACCACTTGTTGCCCCAAGTTTCTGCATGGCTTTAGAGCTGATTCTAACTATCCCTCTACCCACATCACTCTTGGGTGCTTCCCTAACACTTAACTTGAGTTTCATCACACACGCCTCACTTTATCTTAATTCTTTTTCCTCTTTCCTTTTTCACTGTCTTGCGCCTTAGTTTGACTTCCAACACCCCATTGTTGTAAGTAGCATTTGCGGTATCCTCAATCACCTCGTCCGGGAGCTGGACGGACTTATAATACTTCTTCTGGGGGGTGTCCACCTTAATCTCCAAAGCACCACCAACAACCTCAAGATTGATGTCCTTCTTCTCTACCCCCGGAAGCTCGACTATAACTGTTATATCCTTCTCCCCCTCTATCACATCCACCAACGGTTCGCGTGCATCACTCACCATTGGCATCTGACCGGGTTTTACATTACCAAATTCCCGTATAACCGGCTTGCCATCCGGCCCGGTCTTTATTGAAAATCCATAGACAAACGGCTTGCCGGACCTTATATCAGCTCCGCGGAACATATTGCGCATGAGCTCATTGACCATCTCATTCATCCTGCGAAAATTACCAAAGAAGTCCTCAAACGGATCCGCATCAAAGGGTCGCCTAAATACATCATCAAACGGATCTTCCTTATCATCTTTCTTTCTTCTGAAAACCATTCTAATCACATTTTTATAATTAAACCCTATAATTAAACAATACTAATTAATACAAAAACAATAAACTATTAACTTTTGAAGTACTATCTATAAAAACATTTCGGCCAAAGAATGGAGAGTAAAAGAAGAATATATCTTCAAGATCTACAACCACCACCCAAGGCACGTGAAGAGGATGATATCGAATGGTTATGCCGTTCTCTCAACCTATTTACCAAGAAAGATGAAGACAAGTCCACATATAAAGTTTTCAAAACACTGGTGGAGGCATCCATAAGCGGCGAGCCAAAAACATCTACAGAGATTGCAAGGAAGCTCAATCTTACACGCGGCACGGTTCTATTCCACCTAAAAAAATTCCACAGTTCCGGCCTTATTGCGCGCATATCCGGGCGCAGGTATGCCCTACGGCAGCCAAGTCTTGAAGAGACCATTGAGGATATGATGCGCGACTCACAGAGGATATTCGAGAGAATGCGCAGGATAGCCGCCGAGATCGACAAAGAACTTGGAGTTGAGAAGAGGTGGTAGCAGACATGCAGAATGAGAAGGCTTCTGATAGACAAAAAGGGAAAACGCCAGCTGGTTGAAAAGGGTAAGGAGTTGCATACCCATGGGGGGGTCATCAAACTGGCAGACCTTGAGAAGATTAACTATAGTGGGATGATCAGGACACATAAGGGCAGAACCTTCTTTATAACCGAACCATCAATAACCGACTTTATAGAAAAAATGCCAAAAAGGGCCCAGATAATCTACCCAAAAGATGCGGCTATAATAATAGCTTTCACAGGCCTTTCCAGCGGTGCCCGCGTTGTAGAGGCCGGGACGGGTGTGGCCGGCCTGACACTAATGCTTGCCAATGCTGTTCAACCAGAGGGCAGGGTTTATTCATATGAAATCCGACAGGAACACCAGCAAGAAGCACGCCGGCATCTGGAGGAAGCCGGGCTTGATGGTGTCGTGGAGCTCAAAAATAGGGATGTCTATGAGGGTATAGACGAGAAAGGAGTAGATGCGGTAATTTTGGATCTCCCAGAGCCATGGAGGGCATCGGCCCATGCCCTGCGTGCGCTGAAATTTGGAGGATATCTGGCTTCTTACTCACCCTCCATCGAACAGGTCAAGCGGCTTGTCACCCAATTGCCCCGACAGTTTCAGGATGTCAGAACCATTGAGGTTCTGGTGCGCGACTGGGAGGTTGGCAGGCAACGATGCAGGCCAAAGACGCGCATGATAGGGCATACGGGTTTCATAACAATTGCAAGGAAACTGCAAGAATGAAACACATTCTCCTAGATACAAACTTCTTCTTGGTTCCTTTCCAGCTGGGGGTCAATATAATGTCAGAGTTCGACCGGATAATAGAAGAGCCCTACCAGATGATAACAATCAAACCAGTGAAGGAAGAGTTAGAGCGGCTGGCGCGCAATGGAAAGGGTGGGGAGCGCAGTGCAGCCAGACTGGGTATACACCTGGCGCGCAACATAGAGGTTGTGGAAGCTGAAGGTAAGGCAGACGATGTCATAGTAAGCTATGCCAAGAACCATAAAGATGTTATGGTCGCTACCAATGACTCCACCCTGCGCAAGCGCCTCAAAAGCCTCAAAGTCCCTACAATCTTTGTACGCAACCGCAGCAAGCTTGAGATAGGCTAGATAGACTACCTACAAAATAGGCAGCCCCAAAAACCCGCTTTTAACCTTTTTTATTTTTATATACATTTCTTTAAACTCCACTTCAGAACCAACACAAACTAGGGGGCAATCTGGGAACCATAATCAGACCAAAAATGGACTTCTTTTGGTTAGTGCCGGTGGCGGCAGTTCTTGCTTTGGGCTCAGCAGCCTATCTGACAATACGTGTGTTTCGGGAAGATGAGGGAACGGAGAAGATGCGCGAGATATCGGCGGCCATACATGCTGGTGCAAAGGCCTACCTTTCCCAACAATACAAATCATTGGCTGTGTTCTTTATTGCAGTATTTCTGATATTGCTGTGTCTGGCCCTCCTAAACAACAAAATTATGAACATCTATGTGCCGTTTGCTTTTCTTACAGGCGGACTGCTGTCTGCACTTGCAGGGTATGTAGGTATGACAATAGCAACAAAATCAAATTCAAGAACCGCCAACGCGGTCCAAAGGTCTCTGAATGCAGGACTGAAAGTAGCCTTTTCGGCAGGTGGGGTGATGGGCCTGTCTGTGGTGGGGTTGGCGCTGATCCAGATTCTGCTCTGGTATTTCATACTCTCTTCACAGGGAATGGCCCTGCAGGAAATAGCATCAGTCATGCTCTCCTTTGGGATGGGAGCATCATCCATGGCCCTCTTTGCCCGGGTTGGCGGTGGTATTTACACCAAGGCAGCTGATGTCGGTGCAGATCTGGTCGGGAAGATTGAGGCAGGCATACCGGAGGATGATCCACGAAACCCCGGGGTTATAGCAGATAATGTCGGGGACAATGTAGGCGACGTGGCTGGTATGGGAGCAGATTTATACGAATCCTATCTTGGTTCCCTTATAGCGGCGATGTCCCTTGGGGCTGTGGCTTTCATGCATTCAGACCTGCTGTTCAATGCCGTGACCCTTCCACTTGTGATTGCATCAGTTGGCATAATATGCTCCATAATCGGAATGTTTTTTATTAAAACAGGAGAAAAGGCTACTCAGAAAAATCTTCTTTGGGCCCTGAGAAGGGGCATCTGGGGTGCAGCAATACTAACCGCAGTAATCTCCTTTTTTGTCGTACAACAAACCATGGGCGATGCCGGATTGGGTCTGTTCTTCTCAATAATATCAGGGTTGGTGGCCGGGATAGTGATAGGCTTCTCAACAGAATATTATACCTCTGCGCAATACACGCCAACAAGGGCCCTCGCAGGCGAGTCCAAGACCGGACCGGCAACCATAATAATCGGTGGCCTGGCTACAGGTATGAGGTCTACATGGGTCCCAATCATAGCAATATGTGCGGGAATTGCTGCAGCCTTCCTCACAGCTGGGGGCGTCAGCAACCCGGCACTTGGCCTTTATGGTATAGGTATAGCCGCAGTTGGCATGCTCTCAACCTTGGGTATTACCCTAGCATCAGATGCCTACGGACCGGTGGCTGATAATGCCGGCGGGATAGCTGAGATGGCGGGATTGGGTGAAGACATAAGGAAAAAAACAGACGCTTTGGATGCTCTGGGTAATACCACAGCCGCCACCGGCAAGGGGTTTGCAATAGGTTCGGCCGCCCTGACAGCACTTGCATTGCTGGTGGCTTTCCAGAACGAGGTAAGCCGGGTTGCCAGCCAGATGGGTAAGAGCCTCATACTGAATCTCTCACTAACAAACCCGTTTGTGATAATTGGACTATTCATAGGAGGTATGCTGCCCTTCCTATTCTCATCTATGACGATGAGTGCGGTCGGACGCGCAGCCGGCAGTATAGTGGAAGAAGTCAGACGGCAGTTCAGGGAGATTAAAGGTCTGATGGAGGGCAAGGCAAAGCCGGACTATAGGGCATGTGTTGGCATTGCCACAAAATCAGCACAGCGTGAGATGATATTACCCTCCCTGCTAGCGATTGTCTCCCCAATTGCAGTTGGCATAATCTTGGGCCCAGCCGCAGTTGTGGCCCTTCTTACAGGAGCTCTTGTAACGGGTTTTGTAATGGCAATCTTCATGGCCAATGCAGGTGGTGCATGGGACAATGCCAAGAAATACATCGAAGCGGGCGCCTTGGGGGGCAAGGGCAGCGCTAACCACAAGGCTGCGGTCGTTGGCGACACGGTCGGTGACCCGTTCAAGGACACCTCGGGGCCGAGCCTGAACATACTCATCAAGCTGATGTCCATGGTGTCGATAGTTTTTGCAGGCATATTTATTCTAGTCCATGGAGTCTGAAGGCCTGATTTACAAACCAACCTATTTCATTATTTTTAAACGTCCCACTTCTAATTAAAACCGCTTATTCTCTCTTAGAATAATCCATAAAATGTACTACAAAATAGAATTGCGTGATTCGGTGAGGGTTCCACCCAATATGTTCGGGCTGGACCCTGTAAAAAGTATGAAGGAGATACTCGACAAGGAATATGTCGGGCGCATTGATCCTGATATGGGAATAATAGTTGCGGCCATAAATGTGAAGGATATAGGTGATAGCTATATAATCCCCGGGGATGGGGGAGCGTATTATGATACCACATTCACAATGCTGACCTACAAACCCAAGTTGCAGGAGATTGTAGAAGGGGAATTTAATGAGATAGCCGAATTTGGAGCCTTCATATCGATAGGTCCGATAGACGGGCTGGTGCATGTATCACAGATAATGGAGGATTTTGTCAACTACAACGAGAAGGAGCAGCAGTTTAATGGCAAACAGACTAAAAGGACTCTCAAACTTGGCGACAGGGTGCGTGCACGGGTGGTTACCATAAGCCGAAAATCAACTTTACTGGACACAAAAATCGGCCTGACAATGAGGCAACCCGGATTGGGTGCACTCGACTGGCTGGAGGCAGAGGCCAAAAAGGCCGAGAAAAAAACAAAATCAACAACAAAAGACAAAAAGAAGGGAGAGAATAAGGAGGCTGTCAAGAAATAATGGATCTAGCATGTCCAAGATGTGGGAAGGTATATCATGAGGCTACCAAATGTCCGGCGTGTGGAGTGGATTTGACACGAGATTGGAGCGGCAAGGTTGCAGTAATACACCCTGAGAAAAGTGAAATGGCCAAGGAGATGGATGTCCGGATCAAAGGGATTTACGCACTCAAGATATGATTGTTATTGAAAACGACCTCCACCTCCCACAATCCCTCCGGAGTGAACTGAGGAAGCCTTTCGGGGAAGTAATGCAGTGTTCGCGCATCATCCAAATACTCAAAGAGCAACCTAGTGAGAAACCCTTAATATCTATTGGCGATACAGTATCCACACACCTTATACGGGGTGGTCTCTCCCCATCATTAATAATCTGGGATAAAAGGATCAGGCGCCGGCCGTCAGACAGAGAATCCTCCAAACTTCTAAATGCTTACGCTCCCCCTCTGGTAGTAAGGAATCCGCCCGCCACCATAACAAAAGAGGCCTGGAACGCAGTTGTAAGATGCCTAAATCAAGAGCAGGCATCCATACTTGTTGAGGGTGAGGAGGACCTGCTGGCAATTCCAGTAATCCTAAATGCCCCAATAGGTTCACGCGTGATCTACGGACTCCCACAAAAGAACGGAGCCATTTTAATACTCATTGACCGAAAAATAAGGGCCATCTTTGAGGACATCCTTTCACGTTTTACAAAATGAATGTGGAGATAATAAAGGAGGAATACAATCCCCTATTGGGCCGCAGGGAAGTGGAGTTTCAACTAGAAGACAAACCAACCCCCACACGGGTCAAAATAAAAACAGAACTGTCAAAGAAGCTAAAAACTGGTGAGAATCTCATAGTAATAGATATCATAGACCAGAAGACCGGATATAATCTCATTACCGGAAAGGCCAAGGTTTATGATAAGGAGGAGATTATGAGGAAGATCGAACCGGAGTATCTCACCAGAAGAGATCGTGTGGTAGGCGATGAAGGCAAATCTGCCTCTGGTGATTCCACCACTTCTAAACCATCCACCTCTGAAGAAGCCCCGGCCTCATCCCAGACTACAGAGGAAGTAGCCAAAGTATCTGAACAGGATAAGGAAAATACAGCCACAACCCCACAAACTAACCCCGCAAACCACCCCACAGACCAGCCAACAGACCAGCCCAAAACAACCACCAAGGCTAATCCTGAATAAAGATGACCAAAAAGAAACAGGAAGGAGAGAAGAGACTCCAGAAAAAATACAGGCTGTATATCACAGAAGGAGACAATATCAGCAGGAAGAACAAGACCTGCCCAAAATGTGGGCCCGGTGTTTTCCTAGCTAAGCATAAGGATCGGTACAGCTGTGGTAAATGTGGATACATGGAGAAGATCAAAGAGACAGAATCGGCCCAACCACAGGGTTAAGCACAGGACCAAAGGCACATACTAGCTGTAGTAATATTCGCCCCTTTCTCGCTGTTCCCTATCCTTCTGGGAACCTGGTTTGTTGGCCCTCGGCCGTTTACTTTCCTCATCCCGTCTGAAGGTAATATCCATCTCCTCCAAAAAAGTGTTCATACCCTCTCTCAGGTCTAGAGGAGCACCTGCCTGCCCGCATATTCCCGGTTCTCCAGAAAAAACCATCAGTTTATCGGAAACATAATCTATAAATGTAATATCATGGTCTATTATCATAGCGCTTTTTTTCTCATTTTCCATCTTGCGGCGTATCATCTTGGCAACTACCAGCCTTTGTTCAACATCAAGGTAAGCTGACGGCTCATCTAGGAAATAGACATCTGTCTCACGGGAAAGGCATTCAGCAATGGCAACCCTCTGCAACTCCCCACCACTGAGCTCTTCAGTATTATGATCCAGCAACCCCTCCAGTTCCAATGGTTCAAGAACACCGGTCTTATAATGCGATTTATACAGATCCTTTGTAACCCCCATCAGAATCTCCCTAACAGTCTTGTCTATCGGTCTGAGGTATTGTGCCTTGTAGGATAGTTTTATACCCAAGTCTATCTTATCCCCATCATTATCTACCTCACCCACAAGAATCTTCATCATGGTAGTCTTTCCTGTTGCATTTGGGCCTACTATGCCGACAACAATTCCTCTGTGGATCGCCCCACCATCCACACTCAACCTAAACCCATCATATCTCTTCCTAATCTTTGGGTATTCAAACAATATATCACGGCTTTTGAATCTGTCAGGTGCCTGCTCCTCAAACCTAATCTCACCCATTCGCAGGCGAACATTCTCACTCCGCATCCATCCGGCCAGATACTCGTTTATTCCAACCCGTGTGTTCTTCAGATGGGAGAGCACACCAAATGCTGCTTTCTCGCCAAAGGCTATATGTACATAATCCGAGAGATAATCCAATACAACCAGATCATGTTCCACAACTATAACGGACTTACCCTTCTCGGCCAGCCTCCTTATTCTCTTAGCAGCCTTGAACCGCTCTGACACATCCAGATAAGAACTTGGCTCGTCAAAGAAGTATAAGTCAACATCCTTTAGGAGGGCAATGGCTATGGCAAGTCGTTGCAGTTCCCCCCCACTCAAAGATGCCATATCCCTCTCCAATATTTTATCCAACCCGAATTCTCTTACCAAATCCTCCCACCCTTCAGAAATCCCTGAAAGGACCTCCTTGACCTTACCATTTATCTTGGCCAGAGAATCCACATACTGGGGCTTGTAAACGGCCTTGACCTCTCCAGCCAAAAGCCTTCTCAAATGTTCCTGAACCTCATTTCCACGATATTGCTCTATAATTTCCTCCCATCCTAACTCCTTATCCAACCGACCAAGATTTGGTTTCAGCTGACCACTGAGTATCTTAATGGCAGTGCTCTTACCCATACCATTGGCCCCAATTATGCCAACAACACTGCCTGCTCTGGGGATTGGTAGCCCATATAAGCGGAAGCCGTTTTTGCCATATTGGTGCGTCAGGACACCCGCCCCTTCAGGAGTGTTTGTGATAATTATTGCCCCAAATGGGCATTTGTTGACACATATACCACAACCAGCACATAAATCCTCCTGTATGATAGGCTTGCCGCTGGCTTCGTCAACGGTGATGGTTTCATCCCCGCTTCGCACTCTTGGGCATACTCTCTGACAGAGCAGCCCGCAGATCTTGGGTCTGCATTTACCCCGGTCTATAATCGCTATCCGCATTTTATCCTATATCCTGCATTCCAACCTGTTTACATCTATTTATATCTTGTCCTGCTAAAATCCCGTAAATTTGAGGCAGGATGTATAAAGCCTTTCTCTTTGATATGGATGGTACATTAGTAGATACTTTTGATCTAATCTATAAATCATTCAATGCGGCCCTCAAGCAGAACAGGAAAAGAATGCTGACAAAACAGGAATTTGACAAGAAACTTTTTGGCAAGCCTGTTGATTCTACAATATCCCGCTTACTTGGTGTAGCTACTGGAGAGGAACACAAGAAACTTCTCAAGGACTTCGAGAGATACTGGCTGCGCAACCTCCGGGAGGTCAAGGTTTTTAAGAATGTTCCTCTAACTTTAAAACGCTTAAAGAGAAAGGGTTGCAAGCTTGGGGTGGTCAGTACCTCACCGCGCGATGTTGTTTATGAGACACTACAACAGACCGGAATATATCACTATTTTGATGTTCTAATAGGTGAGGAAGATGCAAAAAACAAGAAGCCTCACCATGAGCCGGTGACCAATGCCTTGCATGTCCTGAGGACTGAACCTAGCGAGGCGGTCTTTGTCGGGGACACTATATATGATATCATGGCCGGCAGGGCTGCAGGTTGCCACACAGTATTCATGCTCAACAAATATAACAGTGATGTCTTGAAGGTTGAGAAACCCGAGAGGGTTATACAAGACATCTCTGAACTACTGGAGAATGGCAGAGAATAGGAAAGCGGAAGACATAATGCAGGAGATATCAAAAAAACTTGAAGACTCACCACACCTCCTCATCATCATCTCCCTCACAATCTTCCTACTGGTAAGCCTCCTAATAAGACATGATGTAACCAAACTACTTTTCAACCTGATAGTCATTGGCTCAACAGGCTTTCTAGCTTACCTCTCCATCTCAAGTTTTAGTGGATTCAAGAAAGACAAGTGGAATGTCCTGCCGGCCCTCATGGGAGTTGCCCTAATCGCCGTGATTTTCAAAATCCCCGGCGACACCCTCCTCATACTATTGCTTACAGCATATATGGCGCTTTCAGCACTGGTGGCAGGCAGGATAATAAAACCGCAGACAGCAGTAGTGATGGTACTGGCCGTAACTGCCATACTCTTCCGGGTTTATCCAGCCCTGCCGGGCTCGGGCCCGATGCCCGGCCACTTAATATCCATGGATGATCCCTACTATCATTACAAACAGACAGAGAAACTCTATGAGATGGGGACCATACCCCGTATAGATTTCACCATATACCCGCCACATGGTAGGGCAGCGCCCCACAAATTTCCATATTACTACAATACCTACCTTGCCCTCATGACAGGAAATCCAATACGCGATATAACAATCCTCTACCCCCTCCTTATATCTGCTTTCGGCGCCGTCATGATGTTCTTCTTCATCAAGGAGCTGACAGGTGACTGGAAGAGCGGCATGTTTGGAGGCCTCTTCTTCGCCACCATGCCGGCTCTGCTGACAAAATCTGTTGCAGGGGCGATAGAAGAGGATCTCATGGGGATGGTTCTGGGCATATTCTCACTTTACCTACTGGCCAAGGCGATGAAATCCGATGGAAGGGAAAACACAAAATATGCCGTCCTCTCTGGAGTGGCCTTTTTTATTACTATTGTAAGCTGGAAGGGAGTAGTCTTCCTATTTGCAATACCATTTACAGCCCTAGGAATTTACTCAATCTTCAGCATACTCCTAAAGTATGACATCTGGCGGACTATTCGTGCAGCCATCATTGCGGGTGCGATACCAATAGCAGGCAATCTGGTTTTCCTAACAAATTTCCATATAGATGTTACCCAGATTGGGCCATACGGCTTTATGCTCTTTATGGGGGTGCTTGCCGAGCTTATCCGTATCCGCATCTGGAAAAAGGAGGATACCAAGCATGGGCTTGAGAAAAGATATTTTACTCAATTTGCAGCCATAGTTATAATCGCGACCCTTATCGCCCTTTTTGCCATTGGCATAGACCGCATCTTGAGTGTTCCCCAAAAGGCATTTGAAGAATTTGCCGGCACATCGGCCCACAACTTTCTTGTGGACAAGACAATCTCCGAGCAGGCAGCTCTAGCAAGGGGGGACCTTATAAAGAAGCTGACCACAGGATACACCAAATACCACATAGCAGAGCCTCTTACAGTTATAATGGCAGTTCTAGTACCCGTATTCCTGTTATACTACTTCTTTAAAGATCGGGATCGTATGTTCGAACTGTTGCGCGCATATCTGATATGCCTGATCTTCTTCCTAGTAGCCATGCAGTTTGTCTGGGTTGAGGCAAGACTGACCTTCTCACAGAGTCTGGGCTTCCTCCTTCTAGGCTCCATGATAGGACTTATGCTTCCAAACAACTGGAAGGAGATGGGCAGCTGGAAGGTCATAACCCTCCTTGTAGTCATGGTAGTGATACCCTTCACAATCTTTTATCCATATAATAATTCTGATGCGTGGAAACGGACAAAGATACCCGCACCCGTTGACCCTGCATGGTTTTTGGGCGTCAAGTGGCTGGATGAGCACATCAGGCCCGGAGCATATATTGGCGATAAATACATAAACGGCGATTATGTCCTTACCTGGTGGGACTATGGACACTTCATAACCGCCCTTTCAAGAGCAACAGTAATAGCTGATCCGCTACAGGCCGGGGAGGAGTATATAATGCGCATAGCCCGCTTTTTCTACAACACAACATCTGAGGATGAGGCCATGCAATGGCTTATGGAACAGCCGTGGAATCCAAAAGATCCTGACGGCGGGCACAAGGTAAAGTATGTAATACTCGATTACTCACTCATAGGGAAGTCGGGAGCACTTTCCTTTTTGGGAACGAACTACTACCAATACCCAAATGGTTATACTGCTGTCAATGGCACTTGCGAGGTTGGTGAGATATGCCAGAATGTTGAGAACGGTCTTGTAGCAGAGAAAAAGAAGGGTAAGTATGTCTGCAGTCAGGGTGTGGTCTGCACCAGAGACCTACTGACTCAGGTTGAGAAAAAGATGTGTTGTGAGGAAAACCCAACCAAATGCTGCAACAGCTCCCTTGACTGGCATGTCATAGTAAACAAGGGCGGATCTGCCAAGATATTGCGAAGGCCGGGGCAGGCTGTCTACGGTCAGTATCAGCTCAATACCAAAGGCTATGCATGCAAGCCTGCCTACTCAACTTCGCTAAAGCCGGTGATCTTCCCGGAGAATGGTCAGCGCAAGACGGCTATACGAACCTATTTATATACAGGATTCAGCGGACTCAGATATGCTGATGGCGGCGACTACCCCGCATTTATAGTACGTATGTATTCTGATGGCTCGCAGGATCTCAAATTCATATCCAGTAACTGTGAACTAAAGGATTACAATGAGGTTATGGCATCAGGAAAGGATGCCTTGATAAACATGCGGTATGGCCAGCGCCTGAGCGAAGATGTCATTGCCCCACAGATATTCATCCACGTGCCTGAGAGATGGATGAACGCGATGTTCACCCAACTCTATCTCTTTGATGCCAAGAATCTAAAATATTTCACTCTGGTCACCGATGACAAGACAAAACTCTTTTATCCCAGCGTGAAGATATATAAAGTTACATATCCTGATGAGATTCCCAAGACTGAAGAAGAAACAGAATCCCAAGAGCAGGAAATGGGGCAGGGTGAAACAGAAACCGAACCAGTGGCCAAGATGGGTGATATTGTGGAAGTTGAGTATGTCGGCAAGTTTGAAAACGGCACAGTCTTTGACAGCTCACTGGGGCGTGAACCACTACAATTCACAATCGGAGCCGGCCAGGTGATCCCGGGCTTTGAAGATGCGGTTGTGGGAATGAAACTTGGCGAGTCAAAACTGGTTACAATACCACCGGAGCAGGCCTATGGAACCGGGACAGACAATCCTCTGGCTGGCAAGACTCTGATATTCGAGATAACACTGGTTAGCCTGAATGGTGAGAAGATGCCTGTCCCAGAGGAGGATGAGAAAACCATTAACATAACATTTGATTACTATGACCCCTCCCTTCCGGAAACCTACAATCTAAACAACTTCCCCTCCATAGTCTGGAACTGCCAGTACAAGAAGATAGCCAAGATGTCAGATCCAGAGCTTGAGATGGATGTCCTCAGAAAGATAACATGCATACTCAACAAGGCGGAGCCGAAGGAGATATGTGAGCCTCTGGGTATCACATACTCTGACGGGAGCATCACTGCTGATTTGAATATAACCGGGGTTCTCCGAACCATTAAAAAGCTTGACAACACAACTCCATGCGCCCCCGGGGAGAACAGATCCCTTCTGCAGGTCTTTTATACAAAGGTCTGTCCAGTGTGTGAGGAACAGAAGCCGTTGCTGGATCAGCTTGCTGAGGAGTTCGGCGATTATGTTAACATTTCATACTACTGCGTTGGAGATGAGAGCTATTGCAGTGCAAATTCACTAGTCTCAATCTAACCTTCCACTTCTTTACAAATCTACCAAAATGCTGTTTGTTCTCGTTGTGTCAGTAGTGTCATTCCTTGTGGCGTTTCTTTCCATACCAGAATTTATCAGGAAATTCTCAGATGCCGGTATAGTGGGGAGGGACATAAACAAACCTGACAAACCAAAACTCCCTGAGATGGGCGGGCTGGCAGTGGTGGCCGGCTTTGTCGCAGGAACGCTCTCTGCAATAGCAATCACCACCCTTATGCACAGCAGCCTGGTTTCAGATAAATCATTTGTCCAATTCTCAAACCTGACGGAGATATTTGCAGCCATAAGTACAATACTCACAATAACGGTTATTGGAATTCTGGATGATCTTATAAGAATAAGGCAGACAATAAAGGCAGCACTGCCAATCTTTGCCTCACTTCCACTGGTTGCAGTAGCTGCCGGCTATCCATACATAAGCCTCCCTGTCCTGGGTCAGTTATACCTTCCGGTAATATATCCCCTTCTGCTCATACCCATAGCCGTAACCGTGGTTTCCAACCTGACCAACATGCTGGCAGGCTTCAACGGCCTTGAGTCAGGGATGGGGCTTATGGCATGTTTGTCACTAGGTATAATAGCCCTTAACAGAGGATGTTTTGATGCAGCAGTCCTTCTACTTTCCATGTCAGGTGCACTTTTCGCATTTCTCTTATTTAATAAATATCCGGCCAGAATCCTCCCCGGCGACGTCGGCACCCTGAGCATAGGAGCCTGCATATCCTCCTCAATAATAATAGGCAACTTTGAGACAGCCGGCCTTTTGTTAATGACCCCATATCTCATTGATTTTATCCTCAAGGCTAGGAAAGGCTTTCCGCGGGAGATTGATATAATCAGCCTCAAAAACGGAAAGCTGACTGCCCCAAGGGTTGTAGGCCTGCCGAGCCTGATAATGCGCCTGACCGGGGGGATAACTGAAAGAACCCTCGTATCCGTTCTGGTATCTCTCGAGGCTCTTCTGGCAGTTTTAGCAGTTTTGATATGGTAGTCCTAATAACGGGTGGTGCCGGTTTCATAGGATCAAATCTGGCGGAGTCGCTTGACGATGTTATTGTGGTTGATGATCTGTCCACGGCGAACAGATACAGTATTGAATTTATCAAAAACTCCGGAATCAGATTTATAAAGGGAAGTGTCAATGATTTGCATCTGATGAAGAAGGTTTTGGATGGTGTTGAGACCGTCTACCATCAGGCTGCGATACCCAGCGTTCCACGCAGTATCAGGGACCCAATACGCAGCAACCATGCAAATATAGGCGGGACCCTCACACTCCTAATAGCCTGCAGAGACACAGGAGTCAGGAATGTGGTTTATGCTTCCTCCTCATCTGTCTACGGCGATACCCCCACCTTGCCAAAGGTCGAAACCATGGAGCCGAACCCCAAGAGCCCATACGCAGTAAGCAAGCTCATTGGGGAGCACTACACGAGGGTCTTCAGCGAGCTCTATGGCCTGAAGGCCGTCTCGCTTCGTTATTTCAACGTCTTCGGCCCCCGGCAGAATCCCGATTCCGAGTATTCGGCCGTGATACCCAAGTTTGTCAAGGCGGCAATGAAAGGCGAGCCTTTGACCATCTATGGCGACGGAGAGCAGACAAGGGATTTCACATATGTGAAGGATGTCGTCGAAGCCAACAAAAAGGCCGCCGGCAAATCCGGCATATACAACATAGCGGGAGGTAGGAGAATAACGATAAACGAGCTTGCAGAGAAGATAATAGAACTAACCGGCTCCAGCTCCGATATAATACACGCGGAGGAGAGGAAGGGCGATGTGAAGCACTCCCTGGCTGACATCTCAAGAGCCAAAAAGAAACTCGGATGGCAGCCTCAATATTCTCTGGAAGAGGGGCTTAAAGAATATATTGACTACTGCTCAAAACTATCCCTATGATAAAGAGAATCTGTGTTGTCGGAATCGGGTATGTCGGTCTGCCAACAGCCATGGCTTTTGCAGAGGCCGGCTATGATGTGACTGGCTCGGATATAAATAGTGAGCGGGTGAGCAAATTAAATGATGGCCGTTCCCCTATACCAGAGATAATCACGGACGAGCGCATACAGAAATTGCTGGATGCAAACAAAATAGCCTTCACAACAGATACTCCACAGGCGGTTAGGCATTCGGATGCAGTATTGATTACAGTGCCCACACCACTTACCAGCGACAAAAAACCCGATCTGCGCGCAGTGCGGGGTGCAGCAGAAGCTGTTGCAGAGGGAATAAAGAGAGACACACTTGTAGTTCTTGAGAGTACAGTCTATCCCGGAGTTACAGAAGAGATAGTGCAAACAATAATTGAAGAGAGGACAGGCCTCAGGGCTGGCAGTGATTTTGGTCTGGCCTATTGTCCGGAGAGATATAATCCGGGAGACAAAAAACATACAATCAAAAACATAAAGCGAATTGTCGGCGCAATAAACGAAAAATGGCTGGAAATAACTGCAGGCATGTACTCCAAGATAAGCAGGGAACAAGTCATAAAGGTCAGCAGCATCAAAACTGCAGAGGCCGCAAAGGTCATCGAAAATACGCAACGCGACCTGAATATAGGTCTGATGAATGAGCTGGCACTGATATTTGACAGGATGGGTATTGATACACGAGAGGTTATAAAGGCCGCAGCAACCAAGTGGAACTTCCACATCTACTGGCCCGGACCGGGTGTTGGAGGACACTGTCTTCCGGTGGACCCCTATTATTTAGTTTACAAATCCAGAGAGCTGGGTTATGACCCCAAAATAATAACAGCTGGCAGGGATGTCAACGATTACATGGCTATTCATGTGGTGAATCTTTGCCAGAGGATGCTGAAAGACCTCGTGGGCAAGAAGGTGACCGTCTTAGGCGCCTCATACAAGGGGAATGTCGGGGATGCGCGAGAGAGCCCTGCCGGGAGGATCTGCGAGGAGCTCAAAAAGCGGGGCGCGAAGGTCTTTGTTCACGACCCTTTGGTCGAGGAAAGAGAGATCGAAGATTGGGGTGTCCGCATAGAAGGATTTGACGAGGCGATAAAAGACTCCGACTGCATTATAATACATTCAGACCACACCCAGTTCAAAAATCTGGACCTGGACATCTGCGCCGAAAACATGAGAACGAAAGCGATTGTGGACTCCCGGGGCTTGATAGACCAGAAAAAGGCCTCCAAGAAGGGTTTTTTACTTGAGCGAATCTAATATCCCCATGAGGGTTCTCTTTGTTTCTACTGATTTTCCCTATCAGGCCAAAGAGGGTGCCATTACTCAGGGCGGCGGAGGCGCGTGCATAGCTCAGCTGGCTGAGGGCCTCAGCAAGGAGGGGTTTGATATTGAGGTAGTAACTCGTTTGGAACCTGAGATAACCGGCGAGCTCTATGATTTTCCCATTCACCGCACCAAATTCTACAACCTGGGCTTCCGCGAGAGCAAGATAACCCACTACCTCCCAGCCACCAAGGAGTGCAAGCGCCTCTTGGCTGAGAAAGAATTTGACATACTCCACACCCACAACCCGGTCGCCGGTTTGACAGGATGCAAGCTCTCAAAGAGATTTGCGATCCCACATGTCATGACCCTCCACGGTCCGTGGGCAAGCGTGCGCCAGCGCTTCTATACGCGTGCACTGGCAAGGCTGATAGAGGGCAAGGTCGTGAAGGGTGCGGATGTCATAACATGCGATTCCCACGCCCTTCGGAGGGAGGTGCTTGAGAGGTACAATCCCCCAAAAGAGAAAGTGATTGCGATACCCAATGCCGTGGACACCAAATTATTCAGCCCCAACATACCAAAAAGGGATGCGCGCGCCGAGCTAGGCCTAGACATCAAAGGCCCAATTGTCTTCTACACCGGCAGGTTCGTCGAGGAGAAGGGCCTTCCATATCTTCTGGAGGCATTCAGGGCTGTAAAGGGCGCGCACCTATTGCTGCTGGGCGGCGGCTTTGACGAGCACCTGGTCAAAGACTGGCTCGCGCGCAACCAAGCCCTCAGGAGCCGGATAAGCGTGATACCCTACCTCCCCTATGCGAAGATGCCAGCAGCCTACAACGCATGTGATATCTTTGTTCTTCCTTCCCTGGCTGAAGGTATGAGCCGCTCCATAATGGAGGCTATGGCATGCGGCAAGCCTGTTATAGCTACCAACGTCGGCGGCAATCCGGAGCTGGTGTCGGGAGACACCGGCATACTTGTTGAGCCCAAAAGCCCGGAAGCCCTTGCCTACAACATCCAAAAACTTCTGGACAGCCCGGCCACATGCGCGCGCATGGGCAGGAAAGCGAGAGAGTTCGCTGAGGATAATCTAAGTGTCGGAAAGCGCATCAAAAGCTTCATCAAAGTGTATGAGAGCACGCTGGAAAAATGAAGATACTGATGGTGATATACATGTTCCCTCCTGTGACTGGCGGAGGGGAGCAGGGGGCGTTCGAGCTGGCCAGAACCCTCGCCTCTATGGGCCATGAGGTCCACGTGGCGACGACATGTTTTGAGGGGCTGAAGCGCCATGAGGTGATGGATGGCGTCAAGGTCCATCGCATTGTGGGGAACCCCTTCCTAGGGCCCTACAGGAGCCCCCAAAGGAAGAGCAAGCTTCTATCCTCCATGGCCATGACCTATTTCATGCTTGCATCGCAGCTACCACTTCTCAAGCTCGTTAAGCAGGAGAAATTTGACGTAATCAACGCCCAGTTCATAATACCTGCCGGTCTGCCTGCGATGAAAGTGGCGAGGCTGACCTCCACGCCCCTCGTGACGACACTGGTCGGGGGCGACCTATACACCCCACAGGAGCCCTTTTTCATGTCCCTTTTCAGGAAAATCATAAGCCCTGCATATCGGTACATATTCTCCCATTCGACACTCACCGCGATAAGCACGGACACCATAAAGCGCGCGCAGTCGCTAGGTTGCAAGAACAATGTAACTCTAACCCCCTATGGAATCAGCGTCAGCAAATTCTCCCGGAGCCCTCCAGATAAAAGACTAATCAGGGAATTGGGCCTAGAGGACAAGACGGTTTTGATTTCAGTTTCCCGGCTATCCCGGAGGAAAGGGCTGGATTACCTGCTGCGCGCGGTGGCAGGACTAAATAGCGATGTGAAACTGCTCCTGGTAGGGGACGGTGTTGAAAAGGACAACCTAGTGAGGCTTTCCAGGAAGCTGGGCATAGCGGAACGAGTAGTCTTCGTGGGCAGAATCCCGAACGAGAACCTTATGCGCTACTACAACCTTGCAGACATATTTGTCCTTCCTTCCCTCCATGAGGGAATGGGTATAGTGTTCCTTGAGGCCATGGCATGCGGGCTGCCGGTGGTCACGACCAATGTAGGGGGGATGACCGATTTCATAATGGAGGGTAAGACCGGCCTGCTGGTGAAGCCAAGGGATGTAGAACATCTTTCTGGGGCACTTGCAAGGCTCATAAGGGACAGGAAGCTCAGGGGGAGGATTGCAAAGAACGGTGAGAGGCTTGTGAGATCAGAATACACATGGGAGAAGGCTGCTATAAGATACCTTAAAACATTCAAATCAGCCTTGAAATGAAACTATCATTGATTATCCCTGCATACAATGAGGAGGAGAGGATATCCAGCGTAATTAGGGATTACAAGACTCTTTCCGATGAGCTGATAATCGTGGCCGATGGAGATGACCGAACGGCCGAGATTGCTCGAAAAGCAGGGGCAAGAGTCTTAGACTTCGACAAAAGGCTGGGTAAAGGCGGCGCAGTGATTGAGGGATTCAAAGTAGCTAGATTTGATATCTTGGGTTTTGTAGATTCGGATGGCAGCGTGTCACCCACTGATTTCAAGAACCTCATAAAGACCATGGAAACAAAGGAAGCTGACGTTGTCATAGGCTCTAGGCGAGTGGAGGGATCGAGAATAACCAGACATCAGCCAAGAGAGCGCCGGATAATGAGTCATATTTTCAACCTTTGCGTAAACTTGCTGTTCTCTCTAAAATTGCCAGATACTCAATGTGGAGCAAAAATATTCAAAAAAGAGTGCATCAATAAGGTAATCCCACATATGAAGTCCACAGGCTTCGAGTTCGACGTGGAGCTTTTATGGAGGCTTAGGGAAATCGGCTGCAGAATCGAGCAAAGTCCCATCTCTTGGAGCCACAAGGAGGGCTCAAAATTCAGCTTGATGCATGGCCCCAAGATGTTGCTGTCCCTGATCAAGATACGATTAGGACTTTAGCTTTTTAACAGGTAATAACAACATATGCGGAATTTTGCGATGACCGACTTTATTGTAAGACTCTTTGAAGCTTTGGGACCTCTGGGCAAGCCATTCCCATATCACAGGCCTGGATTTATACAACTCACCAAATTCATTATGGTCGGGGCTGTCAGCTCCATGATAAACCTTACCCTTCTCTACTCCCTGACAGAGTACGTGGGACTCTATTACCTCTATTCGGCCGCAATAGCGCTTTTTGTATCGACCATCAACGGATATACCCTAAACCATCTGTGGACTTTTAAGACTCTAGGAATTAGAAGGCATCATCATGCCCTCCCAAAATATCTTCTTCTGAGCGCTTCCACTTATGTTCTGAACCTTTCCGTGCTCGGCTTCCTTGTAGAGACCTTTGGAATCTGGTATATCCTTGCGGAAATCATAGCAATACTAGTCGCGCTGTTCGGAAATTTTCTGGGTAGCAAATATTGGGCTTTCAGATAGGGGATGGAACTGATGTTTTTACTAATCAGGAACAAAGACCTGCTTTCGGTATTTTGCATAGGTCTGCTGTCTATATTGTCGGCACTGGGAGGAATAACGACTCTCCTATGGGTGTTTGGCATTCTCTTCGCCTTCTTCCTCTCCGGGTATCCCCTAACTCTGGTTTTCATATCAAAACCCATAGGCATTTTTAAAAGGCTGACCCTCTCTTTCGCCTTTAGCTTAATACTCCATTATCCAGCGGGCTTCCTAAATGTGGCCCTAGAGGGCAAAGAGGCCGCATTTTCCCCCCACCTAACAGGCTTTTTGTCGATTCTAACACTTTTGACAATCCTGTTTTGTTTCCTTGCAGCATGGAGACGGGAGGATTCTTTCACCCTGAAAAACGTATTGCCTTCTCTAAAACGAAAAGCCCGCCTCAAGAAGTTCATAATCTCGATTCTGGTTCTGAGTCTGTTTTTGAATTTCTACAACTTGGGAAGGGCAGAGATCTATGGAAATGAATACAGCATAGGGTTCAAAGCCTATGATCTCGTAGATGGCAACACGCCCGGGAGAGATGCATACTTCATCTCCCAGAAGGATCACAGCCCCCTTGCTCTTTATAACACCTTTGCAGCTATGCAAATACTAGAGCCCGGAGGTTTCTACAAACTGCAGCCTTGGATGTTCAGATTCGCCAGCGCACTGACGGGGTTTATGGCAGTCTTGCTGTTTTATATCTTTGCAAGGGAGTTCCTATCCGAGTTGAACTCCTCGATAGCCGCCGGCATTTTCGCATCGTCCAATTACATAGTCTGGATGAGCCGCACACTCCTCAGGGAGATATTCTTGGTTTTTTTCATGCTTTTGACCCTTTATCTATTCTACAAATTTGTATTCTCCTCCAGTAAAGCCAAAAACGCACCCCACTCCGGAGCCTTGCTTACCGGCATAGCACTGGGGGCGGCAATGCTAGTAAAATTTCCTGCAATAGTCTTAGTCCCAACAATCTTTGTATTCATAATTTTCAAGAGGAGGGACCTTTTAAGACGTTTCATATTTATCTGCATAATAGCCTTGGTAGTCTTCTCTCCGGTGATAGTTTTCAATATCGGCGCATACATCAAGACGGGATATATGGACATAGCCTTCTCCAAGATACTGGGCTTGGAGCACGCTTACCTCCAGGACTTGCAAAACTATCCCGGTCGTGCCTATTCCCTTGAAAACCTCTCCGGCCTGATATATCTCCTAGCAGACCAATATTCGCTCCCCCTCTTCCTACTCTTTGTAGGTGGGGCTTTCCTCTCCTTCGCCAAGCTCTTCAATAAGCGTTTTTGCTGTGGGAATGGATATACGGAAGAAATGCTTGGAGAAGAAAGCGGCAGGGACATCGCATTTCTGATGTTAATATTCCTCTTGCTCAATATATTGCTGGTCTGGAGGCAGGGATTCAGATCCTATTATCTCCCCCACCTCACTATCCCATTCGTCTTGTTGACGATCTGGACGCTATCTACCATAAAAACAAAAATATCAACAGCTTTGTTACTTGCCCTAATAATATATTCTACATTTTTTACTTACAATACCCACATCTCCGAAGCCTATACCTTCATACCATCCTCATCTGGAGAATTGGGAACAAGTGGTTCCACTCTGCCAGAACCTAGCCTGATGTTCTCCAAATCTGCGAGGAAGGCCACTGAAGAATATGGCTATTCTGAAATGGCCAACCTTCTCATGGAAGTGGCCTCTCCAGGAGATCGCGTACTTCTTGACGAGAGCATAAACCCACTTGCCAAGGAGTGGTATTTCACAGGAAAACACTGGCAGCTCAATTATGGCAAGCCTCGCTCGGGAAGGTTTGCGTCAATGGGAGTTCATTTGGGCAACCTGTCAGATTATCCAAATGGGGATTGGGCCGTAGTACTAGCAAATGAACGCCTTGCTTATTTCAAATCCGCTACAAATCGAGTCAACATATCAAACGAGTCTTTGTTTTCAGTAGTCAAGGACAACAGTGGAAGAGACTCCTTTTATTTGTATAAGATATAAAACAACCATGATTCTGATTACCGGTGGTGCAGGTTTCATAGGATCAAATCTGGCGGATCATTTCCTCTCCAGGGGCGAGGAGGTGGCCGTATATGATAACTTTTCCCGAAGGGGTGTTGAAAAGAACGCCAACTGGCTTAAGGAGAGGCACCCTGAAATCAATATATTGCGCGCAGATACTCGTGATTTCGAGTCCTTAAGGAAAGCAGCGGAGAATGCCGATGTTATCTACCACACCGCGGGCCAGGTCGCCGTGACAACATCAGTTGCGAACCCGCGCGAGGATTTTGAGATAAACGCTCTTGGGACATTTAACGTCTTGGAGGCTGCGCGCGCTGCAAGGACAGACCCCATAATCATCTTCACCTCCACCAACAAGGTCTATGGTGGCATGGAGGGCGTAAAGGTCGTCGAGAAGGAGTCGCGCTACGACTATGAAAGCCTCCCGCATGGAGTTTCAGAATCGCAACCACTGGATTTCCACTCTCCCTATGGATGCTCCAAGGGTGCAGCTGACCAATACGTGCGGGACTATGCGCGCATATATGGGCTGAAGAGTGTGGTATTCAGGATGTCCTGCATCTACGGAACCCGCCAGTTCGGGACCGAGGACCAGGGCTGGGTGGCGTATTTCACACTGGCATCCGTCTTCGGCTGGCCTCTTAGGATATACGGCGACGGCAGGCAGATAAGGGACATACTCTTCGTCTCCGACCTCGTGAACGCTTTTGACCTGGCCACCAAGAAGATATCCAAGACCAAGGGCGACATATTCAACATAGGTGGTGGGCCCGAGAATACAATCTCCCTGCTGGAGCTCTTGGAATATCTGGAGACGCTGACCGGGAGGAAGAAAGAGGTCCCATTTGCCGACTGGAGGCCCGGCGACCAGAAGGTCTACTACAGCGACATAAGAAAAGCCAAGAAAGCCTTTGGCTGGGAACCAAAGGTCGACAAGGAAAAGGGCATCAAAATACTCTATGACTGGATACTGGATAACAAATCCCTCTGGGGATAACCAATCAATAAATGAAAATACTGATAACCTCTTCTGTCTTTCCACCTGAGGCAGCTGGCCCGGCGACCTATGCTTATGAGTTCTCCAAGAGGGCCACCGCTCTTGGCCACAAAATCACAGTAATTACACTTGCAGATTCTGAAGTTGAAAGACCCAATGGTATTGATATAAGAAAAATCAAGCGCTCTAGGAACAAGCTTTTACGGCAGTTATCACTCTTCATTAACATACTGAAAGCTGCCCGGCACTGCGACATTATATATGCCCAAAATCCTGCGGCAATAGGTCTCCCGTCCGTCTTGGCTGGCAGACTCTGCGGCAGACCGGTGATTGTCAAATATGTTGGTGATACGGCTTGGGAGAAGGCCTTCAGGGAGGGAAAGACCAAAAAATTTCTTGAAGACTTCCTGAAAAATCCTGATGCCAACAGAAATATACTCCGAGTGGAGAGGTTTGTCTTCAGGCATGCGGATCGGATAATAACACCCAGTAACTTCCTCAGCCGCATGTTGACGAAATACCACAATGTTCCCAAAGAAAAGATAGTTATCATTCCGAATGCAGTGGACCTTGCTGCTCTAAAGGCAATACACCCAACAAAACAGAACGCCATAATAACTGTAGCCCGGCTGGTTCCGTGGAAGGGCATCAAAGAACTCATAAGAGTAATGCCCCAGATATGGGAAAAGACGGGTGCGGAGTTGTGGATAGTTGGTGATGGTCCATACAGATCGGAGCTGGAAGCTTTGGCAGGAGAACTGTGCCCACATACAATCCATTTTTTTGGTAATCTCTCTCATGAAGATACCATACAAAAAATAGCATCTGCTAGGGTATTAGTCCTAAACTCCCTCTATGAGGGAATGTCTCATGTCCTCCTTGAGGCGATGGCCCTCCAGACACCCATAGTGGCAACAAATGTGTGCGGTAACCCCGAACTGGTAGAAAACAAGAAAACCGGATTCCTGATAGAGCCCCTAAATCAGGAGGAACTAAGAAACACCATAATCAGGGCAGTTGAAGGGAATTCAAACAAGCTTATCAAAGCCGCCAAAACAAAGGTAAGGGCTCACTCATGGGATACAGTTATGGAGCGGACACTGGATGTGTTATCTCATGCATCCCTCAGGGTGAAGTGAAATAATTCCTTATAGTTGTTCAGATACTTCTCCAGCGAATATTCCCCCGCAACATACTCCCGCCCCTTCATGCCCTTATCCATAGCTTCCGCTTTGTTTCTCAGAATACTCAAAATAGCAGAGGAAATAGCGTTTGAATCTTTTGGAGGTATCAGATACCCCCGGTCATTATTCACAGTCTCCAGTATACCCTCTACCCGCGAACCTATTACAGGTCTTCCCCTAGCCATAGCCTCCAGTGCAGCTCTCCCCAGCCCTTCTGAGAGTGATGGCAGCACCAGTGCCAGACTCCTGTCAATATATTCCATCACCACTTCGGCTGGCTGGTGTCCAAGGAACTGGACATTATCCTCTATGCCAAGTCTTCTGCACAAATCTTTCAGTTCACCCTCTTTGTTCCCCCTCCCTAAAATATATAACCTAAATTTTGGATACTCGGCGATTACTGTTCGAATCCCCCCCAGCAAATATTTGACCCCCTTCCTTCCTATAAGGGATCCGACGAACACCACACTGTCCTCCTTGGGATGTTTAATCTCCCTCTCCAGAAAGAACTCCGCATCAAAAAACGCAGGAAACATGACAGGAAAAATCTTGTCCTTTTGGATAAACTCAAGAGCCCGCCTTTTAGTGGCCTCTGAGATGACTCTCACGACATCGGCATTCCTGAGAACCATCTTGGCGATAAGATTTATCAGAGGCAGAAACCTGGCCAACCCCGGTTTGGAATACTGTATCTCACCAGCCCAGTCGCCATGGATACCCACTATCAGTTTGCAACCGGTAAGGGTTCTTAAAAGGCATCCTATGCACCCGTCAAGCAACGGGGATTGGGCATATATAATGTTTATTCTGCGTTTCCTGATGATTTTCAACCCCTCCAAAAGGGCAAATATCAGGAACAGCATCACATCAAGGGGCTTAAATCCTGTTTTGGGAGCCAAATGGAGCTCCATGGCCCCCACACAGGCGTGTCTTCTGCCCCCATCATCCGAGACAGCTATATAATTCATATCGCCTATCTTCGAGAGACCCCTAAATTTCTTCCTGTAGGCGCTCCTTCTCTCCGGCAATCGAAACCTTGAAGATGAGCTTATGAAAAGAACCCTGAAGTTTCCACCCTCCTTGGCATTTTCACCCATGTCACATATTCACTTTTTTGCAATTATGAGAAATGCTAGAGGATACTTCCCCCTGTGATATGGCTTTATATTTACAACTATCCTGTCCAAAACAATGTGGAGTATGTAGAATAACACTCTCAGCGGCCGTGGGATTATACCTACCCACTGGGCACATGAGAACGGACCATAACCAAGCCCGGTAACCTCAATTTTTGTAAAGCCCGCTTCTTTCAAAATACGCTCAAGGGAGGTCTTTGAGAATCTCCAGTAGTCCTCTGGAGCAGGATGATATCTAACCAAGAATGGAATAGTGGCGACGAACACGCCCCCTTTTTTTAATACCTTATAAGACTCCCGTATAACGTTTTGATAGTCATATACATGCTCCA
>CAZQBY010000004.1:73659-101521 GCA_964592405.1 uncultured archaeon | reverse complement strand
GAGCTGTGGCTGAGCGACACCAGGGTCTCCGACATCACGCCCCTCTCCGGGCTGAGGAATCTGAAGTGGCTGTGGCTGTATGACACCAAGGTCTCCGACATCAGACCCCTCTCCGGGCTGAGGAATCTGAAGCGGCTGGACCTGAGCGGCACCGGGGTTTCAAGAGAGGAATACATGGGTCTGAAGAAAGCTCTGGGCGAATGCGACATATCTTGGTCCAAAGTCCAGTGACCTCATTTTTAAATCCCCTGCGATAACCAAAATGAAAATGAAACTCTTTGCTCTGGTTTCTTTGGCTCTGCTCGCGGCCCTCGCGTCGGCCGCGTATGTCCCCCTTGAAGACGAGCCCCTCTACTGCTCCCGCTACGGCATAGAGGAGTACTGCAGCAAGTCAGGCTACGAGGAGCTGAAGTCTATGTCGGCCTCCGGCGACCTCACCGACCTCTTCATCAACGAGCTGGCCTTCAAAGACGCCCTGCGCTACAACGGCCCCCTGAGGATAGGGAGCGTGAATGTCATGGCGGACCTGTCCGGAGGAGAGGCCTACGTCACAGCCATCTACATGCTCAAGAACACTGACGACAGGACGAGGAAGTTTCACATAAGAGCCCTTGACCTTCCCGAGGGGGCCACCCTCCATGAGGACACGGGCCTCATAACCGTTGACCTGCTCCTGGAGGGCTGGAACTCGACCTTCGCCCCCGGCCAGGAGAAAGAATGGGTAATCCGCTTCTCCGAGCCCCTCTACGGAGACATCTTCGGCTACAACGTGAACCTCCTCATCAACGGCAGCACCCCCGACAATCACATCACCCCAGCCGGCAGGTTCGAGTTCTTGCTGCCGGAGGGAGCAGAATCCGTCAAGTGCTCGCCGTCCGGCTATTCATCCACCAGCCAGGGTAACCGGACTAGGATTGTCTGGCAAAAGACTGACTTCGTCCCGTGGACCAACCCGTTCGACGATTTGGTCTGCGTCTGGGAGTTTCCGGAGCTAGCCGCGCCCGAAGAGTCTGGCAGAGAGGAGGGCACCGACAACAGTTGGATAAGCTGGGTCTTGGTCTTCGTGCTGCTGGGGGGCGTGATATACTGGTATGTGAGGGTCAGGAGATAACTGATTAGTGCAGCTTCCCCCTTACGGCATTATCCAAGAAGGTGTACTTACGCATAACTTCATCCCAGTGCTCGCCATGTCCATCGACTGTCTTAGTGTCCGTTATGGCGATTCTCACAATCCTCTTGGTTTCCGGATCCCTGACGAGCATAAATTCTGGACCCCTGAATTTAAATCCCATTGCCTCTGCCCTAGCTTTGTGCTGCAGGGCCTCTCTCTCGAATCTTGCGATATTTGGAGACAATCGTGCAGAAGGCATCAGTTCCCATCCATCCTTGAACATCGTGACAGCCTCCAGCCTTCCACCCTCCGTCAGGTCATCCATGACATGCGCCAGCTTCCTGTGGCCAGACTCCCCCTGAACAAGTGCAAGGGCGTTCAGCTCTGGCACCGGAAAGCCATGCTTCCTCAGATGCTCATTGAGTACGTGGCTCATGACAAGCATGCGTATGCCAAATCTGTTTTCGGGCCGACGAAGGATGACCGGCTTGCCCTCATGAGAGCCGCGCTCGACTATGCTATGGGCGCTCCCAGCCAGCCTGCTCTCATGTATATTGACAAATGCCCCGGTTCTTGGCCTGCCATCGGGAGTCAGAAGGACCGCTCTCCTATGAGGCTTTGGTGGCATAGGGATATTTTAGGGGCAAGATATACAAATACCATCAGTCGTGCTCCTCGAACATCCTGTCTTGAGTCTTGTCTCTCTTGCGCAGATACTCGATTAGCATCGCTGCGTGCTCTTTCTCCTCGTCGCGGTTGTGCTCCAGCAGTTTCTTCAGCTCCGCGTCCTTGGTAGCCTCCACTCTCTCCTGATACCGGTTTATCGCCTCCAGCTCCTCGATAAGCGACTGCCTTGCCCTCTCCAGATTTTTTGTTTCTTCCGTAAGGTTCTCCCTTCCCTCGTGCTCTCCGGTCATTTTCAGTTGTTTTGGTGTTTTGTTTTTAGGTGTTTTCTATTCAAAAGCTTCCGTCTTTGCGGGGCGGCCTCCTTCTTCTGACCTCCCTTATGTCATCCATGGAGACGTCCGGCCTCTTGGCCTCATAGACAGAGACTGTCCTGAGTCCGTGGAAATCAGATGTGATGTGGATCAGGTCATGAGGTGGAAGAGCCCTCACGGGACATGGTCTGAGAGGTGTGTTTATCTGCACCTCGTCTGGTTTTATCTCCCTTGCCACAGCAGCCATTTCCTTCGCATGGGCCTTGTTCTTGTCTATGAACATCATCTGCAGGGCCAGCTTTCCGCTGAACTCATCCCTGAAAGCCTCTATCCCGTCAAGCATCTCATCAAATGCCACACTGGCAATGGGCCGGTTTATCTTCCCAAACAGGCTTTGATTGGGCGCATCCAGCTTTGCGACAACAACATCGAATCCTGACAGGTCAGCTCTAACATCCTTCCGGTTTATCAGGGAGGAGTTGGTCAGTATTGCCAGCGGCAAATCCGAGATTTTCCTCACAGTGTCAACAATCTCGCTCAAGTTGCCTGCCAAGGTCGGCTCGGCAGTGCCGGAGAACGTTATTATATCGGCCTCCACCTTTGGAAGGATCTGTTCTAGATCTCTTGCAACATCTTTTGTGCTTACAAATATCCTTCGTTGGTCTGTCTTATGTATTGTTCTCCCCAGCTGGCAATAGACGCAGTCAAAAGAGCAGGTCTTCTCCCGCGCGCAGACGGGGTCCACCCCCAATGACCTGCCAAGCCTCCAGGACGGCACCGGGCCGTAGACTGTTTTCATCTTTTGATACCCTTTATGACATAAAGACTGGCATATCTTGGATCCTTGGACACAAACACCTCTTTGCCCCTTATGCCCAAGAGATACTCTACTGTTATGTCAAATTTCTTTGATGAATAATCCTTTATCGCATTCAAATCAGTATGTTTGATATTAGTGGCTATATAACTGCCCTTTTTCAGTTTTTCCCTGAAGTACTGCGATTCTGGGTTCAGCATAAGAATCAGTATCTTCCCGCCCTCCTTCAGGACCCTTGCTGCCTCATCCAGACTTTTCCCATAATCCTGTGTGAACTCAAGCGAAGTAATGAAAAACACACCATCAAAAGAGGAGTCAGAAAATGGCAGCTCTTCGGCCCTTCCAATGATAAACCGGTTTCCGGAGTTCTCGCCGGCCAGTTTTATCATCTCCGGGGAGGCATCAATTCCTGTAATGTCCATGTCCTGCAGTTCCTTTTCAAAGACGCCCGGCCCGCAGCCGACATCCAGTATCCTTTCACAATCACCCAGCCATGCGCGCACGTAGCCGGCCTCCCTCCTTAATATCTCATGCCCAAGATGCGTCTTGTAGAAATCCAGATAATTCCTTGTCTCATGCGGCTTCATTTTATCATCCCGCCATTTGTAAATCTTCCATCATCTGTTGATTTTGAGAGCTTCTGTATGTTCTTTTCGAGCCATCCTATTCTCTCAGCATCCCTCACATCAAATTCCGGCACATAAGGCTTGATGTCCAGAAGGGGAGTACCCTCTATGACATCTATGTCGCGGACATGGAGGATATTTCCCTCAACTCCTGTAAGGCCCACTACTGACAAACCTATTGGGTTTGGGCGGGAGGGTGCCCTTGTCGCAAATACCCCGTGTGGATGGATGTCCATATAAGGGATTACGGTCAAAGACGCTTTGCCGGACATGTGGAAATGGTAGATTAGTATAAGATGTGAAAACCCCTCTATACCTTTTAATCCTTCAGAATATTCAGGAAATACTTCAACTGTCCCTTCAACACCCTTGGCACTTTCTGCCTGTATGGGTGTCCCCCTAACCTTCTTGAAAGGAGAATGGATAATCCCTATCGGTTTGTATTCTATTTCCGGCATAATCCAATCGTTGTCTGGGTTATTGCCGATCATGATTGCATAAGCTTTTTAAATATGCCTTTCATTTCAGCGACTACTGCAGAATTGCCTTCCATAACCGGCCTGAGTTCTGATACCGACACGAAAATCCCCCTGTCGAAGGGCAGTTTTCCGAGCAACTTGTTGCCTGCCCACTTCTCAATCTCTGCACTCATCCTCTTGTTTATGTCCCACTTGTTTATCACCACGCCGTATGGGATTTTGAAATGGTTGACAATCTCCAGAACTCTTTGCAGGTCAGAAAAGCCGGAGGGGGTTGGCTCTGTTACCAAGACGGCGTAATCGGCACCATTGAGCGATGCTATGACGGGGCAGCCTATCCCGGCCGCAGAATCCAGTATCATTACATCGTGCTCGAACTTCTCAGCCCTCTGTTTTAGTTCAGTCACGACCTTGCCGGAGCCGGTCTCCCCGGGATAGAGGAGACCTGTTACCAGTGGAAAGCCATATTTGGTCTCTTTTGTGATAATTTCCCCATTTTTGACCGCTTCCTGATGTATTGCACCGACAGGGCAGAACACCTCGCAGGCGCCGCAACCCTCGCAGAGATAAGGCAGAAGCCTTGGTTTTCCATCAAACTCCATCGCGCCGAACCTGCATACTTGAGCACACTTGCCACAGTTTATGCACTTGTTGTAGTCTATGACTGCCTTCTCTGATGTTGATATTCTCTCACCTCGGCCCAGCTCACCGATGCCCAGCCATATGCCCAGATCCGGGGCGTCAACATCACAATCCAGAGCAACAATCCTTTTCTCCCTCGCAAAGAGCATCGCCAAGGCTGAAGCCACCATGGACTTCCCGACTCCACCCTTCCCAGATGCTACTGCTATTTTCATATCCTGATTACCTCCCCAGTTGTGATTCTCCTGGCACCCAGCTCCAGCTCCATCCTCCCAATGGCCCCGGAGCCTGTGCAGTGGCCAGGCCGCAGCTCCTTTATACCCATCTTCCGAAACGTGGTTATTATCTTGTCCAGCCTCTCCTTGCTTGCGCCCCAGAGATGGAAGCCGCCGATTACTCCATAAATGTCGCCCAGCTTCTCCGCCCCCTTCACGATGTTCAATATGCCTGAATGGGAGCAGCCCGTCAGCACTACGATGCCCTTCCTGGTCTTGAAGGCAACGGCGGAGTCGTCGGACACGGGGTCCGGCTGCTCGGCGCCAGCCACGACATGGTCTCCGCATGTGCCCGGGTCTTCATAAGTCCTGGGCACCTCCCCCAAGAAGGTGGCACCTGGAGTGAACTCAATCGGGCTACTGGCGAACACGGAGTTCCTGAAGCTCGATTCCACCTCTGCCCTGCTGAGGGGACAGCCTATGAAGTTCCTGCTTCCGTGGAGCTTGTCTCCAAAGATGCCAGGATGCGAGACGAATGTTATCTCCTTGGCGTCGAAGCTCTTCATAAGATGTGGCAGGCCGTCGGTGTGGTCATAATGACCATGGCTTATCACCACGAAATCCGTCAAATCAAGGTCTATTCCCAGCTTCCCGGCGTTTTTTATGAAGGCATCAGACTGTCCAGTGTCAAATAGTATAGTCTTATCCCCGAACTCAACGAATGCCGAAAAACCGTGCTCGCTTATCAGTCCGCTTCCGGGCTTCGCGGTGTCCTCGACCAATATCGTTATTTCCATCTTAGCTTGAACTCCTTTAGCCGCCCTGTGGAATACGCTCTTACCAGCTCCTCGGAGTAGGGAATTCTGTAACCTATTTTGACATCAAATTCTTCTGCAATCCGTTCGATGATCTTGTCATTGGCCACACCCGACTTGTTCAGGACCAGCTCGACCGGAATATTGATTATATTCAAAAGCCTGATTATCTGTCTTGAATCATGTGCCCCCAGTGGGGTTGGTTCGGTTACTACATATGCAAGCTCAGAGTTGGTGAGAGCGTTTATTACACTACAATGTGTGCCGGCTGCAGTATCAACTATAAGGAAATCTGCCCTGACTTTCCGTGCCAGCTCAATGGCCCTTCTCTTGGTCTCAAGTACTATGGGCCCGGTTTCCTCAACCCCTGCCAGTGATCTTCCGGTTACAAGCCAGAAGCCATCCGAAATCCTGCTGGCAAAGGATTCCCCGCAGGGCTCCTTCTCTGAACTGATGGCATTCTCGGGGCATATTCCCCAGCAGAGGCCGCATCCACAGCAGAGGTTCCTGACTACCTGAGGCGCTTGATCGCCTATGCGGAAGAGCGCATTGAACCTGCAGTTCTCGACGCATTTATCACACCGGGTGCACTTTTCATCATCTATGACTGGAAAATCCTGGTAGATAGTCTTTGGCTCCTTCAAATCAACCCCGAGTATGAGGTGGTCATTGGGACACTCAACATCCGCATCGCACAGGACGACCTTCTTTCCCTGCTTCATCAGCTTGGATGTCAGGAGTATTGCAAATGTGGACTTGCCCGTGCCCCCCTTGCCTCCTGTTACCGCTATTTGCTTCATGTTATTGTGTTGTTTCTTTCTTTTCGGTCCTCAGCTTCCTGCCGTAGCCTTGATAACCGTCATATATCAGTGCAGCAGAAATTATCACTGCCAGCTTGGTCCACCAGCCGGGCAGGACCAATGCCAGGGAGGCTACCATCAGCGGAAGCATATATCGTCTATACCAGCACTTTTCGTCCTTTGATGTCAGCCAGAATATCAGGCTGAATACAAATATTATTCCGGCCGTCAAGGCAGTCATATTCAATTCAGGATTCATTTTCTTTCAGGTTCTCTGTGGTGTTTAAGCTCATTTCTTAACATCTTTTCTATGACATCCCTAAGGGTATCGCCCTCAATTACAAGGATGCGCATCAGATTGCTCCTCAGGATGTGAAATGGAGACTCACCAATGCCCGCGGCTGCAATTATATCCGCCTTATTGTCTATTATGAAATTCGCGGCCTCTACACCAATCCGCTTCTCAAGCTTTGCGGCCGGGTTCTTCTTAATCACTACCTGCTTTATCTTCCCATTGTCCAGATCCACGAAGGCGAAATATGGGGATTTCCCGAAGTGGCCGCTGGGCTTGGAGTCCAAACCCCTGTCCTCTGAGACAGGTACCGCAAGTCTGAATCTAAGCAATTTGGAGGGCTCTATCTGAAGGAGTATTGAATCCAGACGCTCTACCTTTTTCTTTAGCTTCATCTCGATTTCTCTGCGTATGTCATCTGCCTTTTCTACAGACATGGTCCCCTCCACTTCTACATGGGCCTCGCCCATAATAAAGGAGCCAGATTTCCTTAGTTTTAGTTCGTGGATATCCCTCACTCCTCTCACAGTCCTGATGCTTCTGACAATCCTTTCCTCCAGAAGCGGATCGGTCCAGGCATCCATAAGGACAAGGACTGTGTTCTTTGTGCTCCATGCCCCCATCAGGATCACCAGCACCGCAATTAGCATGCCGGCTATACCCTCCACGCCGGAAAAGCCGGCTATAGAAGCGAATATTCCGCCAAAGACTATCACAGATGAGAAGACATCCGCCATGGAGTGCTTTGAATCTATGAGCAGGGCCTGAGATTTTATCCTCCTGCCGGTTTTGTTTTTGTAGACGGCAAGTCCGAAAGAGGTCAGTATTGACAAAAAGGCCACTGCTAGGCCCAAAAACGGCATGTCCAAAGAGCTTGGATTCACAAACGAATCGTAGCCTTCCAAAAAGATGCCCAATCCAGTTAATATCACAATAACGGAAACGACGAGTGAAGCCAGGTTCTCCGCCCTGTAATAGCCATATGGGAATCTGTCCGTCGGTTTTCTCTGGGCGATGCGAAGGCCCAGCCACACCGCCGCACTGCCAAAGATGTCTGAGAAGGAATGCAGAGCATCTGCCAGCAGAGCTACACTACCGGAGAGGAAGCCGGCCAGTCCCTTGGACACTGCCAGGAGTGCCGTAACCCAGGAGGAAAGCAAGGCTGCCCGCTCGCCCTCTTTTAAACTTAGCTTCGCTTTTCTAACCCTATCCAGGGTCCTGGTCTTATCTATGCCCTTCGCAGACATATTCATCCGATGGCTTTTCAAGTTCACCCCTTTTCCAGGCCTCAATCGCCTCTTTGACGACTCCTCTGGCTCCGATGTACACGTCTATACCCGCGTCCTGAAAGAGGGACACAGCCTTTTCGCCCAAATCCTTGCAGATGAGCACTGTGACCCCTTTATCCAGCAGAAGCTCTGGTGGGCTTTTGAAGCCGCCGAAATGTATGCTGGTATTGGGCAGTATAGCAACCCTGCCCGACTCTATGTCCACTAGCGTATAGAATGGGCACCTGCCGAAGTGAGGGAATATCCTCGAATCCAGGCCTGAAGCATCAGAAGATGGTATCGCTATTTTCATATTCTTCCACGGCCTCTTCCGCCTCCATGACCTCCTCTAAAACCGCCACGGCCCATTCCACGGCCCATTCCACGGCCCATTCCACGGCCCATTCCACGGCCCATTCCGCCGAACATGCCAACACTGGCAGAGTCAATTGGCTCCAGCTCGCCTTTAACATACTTGAGCACTGCTTCCTTCACGTTCCCCTGGGCCCGGACGGCCTTAACGCCAGCTTGGTTTAGTATATTGAAGGCATTTGGACCAAAATTACCGGCTATCACTACCTCTACACCTTGGTTAACCAGCAACTGAGCGACTTGTATGCCTGCCCCACCCATGGCAGCCGCGAACTCGTTATTCACAATCTCTGTCCTCTTTATCTCTTCCCCCTCTACCTCAACTATGGTGAAGCTGGCACATCTGCCCATGACCGGGGAGATACTATCATCCAGTCCGCCCTGTATAGTTGCCACTGCAATTTTCATTTTTTCTCTAACTCCTCAAGCCTCTTCTTCGCATCCGCCAATTGCTGCTCAAGTGAATCAATCTGGTTCTTCAGGAACCCTATCGCATGGTCCTTGTCTGCCGTCGCTACCTCCACAGGCTGTGGTGCAGATACTGTGGGCTGTGTCAGCCATGTCCTAGCCCATCCCGGCTGTCCGGTGGCATAGAACATGTTCATCCGCCCTCTACCCCTGCCGCCTGTGCCGGGAGCTCTTCTCCCATAGCTACCTCTGCCAAATCCGATGCCCCCCAAGGGCCTCGGGATCTGCCCGCTCATCCAGAGCGGTGTGCACCATCCGCCCCTACCATCGGGGCCTGTTCCATCTCCTGCTGGCATTTTTATCGTTTTTTGATTTTTAACCCCTAGTCATCTTGGACCCGCATTTGGGACAGGTCTTCTGATAGCATGGTACGCCCCTGATATGAGTCTCCGTATAGCCACAGCTGGGGCATACGCAGTTCCCTCCAGGGCCCAGGCCAAAGCCGCCCATCCTTCCTCTTCCAGCCATTTTGTAGTTACCTCCTTTGATTTGAATAGCCTTACCATTCACGAGGGCGTCTGCGACTTTTTTGCGCGCAGACTGGAGTTCCCTCCAGAGCGTTTTCCGGGAGATACCCATCTTCTCGGCCGCCGTCTCCTGCTCAAGCCCTTCAAAGTCCACGAGCCTCAGGGCCTCCACCTCCTCAACTGTCAGGACAACCACATCAAGCTCCGGAAGCGGGATGCCGGCCGGTTTGAAATAATCTGCCCCCGGTTTCTGGCCAACTATCCTATGCATTCTGGGTCGTCCACGCCCTCTTGCAAAGCGGCCCATTATATGCCTATATTAGAAACTGCTTCTATAAAAATGCGCATATGCGCAAAAAAGGATTTATTAAAAATCTGCCGTAAGTATCCACGATGGAGCATCATATCAAACGCGCCCAGTTCCTGATAATTGTAGCAATAGCTGTCAATCTGGTTATGTTTATCACTATGTATGCCATGCTGACATCACAGATAAGCAATGTAAGCAACAGGGTGAATGCCCTGAGTTCCAATCTCCGGGAGCTGGATGCCAGAGCCTCCCAGAGTTTTCAGAAGATGTCTGACAATATCACTTCCCTGAATACCGGGCTGGAAGAGAACGCCCAGAATATTGGGATAATGAACATGCTCATAGAGCAGCTGGGCGGAGAAGTGCAGAGGGTAAGTGAGGAGAGCCGGGCAGGTATACAGAACATACTGTCCGAGCTCAACTATACGGGCATTATAGACAAGGCCCTGAATGCTGTTGTGCTGGTAATATGGACAGACAAGGAATCTGTTGTAGGGTCCGGATTTATAGCATCCGAGGATGGGTATATACTAACGGCGGACCATATTGTGGAGTTGTTCAAGGGCAAAACCATTAGAATCAAAACCCGGGATGGGAACATATATGTAGCCGCTGTTGAGGCCAGAGATGGAGACGCAGATGTGGCACTGCTGAAGGCAAAGCTGCAGAATACTCCATATCTGGAGTTCGCGGATTCGGATCTGGTAGCCTCAGGGAGCAAGGTATTCGCCTTGGGGGCACCAGAAGGATTTGCCTTCTCAGCCAGTGAGGGGATAGTCAGTGCCGTCAGGACGGTCCGGCAGATAAAGAAGGATGTGGGGCTGGACCTAGACCTGTCCCCAAGGGTTACGGTGATCCAGACAGACGCAGCCATAACCCATGGGAACTCGGGAGGGCCACTCATAGACAAAAGTGGGAGCGTGATAGGACTGAGTTCATTTGGTATAAGCAGGAGCAGAAGGGGAGTATATCAGGATGTTGAAGGTCTGAACTTCGCAATTGCATCCAACGATGTGTATGAGTTCTATAAGGATTCACTTAAATAGAATGCACTTCTAACTTCCAGCATGAAAATCAGTATATCAGTCCTCCTTGGAGTGGTTATTGTGTGTGCTATTGTTACAGCCCTGTTTATGTTGCCAGCCAAGACCGGTAGTGAAGAGGCCAGCAGGCCGGCTGAGGAGGTGAATAACAGCTACAGGCCGCCAAGAGTTGAGGGTGAAGAGGTTTATACAATGTCCATCTCCACGGATAGATATACTTACCACTCGCACGACGATGTAAATATTACAATAGAGATAGTATCCCCAAAAGCAATGGATGGAACTACAATACACCTCTTTGGCATCAAGAACAAGTATGGCGCCTACAAGAATGAAAGATATTTTGATATGAATCTGGCTGAAGGCGAAAACATCATTGAAACAAAAACAAACGTGCCTAGGTGTTATGGCTGTTCTGGAATAGAGCCGGGAGTCTATCAGTTCCATGCGGTCCTCTACTACAACGACACCCCAATAGTCAATGCCTCTACGAATATAGAAATCCTTGAATGATGGTATATGGGGGGCTCAAGCACAGACTAGAGCTCATAAGGTGGGCCAGCCGGGACCTAAGGAACGAAATAAAAAATATTCTGGATAGAAATGACCGTATATCCATAGCAGTAGTAAACATAGACTCTTACACCCAAGATCTCTATAAACTGATGAGGGAAACGGCCCGGACAGCAAATCCCATTCTGAGAGAGATGGGACTCAAAACAGAAGCCATAGAAAAGGACATCAGGGAATTTGTGGAAATACTGGCAGACAATCAGACGGATGGATATTTTGCATCAATAAATCTGGACGCCAAGTATATCAGGAACAGAAAGATTCTGATTCTCATTGAAAAATGGCTCCGAAGATTGGAGAAATGCATAGATGTGGTGGAGGCCTTTCTTGATTCAGGGATTGAGAGGAGGGAGCTGAAGCGGCTCTTTGGCATAATTGACAATACCGGCCTGAGCAAAAAGAAGAAGGATGAGCTGAAAAAGGAGTTTGTGGAAACCCTGAATCGGCTGAACAGGGCCTAGTCCATTGTCCTTATTATTGCATCAGCCATTTCACTGGTGCCCACTGCTGTTGGATCATTCCTGTCAGGTTTCATGTCATATGTAACATATCTTCCTTCCCTGACAACAGCTGCAAAGGCCTTCTCCACCCTTTCAGCAGCCGCTCCCTCGCCAAGATGTCTTAGCATCATCACACCGGAAAGTATCATGGCGGATGGATTAACCTTGTTCATGCCCTTGTATCTGGGAGCCGAGCCATGAGTCGGCTCGAAGACTGCATATTCGTCGCCGATATTTGCTCCGGGGGCAACACCCAAACCACCTATCAGGCCGGCACACAGATCTGAGACTATGTCTCCATATAGATTCGGCATTACCAATACATCATAGAGCTCTGGTTTCTGGACAAGCTGCATGCACATATTGTCCACCAGGCGGTGTTCATATTCGATATCCGGATATTCACCAGCAGTCTCCTCTGCAATCCTCATAAAGAGGCCATCAGAAAATTTCATGATATTTGATTTCGTAACAGAGGTAACCTTCTTTCTCCCATTCTTGCGGGCATATTCAAAGGCAAAGCGCACTATCCTTCCAGTGCCGAAAACTGATATGGGTTTTATGCTTATGCCGGAATCCTGGCGTATATTGCAACCCGCTTTTTTATTGATATAATTTATGACATCCAGTGTGTCTTCCCTCCCTTCCTCAAATTCAACTCCCGCATAGAGGCCTTCCGTGTTCTCCCTGACAATAACAATGTCTATATTCCTGTATCTTGATCTGACCCCTTCATAATATCTGCAGGGTCTGAGGCAGGCATACAGGTCGAGCTTTTTTCTCAGCGCAACATTGACGCTCCTGAATCCGGTTCCAAGGGGGGTTGTAATCGGGCCCTTTAGGGCTACCCTGTTCTTTCTTATTGATTTCAGGACTTCCTCCGGAAGGGGGGTTCCATATCTGTCTACCACATCTGCTCCTGCCTCAACAACATCCCACTTTATCCGGGCACCGCTGGCCTCAATGACCCTTCTGGCCGCTCCTGAAATCTCGGGCCCTATGCCGTCTCCGGGAATGAGTGTTACCCTATGCATTCCTGCCACCTGGATTCTTATTTTTGATGAAGTTGAGGAGCCCTCCTGCGCGCAGTATGGCCTCCTGTCGCAAACTCAGCTCACATCTTAATCCTATACTCCTGTTTGTGATTGCGGGGGGATTGAGACTTATTTCCAGGCGCTCTCCCTGTTCTATCCTGTCATAGTCTGCCACATCCGAGAATTCCAGAGGCGCAATTCCAAAATTTATGAGATTGGCCCTGTGGATACGGGCAAATGACTTGGCTATTACTGCACGCACCCCCAGATACATGGGCGCAATGGCTGCGTGCTCTCTTGAAGAGCCCTGTCCATAATTTTCACCGGCAACTATAAAGCCGCCCCCCTTCTGCTTTGCGCGTGTGGCGAAGCTCGGGTCCATCTGCGAAAATACAAACCTGCTTATTTTGGGGATGTTGCTTCTGAGTGGCAGTATTTCCGCCCCGCCCGGTAGTATGTGATCTGTGCTTATATTATCGCCAACCTTGAGCAGGACCTCTCCGACCACATGCGTGCCTACAGGCTTTCCAAGTGGTATCGGCTTTATGTTCGGACCCCTAATCGCCCTGCCCACAAAACCGGGCTGGATTACCATGGAATCGTCTATCTTGATTTGAGGAAGCCGGATTTTTGGAATCCTGTCCGGCTTTGTAAGCCTGCCCTCTACAGCCGAGAAAGCCGCTGTTTCCGGGCTGACCAGATAAATCTTTGCATCTCTTGTGCCGCTCCTTCCCTCAAAGTTGCGGTTAAAGGTCCTGAGCGACACCCCGCCGGAGGGTGGCGCCTGACCCATGCCTATACACGGTCCGCAGACCGGCTCCAATATGCGCGCGCCTGCGGCTATCATATCAGCAAGCGCTCCGCTGCGTGCAAGAGCCTCGTATACCTGTCTGGAGCCGGGAGAGATAGTCAGGCTCACGTTCGGGTGGACCTTTTTCCCCTTGAGTATGGCAGCCACAGTCATCATGTCTTTTAGCGAGGAATTGGTACAACTGCCTATACAGATCTGGTCCACAGGCATGCCCTCCAATTCGCTGACTGGAGAAACATTATCCGGGCTGTGTGGTTTTGCCACAAGCGGCTCAATATCGGCCAGATTGATTCTCAGGATCTCATCATAGTCCCCATCCTCGCCAGCATCCAGCCTTTTCCAGTGCTGCCCCCTCTGCTGTGACTTGAGAAAAAAGAGGGTTGCTCCATCGCTTGGGAATATGGATGTTGTTGCTCCGAGTTCTGCACCCATATTGGCTATTGTGCCACGCTCCGGGACAGAGAGGGAGGAGACCCCAGAACCATAGTATTCAATCACCTTCCCTATCCCTCCCCTGACGGAGAGTTCCCCGAGGATGTAGAGTATCAGGTCTTTTGCTGACGAAGTTGGACGCAGTTTGCCTGTGAGTTTCACACCAAGAATCTCAGGAGTCTGGAGGTAGAAGGGTTCACCGGCCATTGCGGCGGCCACATCAAGGCCACCCGCCCCGATGCCTATCATGCCAAGTCCGCCAGAGGTTGGCGTGTGGCTGTCGCTGCCCAGCAGGGTTTTTCCAGGAATGCCAAAGCGCTCTAGATGGACCTGGTGACAGATGCCGTTTCCCGGTCTGGAGAATTTGACTCCATATATGCCGGCAACGCTCTGGAGATAACGGTGATCATCAGCATTCTCAAATCCTGTCTGGAGAGTATTGTGGTCTACATAGCTGACCGACAGCTCAGTTCTTACCTTGGGGATTCCAAGGGCCTCAAACTGGAGATAGGCGAGGGTCCCGGTTGCATCCTGAGTTAACGTCTGGTCTATTCTTATGCCTATTTCACCGCCCCACTCTCCATCTACAAGGTGGTCTCTTAGTATTGTCTCGGCCAGAGAAGGCATGGCTTTTATTTCCAGCTGCACAAATAAAAGGCTCAAATCATGAACACCATCTACCTCATCGATGTCACCAACCGTGACGGGGTGCAGACATCGCGCCTGGGGCTGGCCAAGCTGGAGAAGACCCTCCTTAACATATATCTAGACAGCATGGGCATCTTCCAGAGCGAATTTGGGTTTCCGATTACAGACCACGAAACCAATTACTTAAATGCCAATCTGGAGCTGGCTGAACTTGGGGTAATCAAGAACATGCGCCTCTCCGGCTGGCTGCGCGCGATAGAGGCCGATGTCAAAAAGGCATGGAAGCTGGTCCCAAAGCTGAAGCACGTTAATCTTTCCATATCCACCTCAGAGCAGATGATTCGGGGAAAATTTGGAGGGAGAAAGACGTGGGAGGACATAATATCCGATACGGTGAGAGCCGTTGAGGTCGCTAGGGAGAATGGAGCAAAGAGCATAGGTGTGAATGCCGAAGATGCCTCCAGGACAGAGATGGAGAAACTGATAGAGTTCTCAAAGGCTGTCAAGAAGGCTGGGGCAGACAGGGTGCGCTACTGTGATACCCTTGGCTATGATGACCCGTTCACGATATACAAAAAGATGAAAATCTTGGCTGAAGAAGTCAGAATGCCGCTGGAGGTTCACTGCCACAATGATCTGGGGATGGCTGTGGCCTGTTCAGTAGCCGGTGCAAAGGCATGCATAGATGCCGGACAGGATGCTTACATCAACACCACCGTGAATGGCATGGGGGAACGTACTGGAAATGCTGACTTGGTTTCAGTCATCCTTGCACTGAAGTACTCCAGTGGATTTGAGAAAAAATACAGGCTAGATGAAAGAGTAAACCTGAAGGAAGCTTGGAAGATATGCAAATATGCCTCCTATGCCTTCCACGTACCAATCCCGATCAACCAACCAGGCGTTGGAGCCAATGCCTTTGCCCATGAGTCTGGGATACATGTGGATGGTGCACTCAAGGACCGGAAAAACTATGAGCTCTATGATTTTGAAGAGCTTGGCAGGGGTGAGCCGGAGATAATAGATACCGGCAGAAAGATAACTATCGGAGAATACAGTGGCATCAAAGGATTCAAAAATGTCTATGGAGAGCTGGAAATAGAGTTTACGGATGATGAGCATGCCAGAAGAATACTTGAATTGGTCAGGTATGCCAATGTCCATACACAGAAGCCGCTCACCGCGGACGAACTCAGGTTCATAGCAAGATATCCCGAACAGGCCAAGAACATAATGACCATGACTCCACTCAAGGAGATATGTTATATTGAATCCCCAGCAGTTTCAGGGCATCAAGAAAGCCCGGATAGGAAATCCCAATAGTTTCCGCGTCTGTTATTCTTGTCGGTCCGTCGGCCTTCAGCCCAGCCACGGATAGTGCCATAACGATTCTGTGATCACCAAACCCGCAGATATCTGCGCCCCTAAGCCTAGCCGGACCCTCAATGACTAGGCCGTCCTGTTTTTCCTCCAGTTTAACGCCCATTTTCCTAAGGCCCTGAGCCATGGCACTTATGCGATCGCATTCCTTTATGCGTGCGTGCTCCACATTGCGTATTATACTCCGGCCGTTGGCGGATGCACATATGACGGCCATTACTGGAAGAATGTCCGGAGTCTGTGAGAGGTCAACATCCACCCCCCTGAGGGGCTGCCCGCCCCTGACGGTTATATTATCTCTGGATATTTTCACATCCGCGCCCATTCTCTGAAGGATCTCCAAAAAGTATTTATCCCCCTGCTTTGAATCCCTGTAAAGATTTTTGACTGTGACATCCGAATCTGTGATGGCTGCTGCAGCCAAGATGAAGGCCGCACCGGAATAATCACCCTCTACAAAGTATTGGCCCCGGGAGTAAGACTGTCCCCCGCTTATGAGGAACTGCCTGTAACCCTTGTTCTCTATCACCACATCAAAGTCATGGATTATATCCAATGTCAGGTCAAGATATGGTCTGGATCTCAGTCCGGTTGTTATTTCAACTGTGGTGTCGCACTCCCTTAGGGGGCATGCCATCAGGAGACCGGAGATATATTGTGAGCTGACATCCCCCCTTATCCGTATTCTGTTGCCTTTTATCGGGCCCTTCACAGATATTGGGGGCATGCCGTTATGGGATGTGGTCTCCACACCAACCTCCTCCAGCGCTTCCAGCAGGGGCCCCATGGGCCTCTTTTGTATTGACTCATCTCCGGTCAGGATTACCTTCCTGTTGCAAAGGGAGAACACCGAGGTCATTATCCTTATGGTGGTTCCGCTGTTCCTGACATCCACAAGTTCCGGGGCTTCAATCTGGCCTGCATTGCCATGAATTCTGAGACTGTTCTGCCTTGTTGTTTCTATGCGGGCACCAGCAGCCCTCATGGCGTCTATAGTGGCCATCGGGTCTGCAGACAGGAGGGGGTTATATATCCTGACCATGCCCCTGCTCAGCCCAGCCAGTATTATGGCTCTATGCGTATAGCTTTTGCTCGGAGGAGCATTCACAACGCCTTCCAGCCTCTCAACCGGATAGATCTGCAAATCCATCGGATAATTAAAGCGGGGAGAACAAAAAACAGAAAAATCCGGGATTTTTTGTCCTCTCCGGGGGACATATTTTGTTTTTATTCTTTAATTGCTTAAAGTATTCAGATTTTTATACAAACACATATAATTAAAACCGACTGAAAAATGGAAGCGTATCCAGCAGACCCGTATGCATACATGCCTTCGGGCGGAGGAAGGAGATTCCACAGCATTGAGGGCGTTCTGCCCTTGATTCTGTTGATTGTGATCGCATTCTTTGTGCTGCAATTTCTGGGTGTGATACCCTGTATTATACCCATCGGCTGTGGTGGTGAGGCGAATGTATTGGTCATTGGTGTTCCCTCTCCCGATGTTGTAAGGGTGCTGTCAGGGAAGGAAGCCCAGATGAAGGGTATTCACTATCCAATTAACTTCGAACCAGATTACGTAACAGTCGAAATGTTGAGGAACTATCAGGTCGTTATACTTCAGGGTGATCCCTACTTTGACATGAACACCAGAGAGGCCATAAAACAGTATGTTGATGGCGGAGGCAAGCTGATTGTGGTTGGAGATGCCGGCTCCAAGCATCCTGAATACAGTAATGTTGCCGGCTGGGCCTGGCCGGCAGGTCAGGGCATACCGGTACCTGCAGAGCTCATCGGTGAGTGGGCAGGATGGTCTGATGTGGCCTATGGTTCGGATCTAAGACCGGCAGACATAAACCACCCGATAGCCAAGGGGATCAAACTGATAGGAGCCCAGTTGAACATGCCCTCCCAGATCTGGAAGGTAATCTCCAAGGGCAAGGTTATCTACGCCATTGACACCGTGGGCGAAGGGACTGTGCCAGCGATAATAGAAGGCAACAGCGGTCTGGGGACCGTAATGTACTTTGCATATGACCCGGGTCAGACACCCGCACTTCTGCTGACGACTGTCTCCTATCTGGCCGGAATCTGATTCCGGCTACTTTTACTTTTTATTCTATCCGGGTTAGCGGTAGCAAGTTTGAGCTAGGCTAGATTGTCCTTTGTCAGAAAAAAGGGGTGGGTCTTGACCGTGACCTCCATCCTCCTGAGGTCAAATAGCATCTCCACCGGGATATTTATCTCGTCATCTGAGTGAAAGTCATAGAAATGATTTATTTTTATGCTAATCGGCGTTAGCTAATACCGGATGAAAGGTATGATAGTCGTAGTGGCGGTGGTCGCCCTGATGCTGATTGGGGCTTACTGGATAGAGTATGGAAACCCAAAGCCCGAGAAGGCCGGCATTGTGAAAGAAGCAGAGGGGGCGCAGGAGGTTTATGCAGGAACTGATGAAGTGAGCGGAGAGCCTCTGAGACCAAGGGATGCCTGCGAGCTCCTGTGCAGGGAGAAGCTTGCTGAGGGCATAGACCTGAGCAACGGTCCCTGCCTGTCCAACCAGATAGCGCCGGATTGGGTGTGTGATGTGGCACACGATCCACGGCAGGAAGTAGACAACCAGCCCGAGAACCGGTGCCCGGCTTATGGAAAAACAGCCATGCACTTCGTAGAAGTTACTCCTGAATGCGCCCTTATAAGGGAGGTCTGAGGCGAGAGTGGAGAGGCAGTTTATATTGGGGATAGACCCAGGAACAACCGTCGGACTGGCATTTCTTGACCTAGATGGCAATGTCCTTGGGGTCAAAAGTGCACGCAGCCTGTCTATAGATGATATAATAACAGAGATCTCAGCCATTGGAAAGGCTGCAGTCGTGGCTACAGACAAGGCAACGACTCCTCCCGTGGCCAACAAGGTTGCGAGCATACTTGGTGCCCGGCTGTTCACTCCCAAAAGCGATCTGCCGGTGGAGAAGAAGCGGGAGTTGGCATCGCGCTGGCGGACTAGAAACGATCACGAGAGGGATGCTCTTGCAGCTGCCGTGTATGCCTATTATAAATTCCAGAATAAGTTGCGTCGGGTGGAGAAACAGGTCATGGAGGAGCTGGAGCGCACCAAGGCACGCGTCCTGAAGGGAGAAAAGGTTTCTGATATCATGGCCCCACAGGAAGATTATGACAAATGCAGGGAGTTGCGCGCACAGTTGAGCGCCCTGAGGAAGGAAAACAGGGAACTCAAAGCCGAAATCAGGAGCCTGAATCGTGCACGGCCTAGATCACCAAGAGCAATTCTGCATGAGGCTGCAAAAGAGGCAAAGGCTCTGATGCGCAGGGTTGCAAGGGGTGAGCTGGTAATGCTAAGGGAGCTACCATCCCTGAACTTCCTTGATATCAGGAGTGTCCCAATCAAGAGGGGTGATTTGATCCTCTGCAGAAACAAGGGTAATGACAGCAGGGGCCTGCGATTCCTTGAAGAGAGGGGAGTGGGCGCAATAATCTCCCCCATAAGAGTGGACTCGCTGGTTCCAACATGCACTCTGGATGATATAGATATAATCTCATGGGAGGGTCTTTTCTTTGTCAGCCGGCAGGATATCAAAAAGGCCTGCAACACGAGGAGAGAGGTCAAACCGAGAGATCTGGAGGATATAATAAGGGATTATCGGAGCGGAAGACGATGAAAGAAAGGGAATATCTTGAGGAGAAGATCATGAGGAGAAATCCCAAGGCCATAGAGATACTTCTGTCAAAGGAGCGCACCCTTCTGTCAAAGGAGCGCACAGCCATAGCCCTTGCCCAGCTGGCTCTAGGCATAGCTGCCTTTGGATTCTTGGTAATACGCTTCTTCTCAGATGCCAATTATGAATGGTTCCTGCTTATAGGCATAGGCTTTGTAGCGGTTTCTATGTGGCTTTTTTATCATGCCCTTCGCGATTACCGCCACTACCGGTGGCAGCTAAGCCACCTGCATGAGAAGAGGGGGCATCTGGACGTTGTATATCTGCAGGGATTTGAGATCTGAATAAAACTTTAATATAAAACTTTTATAGCCTCAATCCTAATAACTAAGGCTAGTTCTAGCTGTGACAGCAGTAACACAGCTGTTGGAGCAATCTAGAGGACTTTTGTGGATTTGTATGTGAGTGATTTCAAAGGCAGGTGGTGAAGAAAAATGGCTGAAGAAGAAAAACAAGATGTCAGAGAGAAGGAAAAAGAGGATAGTAAGATGGAGCAGAAAGCCGACAGTAACAAGAAAAGCGAGAAAAAATCTAAAGCGGACGACAATGTCGTCTATGTGGGCAAGAAGGGAGTCATAAATTATGTGATGGCTACCATCACCCAGCTCAACAAGGGTGAAAAGGAAGTGCATGTGAAGGCAAGAGGCAGAAGTATCAGCAAGGCAGTGGATGTTGTACAACTGTTGAAGAACCGCTTTGAGGAAAAGGCTCAGATAAAGAGTATTGAGATAGGTACTGAAGAGGTGGAAGCAGATGAAGGAGGCAAGATAAATGTCTCAACCATCGATATAGTGGTGAGTAAATAGGGGGGCAGATGTGGCCTTCCCCATCTGTGACAAATGCGCATCCTCAGGGATACTCTGCCCCAAATGCGAGGCGATGGTAAGGGAGGGCAGGGTTTCTGAACTGGATGTCCTTGTGTCCACCATACTTGCCAGATATGGGGCGACCGGTTATGAGACACTGATAGATCTGGAAAACAAACTGGTTATACTTGCCTCCGATGACGAGGTACCAAAAATAATAGGTCCCAAAGGAATAACAGCTGCTGAGCTGGCCAAAAAACTGGGCAGAAGAGTAGTGGTTCTGAGCAGAAATTCAAAAAAGGAGTTTATAATAAAATCAGTGGCCAGACCAAACAAATTGGTTGCAATGAACAAGGTCTTTAGGCCAGATGGGAAAGAGGTTTTAAAGCTTATATTTGACAAACCTCTAGATGTGGGCACCACTCGAGTCTTAAAGGACCTGATAGGGGAGGTGGAAATCGGATATGAGAAGGACACACACCTGCGGTGAGTTGGGAAAGAAGGAAATTGGGGGTAAAGTTATTCTACAGGGATGGGTCAATACCAGACGAGATCATGGGGGAGTTATATTTGTGGACCTGCGGGATCGCTATGGCATCACACAGCTTCGCTTTGATCCCAAAATCTCAGAGAAAGCACACAAAGAGGCAGAACGCCTGAGGAGGGAGTACGTCATAGAGGTTTATGGGAGGGTGGTACCACGGCCAAAGGGTATGGAAAATCCAAAACTCAAAACTGGCAATATAGAGGTTGAGGTCACTGAACTGAAAATATTAAACATCTCCAGGACTCCCCCGTTTGAGATAGATGATCGCATAGACCTGAATGAGGATATCAGGCTGAAATACCGCTACCTGGATCTGAGACGCCCGATGATGCAGAAAAACATTATTATGCGTCACAGGGTGGTCAAAGCTATAAGGGACTTCTTCGACAGAGAAGGGTTTCTGGAGATTGAAACACCGATGCTGGCCAAGTCCACTCCCGAAGGAGCGCGCGACTATCTGGTGCCATCAAGGGTACATCCCGGCAAGTTCTTTGCCCTTCCCCAGTCGCCACAGCTGTTCAAACAGCTTCTGATGATAGCTGGTTTTGATCGCTATGCACAAATTGTTAAGTGCTTCCGCGATGAGGACCTGAGGGCAGACCGTCAGCCGGAGTTCACACAGATAGATGTTGAGATGTCATTTGTAGAAGAGGAGGATATCTTTGATGTTATGGAGCGGCTGATGAAACACATCTGGAAGGTTGCACTTAATGAGGACATAAAGATCCCCTTCCCGCGTATCAGTTATCACGAGGCCATGGAGCGCTTTGGCTCGGACAAACCAGACACACGCTTTGGGCTGGAGCTCATTGAGGTAGGCGACATAGTCAAAGACTCCAATTTTCAGATATTCAAAGAAGTTCTTAAGAAAGGCGGTATTGTGAAGTGTATAAACGCCAAGGGCTGTGCAGGCTTTAGCAGGAAGGACATAGATGAACTTACTCAGTTTGTCTCCATTTACGGCACAAAGGGCCTAGCATGGATGAAGATGACGGAAAATGGTCTGGAATCATCAATAGTCAAATTCTTTCCCAGTGGTGTTCAAAAGCGGTTGGTGGAGAGAACAGGAGCCAAGAAAGGGGATCTTCTCCTATTTGTCGCAGACAAACATAGGATAGTTTATGATGCACTGGGAGCGCTCAGGATAGAATTGGCAAAGCGTCTGAATCTGCTGGATGAAAACAAATACAATTTCATCTGGGTTCACAATTTCCCGCTGCTTGAGTGGGATGAAGATGAGGGTAGGCATGTAGCTATCCACCATCCATTCACCTCGCCAAGGGATGAGGACCTAAAATATCTGGACTCTGATCCTTCAAGAGTCCACGCCAAGGCTTATGATCTGGCTCTCAATGGAGTCGAGCTGGGTGGAGGAAGCATCAGAATCCACAGGAGGGAAATTCAGGAAAAGGTCTTTAATGCCCTTGGTATAGAATCGGAAGAAGCCCGGAAGAAATTCGGCTTTCTGTTGGATGCATTCACCTATGGTGCTCCGCCCCACGGAGGCATCGCTTTTGGTCTGGACAGGATTGTGGCCATCCTAACCGGAAATGAGTCCATCCGCGAGGTCATTGCTTTTCCCAAGAACAAGGCCGCTCAAAGCCTCATGGACAATGCACCCTCTGAGGTCAGCAGGGAGCAGCTGAAGGAGCTGCACCTGGAGCTGGATCTGCCAAAGAAAGACTAAACTAGCAGGCCGAGCATTGGGAAGACTCTTGCCACAGTCCCGCCGGCAAGAAATGCTATGAGTACTGTAACAGTTGATATCATCACGCTCCTCCTCCAGCCGAATTCCCTCACCAAGACGCCTATCGTGGCGATGCAGGGTATATAGATGGAGGAAACAAGGGCAAATATGTATATCTGTAGAGGTGTCATAAATGTTAGGAGGTTCGCTGTGCCGGCGAGGACCAGTATCGTTTCAAGAGCCATTTCTTTTCTAAGCACGCCATATATGAGGGCCACTCCGGTCACAGAGGGAAGCATAAGCCAGCCGGAAACGAGTGGGCTGAAAGGAGCAGTTATTGCTCTCAGGACCCCCAAGCCTTCCAAGAGACCCAATATGCCCGAACCTATTACAAGCAGGGGAAATGCTATGTAGATGAAGCCCTTCATCCGTATCCAAGTCTTCTTCATAAGAGAGATTAGAGAGGGCATCCGGTATTTTGGCATCTCCATGATAAGGCCCTCGGGCTCACCAGGGAGATACCTGCCTAGGAAGAAACCAACTGCCAGTATTATGCCCAAGAGTATGGCATATATTGATAGTGCATATGACCACCCTAGATAGAAGCCCACAGCCCCCAAGATTATGGCAGTGCGTGCGGAGCATGGTATCAACGAGACCAGTGTTGCGGTTATCAAACGCTCTCGCTGATTCTGGAGCAGGCGGGTGGATATTATCGCCGGGACGCTACAGCCGAAGCCGAGCATCATCGGAACTATTGCTTTCCCGTGCAGGCCTATCTTGTGCATGATGCGATCCAGCAGGTAACTCATCCTCGGCAGATAGCCTGTATCTTCCAAGAAGGCTAATATGAAATAGAATACGAGTATGTAAGGGATAGCTATAGATAGCCCTGCCTCCAAGCCCCATATAAGGGAATATTCCAATGTCTTTTGGAGAGCCAAGTTCTGGACAGATTGTATGGCCGGCTGTAGGACAGGGGCTACAAAGCCTTCGAAGGCATTCACTATCACCCCTTCAAGAAAACCTCCAAAAAAGAAGAGAGATGAGAACAATGTGAACAGGACAAGTAACATTACCACTGTTCCCGACAGCGGCTCGGTTGTTATTCTGTCAAGTCGCTCACTGTTGGAATAATCAGGTTTTTTCTCCCTTTTGACTGCCCGGGCTATCACCGCAGCCTGGCTATGGCGCTCACGGGCAACCTCTGTCGGCAGGTCATAGTGTTTGCTCTTCTTGCGGATTATCCTCCGTGCTTCGTCGCCACATCTAGGGCAGTTAGAGTCAAGTATTCGCCAAGCGTGCTTGTCATCCTGCAGGAGTAATATAGAAAAATACCTCTTTGGCATGGATGTCCGAAAGTGTATTATCTTAGAGATTCCGGCTATCGCATCCTCTATGTGGTCATCATAGCTCAACCTCCTCGGCGTAGGCCGATTCTCCGCAACAGCAATAGCCGCTTCCATGAGCTCGGATATACCAGCACCTCTGAGGGCGTCAATTTCTATCACCGGCACGCCAAGTTCCCTACTGAGACCAGCTGTATCTATCTCTATGCCGCAATCCCTGCATTCTTCATAGAAGTTAAGCGCTATTACTGTTGGAAGACCCATCTCAAGCAACTGCAGAGTGAGGTAGAGATTCCTGTCGAGCAGGTTGGCATCCACTACATTTATGACAACATCAGGCCGGTCATTTGAGAGATAGTCCCTGACTACACTCGCCTCAATGGAGTGGTTGCTGGTCGCGTAGGCGCCTGGAAGATCTACTATATCGATATGTACATCCCCACACCGGGTTCTGCCGCGGTATAGCTCGACTGTTGTCCCGGGATAGTTGGCGACATCAACTCCCATGCCAGTTAGATGATTAAACAGGCAACTCTTGCCGACATTGGGATTGCCGACCAGTGCTATATGGAGCCGCTGCTGATGTTTTCTATGTTTACCCCCGCGCATGTGCCATCTCATGAATAAACCTCCACATAGAACTGCGAAGCGATGCTCTTGTCAAGAGCTATCTCACTGCCCTTAACCATAATGAGCATGGGGCCCTTTCTTAGCTTCCGCAATACCCTTATCCTAGCATCTGGCACAAGCCCCATGGAATTCAGGCGGTCTAGGATCTTGCCTGCCCTGAGCTTGGAAAAAACCAGCCTCGCCTCTGAATCCGGCTGTAGATCAGCAAGACTGGCGACCTTGGTATCCTTTGATGGTATTCTGCTCTCATGTGGACAGTAGCAGGGACTCTTGAGAAGGCAGTCAATCCTATCGAGTAGCTCATCAGAGACCACATGCTCCAAGCGATGCGCCTGCGCATGGACCTGTGCTTTCGGCAGGCCAAGGGTCTCGACCAAAAACTTCTCAAGCAGGCGGTGTTTCCTCAAAATGTAAAGCGCTCTGGTTATACCACTCTTTGTAAGGGAAAAGCCGTGATATGGTTCATTCTCCACTAAGCCGTCTTCCACCAATTTTCTTATCATCTCTGTAACACTTGCACTGGAGACCCCTAGAATATGGGCAAGCTCTTTGGTCTTGACCGTGCGGTTCTTCTCAGCACTGAGCACAAATATTGCCTTCAGGTAATCTTCCCGGTTCTTGGATATCACCAGCTATTTAGAAGGTTGTTATATAAAACTTAGGTGAACCTAAAAACCGATGAATCAAAAACATGAAGATTTGCCAGATGATATCCTCACAGCACAGACAAAGACAAAAATCCGGAAGGTGGGGGAAAATTTTGAAGGGGGGCTTTAAAGCCTTGTCCTTCTAACTAAGCCATGGGACTTCTGGATAGATTCAGGGGTGGGCGAAAGACTAATGTCAAGGTCGAGAAAGTTGAGTTTTCCCAGCTATCCGACTGGCTGACCATGCACAGGAATGAGATAGATGGAAGACTGGGTGAGTTGACTAGACCTGCCCTGAGCAGGATGCCTCAGGTATTGGAAGAGTTAATGGGGGAGTTGGATAGGTTGGAAAGCGCCGAGATGCATAAGGAGGTCCAGCAGAGGATCAGGTCTCTAGTATCCAGCTCGCGCGACAACTATGTTTCCAAAGTAAGGAGGTTGTTGCAGGAGATAGATTTTGAGGCTGAGCCCCTGAAGCTCATTGATGAGATAAACAAGGCTCTGGAGAAGATAAAGGAGGTTGACGCCAAATACGGCCAGCGCGTGAGTTTTGGATTTAAAAAGGAACTATCCAGAGTCAAGAAAGGACTGAATGCCCTAGTTGACATATCAGACGAGGTCAATAATCTGGGTAGGGATGGAAAAGAGAAAATCAGTATACTCAGTGAGGCCGAAAAGGAGTTCAGCAGGGTAAAGGACAAGCTGAAGGAACTCAAAAAGCTTGAAGAACGGGAGAGGGAGGTATCCAATGCCCTCATGGATGCCAGGTCTAGGAAAAAGAAGGCTGAAAAGAGGATGCTAGAGGTGAAACACAGTAACCGGGCTGAGAGTCTGGCATCCATAAATCTCGAGCTGGAGGAGATGAAGGCCAAAAAGCGGGAGGTTGAAACCCTCGTGCTCAATGTCTTGGGACCCCTCAGGAGGGTCTTCAGGAAGTATGCACGCGCAGTCAAGGAGGGCAGGGCCAGTGGAACAAATATAGACAGGTATGCGGAGGATCCTGTCAAGACCTATCTGCGTGGTGAACACATGTTGCCCGAGTTGCTAGCCAAGATGCAGAAGGCAATACAGACCGGTCTCTTGGATTTAGATTCCAGTGAAAGCGAGAAATCCTTAAAGAAAATACGCGCTATAAGCTTTTCGTATCTGGAGAAGGCCCGCTCCAAATACAACACAGCAGTCTCCAGAATACGGAGCCTTGAGATGCAGGCTGAGATGATGGATGTTGCAAGGGAAATCGAAAAGATTCGTCGTGAGATCGAAGACCTTGATGAAAAGATAGACTCAGAGTCAAAGAAGGTAGAACAGATAAGGAGTGATATTTGGGAAAAGAAGCTGGAACTCGAAGAGCTTAACAGGGCGCTTGCTAAAAAGCTGTCGGAGTTCATTGGAGGGAGATGTGAACTTATTTGAATCGGGCCAAGAAAGCAGGTTATTGCCTCATCCACAGCCCAAGTTCCTTCAGACCCTCCTTCAGCTGCCGGGGCCTTTTCCTGCCTGATTGAGAGAGCCAGCCACTGTCCAGGAAATTCTTTTCCAGGACCGGGTCCTTAATCTGCGCGCGCCTGATGAACTCCCCCAGGCCGCGGTTGCGTATGACGCTGTCGCGAGGCTTGAAGACCCCCGACCACACGGCCCAGACCTTGAAGACCGTGTCAGGGAAGCGGCCACCACCCATGTCCATGGCCAGCACGTCGCAGGATTTTATAAGTTTCAGGGTCTTGTCGATAGTCTCGAAAAAGCGGACGTCGCCCCTAACGAACTCCACGTTGCCCGGCTTTTCCCTGAACGCCTTCTCCGCCTGTGAGGCCTTGTCCACGGCCACCACACTCTTCGCGCGCCTGGCTATCACCTTTGTGCTCTCGCCCAGGTGGGGACCCACTTCTATGACCGTGTCCGATGGCCTTACGACCTCGGAGAGCAGCTTGTGGTAGCGATTGCGGTCGTAGCAGATGAGAATCACGTGATTTTAATGACTCAAGACTTAAAATAAGCGTGAAGTGCGAGATATGCGGCTCGGAGATAAAGACCGGCATCATGGGCAAGATAAAGGGTACTTACGTCAAGAGGGGCGGCAGGCTCTATGCTGTCTGCGCGGACTGCCAGAGGGCCGGAGTTGAGAAAATCGAGGAGAAGATTGGCAAAAGGGTCTGACGAGTCGGGAGTCATGAAGAGGAGGGCCGAGATAGACGAGATAGACATGGCGCTTCTGCAGCTAATCGCGCGCAGGAGGGATATCGCCCTGGAAATCGCCAAGATAAAGCAGAAGATAGGCTCGGCCGACGACGAGCAGAGGCTAAAAGACATTCTGGACAAGGTCCAGAAGCGGGCTGAGGAGCTGGGCCTGGACCCGGAGGAGATGAAGAGCCTCTGGAAATCCATGATAGCCTACATGATAAGGGAGCAGATGAAGAAGTATCC
>CAZQBY010000004.1:42439-73559 GCA_964592405.1 uncultured archaeon | reverse complement strand
TTTGTTGTGAACGAAATGGAGGAGGATGAACCCGGGGATGGAGTTTCTGGTTTTGTGCTGATGCTCGTCAGCTTGTTAATATCCTGAGTTTTATTCCCATCCCGGAAAATACCAGAAAGATTATGAACAGAGGCAGATTATGAAAAGCTCCTACAAACTGTTTACCCTCAAGGGGATAGAGGTCAGGTTACATATCACACTGCTCATACTCTTTGTCTTCCCGCTGACAGAACTGGTTGGATATGATAGCATTGGAGAGGGGGTTTTCCACTTCACCTACACGTCCCTCTTCCTCCTTGTGCTGTTCTCCTCTGTTCTTGTGCATGAGCTGTCCCATTCCCTTGTGGCAAAAAGGAACAGGATCAAGGTCAGGCAGATAACCCTGTGGCCTCTTGGGGGAATTGCCAGTCTTGGTATGATAAAGAACCCCATCAAAGAGCTCAAGGTAAGTGTGTCCGGGCCGCTGGCCAGTCTGGCAATAGGTTTTTTCCTGTTGTTTGTTCTGGTAGCTATAACCGGACCGGAAGCCGTTGGCAGGGCAGTAATCTCGGGAGATGTGCTGGAGCAGCCCTCAGTGTTCAATTTTACAGTTCTGGTGGCCTACCTTAACCTTGTCCTTGGTGCTTTCAACCTTTTCCTCCCCATATTCCCCATGGATGGGGGAAGGGTCCTGCGATCCATGTTGGCCATGGTGACCAACAGGATAAGGGCAACCAGACTAGCCGTGAGGATAGGTCAGGGGTTTCTGGCCGTGTTTATATTCTTTGCAATAATGGCAGGCAGCTTGTGGCTTGTGCTTATAGGAATCTTTTTGTTCATAGCCGGTTTGTCTGAGCTGAGGCTTGCAGAGCTGGACAACATGCTGAAGGATGTGGACTTGAAGAGCATAATCCGTAGAGACTTCGTTGCAGTCTCGCCGGAGCTTGACACCCGGGATCTGCTAAAGATAAGGGTTCCCGGACAGACATTGTATCCGGTCTTGGAGAGTAGTGGAAAGCCCCTAGGGTTTGTAAGGTTGGGCAAACTACGGAGAGGGATAGGGAAAATAAGAGATATCATGGAAACGAGATTCCCCTCCATAAAGCTCGGTGAGAAGGGGAGTGAGCAACTGGCCAAGGTCTATATTGAAGGTTATGCCTTTGTTCTTGACAAGAGAGGTATTCTCTATGGTATATTGACGCTGGACGATCTGCAGAAGGCAGTTGGTCAGTAGATATCCTGTGGGTCAAAAATTTTTTTCTCAATTATCTCCCCGCTGACTGTCCTGTAAAAGCAGGACCTGTATCCCTCATGACATGCTCCCCCCTTACAATCCACAAGATAAAGCAGGGCATCACCATCACAGTCAACGCGGATTTCCCTCACCCTCATAATGTTGCCGGAGATCTCGCCCTTCTTCCAGAGCCTCTTCTTGGAGGTTGAATAAAAATGCATCTCACCAGTCTCCTGCGTCTTTTCAAAGGCCTGTCTGTCCTGAAAGGCAGTCATCAGGACCTTCTTTGTCTGGGCATCTTGGACTATGGCTATTACCAGCTCCTTGCCTCCAATCTTCCTTTTCCTCAGCTCACTCCAATTCATAGTTCATATTTCATTACTATGGCAAGTTCCCCGTGGACCATTTCCTTGTGAGACTTCTCAAATCCTAATGCCCTAAAGAATCTTTGTGCACCTATATTAGATGGTCTTACCTTAATAATGATGCCCAGATTGTTGAGCCTCCTTGCAAATTCTATAATCCTCTGAACAAGAATCCTGCCAAATCCTTGTCTCCGGTAGTCTGCACGGACACACAGGGGTCCCATCTCTGCTAGAGGCCAGGAGGCATGGTTTATTCCGCAGAAACCGACTATCCTGCTGTCATCTTCCAATACAAACATGTCATACTTTGGATCTCGGGAGATGCGCACAATAAAGTCCGGTGTGACAGAAGGATACTGGAAAAACTGGGAATTGGCGTTGCTCAGATCGGCGACTGCCTTGGCATCAGAATCTCTAAACCTGCGGAGATTTATCCGAGACTCTGTTACCCGGGGCGCTGATTTACATTTACCCAATTGTTGCTTTTGCTGAATCATTTACATTAATGGAACAACTGGTTAAAAATCCTCTGCTAGAGCCTTACGGGCACCCCATTTCTCCGCAGATATTCCTTGACATCCCTGATATGGTATTCTCCAAAGTGGAATATTGAAGCTGCAAGAGCAGCATCAGCCTTCCCTTTTTTGAAGGCATCCAGCAGATGCTTCGGCTCTCCGGCCCCACCGGAAGCAATGACTGGAATGGAGACTGCCTCCGAGATCGTCCGGGTAAGTTCCAGATCATAGCCGGTTTTCATTCCATCTGCATCCATAGATGTCAGCAGAATCTCCCCAGCGCCCAGTTCCTGCACCTTCTCTGCCCATTTTACAGCATCCATGCCTGTGTTTTTCCGTCCTCCATATGTCCAGACAGACCATGAGGGGACTTGGTCGTCTTCGGTCTTCGGTCTTCGGTCTTCGGTCCTCCGGGGGATGGAGACCGTCAACGAGGGACTGTCGCCGCTCCTTTTAGCATCTATCGCAACGACTATACACTGCTCGCCGAACCTGCGGGAGCCCTCCTTTATGAGCTTGGGGTTCTCCACGGCAGCAGTGTTCATCGAAACCTTGTCTGCCCCGGACCTAAGCGCTTTCTGGATATCTTCGATTGTGCGTATGCCGCCGCCAATGGTCACTGGTATGAAAACATTCTCCGTGGTCCTTTCCAACACACCCCACATCGTCTCGCGCCGGTCGGAGGAGGCGGTGATGTCCAGGAAGACTATCTCGTCCGCACCTTCTTTGTAATAGAACTCAGCCCGCTCCACCGGGTCGCCCGCATAGCGAATCTTCTTGAATTTGACCCCCTTGACGACCCTGCCCTGCGGCACAGACAAGTCACAGTCCAGGCACGGGATTATGCGCTTGGTCAGCATTTCGCATATTTTTGTGTGTTGATGGTTAAAATTGGATATGCCGGGAAAACCGAGACCTGTTCCGGAAGGCCATGTAAAGCTGGAGTACATAGAGAGGGAGACTGGGGGGAGATGGAAAGCCCGAAACTCCTGTCGGGAAGTTGGGAGGAAATCCCTCGGAGTGGCTTTTGGATTGGTGATTACCAAGATTTCCAAGATTTAATAACCATAGTTTCTAATATACGGGGGTCAAAAAAGTGGACAAGAACAAGGTTCTGGAGGCGCTGGCCAAGGCAAATGTGGTGCGCTTCGGGGAGTTCACACTTGTGAGTGGGGAGGTTAGCCCTATTTATGTGGACCTGCGGGTGTTGCCATCTTATCCAGACTCCTTTGATACAGTGACAGATGCCATGGCTGAGGCTGTGAAGAAGACAGAAGCTGATGTCATCGCAGGGATAGAAACAGCAGGCATACCGCTCGCAACGGCCATTGCATTGAAGCTCAAGAAACCAATGGTCTATATCCGCAAAAAGCCAAAGGCCCATGGTACATGCTCGCGAATTGAGGGCGTGCTCAGGGAAGGCGACAGACTTGTGCTTGTGGATGATCTGATGACTCGGGGAACCAGCAAACTGGAATTCATCAAACCTGTTAGAGAGGTGGCCAAGGTGGAGGATCTGGTTATTGTGCTGGATCGTGAACAGGGGGGAGAAGAGCTAATGATGAAGAATGGCGTAACGCTCCACAGGCTGGTTACACTAAAGGATCTCCTGTCCCACATGCTTGATATGGGGTTTATAAGTCAGGAGCAGTATTCAGAGATTTTGGTATATCTCGGAGAGAGGTAAATAAAAAGATAATAAAATGGCAGACAAGACGATAAAGGTCTATATAATAGGTGGCTCAGGCTATACCGGTGGCGAGTTGCTGAGAATACTGGCAAACCATCCAAGGGTGGATGAAATCAGCGTGAGCTCACGACAGTATCAGGGAAAGAAGGTAAGCGATCTGCACCGTGAATTACACACGGATTTAAGGTTTGAGAGTTACAGCAGAAAAGAGGCAAATGCCTCAGACTTTGTCTTTGTCTGCACGCCCCACACCAAGGCCATGGTGTATGTCCAAGAGCTGGATACGCGGATAATAGATCTGTCAGCAGACTTTCGCCTCAAGAGTGCAAAAAGATATGAGGAGACATATGGGGTCAGACATGAAGCCCCAGAACTGCTTTCACAGGCAGTTTATGGTCTCCCGGAGATACACCGAAAGGGTATAAAAAAGGCCCGCCTGGTGGCCAATCCGGGCTGTTTTGCCACAGGTGCAATACTCGCCCTGTGGCCGCTTGTGAAAAATTATGAGGAGGAACTGATAATTGTAGATTCCAAGACAGGAATAAGTGGTGGTGGAAGGGAGCCAAAGGAGTCAACACACTATGCCTGGGTGAATGAAAATGTAATACCATACAAGGTTAGCAACCACCGGCATGTTCCGGAGATGGAGCAGGAGCTTGGAACGAAGGTATACTTCACACCACATCTTGTCCCACTTACGCGCGGAATCGAAACAACAATCCATGCATTTGTGAAGGGCAACCTAGAAGGAATCAGTGATGTCTACAGGAAGACCTACAAAGATGAGCCGTTTACAAAGGTGGTTGGTGGCATACCCACCGTGCTGGAGGTTCGCGGGTCAAATTACTGCCATGTTGGTGGCTTTACAGAATCTGGGAGGCGGCTGGTGTTTTTCTCGGCAATTGACAACCTCGTCAAGGGTGCCTCAGGGCAGGCCGTCCAGAATATGAATATAATGGCAGGCTTTAAGGAGACTACAGGCCTTGAGCAGCTGGGCATCTGTCCCTGATTCTAAGCAGCTGGGATAAACTGTGATAGAATAGATAGGATAAACTGGGATAAAACGGGTAATAATGAACAGAGAGACGCAAGAGAGCAAACCTGATGTCTCGGAGAGACTTAAAAGGGTGGGAATAACCAACCTGCGGACACTGGTCAAGACAGGCTTTGGCGGACATATGTATAAGTTCGTTCCCACATTTGATATTTATGTAGATCTCCCTCCAGACAAGAAGGGTATCCACATGTCTCGGCTGGTGGAATCCATAGGTGAGGCTGTAACAGAGGAGGCATCATACAAGCACAAAACCTTTGAGGAGCTGGAGAAAAACATAATCGACCGCCTGAAAGAGAAGCATCCATTCACACGCGCAGAGGTGAGTCTAAAAGCAGAGTTGGTTGTGGAGAAAAAAACTCCAGTGTCAAAAAAGAACACCATGGAAACTCATGACGTCTTCATTACAACAATTTATGAAAATGGCAAATACCGAAAAGTGCTGAAGGTTTTGGTCATGGGAAATACTGCATGTCCACACTCAAAGAAAAATACTGGAAAACCCCATATACAGCGCGCTGTTGGAGAGCTGGAAATAGAGTGTGATTTTGATTCAAGAATAGGGCTGAATGATTTGATAGAATGTGTAGAATCAGCCTTTTCATGTCCAGTCTATACACTGGTCAAGACAGAGGATGAGAATGAGATGGTCAGGCGTATCTATGAGAACCCAAAGTTTGTCGAGGATGTCACACGGGAGATACTCAATACCGCCAAGAGGAGATTCAGAAACTGCAGGATAAGGGTGCGAACAGTCTCCCAAGAGAGCATACACCGCCACGATGTGGTGGCTGAAGGAAGCATCTGATTTATATTTGCGCTTCCATTATCTCTAGGGGCTAAAATGGACACTAGGATACTGGCCGGTCTGACGGTTTTTCTTATGGTGGCTGGATCAAACGCCATCAATGAAGTGGAGCTTGGAGTCAATGAAGTGATAATATACCCGCAGTCTGTCGCGCTGGTTTATGAAAGCGGGACTGAGGGGTCTGGGACTGAGTTTATAGCAGGAATAAACAAAAACGCTTATGTCAATTCCATAAGGGTATCGGGAGCTTCCGAGGTATCAATTTCCACGCGGAGGAATTACCCTACATATTATAGCGGATTTGTAGAGACCCCTCTCAAGCAACTGCTTAAGCAGGTTTTGGGCAAGAGGGTCATAGTGGGTAGTGTAGAGGGTGTGCTGGAATGGATAACCGACAGCTGGATAGGTATATCCAACAGCACCAATTTCATCACAATGCCGACAAGTAATGTTGATTCTATAATCAGCAGCGAGCCCCTACAGGAACCCAATGAGACACGGGCTGAAGGGCCAGAATCAGTCATAAATGTCACTTGGAAGAGTAATGGAGATGGGCAAGTCATGGTCAGCTATCTGGCAAACGGGCTCTCCTGGACACCTGTTTATTTCCTGGATGCCGGCGATGCAACCTCAAAGTTTGAGTTTTGGGCAAAGATAGACAACGGCTTTGAAGACCTTGATGCCAACGTCAAGCTCATAGGCGGTGACATAAGGATAGGTGGTGGCCGCCCATACCGGGACTATACCACTGCTACACAGGCTGCAATGGCCCCTATGGAGGCAGAGGCTGGCGGAGAATACTTTGAGGAAGCACCAACCGTCTCAACAGCCGGAGAATATGAGGTCTATGATCTGGGACAGAAGGATATAAAGAAGGGCGAATCAAGGCTGATATCAATATTCTCTGGCACAGTAATACCTGAAAAGAGATATGTCTGGGATACAAGAGCTGGTAACAGGGTCCAGAGGATATATATTGTGAAGAACCCGGGCAGGACCTGGCCCTATGGCTCGGTCAAGGTCTACGAGAATGGTATGCTGATGGGCGAGGATACAATATCATGGACTCCGGAAGGACGGAAGGCACGCATAACAATAGGCAACGCGCCCGATATAGAGGTTTCAAAGAAAACAACCAGTATTGACATTGGGAGTTACAGGCAAAAGCATATAACTACCCTGAAGCTGAAGAACTACAAGCCAAAGGAGGTCTTGGTCAACCTAATAGACACTTATCCTCCCTATATTGACCAAGGCAGCTTTGAGTCAAGCGAGGAATTCGTCAAGAAACCGGGCAACCTTATGGAGTTAAATGTCACGCTTTCCGCGGGCGAGCAGAAGGAGATAACCTATAGTTATACTACGTAGGTTGTCTTCTTCATAATATCTTTTTTCCTTTTTTCTTCTTCTATACTCCCTAATGGACTTTTCTATCTTGGCGGATTATTTCCAGAAACTGGAATCAACCCAATCCCGGCTGGAGATGACAGACATGCTGGTCCAGTTATTCAGAAAAACCCCAAAGGACGAGATAGACAAGGTGGCATACCTGTGCCTTGGTCATTTCACGCCGGAGTATGAGAATATTGTGCTTGGTATAGGCGACAAGATGATGATACAGGCCATAGCCATGGCTGCCCATCGCCTTCCAAAGGATGTCTCAAAGAGATTCAAAGAGGTGGGAGATCTCGGACTGGTTGCTGAGGAGATGCTTGGCTCCGGTAGAGGGATATCATTGGTATCGTTTACAGGAGAGAGAAAAAAAGGAATAACAATAAAAGAGCTCTTTGATGATTTCCACAAAATCGCGGCTGCATCTGGCACCAAGTCACAGGACACTAAGATAAAGACGCTGGCAGGCCTGCTATCCAGAGCCAAACCCCTAGAGGCACGCTATATTGTCAGAATAGCCCTTGAAACAATGAGGCTTGGAACGGGTGCAATGACACTGCTCGATGCACTGGCAACTCTCTATGCAAGTGAGAAGAAGAACCGCCCGGTCATTGAGAGGGCATATAATATCAGCAGCGACATAGGTCTTGTTGCGCGCGAGCTGGCATCCCATGGTTTGAAAGGTGTTGGGAATATAAAGCCTACCGTGGGCAGACCTATAAAGATGATGGCAGCACAGCGGGTTCAGAAACTGGAGGAAATTCCAGAGAAGATGAAAATCTTTGCAGTGGAGGAGAAGTATGACGGGGAGCGCATGCAGATACACAAGGATGGTGACAGCATCAAGATCTTTTCAAGGAGACTGGATGACATAACATATCAATATCCGGATGTTGTTGCCTTGGTGAAGAGTAGTGTCAAAGCCAGGAGGGCGATATTGGAGGGTGAGGCGGTGGCAGTCAGGGGGGAAAAACTCCTACCCTTTCAGATCCTGATGCAGAGGAAGAGAAAATATGACATTGGGGATTATGTGAAAAAAATCCCGGTGCGTTTGTTCCTTTTTGATCTCCTCTTCCTGGATGGGAAAGACTGGATGATTATGTCATATCCAAAGAGAAGGGAGAGATTGGAATCAATAGTAAGTGAGTCGAGCGGCCTTACTTTTGCGCGCAGAATAGTTCCATCTGGCCTGGATGAGGTCAGGATATTTTTCAGTAAGAGTCTGGAAAGAGGGGCGGAGGGGATTATGGCAAAATCACTCTCAAAAGACTCCATTTACCGTGCAGGTGCGCGTGAATGGCTCTGGATAAAGTGGAAAAGGGATTATCTGAAGGGTCTGGTAGATACATTTGATTTGGTTCTGATAGGCGCAATTTATGGCACAGGCAAACGAGCCGGAAGATATGGAACACTACTGGGTGCAACTTACAATGCAGATAAGGATGTTTTTGAAAGTTTCTGTAAGATAGGAACGGGCTTCACAGATGAGCTCTTGGACGAGATGCCTAATAGGTTCAAGAACATTGTGTCAGCAGAGAGACCAGCCCGGGTCAGGAGTGAACTGGAACCTGATGTCTGGTTTAAACCACAGGTGGTCATGGAGGTATCAGGCGCCGAGATAACCGAGAGCCCCCTGCACACATGTGGTGTTGATGAGCTTGGAAAGGGGCTCTCCCTGAGGTTCCCGCGCTTCAAGCAGTTCAGGGATAAAAAGCCGGAAGATGCAACGACTACAGCAGAGGTGCTGCAGATGTACGGCAAATAATTTTTATTGTACTAATCCAAAATAGCAGGCTGAGAAATGGTGGATACTGCCCTCATAAACCTTCTGCTTATAGTCGAGAGCATAAGCATAGCCATAGCCACCATAGTCATAATTCTGGAACTCTGGATACATAGGTCCACTGTCAAGATTCTGAAGCGGATGGACCAGTTCTCAATAGAGATGGATACCTATATATCCAAACAGATGAACAAGATAGATGAACATACAAGAGTGTTGGACAGACATGTCGAGGAACTTAACGAACATACATCCCAGATGGAGAGGATTTTAGAGAAAGTGCTGAAAGAGAACGAAAGCATTTACAATAAGATATGCCGGCCTGGGCAAGCCGACTAAATTGATGAATCTGGCAAATCACCTGATAAGCTCCTGAATTTCCTTGAACTCATCAGTCCCTGCCCGCCCCATGAGCTGAAAGATTATCATCTCTGTCGAGACACGGTAGGCGCCGGACTGTCCTGCACGCACGGCAGCAGCCCTCCAGTCGTTTTCTTTCCTAGATGAGATGGCATCTTCAACCATGTATACTTCATAGCCCTTATGGATTGCATCCAAAACGGTTTGCAGTATACATACATGGGCTTCTATGCCACAGATGACCAGCCCGCGGATGTGAGATGGCAAAGCATCCGTGAAGCGTGCGCAGTCGAAGCATGAAAACTCATTCTTCTGGATGGGAGTTATATCCACCAGCTGGGCCAGCTCCGGAACTGTGGGGCCCAGACCCTGCGGGTATTGTTCCGTAATGATTACGGGCATGCCAAATATCCTGAATGCCTTGATGAGCTTGGAACAGTTATCAATGACCCGGGACATCTCAAAAATCGCTGGGCGGAATTTTTCCTGAACATCTATAACCACAAGTGCTATCTCACCACGTTTGGGAATTCCATCCATTACATAGACCTCAACTTTTCTATCCTCCTGTCTATGGGTGGGTGAGTAGCGAAAATATTATCCATAAAGGTGTTCTTGGGATCTGAGATAAACAGGTGGGAAACCGCCTCGCTGACATTCATTCTCCCCTGATTGTATTTCTTTATCTTCTCAAGAGCGCCTGCAAGGCCGGGCGGGTAGCGGGTCAGCTTGACGCCTGTGGCATCAGCCAGATATTCCCTCTTCCGGGAAATCGAGAGCTGCACAAGTCTGACAACTATTGGAGCAATTATGGCGAGTATCAACCCGGCTATTATCAACAGGCCGGCATCATCTCTATTGCCACTGTTGCCCCCGCCAGAGTAGAGCAAGCTCCTGAGGAATATATGACTGAGTATGGCAACCAGACCAACAAATACTGCTATGAGGGTAAAGAACCGTATGTCGTGATTACCTATGTGCGACATCTCATGGGCTATAACACCCTCAAGCTCCTGACGGTTGAGTTTATCGAGTGCACCCTGCGTGACGGCGATGGATGCATGCTCGGGATCTCTGCCGGTTGCAAAGGCGTTGATGTCTTTATCGGGTAGCACATAAGCCTTTGGCACCGGCAGACCGGCTGCAAGAGCCAGACCCTCGACCGTATTGAGATAATATGCATGTTTTACTGGATCGGCAGGTTTGGCATTTGTGGCCTTAAGAATAATCTTGTCTCCGTGCTTGTATGACATATAGGCGTCTACTATGACAAAGATTCCCACAAATATCAAGAGCATAAGGGCATACTCGGGCAGAAAGATCTCGGAAATTATGTAAACAAGAACCAGAAGGATAAGAAGGATTGCCACCACCAGTAGCACAGAATTCCTCTTGTTCCTTCCTATCTCAGAATAGAAACTGGTCCGGCCCATTGTATATTGTATGATGTGTATAAGCGGATTTTATGCTGTTGGTTTTTGCCAGCAACCAACAGCATATTTTCGCCGGCCTTTGCCAAAGGCCTTAGAATTTGACCTTTGGGACAGCCCGTTCAGCCTCCTCTATCTCAAAGAACTGTTCGGGGGTCTTGCCCATTATACCGGCGAAGAATCTTCCGGGCACCATCTGTATGGTGTTGTTGTATTCCAGAACAGCGTCGTTATAGAACTGTCTAGCATATGCAATCTTGCTCTCAATACCATCCAGCTGCTCCTGGAAGAGCTTAAAGTTCTCGCTCGCCTTCAGCTCAGGATAACCCTCTGCTACGGCAAAGAGACTCTTTAGAGCTCCTGTTAGCATATTGTTGGCCTCTGCCTTCTGCTGGACAGTCTGCGCAGAAAGTATGGCAGACCTTGCCTTGGTCACATTCTCAAATACCTCTCTCTCATGTTTGGCATAACCCTTGACTGTTTCGATCAGATTTGGCACGAGGTCCGCCCTCTTCTTTAGCTGTACGTCTATCTGTGCCCACGCATTCTTCACACGGTTGTGGACGCCGATTATTTTGTTTATGTAGTAGACCAGTATCAGGACAAATAGGACTACCACTCCAAGGAAAATCCACAATATAGCCATTTTGTTAGATTAAGGTGTTGTTAGATTAAGATGGGAGTTAATAAAAATTTTATTTGTTTCTATTTCCTGCCAACTGCCGCCATGTAGCCTGCGCTCTCTTTTTGTCCGTCCACTCCTACAACCTCATTGAGTGTGACATCATGGAAGGCAGCTATCGGACATGCGCCAAGACCAAGTGCCTCAGCAGCCAGTAGGAGGTTTTGACATATGTGGGCCGCATCTAGGAAAACATAACGGTTCGCCCGTTCGCCGTATTTGCGCGCGCATCTGTCAAAGACTATTGTCCAGATAAACACTACTGCTGCATCTGAACACATGGTCTGACCGAGGGCGGCACTGGCTATCGCCGTTCTTAAATCGCCCCTCCTGATAAGCTCTAGCTCATGGTCCCTGATATTGTAATGATAGATACCCGGCTCAAGATCCTTGACTTGGTTGACCACAACATATGTTTCCACGGGATATAAAGCTCCTGCGGACGGGGCTGCCCTGAGTTCTCGGTCCCCCTCCCCACCCGTCAGGCCGTCCGCGGCCCAGAGGAGCTGTGAGAGCTCCGCCTTGCTGATGGGGCCGGAGAGGCTTCGCCTGCTGCGCCTCTTCTTGATGACGCCCCAGATTCCGGGGCCGTCTTCCTCCTTGGGTCCGGGGAGTTTTGCCATCTTAAAATTATGCGTAAGGATGAAAAAATGTGTGGGCAGGAGGTTTCTTGTCTAGGTAACGCCGTGAATCCATCAGATATGCCTTCCCAGAGCCGTAGCAGAGGAACAGCTTGCATGATTTGAAATGTCTATGGGAACTCAAAGATAAGACTCAAATTCCTTCCTATCTATCTTGGCCTGCCTGAGAATTGCCAGATAGGTTCCTTGCTTTATGGTTTCTTTCATCGGGATGACAAGTATACTGCCTTCTTTATTCCTCCAAATCGAATGACTACCCTTGCCTTTTCTTGCTTGGACATAGCCATAATGTTGGGACAGAACTCTAAGAATTTTTCTGGTTTTTACGGGCATCCTAAGAAGCAGAAATCCTCAAATCTTTCCTAGGCACGGTCTTGATTATTGCTTTACTTGTTTCCTTCTTATAGGAGAGATAGGTTTTGATGGCATCCTTAGCCATTGCTAGTGCCTCCTCGATTGTGTCTCCTTCTGTCACTATCTCGGGAATTTCCAGCACTGTGGCGACATAGCCGCCGTCTTTGGAGTCTTCTGTCAGGACAACATGAAAATCTTCCATATTATTAATCTATCCTATTTGGACTTATAAATGGGGGTGTAGCCCCCACCCGTCAGGCTGTCCGCGGCCCAGAGGAGCTGTGAGAGCTCCGCCTTGCTGATGGGGCCGGAGAGGCTTCGCCTGCTGCGCCTCCTCTTGATGACGCCCCAGATTCCGGGGCCGTCTTCCTCCTTGGGTTCGGGGAGTTTTGCCATCTTAATTAGGGAGAGCGATATTCAACTGCCTCAAGCAATTTTCATCGGTAGTATTCCTTGGGCCCGCCTGCAGGCACACTGGAGACTTCGTCCTCATCAGGCATAGAGAACCTGCCAGCGAGAATGGAATCCACTTGGCTACAGGTGATGCCGTGAGCTTTGTACATGCCGTTGGACGGCCCTTCTGACATGAATATATCGATTTGGTTGAAGAGGTTCTCGATACATGGGATGTGGACATCAGTGACATCATACCATCTCAGGTCGTGTGGGGAGCTTATTGGAGTGAAGGTGCCGTAAATGTAGACGCTCTTGCCGTCCGAAACCATGTCCATGCCGACTGAACTTTCTCTCGTCTTGGACTCAAGGATGGCCCTGAGCGATATTCGCGGATAGTCTACCTTTAGGTCGCCGCTGAGCTCCCACTTGAAGCCACAGAGGGGCTCCAGGTCCAAGTCCAAATCGCATTCAAGGAGCAGTTCCGTGGGTCGCTGGCCGGCGGGCGGCTGCATGAAGAAGAAATATGCTATGGCAGCCAGCACCAAGACAAGGATTACTATTGCTGCTTTCATCGTTAGGTTAAGGAGACAGGGGGTAAAAATGTTTTGGTGTGAGTATCCCAGATACTCGCTCTTCAGATACTCGATATACCGGTCTCGGACCTTGTATGATGGAAAATTGAAGTCTCCTGTACGAAGTCTTCAGTCCTGTTTCTTGAATATCCAGAGGGCACTCGGTTAAAAGGGGGGTTACACTACAAAAAGTTACATAAATCGTATTTTTATAATTATTATTAATAATTATATAATATTAATACAATATTAATGTGAAATTAATATGACTCAGGCGATTGTAGATCTAACGGAAGAGGCCAACAAAATATTGAACATAGTCAAGGCTAGGTACTCCCTTAGGAACAAGTCGGAGGCAATAAATGAGGTCGCGCTCCGGTACGGGGCAGAGCTCCTAGACCCCAAGTTGAGGCCAGAATTTGTCAAGAGGATGCGCGCCCGGGCTGCTGAACCGACCACCCGCTTTGAATCGATAGAAGAGTTCGAGAGGTACTTCAACCTGTAAGATGTACGCGATCGAGCTGAGGGAGACCGTCAGGAGGAAGTTCAAGTTTCTTGAGAAAAAGGATAAAAAGACCCTTGGCAGAATAACCGATAAACTGAAGCAGATCGTTGAGAACCCGTACAGGGAGAAACCCTTGAGAAAACCTATGCAGAACATGCGGAGAACACATATCGGGCCGTTCGTGCTGGTCTATTCAATAGATGAGTTGTCCAATACCATCGTGCTCGAAGATTTCGACCATCATGACAAGGTCTACAAGTAACTGGCGTTGCATCTGCAGACGCGAGCTTGCATAATGCCGGATATAACTGCAAGCTGCGCACAGGTTCACCCAAGGTGAACCTCGTGCCATAAACCGTAGACATAAGACTGATATGCTCCTGCCGGGATGCTGAGAAGATGCCAAGCCCGGAATGAGCTTCTCGGCATAAGGCGGGGACATCGGGTCCGCGCCTAGAAGAAGCAAGATGCTCCCGCCGGGATTTGAACCCGGGTCCTCGGCTGACTTTGGCCACCTTTCTTACGGGGCAGCGGAAACCGATTTCGCGAAGCGAAATCCATTTCTTTCCGCCGGCGCTTTCTTTTCTAAAGAAAGGGCCGCGAAAGGCCGAGATGATTGGCCGTACTACACCACAGGAGCAAGTTTATGTGGTTGTGCGGGAATTTAGACGAAAGAAATATAAAAGGTTATTTTATTAGGTTATTTTATTAGCGTCTAACTGAAAAATAGCGAGATGACAGCTGTTTTAAGATGTATCGAATGCGGAATGGAGTTTCCGCTGGACAAGATACGCTATAGGTGCGACTGCGGCGCGCTGCTGGAGGTCATTCATGACCTGGCAAGCTTGGAGGTATCTAGAGAGCTCTTCGACTCCCGTCTTGGATCCCTCAAGTGGCCATACAGCAGCGGCGTCTGGAGATACCGCGAACTCATCATGCCTGTTGATGATAAGTATATAGTCTCCCGACCGGAGGGCAACACCAACCTCTACTGTTCGGCCAAAATCTCGGAGTACGTGAATCACACAAATCTGTGCCTGAAGCACGAGGGCGAGAACCCTACCGGTTCTTTCAAGGACAGGGGTATGACATCCGGAATGACTGCTGCAAAGATGCTGGGCGCTGATGTAGTCGCCTGTGCCTCGACCGGAAATACCTCAGCCAGCATGGCCGCCTATGCGGCGATGGCAGGAATGCGCGCAGTTGTGTTCATACCTGAGGGCAAAATTGCATTCGGGAAGCTGGCTCAGGCTATAGCCTATGGCGCGCGCGTCATACAGATAGAGGGAGACTTCGACGATGCCATGGCTCTGGTACAAGAGGCCTCCATGGAGCTAGGTATGTATCTCCTGAACTCCATCAACCCATTCAGGATAGAGGGTCAAAAGGCTATTGGCATGGAGATAATCCAGCAGATGGGCTGGAATGTGCCTGACTGGTTTGTGCTTCCGGGAGGCAACCTGGGCAACTCTTCCGCTTTGGGCAAAGCGCTGGTAGAAATGAAAGAGCTGGGCCTAATAGATAAAATACCAAGAATAGCAGTTATTCAGGCAGAGGGTGCAAATCCATTCTACCGCTATTTCAAAAACAGTTTCAAGAACTTCCATTCTGTAAAGGCAGAGACCCTTGCTACTGCCATCAAGATAGGCAATCCGGTAAGCTGGAAGAAACTAGAAGAGGTTATGAGGAGGTGCAATGGTACTGTGGAGCAAGTCAGCGAGCAGGAGATAGTCGATGCGAAGGCCATTGTAGATGCTTCGGGCATAGGAGCTGAGCCTGCCTCCTGTGCCACAATAGCTGGAATAAAAAAACTTGTGGATGGTGACATCATAAAGGAGGATGAATCAGTTGTCGGCATACTTACCGGTAATCTGCTGAAGGATCCAGATATTGTCATAAAATATCATCAGGACAGGCTCAATGGATTGGTATCCACCTATGCGAACAAGCCTGTGAAGATAAAGCCAACCTTAGAAGAGGTGAAAAAGGTCCTATGAAATATGTCATTTTGATTGGAGATGGTATGGCAGATTATCCTCTTGATGAGCTCGGTGGAAAGACTCCGCTACAGACAGCATATAAGCCAAATATGGACAGGGTGGCCCGGGAAGGATGCAATGGGCTGCTGGAGACAGTATCCAAAGGATTTGAGCCGGGCAGTGATGTTGCCAATTTATCCATTATGGGCTACAACCCCAAACTGTATTATCCGGGTGGCAGAGGACTAGTAGAAGCTGCAGCCATGGGCATTGAACTAAAACCCGGGGACCTGGCCATGCGCGCGAATATCATAACAGTCGAAGACGGCAGGATAGTTGATTACAGTGCCGGCAAGATAAGTGATGACGAGGCAAGAGAGCTCATAAAACTGGCCAATGAGGCTTTTGGGGATGACAGCATCAAGTTCTATCCCGGAGTCAGCTATAGGAACCTCATAATGGTAAGAGGCCTAAACATCCATCCATATGACCTCATATGCAATGCTCCACATGATCACCAAGGCGAGGAGTTCAGGAAGCTGCTTATAAGAGGGAGGGGCAGGGCCAGTGAGCTGGCAGAGAAGCTGAATGATATAATGATAAGGTCTCAGGAAGTATTTGAAAAAAGCCGGGTCAATGAGCTTAGGCGCAAGCAGGGGAGGCCACCGGCCAACATGCTGTGGTTCTGGGGACCGGGGAGGACCAAGCGTAGGATGCCGACTATAAAACAAAGGTTTGGTCTGGAGGGTGTCGTAATCACAGCCATAGACCTGATAAGAGGTCTGGGTGTTTTGTCTGGCCTCACGCCGGTAAACGTCAAAGGTGCCAACGCCTATTTTAACACGAATTTTGAGGGTAAGGCAGATGCCGCAATAAAAGCGCTCAATGGGGGCTCAGACATTGCAGTAATCCACGTCGAAGCACCAGATGAGGCAGGACATGAAGGTCTTGTAGAAGAAAAGATAAAAGCAATAGAAAACATAGACAGAAGACTGCTCGGAAGGCTCATGAAAGGTATAAATAATGACTTCAGAATAGGTTTACTGCCGGACCATTATACACCAGTAAGTGTCAGGACGCATGTTCATGGTCCTGTCCCGTTTGCCATAATGGGCAGTGGCATCAAAGCTGATTCAGTAGAGAAATTTGACGAAGAAAGTGCCAAGATGGGTAAATATGGTCTCAGGAAAGGATATGAGTTTATGAAGCTTTTGACTGGTTAGGTATTTGGATGGATCTAACTAGCTGGATACCTGAGGATTCAAAGGACCTGAGGGCTAGAGAGTCTGAAATGAAAGATTATAATGCTACAGACAGGAAAGCCCACTCCAAGAAAGTTACCGAGCTTCCGTGGTCTGAGAAATACAGACCAGAGAAGCTTGAAGAGATTGTTGGAAATCTCCAAGCAATACGGACATCGCGGAGGTGGTGTGATCAATGGGTCCATGGAATGCCAAAAAAGAAAGCACTCCTGATATATGGTGAAGTTGGCACTGGCAAAACCTCCATCTCCTATGCTCTAGCAAGGGAGTACAAGTGGGAGATTGTAGAGATGAACGCATCAGATAAGCGGAGCAAGGAATTGGTTGAACAAATAGCAGGACTTGGCTCGCAGACGAAGAGTTTTAGTGGCAGAAGAAAACTCATACTGGTTGAGGAGATTGATGGCCTCTCTGGTGTGGCTGACAGGGGTGCTACCCAAAGCCTTATAAAGGTCATAAAGGAGAGCCAAACACCCATTATTCTAACATGCAATGACATTAAAAACAAGAAACTTAGCGGGCTGAAGGTCTATTGTGAGCAGGCACCGCTTCGTAAGCTCTCCCCCGGACAGGTTGTCAAAAGGCTGGGGGAGATTATCAAAAGCGAGGGTATCAAGGTAGAGAGCATAGAGGTCCTTCAGAGGATAGCTGACAATGCAGATGGAGACATGCGCTCGGCAATAAATGACCTCCAAGCACTGGCTCAGGGAGAGGAGGTAGTCAAAACAGATAGCATCTTCCTAGAGCACCGGGATAGACAAATTGATGTTTACAAGGCCATGCGCAGGATATTTAAATGCGCTGATTATGCAACGTGCAGGCGGATCATCTGGGATCTAGATGAAGAGCCCAAAAACTTTATTGCCTGGCTTGATGAAAATATCCCGGTTGAGTATCTAAGCAAGGCTGAACGGGCCAGAGCCTATAACCAGCTGTCGCGCTCAGACATCTTCTTAGGACGGGTAGTAAACCGGCAGTACTGGGGCTTTCTCAGATATGTTAACGATTTGATGACAGTGGGAATCGGTTTCTCGAAGGACAAGCCGAACTTTGGTTTCAGCAAATATCGCTTCCCTTCGCTCATATCAAAGATGGGTATAACTCGATCCAAGAGGGCTAGGGAAAGATCTATTGCCGCTAAGATATCGCCTATCATACATGAGTCAAGGAAGAGAATAATAACTGATTATCTGCCTCTTCTACGGCACGTTTTTGAGAGGAATCAGCAGGCCGGCAGGGAGATGATTGCATATTTTGACCTAGAAGAGGGGGAGGTAGAACTCCTGACCTAGATTGTTATAGCCGTGTTTGGAAGCGAATTAAAATAACTTTTTATAGGTAGAAGTATTTATTTAAACAAATGGTGTGAAAAATGGTTTTTGATCCAAATACCATGGTTGGAACAGTTAGTGAGCTACTTGTCAATGTAGGGATTTTCGTGGCCGTTGTTCTTATCGGCATACTGCTTGGTTATCTTATAGGCTCACTACTGGCACTTATCGTAAGGAAGGTGCTTAACATACGGGAGCTGAAGGAGCAGATAGCTGGTAGTGAGATAATATCGCTTTCCTTCTGGGGAAAGGTTGTAAGCGGGATAGGTATCTACATCAAGTGGCTGTTCGTTGCAGTTGTGCTGAACTATGTTGTTGAGGCCTCCATTGAGAGGGGCATATGGTACATCAAGCTGTCTCAATATACCAATATGTTCCAGAGCTTCATGGGAGGTCTGGGTGTCTTTATGCTGTTTGCAGTCGTAGGCATAGTGGTGGGTGCAATCGTTTATAAGATAATCAAAGCGGCCCTGGATAGTATCCGCGTCGAAGAGCGCATGGCCAAACACGGGCTACATGATGCCTTGGGCGGGCTACAGTTAACACGTGTGATATCGGGAATCTTTATGATATATGTGGTCATTGTGTTCTTGGCGACTGGAATCGATGCAGTAGCCCGGCCAATTGGTCAGGACCAGAATGCATTGGTTCTGATGTTCAACAATCCTGATGGAGCCTCCAACTCACTGGTAGAGCTGTATCCCCAGTTTGTCTTGGGAGGTTTCATAATAATTGCCGGGGCCCTTGTGGGTGATTTCATGCAGGACAGGATAAAGGAGAGCAAGACTTCTCTCGCAAGTGACAGTGTCGCCTGGCTGGTGCAGGGCATGGTAATTTTCTTTGCAATTGTCCTTGCGTTGCCACATTTCCAGATCAGGGAGAATGTGGAGTTGCTGACGGACTCATTTAAGATAGTGGTTGCAGGTATCAGCATCGGCCTAGCCATTGCAATGGGTCTGGGGCTCCAGGAGACATTCAGGCACTGGGGCAAAAAAGTAGAGAAGAAACTCTGAAGGGCACTGCCTCAATATGCCCAAAGGGGCTTTTGACCATATTGGCCATGGCCATGTAAACTATAACCAGAATGCTATTTCACCGCCTTGCTCTGGAAGCCTTCTGCCATGCCACCGAAGACATAGAGAAGGTGAAGGAGGCTATGCTCAATCTGGTGCCGTTCAAGGTTGAGGATAAGGATTTCCAGATTGAGCAGTTCTCCGGCTCTTTTGGAAACGAGATAATTTGTATTAGACTGGAATTTGTAAAACAGGCAAAAATCAGAGCACTTGTGGAATACATTAAGAAGACTATGCCAAAAGAAGAGCTGAGAGAGTTTAATGTTGACAAACACGTAAATGAATCAGGGGAGTTCTGGATGCGTTATGACAAGCAGGAAGCCTATGATGGCAGGATTGTGCTTGGCAGTCGTGATACAATCCAGCTGAAGGGAAAGGTAGCTGCGTTTCCTGCCAGTAGGAAGAAGGCAGTGGAGTTGATGCAGGATTTATGGTTCTAGAGGAACTTCGCAAAGAGCAGGAGAAGCTCGCCAGCAAGGTTATTACAGAAGACAGGTTTCATGAGCTGAGGCTCATAGGGGGCGTAGATCAGGCATTTCCCAGAGACTATGCAGCCTCCTGCATTGTTGTTCAGAACTTTGGCGAATTTGACATAGTCGAAAAAGCCTTCTCCCTGAGGAGAGTGGATTTTCCATACATCGCCGGCTTCCTAAGTTATAGAGAAGGGCCCAGCATCATTAGTGCTTGGAGAAAACTGAAAACAAAGCCACAAGTCCTCCTGGTGGATGGTAATGGCATTCTGCACCCCCATCGAATCGGTCTAGCATCGCACATTGGTGTCCTGCTGGATCAGCCTACCATCGGGGTGGCCAAAAGTCTGCTCTGCGGAGAGGTCAGAGGCAGTAGGGTCTTTGTGAACGGAGAGGCACGTGCATGTGTTCTTCAGAGCAAGGAGGGCTGTAGGCCCATCTATGTATCACCCGGGCACAAGGTTTCACTGGATTCCTCAGTGAAAATTGTCAAAAGATGTATAAAGAGCCACAAGCTGCCAGAACCGCTCAGACTCGCTCACAGGTTTGTAGGAGATTTCAGCAGAGATATCTGTTTTAAATTCCCAGCTTCTAAATAAAGCCGGTGGTATGATGAAGACTGCTCTCATTCTCGCTGCAGGAGAAGGAACCCGCATGCACCCTCTTACGCTCACAAGGCCAAAGCCATTGTTGCCAGTGGGTGGCAAGCCCATGATAAAGTGGACTATTGGTCTGTTGAAAAATGCGGGCATAGCTGACATTTTTGTTCTAGTAGGCAGCAATGAGGAGAAGATTAGAAAGGCCCTAGGTGATGAAGTTAGTTATATACGGCAGGAGAGCCGGGATGGGACAGCACACGCCGTTGGCTGTGCAGAAAGTGTAATAGATGAGTCTTTCATTTGCATCAACGGTGATGTGGTGGTTGAAGGCTCACTGTTTACACAGCTCAAAGAGTTCTATGCCAAGAAGAGAGGCAATATAATAACTGTAACACAGTCTAGGAAGCCCGAAGATTTCGGTGTCGTGCAGATAGATTCTGAAGGCAATGTCCTGGATATCTCTGAAAAACCCAAAAAGCCCAGAAGCAATTACATTAATGCCGGAATTTATGTCTTTGAACCAGAAATATTCCAGCTGGTCAAAAAAACCAACAAATCACCCAGAGGAGAGTATGAGATAACCGATACGCTCAAGTTGGCTGCCAGTTATGGTTTTGTGTATGATGGGTTCTGGCTTGATGTCGGTAAGCCCTGGGACCTGTTGGATGCCAATGAGTTTTATGTGAAGAAGACAAAAGGGGACCTGAGCGGCGAGGTCCACCCGAACGCCACCATCGAAGGTGAGGTCAGGGTGGGGGAAGGCAGCGTCATAAGGGCCGGGTCCTACATCATCGGACCGGTGACTATAGGGAGGGACTGCGTCATAGGCCCCAACTGCTTCATACGCCCCTTCACGTCGCTGGGCGACAACGTCCATATCGGAAACGGGGTGGAGATCAAGAACAGCATAATTATGAACAACTCAAAGGTTCCACACCTCTCTTATATAGGTGATTCAATAATTGGCGAGAACTGCAACTTTGGGGCCGGGACCAATGTTGCAAATCTGCGCTTTGATAATGCGGAGGTTAAACTCAATATCAGGGGTGAAATGGAAAGCAGTGGTAGGCGTAAGTTTGGTTGTGTGGTGGGTGACAACGTCAAGACTGGCATAAATGTCTCTATTATGCCGGGGAAGAAAATATGGCCAAACCGGCTGATTCCACCACTGACCGTGGTGGACAAGGATATTGAGTAGCTCTTTGAGTAGCTTTTTCATCAGGCTTTTTAAAATACACAAGATGGTGAAGGAAAAGGTTATGGATATCTCCCTCAGAAGGGGTTTTGTGTGGCCATCCTTTGAGATATATGGCGGAGTGAAGGGCTTCTATGACTATGGCCCTGTGGGGTCCCTATTGAAGAGAAATATTGAGGAGCTGATAAGAAGGCACTACATAGTCGAGGAGGGTTGCCTCGAAGTTAGCTGCCCTACAGTTACACCAGAGGATCCATGGGTGGCCTCTGGCCATGTGAAATCCTTCTCAGATATTCTGGTCGAATGTCAGAAGTGCGGGGAACCTTACAGGGCAGACCACCTAGTGGCAGAGCGTATGAACATTCAGACAGACGGCATGGGTATCGCCGAACTGAAGGAGCATATAATCAGGGCAAAAATAACATGCCCCAAGTGTCATGGCACGCTGGGTGAACCATATGACTATAACCTCATGTTTAAGACCTACATAGGACCGGGGAGGAAGAAGATCACTGCATATCTTAGACCGGAAACCGCCCAGACCACATACCTTCTCTTCAAGCGCCTCTACGCCGCCGGGAGGGAAAATCTCCCCCTGGGCGTCCTCCAGATAGGCCGCTCCTTCAGAAACGAGATATCCCCCCGGCAGGGGATGATACGCCTTAGGGAGTTCACACAGGCAGAGATACAGTATTTCATGGATCCAGAAAACAAGAATGCCGGACGCCTTGATGAGGTTGGGCATATAAAAGCCAAGATATGGTCCAAGGATATGCAAGAAGCAGGAAATCAGGCTGAAGAGATTAGTATTAATCAGGCATTGGATAGCGGATTAATCAAAATTCCCATGATAGCCTATGCCTTAGGTCGTGCTTGGAAGCTATTTGAGAAGATGGGCATAGATACAAACCGCCTTCAGATGAGGCAACATAAGGATGACGAAAGGGCCTTCTATTCCAGCGATACGTGGGATATAGAATTCCTCAGTAGGGACTTTGGCAGGATTGAAATGGTTGGAATATCTGACAGGACTGACTATGACTTAAGGGCGCATCAGAATCTCAGCAGGGTTAGTATGGAAGTGAGCAAAGACGGCAGGAAGTTCGTGCCGCATGTAATCGAAGTAGCTTATGGTATCGATAGACCTTTTTATTGTGTTTTGGAGAGCTGCTTCACAGAGCAAAGTGGGAAGAAGGAAAGGGTTTACTTTAGGTTCCCAAACGAGGTTGCACCTTATAGGGCAGCTGTTTTTCCGCTGGTGAATAAGGACGGCATAGCTGAAAAAGCGCGCGAAGTGTTCGAGAAACTCAGGAGAGCTGGGCTCTATATACAGTGGGATGCTTCAGGAAGCATAGGGAGACGATATGCACGAGCGGATGAAATCGGTACACCATTCTGTATCACCATAGACTACGATACACTCAAGGACGGCACTGTAACCATCAGAGAGCGCGACTCGATGAAACAGGAAAGGGTTGGAATAAATAAACTGGTCGAAAGGCTGTCCTAGCTATTTTAGCTTATAATAGCTTTTAGTTTAGGTTATTTTTTAGTTACACAACCAGTCTATCTAGTTACACAACCAGTCTATCAGGCCTTGTAAATTGCTCCCCTTTATTTCAACAGTTATTGCTCCAAGGGCAATATCAAAATCTACAAAATTTGCCCTGCCTGCAAAGGCCGCCTGTTTGTTAAGCTCGAATAAAAGCGTATTGCCTTCTTCATATTTGGACAGAAAACTGCGCGCAGCATCCCTAATATTCTGGTTTTTTAGAAGCTCCTTAAGGGCTGCTAAGTCGTTGATGTCATTACCCCTTGCCACCAGCTCGTTTTCCTCTCTATTGAACTCCATATTTGGAAACAGGTTCTCAACGGCCCTTGAGACCTTATCCTCGCTCTCTGTAGGATTTATAACCGCTCTCACCACAATATTAATCATGCAGACCTCCATGTTATGCCCCAGGCCCAAGGCAATTGCCAGTCACTTGCACGTAAATAGCCAGAACTTGCCCGTAAATAGCCGATCCACCATGGATTTATAGCAGCATAGGGCAAAAAGGGCAGTTCTCTTTTTTCATGCTTTTATTTTTTGCTTTTATTTTTCCATAGGGAATATAAATGCTATGATAACAGCTTACATACCCTATGTGATACTGTTGCTGATCAGCCCTATCACGGGGATGTATAGCCTCAGGTTTGTCTATCCGGATATAAAGACTTACCTGAAACACAGAAGATTGGTCCTGTTCATTATATTTGGACTTGTGGCATATGTGCCAACAGTTATAGTGTCTCTCTCGGAAATGTTAGTGCCCCTGTACTCGCCTTTGGGCTCTGACCCCATCCTCTTTGAATCAGAAGGGAGCACAATACTCACTTTTGTATTATTTCTAGTGGTTTTGATAATCAACACGTCGCTCGTGGAATTCTTCATGGTCAGGCGACGAGAGACCAGGGTTGTGGGAATCCCCAAACACGTAATAAAATATGGTATAAAGCAGGAGATAGTCAGGAACAAGAAGAAGCGTAGGGAAAGAGAAATATCAAAGATAACAAAGGACCTAGAGAATGTTGTCAAGGATGAAACAGATATCAAGCCGCTCCTAGAGAAGATAAGAATGTCTGTTATCAGAGAAAGGAAAAAAGAGGAGAAAAGGGAAGAGAGGAGAAAACCCGAAGAAACAACCGCAAAAGAGGTGCGACTTGAGAGAATAGAATCAGGCAAAGAAACAAGATCCCCTGAGGAGATAGAAAAGGAAAGGCGGGAACTGCTTATGGAGCTGGAAGCCAAGTTGAAAGAAACTACTACCGAAGATACAGATAAAAGGCAAAAATCAGAAGAACTTCTCAGAAGACTTAAGGAAAAGATAAGTGAGAGGGAGCCGGAGAAAAGTGTGGAGGACTACAAAAAAGAGGATGTGATGGAGATAGCACGGGCCATCAGGGAGATGAAATCTGGAGGGGGGGAGGGAAGAGGGGAGACAAAACCCAAGCATGTCCGCCCTGAGCATGAGGAACCGGAAAGGGAAATAGAGAGAAGTTTGGTCAGCCATGCAAGAGGCCACAGAAGGAGAGGCGGGGAGGACATACTCAAAGAGGTCGTTGGAGACGTTCGCCAGCAGCTCATTGAGCCAAAGAGGACAGGTGGTGAAAAGGAAGCTGATGAGGGAGAGGAGGTCCGGTGGTATCAGAAGACTCCAAAACCCGAAGGCTCTAAGATGCCGCAGACTGAAGAGGGTATAGAGATATCCGAAGCCGATTTGTCTTTTGGAGGTGAGATGGGAGAGGAGTTTGGTGATTTCAGTGAGCTGGGGGGGCTTGACGAGGAATTTGGAGAGCTTTCGGATCTGGAGGATCTTGACCAAGGCTTGGACTCTGGCGACTTTGATGGTATGTTTGTTGACGTGGGTGGGACTACGGGAGGATGTCCAAATTGTGGTAAGAAGGGCACTATAATCGTCTATTGCCCCTCGTGCGGAAAACCATTATGTTCAAACTGCGCTGCATCGGTGGAGGGATCTGAAGATTATATCAAGTATAAATGTCCACACTGCCAAGAAGAATTCGCCATGAAAAGGAGGATGCCTGCATAGACCTATCCCACTTTCTCCTTCCTTTTCGGCACCCTTCTTCTCCCCATTCAGAACCGGAAACAAAGAATATCAGGATTGCCAGGTGCATATCTCGAATATTGCATAACACATATTGCTATTGCCGGCTGAGCCACCGCCACCTGTTGAACAGTCTCCCTTTGGATAGGTGAGTGCCGCACTTGCACAAGATGGGTTGCCAACATTCTGTTTGAAGGTCCGGCTATTAGTGACGCTCGGGTCGGTGGATACTATAGATTCATCAAATATCGTGTCTCCTGAGATTATGGCGAACATGAAATGCCAGCCAAGCTCTTGGGAATAGGTCTGTAGTATGTTGCGTAGCATGTCGCCTGCTACATTCCCGACATTGCCAAAATTCCTGTTGCCAGAGGAAAGCTCTTGTGAAACTGCTACCATGATGGACTTCTTGTAAAATGGGGAGTTTACATCGTCAAGATATGTTATGTGGTAGAGAGAAAGGAGAGTGTTCTGAGCTAGTTTTTGCGCATAGGTTTCTTCATAGATCTCTGTTGGAATTACACCATAAGTAGATGATATATGCAGGAGGACTGTTGAGCATATGGCTGCTATCAGCATCAAGATAAGTCCGTCCATGATCTCTGCCTGCCCCTTCCTCAGCATGAACTTCTTTGGCATGATGTCCATTTATTATTTATATACTGATATCTTGACCAATGCAGGATAAACCTCCAGATCAGTATCACCGCTCTTGAGAGCTATAGGGAATCTCTTTGAGAGCAGTTCCGTATTATCTGGAGGCGGCTTTCCAGCTACGCACTCGCCCTCATTGAAGCATGCAGACATTGGATCAAGAGCCCTCAGCTCAGTATATATCTTCACCCCCTTGCTGTTTTCTATCCTGGCTATTCTTAGATTCCAGAACTGGGAGTTGCTACTCAAGTCAGATGGTTTGATCTTGGCATTCTCCTTTAGGAACACTGAGGCTGCATCGACAAGGGCACTTTCTATATCCAGATTGGCCTTGATTGAATTGAAGTGATCCAGTGCTAGATATACTGAGGACATGAAGAAGCCTATACTCAAAACTATCATTATTATTGCCGGCACATCTCCGCTGAACACACTCCCCTGGCCCCTTGTTTTCATGATACTTGCGTATAGTTTGCTTGGAAGAGCATGAAATCCGTACAGGATTCAACTGCATCTATCTTCACCCTGATTATATGAATAAGGCCTTCGGGCTTTGCGGGCGGTGGACGGTAAACAAATTCGCTCTCTTTTGTGACATTGAAGTAGGCCCCACTCTGTATTTGCCTCCAGTTACAAAATATTTTATCCTTCCCTCCAACACGCCCCATGTTTAGTCCGAATCTTGCAATACCTTGGATATCCTCGTAAGGGTGCTGCAGGAGCCGTATTATTACCAAACCGGTGTCGGTTATCTCAAAGCTGTACGGAACGACCATATTTCCAACTCTCAGTTCACGTTTCAAATGGATAGTCATAGTATTGCTCACTCCCTTTAGACCTATTACATCATCAATCTCTTTGGCTATCCTGTCCGCCTCCGAATTTGCTATGGTATCAGCACTGTTTATGTTTGTATTGTGATACAAACTGTAGAATATACTGACCAAACCCAGAATAAAAATGAGCATAACACTCTTTGTAAGGACGTATTCGTAAAGCCCCTTAGTGTTTTTTAGAAGTTTCATTTTAGCTGCCCTGCCTCTTTATCATTATCTCCAGCGGGCCGGTCTTCTCTATCATTATCGGAAGGGTATGTGAGAACGAGTAGGCCCCCTCCAGCCATGGGTTCGAGGTTGTGGTTATCCTGCCCAGCAGGCCCGGTTCTGCATCTATGATCATGTCGCCGTTTATATCTGCACATTCTATCTGTAAGTCCTGGTCACCACAGGTACTCTCGGCTATGACGACCCAACAGCTGTTTGGGTGATTGGGGCAGAAACTCCTGCAACGCAGGTTTTCGGCAGCACTTATCTTCTTTATATAGATGCCCTTGGCACATGATCCGATGTCTTCAAGTTTGACTAACAGGTTCTTTCTGCTGTTGACATCCCCCTTTCCCACACTGGTTATAGCCTCGCGCAGATTAGTCATCTGTATCTTGAGTAGTTCATTGCACTTCCAGCAGTCAATCATGCCAAAGAGATACGCCCCTATGAGCAACGCCATGCCAAAGACTATTATGCTTATCAGCAACTGAAACGGCCCACCTGCAAATCCCTTCTGTCTCATGATTACAACACCTGAAATGAAAAAGAAGAAATTAGTAGCGACAGTATGGGAGGACTGACATGGATGAGGGTATTTGTAGTTGTAGAAGCTGGTTCAAATATCTCTTCAACAGTCTGTTGGGTATGTCTGGAGGACTCGCGGAAGTAGCTCTTGGCCAATGCCAAAGCTATGATAGCTATTATGGCTACCACCAAGAGTTTTATGAGGGACTCTCCCTGTCCTTTAGTGCCAAGAGGCATCATGTGCTTGCACTCTGTATAACGATAGTGCAATCGTAGTCGCCCTGTGCGCCGCTGGGGGTGCAGGTTATCAGACCCTTGAATTTAGCGTCCTTCTTCGCCTCTATGGAGTCTGGCGAAACAAATATTGGATCACCATTTTTGCAGACGGCCGCGCCTTGGCACGTGAAGGAAACTTTGTCCAAGTTCGTCACTTTGCTTGTCAGGGCAGCACTGGTAAACATCTCGCCGGCATTCATACAGATTGCACCCGTGGCAGTTGTTATACCTGCCTGTGCCTTCTGTATCTTGGTCACCATCTCATTTATGGGGCTGGATACACAGGTAATACCGCCCACGGTAGCCCATATGTTCTGAAAAACACCCGTAACGATGCCCAATATAACCATGGCCACAACAGCGGCTATGAGCAGCTTGAAGGTATCGCCGCCCTGGCCTCTCTTGTTTCCGATTATGTTCATCTTGTTGGACTCCTTTGTATTATTAAGTGTAGGATTATAAAAAGCTGAAATCAACCTGTCACCCTGCCATGCCGGCCATCAACCCGCTGCCAAAATAGAGGGCAACAACAAAGATGGATATTGCTATGGGAAGTGCCTTACCTATTGTCATCATTATCGCTGTCCTGTTATCACCATAATTGATTTTGCCGGCGAAATAAGCCAGTATTATCACCAGTTCTACGACATACAGGGCGATTATCAGCTGAAATTCAAACGGGGTGGCCATGCTGGTTATATTGCCTATGCTGCCTATGCCACCAAGACTGCCACGCGCACTCTCTATTGCTGCCGCAGAACCCTTATCGGCTATTGTGCCGCTGTTGGCCTGTAAGGGGGAAACGACGGCAGTTATGATCTGCTGTAGCGAAGCCACTACCCCCAAGACTATAGGAGCTATGAAGGTAGCCATTGAGCGCATCATACTGGTGACATCCTCTAGGAGTGTCTTCATGAGCTCATTTATTTTTTGGACATTTCTTATCTGGTTGGAAACAGAAATAAGGGATGTAGACGCCACCTCCGGACCCAGTTCTATTGAGTCCACCATTATCTTGAATGAGCTGTTTATCAGTCTGGAGGGCACATATTTCATAGCACCATACACTGGATCAAATATTGCAGATTTCAGTGTCAAACCCATGACCATGATATTTCTCTCCACACTGTCTAGGAGTTCTGTAGCCACCTTGCTCTCCGGCATGAATTTCTTTACATATTTTAGTGCGTCCTCAAGTGGTTTTTTGTCACCCAAACGACTGGCGAGCAGATACATGGCATCCTTGAAATCCAGCTCCATCTTTAGTATCTTCTCCTGTATTCTCCGCTTGTTCACGCTAATGCCATACAGGTAGAACCCGAGAGGTATGGCAATGGCCAGCGGTATGATATACTGGAGTATTGTTGGTTGCTCTATCTTCTTGCCCAGTTGCTCTTCCAAGTCGGCAAGATGCTCTTTTGGTATCTTGATAGCCGAATCTATGAACATGCCGACAGCAACTATGGTTATTAACAGCATTATGGCAACCGGCAGGACAGGTAGCTTTATACCCCCCAGCTCCATAGTACCCTTCTTTGGTAGTTCGGGGTGGTCATCTCTTATCACTGGTGGAACATAACCCCCTGGCCGTTTGGCAAGCACAAATTTGGCATAGAAAAGTGTGATTAATGGCAGAATGAATATATAGAGCGCAACTAGTATGGGGGTGGAAGCAACGGGGAGATTTGCAAAGGCTGCAGCCACCGGGAGCATTATTATTATCATTAGTGGCAGGAGAATTGCAATGTAGAACAGATACATGGAGGGCTGCTTCATAGAGTGGGCATAGAGCTCCATCTTGTCCTTTGTTGACTCGGTTATGTCCTCAATTGCCTTGTCATAGAGGACATTTCTCTCCACACTGTCTGGAACAAGCACAGAGGCCCTTATCATGGTTATGGCATGCTTGAACTCCTCGCTGTATGGCTCCCAGCGGTAGGCCATCTCATCCAAGGCCTCCTCAATGCTGTCATATATCCCTACCTGATTTTTCCAGACTATATCACGAAACTCTTCAGCTATGCGTCCTTTTCCATGCTCAGCTGCAAACTCCACTGCCCTCTCCAAGTTGGGCTGAAGACGCATCTGCATGACCATATAATTCATCAGCTCCGGGACGTAGGTCAGGGCACGCATCTTCTCGTTATTAGCAGCGCTTATGGGATATCTCTGTGTGTAGGAGACGAGACCCAAGGTGAGGAAAACTGGTATAAACATTATCATGAGCATGAGAAGGGGGCTTGTTCTAGCCCCTGATTGGGCCCGACGGACTATATCACCGGCGCAGTCCTGCGGGCACGTGTTTGGGTCCTCACCCTTAAGCTCAGCACAGATACCATCGCCGCACTCTGCCTTTATCTCGGGCGTCTGTGAGAGCGGCAGATATATGGCAGCTGCTATGATGACGCCCAGTATGAGAGCTATTATGCCGATGGCCATTGGCATCTTCATTACAACATCCGGATCCAAATCCCATCCAAGAAACTCGAATGCCTCTATATATTGTTTGGAAAGTTGTTTCTTTTTTTTGCCCCCTTTACCCGCTCTTGCCCCTAATTCCGTGGCTGTAGGCATCTCATAGCTCTTCGGTGGCTTTTTTACAAAATGTTTCTTTGTGAAGTTATAGAGCCAGAAGTAGAAATTCTTGTGGCCGAAGAACTTGCCCTTGTCCTCCTCCGTCTTATCCTTCCTGCGAGCCGCCTCCTCCATGGCCTCCGGGGTGGTCAGCTCGCCGTAGAGGCTCTGCTTGAATGACTCTGACTCTGTCCTAGGGCTATCCCTATCGTCCTCCCTCCTCCCAGGGCGTGGCATCTTTCGGGTCTTCAGTTCACTGAAATGTAAGCCTTATTCCTTTTTCTTGAGCTCCTGCTCAGCAACCTTCTGGTAGAAGAAGTACATCATATTCTCAATGTACCTCCTCCTCATATTATAGTATATGGCAAGGGCGATGGCCGCTACTATGAGTATGAATATCGGCACCTGCGTAGCCCAGTAGGATGGTACGTCAATCCCTATTATAGTGGGAACAGTTCCCGGGAGAGTGGACGACACCTGATTAACAAAGAGTAACAAAAAGGCACCTGCTATTAGCAGAAAGATGAACAGAAACTCGTTCCCCCAGCTGTTCAGATACTCCAGAGTCATTAAAGGCTGTGCCTTTTCAGCCTGCACCATGAACTCCTTTGTTTGGAATGGGTCCGGTGGCACGGTCTCTTTTTTCATAGTTAGGTTAAGATTTCAAGCAATAAAAATGGGCTATTGGGTATGGGTATCAGTTCTCTGCCCATTGGCTCCGTCTTTATCCTGCTATCTCGGTCCTGCTATCTCGGTCCTGCTATC
>CAZQBY010000004.1:18033-42339 GCA_964592405.1 uncultured archaeon | reverse complement strand
TCCTGCTATCTCGGTCCTGCTATCTCGGTCCTGCTATCCGGTTCTCAGTCAGAAGGGTGTTAGGTTTTGAAGTGCCCAAGCTAGCCCAACCAAAACTAGATGAGAGATCCAGAAGGATCCCCGCTTATCCAAAGAGTGCACCTAGTCCTTCTGCTGCTTCCTCTTCGGCCTTTTGCTTGTCTTCTTCGCTCGGGCCTTCTTCTTTCTTCTCTTCCTTCTGGGCCTCACCGCCTGCTACTGGCGCAGCTGCCGGGGCAGCCGCGGCAACAGGGGCTGCCTTGGATATGGCCTCATCTATGTCAACGCCCTCAAGTGAGGCAACGAGAGCCTTTATCCTGGCCTCGTCAACCTTTGTGCCTGAGGCTTCAATGACCTTTTTTAGGCCCGCCTCGTCAACCTTCTGACCCGCCGAATGAAGCAACAATGCTGCATATACGTATTCCATTTTTACCTTTTTTATTTATTTTGTGACTCTGATTCCTTTGATTCTTCAGGCGCCCCGTCTCCACCGACTTCAGGTACCTGCTCCAGTGGATCAGCTTCTTTGACCAGCCTTGCCTCGGTCTCCGGAGAGATATCCTGTGTGCCACCATCCTCGGCAGGGGTCTCGGCATTTTGCTCTTCTCCAGTCCCCGCATCATTCCCGGCGGCTTCTTTCTTGGCTGATTCTCCAGATAATTCTCTGGCCGCTTCCTGATCCTCCTTCTTGGCCTTGGCAGAGGACTCTCCACTTATTTCCTGAGCAGCTTTAGTGGTTTCCACCTCTTCAGAGGCCCTGTCCCCTGCCTCATCTTTTGATCCCTCCGTGGACTCTCCGGCCCTATTTTCCTTCTTCTCCTCGGGAGCTGGCTTCGCTCTTGGCTCATATGAGACGGAAACCGTAAGACTCTTGGCCTCCTGATGTGCCTTGGACAGGAAATAATCTACAGTTTCCTCGTTGTATATCTCTGCCCCTATAGCGAGATTCCTCGCAGCACCGGCTGCATTTGTCAAGAGAAGCGGAAGGGAAACCTTGTTGAATATGCCTGCCTCGACTGATAGATTCAGCGCATGCTGGTAAGCGACTGCAATATCTGAGAGTACCTTTTCTGTATCTATGCTGAGGATGTCCTCGCCATAGATTATGCCATCCTCGAATGCTGCCCGCACATCTATACCTATCTCCATGGGAAATATTCCCAGCTGTGTCAGAACGCCTGCCAGTTTCTTGGAGAATTTCTCACCTTTTTTGATGACCGGGGAATCCTGTATTATCGCGATTATCGGACCCTGTATCTTGGCCTTGATACCCACCTCCTGCAGGTCTCCAATTATGGGGCCCGGCTTGAATGGAGTGTCTCCGGCCGGAACAATTATATCCTCTGGGGCTTCCTGACCCTCCTTTGCCGGGGCTTTCACCCTCGATTCAAGGAACATCTTTGCAAGTCTGAAGGGATTCTCCTTTGAGAAGATAAGTGCTGTAGGACCGGTTATATAATCTTCTAATTTCTTTAATCCGGTTCTATTGATTTTTTCGAAAGCCAGCCTGGCCAGCCGGTTCTTGATAACCCTTATCTCAACACTTCCATGAAGCTTCTTTCTTATCTCCTGCATCTGCCTAGAGGGGATACCCTCTATCCCGGCAACAGCCACAACCGGACTCTCATTAAGCCTCTTGGCAAGCTCTTCAACTTCCCCAAATTTCCACTTTGCAGGCATCTTGGATTATTTCTGGATTATCTTAACTGGAGGCCCCATGGTAGTTTTGATTAAGACTGATTTGATGTTATTCTCCTTGGCCGGAAGTTTTTCGAGCAATGCGTGATAAACTGCCATCACATTCTTGGCTATCTGGTCATCCTTCATCTCCTCCGTTCCAACAGAGCAGGAGATTGTTTGGGGCGTATTGCCTCTGCTTCTAAGAACGACGGTGTTTTTTAACCTCATTATCATCGGTGTTGGGTCAACATTGGGGGGTAGGGGCTGAGGCATCTTGCCCCTAGTGCTCAGAAATTTGCCCCAGGTTTTACCAATATCCACCATGAGGCTTGTCTGTGCCACGAAGAAATCCATCTGCTCCGAGATTCTTCTTATTTCTTTCGCACTCTTGGCCAGTTGCTTGTCAGAGATTTTCAAATCGGCATTCTTGGCCTTGTTCAGGAAATCTGCATCGCCGAAGACACCTACCTTGAGATCCTTTCCACGCCCGGACGGCAGCATTATCTTTATGTCGATGCGGTTGGCAGGATTCTTGAAGTCTATATTCTGCAGATTGATGATTAGGTCTATAGACTGCGTGAAATTGCGCTTAGGTGCCTTTCGCACCTCTTCAAGTGCTTTTAGAATATCCTGGTCGTTCATTCTTTCTGAACTACTGGACAAAGCCAGTGCGCTATGTTAGAACCATAAGGTATAAAAAGGTTTGGGAACGCTTAGCTTTGCTCCCTATAGCTCGAAAGGTTGGTTTAAGGAGCAGAATTGAGGATTTAGTCATTTTTTATTATACCTCGGGCCAGACACAATATTGGGTGGATTTATATACAGCTACGTTATAGTTATTCAAGCGGAGAGAGCCTAGTATGGCTGTCCCCTCCATTTTGTTATAAATCTTTGCGGAATAAAAAACTAACAGGAGAAATAAAGATGGATATAAACAAATACAAAAACTTGCTCAAAAAAGAAGTAGATATACTCACTAGGTTTACTCTGCAGACGCAGTTTATTGTGCGTGACCCGCAGAAGATACAGGAAGTAATGAATCCGCTCGCCGACGGCACGATTGACGATGGCGATTTTGAGGAGGTTTCAAAACATCTCTTAAATATACTGTCCAATATTCCGGAGTACAAGGAATTAAAAAAGTTTTACAAAAATAATTCCAAGAAATTTTGTTCTATGTACCGCGAACTGTTGAATGCGACCCCTGAGGAATTTGATGAGTTCGCCAGAGAGAAGGAAAAAATCGCCATAGATGTCGCAGTAGAATGGATGTTCAATATGTTGAAAGACTTGGGCATGGTCACCGACAGGAGGACTAAAAAACGCTCCAAGTAGTCCGGGGCGATAAATCCTTTCCAGAGGATTGTAGTGGCGCTTTCGGGGGGCCAGTTACCCAGCCGGCGACTTTTTTATATGGCGTTTGGTAAGGAATAGTTTTTAAAAGGTTTGCCATGGCACTGGAACGGCGGTTGTGAAAATTGCATATTCGACTATTGCAGGGTTCGTATTTGGATCTTTGTTTAATGGTTGATAGACTTTAGGAGCAAACTTCCTATTTTAGGAGCAACTTAGACTTAAGGAGCAAAGCCGGAACACTTCTAACCTTCCTAAAACCATCTATTCTTGTTTGGTCTTTTTATCTTCTGTTACATTCTTCGAATCTGAAGCAGGTTTTCCTTCTTCCTCCTTTTTCTCAACCTCTGCCGGAACCTCGCCTTCGGTTTCAATGGCTGCTTCCTCCACTGCGCCCTTTTCCTTCTCTTCCTCGGCCTTTATCTCCTCAAGCTCTTTCTCCAGCTCGGCTTTCTTTTCACTTAGTTCTTGGGCCATAAGCTGTTTCTTCTCCTCAGACATTACAGTCCTTTCCTCACTTATTTCCTTGTCAAATCTCCCCTCATTGATAGCAGCTATGGCCTCCTTGGGTTCCATACCCTCCACGAGGACCCCTATTGAATTACATGAACCAATTATTGTCTTTACTGCACTCTTAAGGGACAGGCAGTTCATTGAGTCAAGTTTGGATTTGGCTATCTTTATGATCTGCTCTATGGCAAGATTGCCAACCTTTTCAAACTTCGGGTTTGGAGAGAGTTTTTCAAGACCCAATTCCTTCATTATGAGCTGTGACACTGGAGGAGAGCCCGTTTTTACCTCGAAGCTCTTTGTAGATGTATCAATTATTATCTCTACAGGAACCTTCATACCGGCAAAGTCTTTTGTTTTTTCGTTTATTGCAGCCACTACTTCACCAACATTGACTCCCGTAGGTCCCAATGCCGGTCCCAGTGGCGGACCAGCGCTTGCCTTGCCGGCCTCAACCAAAACCTTTATGTTCTGCGCCATTTCGGGTAGTTAGAGGATAAACATAAAAAAATTGATATAAAGGATTAAGACTATTTTCTTTTTTTGAGCAACTCTTCCGGGTCCACATCACCCTCTACATCGGCAAACGGGTCCTCCTCTTCATCTACTTCATCTTCCCTGCCTGCCTCTCCTTTGCTCTTGTCATTCTTTTGTTTGGAGACAGCAGTTTTGGCCTTCTCCACTTGTCCATCTCTGGGGGGTGCCTCCTCCTGTTCCTTCGATTCTTCCTGAACCCCCTTGGTCATACCCAGCACTATCTTCTTGGCCTTGCCCCCTTCTGGCCCAGAAACCGGTCCGGTTGATTCTTCGGGTTTTTCCTCCTCTGGGGTATTCAGTGCGGGTAATGGCCCTTCGCCTATGATCGGACCTTTCTTCCTCTGCTCAAGATCCTTCTTCTGACTTTCCTCAGCCTTGGCCTGTGTGACGCGGTCGATGACCCTTATATGCATACCCTTGGCAGTGACAGGAATCGGGACTGTGGCTTCGATTAGTTCAACAGTAACAGCCTCCTTTGCCTCATCCACACGAATAACCTTGGCCTTCTCGCCTTTGAATGGGCCGGCTATGAGTTCCACCAGATCTCCCTTAGAAACATCCAGAACACTGGATTTTGGCTGCAGGAGGGGTTTGACCTCCTTCTCAAAATCCACCTCGCCTTTGACAAATCCCTTGGTATGGGGGACGCCCTGGACCAGATGTATGGCATCTCCTAGATCGCGCGCCTCCATGAAAACATAACCCTTGATGGAAGCTGGATGCAGGATGGCATATACCCCGGCATCCTCCTCAAGAACCGCCTTTTGGTATAGCATATCAACTACGGCATCCTCCTGTGTAGTAGTTGTCCTCAGCAGATAGAAATGCGATTTTTCCTCCATTTTAGCATTAGTTGCCTTTCAGCCAAGCATGCCCTCCAGGAATACCCTTATCAGAAGGAAGATGAGGCCTATTGTACCCAACAGGATTATGCCTATTCCTGTTATCTTTGTCACATCCTCAAACTCCGAGCGTGTTGGCTTCTTCGACAGCTTCAGTATGCGAGCAGCCTCACTTGGGAAGTGCCGCAGTATAGCAAGAGTAGATGTTTCAGTCATTTAGTTTTGATTTAGCTAAGCCTAACCGAGTAAAAGTGTGGGATTATAGAAGGAGGGGGTATAAAAATAAAGAAAAATAGAGAAGGAAGGGGGATCGCTCCCATGCTGGTATTTTTCCCCGCTCCCGGCACATGGGGGATAGAGTCCTTCCCCCTATATGTGGGGGATGGTAATCCTATCCTCAGATATATTCGACGTCCAAGTCCAGCTTCTCCTTGGCCCCAAGTGGAGAACCGGCAGTCAGCTCCGAAACGGATTTGACACCGCTCACAACGAGCATGACCTTAACCACATTCTTGTTAAGGTTCTCGTCCACCTGTGCACCCCAGAGTATATTGGAATCCGGACTGATCTTCCCGGAGAGGTACTCCACGGCTGCCTCGGCTTCCTGCAGTGTCATGTCCGGACCACCGGTGACATTAACCAGCGCACGATCGGCTGTTGAGACATCTATGTCAAGAAGCGGGGAGCTCAGAGCCTCTTCAATTGCCTCTATGGCGCGGTTCTCGGAGAATGTCTCACTGGTGCTCTCTCCCATCCCTATAACAGCAGTTCCGCCATTGGCCAAAACAGTCCTTAAGTCAGCAAAGTCCAGATTAACAAGTCCGGGCTTGGTGACCATCTCTGTAGTTCCCTTCAGGGCATTTGCAAGTAGTTCATCGGCTACCCTGAACGCCGCATTGAGCGGCAGGTCTGGAACAATGTTGAGAAGCTTGTCGTTTGGTATCACTATCACAGTATCAGTATTTTTCCTCAGCTTTGCCAGACCCTCTTCGGCATTCTGCCACCTGACTTTACCCTCAACAGTAAATGGCAGTGTTATGATGGCCACGGTTACAGAGCCGGAGTCTTTCGCAACCTCTGCAATCACCGGAGCACCGCCAGAACCGGTTCCACCACCAAGTCCACAGGTGACAAAAGTCAAATCACTTCCCTGCAGGGCAGTGGCTATCTCATCCAAGCTCTCCTTGGCCGAACTCTCCCCCACTGTCGGATCAGAACCGGCACCAAGACCTCCGGTAAGCTCAGCACCAAGAAGAACCTTTCTATCCGCTACAGAATACAAGAGATCTTGGGCATCTGTGTTCATAGTCACGGTTTCTGCACCTTCAATACCCATCTCTGAAAGGCGGGTTACAGTGTTGCAACCAGCACCCCCTACACCCACTACCTTTATGGAAGTCTTGAGGCCATCGATGAGCTTCATTAACTGCTCATCAACCTCGCTTAGTTGTCCAGACTCAAAGCGTGCGGCTTTGTCAGCAGCACTCTTTACGATTTTTCTCATTCTTACCACCCTGTTTTTAGAAATTAGTGCAAATTTGGAGTAACAGCCAGTATAAGCTTATGGTATATCACCCCAGTATAACACAGCGGGAATATTGTGAGATAAAGGTTAAAAAAGGTTAAAAAGATGTAGTAAGAGGCTATGAAAATTCTGAATATTTGTTATACGATATTCGTATAACAAAGGCGCTTGCAGGTTATTATGCGTATTATGCGTTTTTTAGCTGAGTCATATAAATCTAGATGCAAATTCAGGGAGATCTGACAGAATCTGGAGGCATAAGAGGAATGCCAACAAAGGGTGAATTGGAATTGCTGAAGTTCCTGGAGAAAGGGAGTTTGGCCAGGGCAAGTAAAGAACTTGGACTGGGAGACGGGGCATATTCGATAGCACACAGTCTCGAACGCACCGGATTCATCAAACTCAGTGAGTGCACAGATCAGATCGTGTCGCTGGGCAAGGAGGGCACCGTATATGCCAAAGAGGGGTTGCCGGAGAGACAGGTCCTTGAGATGATTAAGAAGGGACCTGTGGACATTAAGACCCTGGGCAGGAATGGCAAAATAGCCCTCATGTGGCTCCGGAATAAGGGTTGGGCTGAGATACGAAACGGCAAGCTCATAATAACAGAGAGGGGATTAAAAGCCCAAAAAGGAAAGGATGAGGAGCTGCTCGAGATTCTTGCCAAGGGTGATGTCAAGATGAGCAGCCTCAGAGACTTTGAAGAAGCAGTCGAGATGCTGCGCAGGAGAGGGGACTGCATCCGAATCAGGGACATTAAAACGTTTGAGGCACAGCTGACTCCAAAGGGGAGAAAGATTCTAAAGAGGCCTAGAAGCGAGGAGACAGGTGGTGTGTCTTCACTCACACATAAGATGTTAAAGACAGGTTCATGGCGCAGGGTGAGATTCAGAGAATACGGCATACGCGATGCACCTGAGATATGGCCGGCCAAACTCCACCCGCTCAAGATAGCGATTGAAAAGATAAGGCGTATCTTCCTTGAGATGGGATTCACGGAAGAGAGGGGAGACTTTGTGGAGAGCTCATTCTGGAACTTCGACGCGCTGTTCCAGCCGCAGGACCACCCCGCGCGCGACCTGGCCGACACATTCTATCTCGAGGACATCGAGCATGAGCTGCCAGAGCATCATAAGGCTGTCAAAGCCATGCACGAGGAGGGTGGGGACATCGAATCCCGCGGCTGGCGGTACGAATGGGACCCGAAGGTGGCCATGCAGGCCGTCCTGAGGACACACACCACAGCCGTGTCTGCGCGCAGCCTTACGAAGGTAAAGGTGCCTGCGAAGATTTTCTCAATCGGGCGCGTCTTCAGGAACGAGACGCTGGACTACAAGCACCTGGCGGAGTTCTACCAAGTAGAGGGGATAGTCGTGGGCAAGGACGTCAACTTCCGCAATTTGCTCTGGCACCTGCGCGAGTTCTACCGCAAGCTTGGGTTCGAAAAGGTCCGCTTCAGGCCCGCTTATTTCCCATACACTGAGATGAGTTGTGAACCCGAGGTATACATTGAGGACAGGAAGGAATGGATTGAGCTGGGCGGTTCTGGTATATTCCGGCCGGAGGTTGTCAAGCCTCTGCTGGGCATGGATGTTCCTGTCCTGGCATGGGGGCTCGGGCTCGAGAGGCCGCTGATGCTGAAGATGGGTCTGGAGGATTTGAGGACATTTTACAAGAACGATTTGGACTGGCTGAGGAGTTATAAGATAAAAGAGGTTCTTTGATGTATGTAGGACACAAAGATTTTGTTTCTGAAATTGAATTGAACGACACTAGGACTGCCCTACAAATAAAACAGGCCAGACTCTGAGCGCTTATTTAGATGGGATATAAGAACAAAAGGATTTTAAATTATGGATACATTTAAACTGTATCCATTTTTATATATCAAATCCCTAGAATAACCATGATCCGGGAAGACGACAGCTTCTTTCTGAAGGCATTCGGGAGTAGTCCGATGGTCAGGGTGATAGACTTCCTTATAGAGAATAAGCTGTACGACTGCACGAAGACGGATATCGTTGAGGGGGCAAGGGTTTCGAGGCCCACGCTGGAGAAGATCTGGCCGGTGTTGGTTAAGCTGGGGATGCTGAGGGAGACCCGGAGGATAGGGAATGGGGTGCTTTACATGCTCGACACAAAGAACCCTGTGGTTAAAAAGATACTGGAGCTGGATGCAGTCCTGACAGAGATGGGGACTGAAAAGCTGCTCGGGTCTATGAAGAAGGCTCCTGCATCCGCCTGAGTTACACTACAATCGCTTTCAGATAATCATTCACACCCTCCTTCAGCGCCGGCCCGTGGCCCGGGTAGAGCTCTGCAACATCCAGCTCCGACAAGCGTCTTATAGATGCACGCAGCTTCCCGACATCGCCTCCCAAAAGGTCATACCGGCCAAACCCCCGGGCGAAGACCGTGTCGCCGGAGAAGAGGGCTTTTGACTCCGGCTCGTACAAACACAGCCCGCCGGGGGTGTGACCCGGGGTTAAAAGCGCGCGCAATTTGGTATCGCCCAGATCAACGACATCGCCGTCCTCCAGCCGCTTTTCTATTGTGAAATCCAAATCGACAGGAAAGTCAAAGTATTTCGCCGCGCTCGCATCCGCGCGCTTGTCTTCGAAGAACTCTGCCTCCTGCGCACTCATCCATATCTCGCAGCCTGTCTTGTCCTGAATGTCCCGGGCCATTGCAGAATGGTCGAAGTGGCAGTGGGTCAGGACCAGAATGTCTATGTCCCTCATGTCGAACGGCTCCATGCCTGCGTCTATGAGCAGATTCCTGTCGCCCTCCAGCAGATATATGTTCGACGATATTCCGTCCGAGAAGAACGGTTCCAGTTTCATCGCGTCTATTTAACGCAAGGCTTATTTATATTGCTTTGTCATTTAAACTACTCGGCATGGGTGATATAATAAAGCGCGACAGGAGCGTCATACCTGCGTGCGACGTAGGCTCTCTTAAGGAGCTGGAGCGGCTGGTCGATGCGACCTGCCAGGTCGAGGGCATCGGGGCTTACAAGGTGGGTTTCGGCCTCGCTCTCAAGTATGGGTTGCCCACCGTCTGCAAGACCATAAGGGCCAGGACCAATCTGCCAATAATCTATGACCACCAGAAGGCCGCAACTGACATACCCCACACCAGCCAGCTGTTCGCCGACGTCTGCAAGGAGGCCGGCGTGGATGCAGTCATACTCTTCCCGCAGGCCGGGCCGGAGACCGAAAAGGCGTGGATAGATGCCTGCAAGGGCAGGGGGCTGGGCGTCATAGTAGGCGGCGAGATGACCCATCCCGGCTACAAGCTCAGCGAGGGCGGGTGGCTGGATGATGCTTCGATTGACAGGATTTACGTCATCGCGAGGGAGAGCGGCGTGAGGGACTTCGTTGTTCCGGGAAACAAGCCAGAGAGGATTTTACACTACAAGGAGCTCTTAGGGGATTGCATCCTCTATTCCCCCGGTCTGGTGGCACAGGGCGGCGAGATAAGCGAGTCGGCCAAGGCTGCAGGCGACAAGTGGCATGCCATAGTCGGCAGGGGCATTTACGGGGCCAGGGACATGAACGCTGCGGCCAAAGAGCTAACCAAGTCGCTGTTATAAGATGGCCAAGATAAAATCCGTGAGGGCGAGGGAGGTGTTCGACTCCAGAGGCAACCCGACTGTTGAAGTTGAGCTGGAAACCAACGACGGCGTCTTCACGGCCATTGTCCCCAGCGGAGCGTCAACTGGCACGCACGAGGCACTGGAGCTCAGGGATGGTGAGAAGCGCCTAGGCGGCAAGGGCGTCTTGAAAGCGGTCGGGAACGTCAATGGGCCGATAGCCAGGAGGCTCAAGGGCATGGACCCCACAAAGCAGGAGGAGATAGACCAAGCTATGATAGAGCTGGACGGCACGCCGATTAAAGAGAGGCTGGGCGCCAACGCCATAGTCGGCGTGAGCATGGCTGTCTGCAGGGCGGGGGCGGCAGCCTCCGGCATGCCATTGTACAAGTACATCGGCAAGCTGTACGGCTGCAGGGCGGACACCCTCCCGATACCACAGCTCAACGTCATCAACGGTGGAAAACATGCAGGTCTGGAGTATGATATTCAGGAGTGCATGTACATGCCCATCAGGGAGAAGAGTTTCAGGGACGCGCTCGTGGCAGGGGCAGAGGCCTACCACGCCCTCAGGAGGATGCTCAAGAAAAAGTTCGGAGCGCGCGGCATACAGCTGGGCGACGAGGGCGGATTCGTCCCGGCGATAGATGATGTCAGGGAGCGGCTGGGGATAATGAAGGATGCGGCCGAGATGGCGGGCCACGCGGAGATGCCGATGGCCATAGACGCTGCTGCCAGCGAGTTCTACAACAAGCATGAGCAGACCTACCACCTCGCCGGTAACGTCTACGACGCCAAGGAGCTGGTGGACTTCTGGAGGGAGCTCTGTTTGAGCGAGGGCATAGCCTCGCTGGAGGACGGCATGGCTGAGGACGACTGGAGCGGCTGGGCCGCGCTGACCGAGGCCCTGGGGGACAAGATACAGATAACGGGCGACGATTTGCTGGTGACCAACGTCAGGAGGATAGAGAAGGCCATCCAGCTAAACGAATGCAACTCGCTGCTCCTGAAGGTCAACCAGATAGGGACCATAACCGAGTCGCTGGGCGCCGCGAGGATGGCGGAGGGAGCGGACTGGCGAGTGACGGTTTCGCACCGCAGCGGGGAGACCGAGGACTCTTTCATAGCTGACTTGGCAGTGGGCATAGGCGCAAGCCAGATAAAGGCGGGCGCGCCTGCGCGCTCGGAGAGGCTTGCCAAGTACAACCGCCTCCTGCGCATAGAGGATGAGCTGGGCGCGAGGGCGAAGTACGCGGGGAAGAAATGGTGAGGAGAAGGGCGTTCAGATATAACGTGTACGGGCGCGGGAGGACCCGGCCGATGTCCGAGGGGGACTCCCACTGGAGGGACTTGGGGGTGAAACTTGGAATGCAGATGCGCAGACCACCCATAGACCTGGCGCACAGCATGCCGCTTGGGCTGAAGTTCAGGATGAGCAAGAGGTTCAGGCAGAGGAAGCAGTCGATGGGCGCCTTTTTGACTCCACAGCCCTGCTAATAGTAATCCTCCCACTGGTTGTCGTAGTCGCCGTAGTCGCGTCCGGATGCCCGGCTCGGGCGGGTGTTTGGGGGATGCATGTTTCCTAAAAAATGAAACTAAAGAAGAAATATATTAGAAATATGTGTCTAAGTGGAATAATTATGTGTTTATTCTTAGTGAAACTGAAAACGGTTAGAATAGTATTTAAAACGAATAAATAAAACCAGGGCTCAAAGAATGGTACAAACATTATTCCTTCGGAGAGTCTATCAGAAGTTACATCAACTATATAGCCTTCTTTTGAACATAGGTTATACTTTTTAGCAGTCAAACCATCGAACCAATCAAGTAAAAGAGTTATTATGATGAAGATAAATGCCAGTATTGAAGAATACTCCAAGGTTAAAATAAAAATCAAACTTGTTAATATTGATAAACCTGAAATTATATTAGGATTTACTTTTGGCAGAGGTATTTTTAGGAAAATATGGTCAGTTACTTCTCTTATTTTCCCAACGCATTTTAACTTATTATGTTTAACCACAGTATCGCACCTAGCATTAAGGTTAGTATCACTTCAAAATGGATTCTATATTTCTCAGGGCAAATATGCAAAGAAACCTCTTTTTTAGAAAATGGATAAAACGGCCTAGTTTTTCCTAATAAAAAATCGGCGGCATAATGCAGAATAATGGATATAGCAACAACTTTCATTAAGATAATGTCAAAAAAAGGAGAAAGTATAGAAATTCCCAATGAGAATAAAATTAATCCGTAAAATTCATGAAACCTTGATCTTGACTCTGAACCAAATTTTTTATGCAAAAGATTTTTCTTCACCTTCAATATATAAGGGATATGGTCCAGGTCAATTATTGTAGAAAAAACAAGTATGTAGATGATATAATTAAAAGCATTGCCAAATACGCTATCAATTACTATATAACTTAACAAAAAGTGAAGTAATACATTCATAATAGTTTATTGGATTCTTTTTATAAAGTTATTGAGATGGAAACAAGTAAACTGGGGCCCGAGCCGAATTTCGCACAACATATGCGATTAAGAGAAGTTTGCGAAACGAAGTGGAGCAAATTTGGGAAAAATCTGCAAGATTTTTCCTCTTAATCGCTGTTATGTGGTGAGCCTGCAAGGCGAACGAGAGAGCGAAGCAGTCGATAGTATGACGCAGGAGCCTTTTTATTTTAGCAGATTATTTATTGAAGTTTATAATGCTTTCGTTAAAAAGGCTCCGAGTAATATTCAATAAGTTTGCAAAAACCCTAGTCGCCAATCAACGTCAGCACGAGCCTCCTGCTTCTGGGGCGCGTGTCATGGTCAATGAGGACGAGCTGCTGCCACGTGCCAAGCAAAAGCCGCTTATCCTTGAATGGGACAGTTATTCCAGGGCCCATGAGAGTCGCGCGGACATGGCCGGCGCCGTTGTCATCATGCCAGGTCTCATGATGCGCGTAGTCCGGGCCGTAGGGGGCTATCTTGTCCAGCGCGCGGGGGACGTCTTTCAGCAAACCTGGCTCGTACTCCACTGTTGAAACCGAGCCGGTTGAGCCTGAAACGAAGATGTTGACAAGGCCGTCAGAAATTTTTGATTTCTCCACTATCTCAGCGACTGTCTGCGTTATGTCCACCATGTCGCTCCTGCCCTGGGTATCAACAGTTATCTCATAGATCTCAACTGTCATCTCTTTCCAGCCTTTTTCTGCATTTCTGCCTCAGCTTCTGCAATACTGGCATGTCTTAACAATGCTCCAATAGCCTCCGGCCCGTATCTGGTGAGGAAAGCCTTGACCGGACCCTGTCCATGTCGCTGGACAGCAAGCTCCACCCGCCTGCCGTGCGCCCTTTCAGCAGTGGTGGACCTTCTCGCGATGCCCGATGGCTTTCTGGAAGGCCTCATCATGTTATGATTTATCGCCAAAGGCATAAAAAGATAAGGGATTTCAGTGCTTTGGCCGGGGTAGGAACTCCCTAACCGCCTCTTCTGGGGGCTGTCCTTTCTTATATGCTCTTATCAATGCATCAGTCAGCTTCGGCAGTCTTGAAGGAGGAAGCTTGGACATGGTCCTCCGATAGGCCCTGTAGTAGCTATTGGCAGCTCCTGTATCAGGTATGGCGGCAAATATCCTTACGCCCTCTAAGCCTGCATGGTTGTGCGCCTTTAGGACCTTTCCGGCCGGATGATTTGCCAGCGCAGGGGCTAAAATCTCCCTGATTATGGGGTGGTTCTTCTTGGCTTCCGACTGCCGTGCATGTTTGAGATAGGTCCCTACCAGCAACTGGGCTTTCTCGCCCTTGCCCAATGCCCTGGCCAGGTTCCCCGGCTTACCCTCGCGGGTGATCTCATCCCTGACATAGCCCATAAGCAGTAGGCGATGAGGGCGCTTTATGATAGTGTTCACACTTCTGCCCGACAAAAGCCATCTGACTGGCCCAAGACCCAGATCCTGGCGCACAAAACTCCTCTCACGCTTTGGCAGAGGTGGTGCCTTCTTGGGATCATATTTGACCCTGAATGGGCCGGTTAGGCGCATGTATCTAGAGTTGGTGGTGGTGCCTATTGGAGCCTCGAGAGTCCTTGGATCCCTTCTGTGCACCCTGCCATCATATCCCGGATAGTGTATCTCCATGGAATCATGAGTGAGTACCACCTGCATTGCCGTCGGATCCGGATCCGTGCCCAGCCAGGATATCAGATGGGGATGTTCTGAAACTACCCTGCCCCCCCTGACTACCAGAACGCGTTTCTGGCCCTTTGGCGGCACAAGATTATGGGGGATGTCTATATTCCTGGCCCTGTCAGTGTAAGCCAGAGCAATCTTCACATGATTGCCACCGAGCCCTATGCGTCTCATCTCATACCAGACTTGGTGATTGGGATCCTCTTTCCTGTACCATTTGGCTCTTGGCCCTAGCTCCGGTTCTTCCAGCTTAAGATTCTCTAGCGGCGCCTTGTCAGCAAAATCTGTCAGCAATTTCTGGAACCTTTTGAAGGTATCCGGGTCCTGTTTCTTGACTTGCTTTAGTGGTGGCATGCGCGGTTTTGGTGGGAATAATGCCGCTCGGCGCACTAATTCCCTAACACCTTTTGCTCTGGGCGACATTTTCTATACATAGAAATATAAGGCATAAAAGCCGGTCATAAAGCATAAAAGCCGGTCCCAGGGATTTTCGCAAAGGTTTTTATACCCTTACCCTCAAATTAAGTGGGATTTTTTTCCCACTTACCAGAATGCAAGAAATCTCCAGAATTGATGAGAAGGGCAGGGTGCTTATTCCCGCAGGAATCAGGAAGGCTGTCAATTTGGATACCGGCATGGAAGTCCTGATAGCTGTTGAGGGCAGGACCGCTGTCATCTCACCGGTGTTCGACAAGAAGGTCTGCGGGATGCGCATAATCATGGGCGACGCCCCGGGGACGCTAGCGAGGATAGCCGATTTTTTATCAAAAGAGGACTTTGACATCATCATGAGCGAGTCGCGCAGTTTAGAAAGGGAGAAGTCGGCCGAGTGGGATGTCACCGGCAAATATTCTGGAGATTTAAGTTCACTTGCGCGCAAATTAAGGAGGCTCGAGTTCGTTTCTGATGTCATAATCAAAAAATGAAACTTGAAACACCGCCAGGGACCAGGGATTTCCTCCCTGAGGAGATGGCCAAGCGCCAGGAGGTGGTGGACAGGATTAGGGCTACCTTTGAGCTCTACGGCTTCGCCCCCGCAGAAACGCCCGCCTTCGAGTACGCCGAGCTGCTGGAGGGTAAGTACGGCGAGGAGGAGAAGCTGATTTACAAATTTGAGGACCTGGGCGGCAGGAAGCTGGCCCTGCGGTATGACCTGACCGTGCCGCTAGTGCGCATGGTCGCCATGAACCAGCTGCCCATGCCATTCAAGCGCTACTGCATCTCGCGGGTGTGGCGCTTCGACCGGCCCCAGAAGGGGCGCTACCGCGAGTTCTGGCAGTGCGACGTGGACATCGTGGGCGTTGCCAGCATGAAAGCAGACGCTGAAATAGTCTCGTGCGCCATAGATGCCCTAGAAGCGCTTGGACTGAGGGGTTTCAGGTTCAAAATCAACAGCAGGAAGGTGCTGGATGACATACTCGTGAAAATCGGCATCCCGAAGGATAAAGAGCTGGCGGTCTTCCGAGCGCTGGACAAGCTGGAGAAGCAGGGCGAGGGCGCCGTGCGGAAGGAGCTGGAGGCGGCGGGCATCCAGAAAATCGACGAGCTGTTCAAGGCGCTGAAGACCAAGGATATCCAGGGAATCCGCAAGCTGGTGGGAGAGACAGAGGGCGTCAGGGAGCTGGAGGAGCTTCTCAAGCTTCTCAGGGCCTATAAGAAGGGTGTCGCCATCGACCTCAGCATGGTCCGCGGGCTGGACTACTACACCGGGCCCATCTTTGAGGTTGAATTGGGTTCATATGGTTCTATCGCCGGTGGGGGCAGATACGACAAGCTTATAGGGCAGATATCGGGGAAGGAGATGCCGGCCGTTGGTATAAGCTTGGGAGTGGAGAGGATAATTGAGGTAATGCGTGAGAAGAAGCTGCTGCCAAAGAGCCGGGGAGTGCGTGCATATGTCCTGTGTGCGGATGAGAGATCAGAGGAAACTGCGCTGCAGATTCTCAAGGAACTGAGGGAGAGTGGAATATCGGCCGAAGGAGATCTGCTGGGACGCAATTTCTCCAACCAGATGAAATATGCAAACAGGAGTGGAGCACAGATGGTAGTCATAGTCGGCCAGAAAGACTTGGAGAAAGGGGAGATTACAATCAGGGATATGGAAACAGGGAAGCAGAGGACCATTAGGAGAGAAAATATCATAAAGGAGGTGCTGGGATGAAACTGAGGATCGCCATACCAAATAAGGGGCGGCTACGAGAGCCGGCCGTGGAGCTGCTGAAGAACGCCGGATTGAGGATGTTGGAATCCAGTGAGAAGGCTCTCTTTATTAAAACCAACAACGAGAGCATAGACATAATTGCAGCCAGAGTAGAGGACATACCTGAGTTCGTGGAGAGCGGAGCAGCCGATGTTGGTATAGTCGGACGGGATATCGTATATGAGAAGGGTGTAAGGGTCAATGAACTCATGGAGCTGAACTTCGGCTACTGTTCGCTGGTGCTGGCAGTCAAGGAGGATTCCGGCATAAGGAGTGTCAAGGATATCAAAGATGGAATGAGAGTGGCAACCAAGTTCGTCAACAGTGCCAAGAGTTATTTCAAAAGAAACAACAAGAAGGTGGAGATAATCCAGTTGTCCGGCGCCGTTGAGGTTGCTCCTGTTATTGGGATGGCCGATGCCATAGTTGATTTGACATCCACCGGATCAACCCTCAGGACCCATGGATTAAGGGCTGTGGATACCATCCTGAAGTCGTGCGCGGTGATAATAGCCAACAGGGAGTGTCGGGGCAGTACCTTGGATGAGTTGCTTATGGATATACAGGGTGTAGTTTCGGCCGAGAAGAAGAGGTACCTGATGGTCAACATGCCCGAGGACAAGCTGGAAGAGCTGGAGAAGACCAGCAAGGGGATGCTGTCGCCCACCGTCACAAAACTCGACAAGCCGGGCTGGATATCAGCACAAATGGTTGTGGAGGAAAGGGAGATTCTGGAGCTCATCAAGAAGCTGAAGGGACTCGGGGGCAGGGATGTCTTGGTCCTGCCCATCGAGAGGCTTGTCAAATGAGCGCACTAACAGATAGGTAAAAGAGATGAAATTACAAATTCTGGAAAGGGATGAGGTTACAAAAGAATTCATGATGCGCGCGGAGAAGGATGTGGCTGAGGCTGAGAAGGCTGCGCGTGCAGTCATAGAGGATGTCAGGAAGCGGGGCGACAAGGCCGTCTTGGAGTACACGAAGAAGTTTGACAGCATCGATCTGAGCGCGATGGAGGTTTCAAAGGATGAGCTCAAGCGCGCGTATGACGCGATTGACAAGAGTTTGTTCAATGCCATCCAGCGCGCATACAAGAATATCAAGAAGTTTCATGAGAAGCAGATGCCCGAAGAACTCCGCATGGAGGTTGAGACGGGTGTCGAGGTGAGGAGACTTGTCGCGCCTGTCAAAAGGGCAGGACTGTATGTCCCAGGCGGCAAGGCCGTATATCCCTCAGTCATGCTCATGCTGGCAGTTCCAGCCAAGGTGGCTGGGGTGGAAGAGGTTATTGTTTGCACGCCACCCCAAGAGGATGGCAGACTAGACGTGGCTAGCCTAGTGGCTGCGGATATCTGCGGCGTGGACAGAGTCTTCAAGGTGGGCGGCGTCCAAGCAATAGCCGCTATGGCATACGGCACGCAGAGTATTCCAAAGTGTGACGTAATCGCCGGACCGGGGGGGCCTTACGTGTCGGCGGCGCAGAGGCTGGTAAGGAACGATGTGAGGATAGACTTCCCGCCGGGCCCGAGTGAGGGGATGGTTCTGGCCGACAAGTATGCAAATGCGAGGTTTGTGGCGGCGGACGTTTTAAGTGAGGCAGAACACGGCCCTGACTCAGCTGCCGTTCTGGTCACAGACTCACAGGAGCTTGCACTAGCGGTCCAGAAGGAGTTTTATTACATGATGGAGAAATTAGATGATGTCAGGAAGGATTATGTCAAAGAGAATATGCGGAAATACTCTGGGATAGTTTTATGCAGGAATATGAAGGATGCAATAGAGTTTGTCAATGACTATGCTCCGGAGCACTTGGTAATAAACACAAGGAATCCGGAAGAGACCCTAAAAAAACTGAAGACTGCAGGGACCTACTGTCTGGGGCCGTACACACCGATAACAGCTGGCAACTTCGCGGCCGGGCCGAACGCGATACTGCCAACCGGTGGTTTTGGACGGAGGTATTCAGGGGTTTCAGTAGATACGTTTCTGAGAAGGCCAACTGTTGAGAAGCTGTCCAAGGAAGGACTTAGAAATCTGAAAGGGACAATAACAGTGCTCTCGGAGTTTGAAGGATTTCCAGCCCACACCAACTCGGTTAGAGTGAGGTTTGAATGATGGTCGGAGCGGAAATAAAGAAGGCTACGGAAAGCGAAGTTGTGGCTGAGCGGACCACTCGCGAGTCCAAGATAACCTGCAGGATAGACGCGGGCAAGAGGCGCGAGACTAGGATAGACACCGGCCTGCAATTCCTGAACCACATGATTGAGACGATAGCGTGGCGCATGAACTTGAACGTGGACTTCAAGTTCTATGCCAAGAACTTTAAGCTGACGCACGTCATCGCAGAAGACTCGGGTATAGTTTTGGGCTCCGCGCTGCGTGCAATGTTTGAAAAGAGGATGAAAAAGGGTGTCGAAGGAGCCTCAAGAAGCATAATAGACGAGGGCTCCGCGACTGCAGCAGTCAGCATAGAGGGCAGGCCCAAGCTCATATTTGAGGGTAATGCAGCCACAGACATGACAGAGGTTGAGGACATGAAGACCTGCGACCTGGACGACTTTCTGGACGGGCTGGCGCTCGGCTTGGGGGCGACTATAAGGATAACCGTGGAAGCCGGCAAAGACCCGCACCACGCCTGGGAAAGCGTCTTCCGCGCGCTGGGCGAGGCGCTGCGGGAGGCGTTCGAGCCAAATCCGTGGAGAAAGGGTACAACAGTCGGGGTAAAGGGTACTCTAAAGTGAAAGCCGTTCTCTTAGACCTGGATGGTGTCATAACCTCGGAGAGGATATACTGGAACTGCTCGGGTCTTGCTCTTGCGAAATATTTGGGTATTAGGATACCAGATAAGACGGGGGAGAAGATCAAAATGGCCCGGAGTCTTCTTCCTGACGATATCATTCAGGGATTCAAGGAAAGTGGGATAAACTCCAACTGGGACATAACCTATGCAGTTTCCATCCTGAGCAAAGTAAAAAAGGATGCAAGATGGTTCCTAGAAGAGCTAAAAAAGCGCAGATATGAAGGTATGGATTACCTCAAGCTCTTAGATGAGCTGGACCCGTCTGTCAAGCATGGTAGAGAGGAAAGAACTTGGAAAGCCATGCACAAGCTGTTTCAGGTATGTTACTATGAACTGGAGGGGACTGACGAGCCGGTGATACCCCTCGAAAAGATAAAGAAGGCGCTGGAGGAGATGAGGGATATGGGGCTGAAGCTTGGAATAGTGTCAGGGAGACCCTATAAAGAAGCTGAGCTTCCACTCAAGCGATGGGGCATCTGGGACTACTTTGAGTCTGGGCTGATTGTAACTGAGACAGAGGTTAGTGAGGAGAGCAGAAAGAGGAATAAGCATCTTGGAAAACCAGACCCATATCCAATACTGCGCGCAATATTTACCCACGAGGGGCGCAACTGCCACAAAATGGATGAAGTAGAAATAAACGAAGTAAAGGATGATTACATACTTGTAGGAGACTCGGTTTCTGATGTCCTAGCTGCAAAGAACGCCGGTATAAGAGTCATCTGTGTCAAAACAGGGATAGCCAGCGAAGAGTCACTCAGGAAAGCTGGAGCGGACGTAATAGTGGATGATCTAAGCAGAGTGCCCGAAGTTGTCAGGAGTTTTTGTGATAAGTGTTGAAAAATCCTGTAGTGAGAACTCCTTGTGGGCAGAAATTCAGTCCTGTTTCACTCTGGACAAAAAGACCATTCTTATTACTATGTCCATATCCCTCTTTGTGACCCTACCATCACCATCCAAATCGCCACAGATCCTGCCATTTGAGTCGGTGGTTCTTGAAAGCCGGGCATTGGCCAATTGTTGAATTGTTGTGATATCACGCTCGTTGATTTCACCATCGCCGTTCATGTCAGCACCCGAACAGTGAATTTCCTGCTGCCTGAATGGTCTGATTCGCGAGAGAAGGAGAGAATAATCATCTTGTGTGACAAGACATGCACTAGTCGGATCTGTCTGGTAGGAGACATCAGCACAGGATGTTGTAATCTCCGGCTTGTGGACCATCTCCCTGAGGGCACGTAGATCCCATTCATCCAGTATACCAAACGGCGCTGCCACATCACCGGGTATGCGTTGGCAGTATTGCCCGCACGGCCGCTCCAGTAGTTGGCAGGTATGCTCAACACATATGTGCTGACATGGGACCTTGCTGACCGGACAGTTCAAACCCTGACAATGTTCATCCCTTGTACACTCCCATCCATTCCTGTGCATGGATACAATCTCGTTGTATTCCTCCCCTGTATAGACTCCGGCCTCCATAAGCTCATGGGCTATCTTGACATCCTCTGCATCTGGTGGTGTGAAGTGAGACGGGTTATACTCATAGAATCTGGAACAATCTGCCTTCAGCCAGGTTAGGGTTATCCTTGTTCCATCGCGCACTTGCCCATGTGGGAAGCGCATCTCAAAGTTCCCAATTGATATTACATCAGTGCTGCTGTCAACCGTGAACTCCCGGCGATCCACAAGTTCAAAATCACAGAGTGATGGGGTCAGGAACGCCTTCTCTTCATCAAGAGCACCTATCAGATCCTTATCGGTCCGAATTGCGATTTCCACACTGCCTATATCCCCCTCGGTCTGAACCCAATAGGCATCTCCATCCAGTCCCGGATAGGGGCTATCACTTTCTGTTGCGAAGTAGACTGTGTTACCTCTGACCTGTAATGTCCTGAATGGCGGGTCTTCCTTTCCATGAGTGAATGATATGGGTGGTTTATCGCCCCTTATTTTGCCCTCGCAGGAGTCGTAATCCGGGTGAACATTCCCAGTGGCGGCAACCGCCGTGTCTGATAACAGGGTGGAGGTCCTATCCAGCAGTAGTTTTCCTTTCAAGCCAGCCCCCGTGCTGCACCCAGTATATACTATTGTGCCTATGCAGTCCTTCAAGCCCTTGTATTTGTCATTGTCATATATCTTTTTCACATAATCCGCATCAAACCGAATTAAACCAAAAAATGAAAATCCTTGTATGCCGGGTTTTCCGTGATTGGAGAAGATGACTGTTAACTTACCGGGACACTTGCGTTTTTTCCTAACCTCACATATCCTTTTTATTATATCAAAACACTCCTCCGGTGTAAAGGCTCCCACAAAAGTGGCCTCAGAGGTATAGCTTTTCTCCCATCCGGTCCAATATTTCATGCCATCTTGTTCCATGACCATATGCTCTAGGGTGTTTGTTACAAAATTAACACTTTTTGGACAGTCCTCACAGGCGGCAGACATCAGCTTCCCATCCTTCCAACTGCCTTTCTTGTGCTCGATACAGACCTTGCCCTCACTGGTGCAGTCTTTCAGGTGATCCCTGATGCACTCAGGTTTGTCATCAGCGCATTTTAGATATTCAACTGAGTTGTCAACGCAGTGGCTGCCACACTCCTCACAGCTGAAGTGGGCCCTTGTAACATTTCTGCCACATAGATCCACATCAGATGATATTTCTTCATCGCAACCCTCCCTCATCAGCCAAGAAGCTCCCTTTGGTAAAATCGGTTTGGTTTTGTCCTCCTTACAGTAACCCTCATTACAGTGCTCGGTAAAAATCATCTTTCTCCAAAATCCCTTAAAAAGCATGAATCCAAGAAATATGGAAGTAACCTGTTTTCCACACCTTGAACTACAATGGCGGTCATCACTACAACAGCTTTCATGGCACTCATGTTTTTCATAATCATAAGTCTCCTCGGGTTTGCAACATGCGACTGGTACATTACAAATATAAGTTTTATTCTCGTAAGTATCATTATATGTGGTAAAGTATGGAATGTCCTCTGGATCACAGCAAATAGAAACAAAGCTGTATGGTTTACAATCGCCCGTTGGCCCAATGCTTATATTCCCATAAGGACAGCACCTCATGTTTGGCTTGGTTTCGATTCCAAGTGTAGTATTGCTACAGCAGATTGAAAGGTTCTTAGGGTGACGTGGATAAGTGAAAACTTTCTCGTCTTTTCTACAGCATCTGACAAGTTCAGAGTCAAAAAACCCCTTTTTCTCCCTCCAGACGCCGGGAGAATCTGACTCACAACAGAGATAATCGCTGGAATTTTGCCCTCGGACATATATTGGTTTTTCCGGAGGACAGGCTCCAACGCACTTACATGACTTGCACTCTGTGCCCTCCGGACAGGTAGATCCTCTAAATGCCGTAATATCGCATTCCTCCACTTCTTGCAACTTCATGTCTCCACAGCAGGTTTCATAGTTGCCATCCCCGTCTACATCACAACATTTGTTATACCATTTTATAGAAAATCCAGGAGTCTGGGCACATTTGCAGTTGTATGAAATCTTTTTTCCGTTTACAATGCCTTCTTCCATCCATGTAATCCCGTGACACCATTCATCTTTGCAATCGGGCTTGCCATCACAGTCGTTATCCTTGTCGTCTCGACACAGGGCACCCATCTCAGCCTGATTGTGGCAGGGTCCGGGGCCAAGACGGGAGTCACCATTACAGACGCTGGGGTCGCTGTCATCGCAGTCTCTTCCGCCGCATGCAACATCATAGGCGCCATCTCCATCTCTGTCACAACACCTGTTCTCGCGGATGCATCTGCATCTGTAGGCGCCCGGTGTTTCATTCTGTTGCCAGACACCATCTATCTCAAACCAGATGCTGTTGTGTAATCTTGGCGGAACCTGACACCATTCATCTTCGCAGTCAGTCTTGCCATCACAGTCGTTGTCCTTGCCGTCTCCACACAGGGCATCCATCTCAACCTGATTGTGGCACTGTCCGGGGCCAAGGCGGGAGTCACCACTACAGACGCTGGGGTCGCTGTCATCGCAGTCTCTTCCGCCGCATGCAACATCATAGGCGCCATCTCCATCGTTGTCCCAGCAGTCCTGGGCACTGGCGCTTGTGAGGATTATAAACCCTAAGAGGAATGCCAAGGCCGCTGGAATTGTTTTCCTTTTATCCATCTTTTGTTTATTCCCAAGTCGTTATCCTCCTTCCGGCTGACAGTCAGGATCCGGCCCGACTGGACACCTCTGAGTCCCATGCTCACAGTCCGGATCGCAGTTATCCATTGAGCATACAAATTCCCCTGTATCATAGTCAAATATGTCGCAGGCTATGTCACAACAATTCGCCCCGCACACGCAGTCCTGCGGGCAGTTTCCACAATCCTCACCAGAATCACAATATCCGTTGCCACACACCAGAAGTGGGCAGTCCTGCGGGCAGCTGATGGCTGTTTCCGGAAAGCTACAGGTCCCGTCGCCGCATTCCGGGGGTGGGAGACAGGGCCCACAGTCGGTCGGGCAGGTTATACAGGTCTCACCATTATCACAGGTTCCATCGCCGCATGTCAGGGCACAGGGTCCGCAGTCTTCTGGACATGTTTGACAGGTCTCACCGGGATTACAGGTGTTATCGCCACATGTAGATGCACAGGTACCACAGTCGGTCGGGCAATTGTGGCAGTTTTCATCTGGAGAGCAGGTTCCATCACCGCAACTCAATGAGCATTGCCCACAGTCTTTAAGACAGTTCTGGCAATTCTCACCCGGGCTACACTCTCCATCTCCGCAGACGTCTACCCACTCGCCGGAGAGGCGCTCATGTATAGTACCAACAGTCCCCGTAGCAGTTTCTGTCGTCTCTGTAGTTGTGGACTAGAGAAAAAGGAGGAGGGTAAGAGCGCATGTTATTACAATAACCACCATAATGAGATATTCGATAGCTGTCTGTCCTTTTTTAGTAGTTTTTTCCATCTGGCAAATTCAAAGGACAAAAAAAATAAGAGGGGAATGTATAAAAATGGGGAAATGTATAAAAAGAATGATCTCTGTATCAATGCAGGTCGGATAATGGGATAACACTACATCGGCGCTG
>CAZQBY010000004.1:0-17933 GCA_964592405.1 uncultured archaeon | reverse complement strand
AATGATCTCTGTATCAATGCAGGTCGGATAATGGGATAACACTACATCGGCGCTGGACGGGTGGGAAAATGGTGGATAGGAATATCCTCATTTATTTATAATCATCTTCAAAATATGCGACTTCTAAGATGGTATCCGCAAAAGATCTGATGCTGTCATATCTGGAAGGCTGTGAAGCTGCAGCTTATGGGGTGGGGATGGCCACAGAGCCACGGGTCAGGCTGAATCTCAATGAGTTCCAGTATGACCTCTCGCCTAAGGTCATTGAGACCTTAAGGGAGCAGGCTCCGCTAGCTATGCAGTATGTTTATATGGGGGATATACCAACAATCATGCTACAGCAGAAGATAGCAGATTATGCAGGTGTCGAGCGTGAGGAGATAGTCCTGGATGAAGCCCTGGATCAGGCCTTTAACCGCCTGCCAAAACTATTCATAAGACCGGGTGATAACATCGTATCAATGGCTCCAACCTATCCGGAGCTTATACTTGGGGTTGAGAGATATGGTGGTAAAAGGAAGATTGTGCCGGCACAACCCGATCTAATGATGGATGCCGACAGAATACTGAAGGCTGTGGATAAAAGGACTAAAATGATATTCGTCTGCAATCCAAACAACCCGACTTCTGCCAAAATGGAGCGGGATGATGTCCTCAAAATCGTGGAGAATGCCCACAGTAGTATAGTCGTCGTGGATGAGTGTTATTATGAATATTGTGGAGAAACTGTGGCAGATGTCATCAACGAGTATGAGAATCTATATATTGCGCGCAGCTTCTCAAAGGGCTTTGGGCTGGCTGGCGGGAGGATGGCATATCTAATAGCCTGCAAGGAGAACTGCAGGATCTTTAACAAGATTCTCAACGGCTTTGAAACCAACCGCTTTGGCGTCTTCGGGGCTATGGCCTCGCTGGATGACCTAGCCTACTACAGGAGGGTCTGGAAGATTATTAACAGCGAGAAGACTAGGATGACAAGGGAGTTCACGAGCTTGGGGCTTAAGGTCTGGGATTCCGCAACCTCATTTTTGTTCATGGACGTATCAGTAACCGGCCGGACTTCAACAGAGGCAAGGGATTTCTTTTTGCAGGAATATGGAATACTGATAAGAGATGTCAATGCCACTTTTCCAGAACTTGACAAGAGGTATGTTAGCTTTGCGACAGGCAAACGGGAAATAAATGACCTGTTGATAGAGGGCTTCAGGAGGCTGGCTGGAGAGTAGGTTTAGCGGACCAAGTTTTTAGGACTTGGGCATAAAAATAAGGGATATAAAATAATATAAAATGCTTTTTTTGAGCAGGGAGGATGTGGCATTCTTGGTCTCCATGGAAGAGACCATAGAGGCTGTAGAAGAAGCCTTTCTCAAGCATGCTAGTGGTAAAACCCGGTATCCACCAAAGACCCAGTTCACCCTACCAACAGAGGGATGGCGCTGGTGGGGTTTTATGCCCGTTTATGTAGAGGGCATGGGTATCGCCTGCAAGATAGTTTGTGACTATCCAGAGAACCGAAAGCAGGGGAGGCCAACAATAATAGCCACCATAGTCCTGTGTGACAGCGAAACCGGAGAGGTTAAGGCAATCATGGATGGCACATATCTTACCGCCCTCAGGACCGGAGCGCTTGGCGCAATAGGCGCCAGATATCTTTCACGTGAAGACGCAAAGACTGTTGGTATAATCGGTTGTGGCGTACAGGCTAGGACACAGTTGCAGGGACTGACCAAGGTACGTGAGATAGAGGAGGTCAGGGTTTATGATGTGAATGGGGAGGCTGCAAACCGGTTCATCCTCGATATGAGGGGTTTGGGACTGCCGATAAAGTCGGTGGATGTCAAGAAGGTTATGGAAAGCGATATAATAGTTGCCGCAACTGTCTCAAAGAAGCCGGTAATTTTTGGAAAAGATGTGAAGCCGGGAACGCATGTGACATCCATAGGTGCCCACACACCAGACGCGCGGGAGGTGGATAACGCCCTCATATATAAGGCCAAAATCGTTATAGACTCGCCAGATGCAAAGAGCTCCGGAGATCTGGAAGGTTATGAAGGTGAGATAACTGAAATAAAGGATGTTATAGCCGGCAAGAATATCCGGACAAGTCCGGAGGATGTGACTTTCTTCAAGTCGGTTGGAACAGCGCTCCAGGATGTGGCAATAGCCAGCCTGGTGTATGAGAAGGCCAAGAAGGCGGGAATTGGGAAAGAGCTGCACTGATTTTTAAAGCCTTCCCCATAATTATCCTGCTGATTCTCAAAATGGCAGAGGGTGGTGGAGCGGGAAATACACAAACACCCCCCGGGAACAAAGAAAGTGCACACAAAAGCAAGGCTGTAAGAGCGGGAGGCCTTGTGATAGGCCTTGTTGTTGTGATTGTAATCCTCTTATTTATCGCTTTTTGGGCAAAAGACTTCTTGCCAACAGGCCCCCGCGGACCGTCCGGCGGTGAAACAGCACAGCCCCATGAGCCGGGAGGTGGTTTGGTAGATGTTGGAACCCCCGGAGGGAGCTCAACAGTTTCTGAAAATGGAGCTATGGAGGCCGTGATAGAAGAGGCCTTCAGGACCGGCAACGAAATAGCATACTTATTCTGCAGGCAACTGCAATCTGGCGACAAGGTAGCTACACAAGGAGATCCAGACAAGTATTCTGTTAAAGGCCCGGTGTGGTTTGCCTATGTTGATGAGGTTCCGGGTGCATTCTTCGAGCACGATGTTAGATACATATTTATAGATGCCTCGACCGGTGAGAAGACCGTGTATGAGGAGTCATGGCCTCCAGACATAAACGGTGAGGACATGTTCAATGCCGGAGAAGACTGCGGAGGAGTTATTGAGATACAGGCTATATGATGGATAGGAAAGGATTGTGGATACTTGCAGCTGTTGTGTCTATAGTCTTCTTTGGTTTTGTTTCTGCACAAGCACAAGCCCCAAACGGCGATTATGGCGATGCGCCGGATGGTATGGATGCATATCCGGGAATTGCCGGAAGGTTTCCAACGCTATATAACAGCACCTCTGGCCTGATAGGCGGCCATATCCTTAAGCCCGGTGGTGAGATGATAGGCACAGAGGTCAGCGCCGAAGACGATGCCAACGATCCGGCTGATCCGGACGGCATTCAGAATCTGGTGGACACTGACAGGGATGATCCGGTTTATCTTCTAATCATGGCGGTCAGCATCCCGGCCAAGGCCCGGCTCAAGTTCAAGGTCACGATAGATGATACTGCCCCCAAAGGGAAAAGGTATATAAACGTGCTGTTTGACTTTGATAAGAATGGTACATGGGGTGGAAAACAGAATGGCAAGGAGTGGGCCATCCAGAATCAAGAGATTGAAATAGCACCCGGCTCTACGGAATGGGTAGAGACAGACTGGTTCAACTGGGGGAGTGGTATGATAATGCCCACACCGGTATGGGCTCGGCTCGCAATAACCCGTAAACCCATAGATTATAAGGACTGGAAGGGACAGGGGGCCTTTGAATATGGAGAGATACAGGATTTTCTGGTAGAACTCAACGCCGGACACCGCAAAAGAGGTGGTGGTGGCGGCAAGAGGAAGCCGATTTGTGGTGATAATGTGAAGGATGCCGGTGAACAATGTGACGGCAAAGATGACAAGGCCTGTCCGGGTAAGTGTAAGGCGAACTGCAGGTGCCCCAAGGGACCGGGCGGCGGAGGTGGTGGAGGACCAAGAGGTCCTGGGCCGAATGAAGGTCCATGCACCACACCTGTGAAGTATCATGCCATCGTAATCAATGCAGGGGATAACAGTCGCAGACGGCAGGCAATGGACTCGGCAGATGATATCTGGCGGATGCTGGGTGAGCAGGGCTATGACAGGGGGCATTACCTAGCGCCGCACTGGGACGATGAGATTGGAGAGATGTCGGACAACGGCGTCACGGCCGGCGGCTACAGCAGCCTCGCGGGCATAGAAGCCGCGTTCAAGAAGTTAGGCAACGAGGTCAAGTGCGTTGACAGGGTCATGATATACATCATAGGCCACGGCTTGAGGAAGGGCGGGAGAAGGTATGGCAAGACCTGGCCCAGCGGCGGCATAATACTCAATGGTAAGAAGGGTGGGAAGGAGGTGCTCACGCCGGAGAAGCTCGACGAGCTCATAAGCAAGTACCTGCCAGCCTGCCCCAAAGAGGACTGTAAGACTCCAGAGAAGAGCTGCCATGTGAGCATAGTCATTGAGTCATGCCATTCAGGTAACTTCTTTGACATACTCAAGGGAGTCGGAAGAACTGTAGCAGTCTCCTCTGCCAGCGATGAAGTAGCATTCTTTGGCAAGGATAATAACGGCAGATGGCACGGTGGCGATTATACCAACGGCTATGTTAAGGATATGTATGATCCAGTCCATGCAGATACGGATAAGGACGGATATGTTTCAATAGCTGAGGCGCATGCGTCAGCCAAAGCCAAGCTATCTGTAGCCAAGGAGTACAAAAAGAAACAGACTCCAAAGATAGACAGCCAGGAGTGTGAATGTCTGCCGCTGACCTGCGGACCAAAATGCGGTGATGGGGTGATAAACGGGGATGAAGAATGCGATCCCAAAGCAGATCCAACCGGATGTCCGGAAAATGGGGTATGCAACCAGAACTGCGAATGTGAACTGATTGAAACTCCACCAGAGGAAAAAGAATGTGGACCGGATGGGTTCTTCTATAAGACTGAATGTGAAGCAAGCTGTGATGGCTCATGCATCATGGGCGACGACCAGTGCTGGTACTGCATTGAAGAGGAGGGATGCCCGGAGAACCAATACACTCCGGATGAGTGTGAGGAAAGAAGGAAGGGTTATCAGAGGTGTGTCTGCGACGAGGCCACGGACTGCTGCTATCTCCAGAGCATCTGCGGCAGGGGTGAATATATCTCCTCAGACTGTGATGGTGAGTGTGAAGAGGGAGAAGAGTGTGTAGTTGAGGATCCCGATGTCCCATGCTATGTCTGTGGTACCCCGACAGAGGTGTGCGAGGACATGGGCATGTATGGATCACAAAGTGATTGTGAATCAGAGTGTGAGGATCCGGACCACTGCGCTATAGATGAGAGCACCAACTGCTGGTATTGTGTGCAGTGGCAACCCGAAGAAACATGTGCTGACAGAGGGATGTATGATTCACAGGGAGAATGTGAAGAGGAGTGTGATGAGCCGGATTATTGCGCCTTCCATGAGGGATACGAATGTTGGTATTGTATGAATGTAGAGTGCGGTTCTGGTTTATATGAAGATCCAAACTGCGAAGGTGAGTGTGATGCGGGCGAGATTTGTGAAGAATATCAGGATACCGGTTGCTATAGATGTGTTCAAGCGCCCTGTCCGGACCTGTATGTCAGCTCACTTTCGGCAAACATTCATCGTAGCGCCTCGACCACCTGTCAGGGCGAAGTATGTGAGACTTTCTGCGAGCTGGAGGGTGAGGTTAACTTTAAGATAAGGAATACTGGAAGTGCTGCATCTGGTGCTTCGAGTGCAGAGGTGGAGATATCCCCCAATGTGGGCAGCCAGACAGAGTCCATACCATCCCTGAACAGCGGGCAAGAGAGCAGCACCTTTACTACCAGCTTCTATAAATCTGGCACAGTCTCAGGTAGCGGACCGGAGTCCTGCAACCAGCTTGACTGGTGGGTTGATAGTTATACTGCAACCGTGGTGGCAGATTACAACAACGCATTAGATGAATGCAACGAGGATAACAACGCTCAGTCTGTAAGTCCCCAATAAAACTATTGCTCACTGCTCACAGCCCCGTTAGTTTTAATAGTATTTTGGGTATAGTAGATTATATGAGACGGACTGGCATAGCCAATCTACCCTTGCACGGAGGCAAATGTCCACGATGGCTTTTTGACAGGATGACCCGCCTGTCGAAGGCAATAACAGAGGTCATTATCCATGAATACTCGCAGGAAGAGTTCCTCAGAAGACTCACTGACCCCTACTGGTTTCAGGCATTTTCCTGTGCAATAGCCTTTGACTGGCATAGTTCGGGGGTATCCACCACACTCCTCGGTGCCCTAAAGACAGCTGTTGAGCCGGAGGAAATGGGGATCGCAATATGTGGGGGCAAAGGAAAGGCTTCAAAAAGGACGCCTGATGATATTGAAAAAAACAGTGAGACATTCTCCCTGTCTACAAAAAAGATTGAGAACCTAAAGAAATCGAGCAAACTCGCTGCCAAAGTGGATAATGCAGCTGTTCAAGATGGATTTTATCTTTACCACCACTGCCTGATTATGACAGAAAGAGGGGAATGGGCAGTTATACAGCAGGGTATGAACCCACAAAAACAATATGCACGCAGGTATCACTGGCTGGGAGGGGAGGTTAGGAGCTTTGTCGAAGAGCCACACCACGCTATATGCTGCGACTCTACTGGGAAGACGCTCAATATGGTAGCAAAAGAGAGCAAAGGTTCCAGAAAGGCCTGTGTGGATTTGGCAGGAGAAAGCCCGGAATGGATCATAAGGCTCACAAGGCAGATAAAGAATGGGGCACAAAGAACCCTAAATGACTTTGATATGCTTCCTGTTCTGGAGATGCCAAAGAGACATCGTGTCTTGCTGGAGGACATAAATCTCAAACAAATCAGGCAGATACTCCTGAGAACTTACGAGGAGAAGATTGAGGATTTTGAACAGCTCCTTGGGATGAGGGGTGTTGGTCCGGCCACAGTCAGGAGTTTGGCACTTTTGTCAGATCTGATTTATGGTGAAGAACCCAGCTTTACGGATCCATGCAGATACAGTTTTTGCCTTGGTGGAAAGGATGGGTTTCCATACAAACCAAACCTGGAGCACTATGAGAAAGTCATAGAGACTCTGAGTGATTCAATCAGACAGGCAAAGCTGGGAAACCGGGATAGACTCAATGCTATAAAGAGGATCAATGCCCTGATAAACCAGTAAATCCCTGATAACCCGTAAATCAGTCGAACATCGACATCGGGCTGCGGTATTCGCTGTTCTCTGTTGAGCCCCCACCCGTACCATTACTGAGCCCACTCCCAGCCACTCCAAATTCTGGTGAACTGGAATAACTGGACTGGGAATCCGCATCTATAGCCGATTTGAGGCACTTGGGGCACACCCATTTTTCAATTCCTCGATGAAGAACTGGTATCAGGACTGCCTCATGGGATCCCCTGCTACACAGGTAGCACACCTGCGTTAGGTCAGTAATCCCGGGCTGGGGCACAGTCACAATTTCCCCAGAGTCTTTTAGGGCTTCCTCCTTATACTCCTTTGGCATAACTGCCTCAAGGTCAAATAGTTCTTCTTCCTTCTTAATGAACATTTTAGTTGGGCATATAATTTAGCGTTTTCACCTTATAAAAATCATCATTAGAAGGTTTTTCCGCGAGAACAACGCCTGCAGAAGTTCGTAGTCAGATCAAAACATGCTGGGCAGACCCTAGCACCACACAGCCGGCAGGTTTGGAGAACTGACTCCGCACCGCAAATATCACATAGACCGTGCATTCTAGAAGAACATGAGCCAGATAAGTCGAATGATGGCCAGCACAATGAGTACTATTCCTATTATCTTACCGAAGCCCGCCAAGACTATCAGCAGAATACCTATTATCAGTAGCAGAAACGGACTGGCATCCGAAAGAAAGTTAATAGCCTGATCCAGGGGCCCTACCCCGGTTTCCGTAGCGTTCTTAAACTTCTCACCAAGTTCTGTCGTATTGATTTGTGGAAGCCATGGGAGAGAAACGTTGTCACTCTGTGTTTCAGTGACATTTGTTTCTGTAACATTTTCAGAATCATTAAGAGCATTTACACCGACCGCCAGCTGAACCAGCAGGAATAACATCACTACCAAAACCGCTTTTTTCATCGTTTATATAGATAGTGGGAAGACAAAAATCTTCAGATGGAAGAGATTATCAAACTTGCTATCCCCACCAGTATCAGTACTATCGCTATCAGCTTGGCGAGGTTTGAGGCAAAAAAGAGTACCACACCGGCTATTATTAGAACTACTGGGTTTATATCCATAATAAAATCTGTTGTTGAGTCCGGAGTTTCGTTCTGGCCAACCCCCTGGGCCAATACCGTGGCCGCCAAGAGCAACACCATAACTGCAACAAGGCCTTTCATATCTTACTTTTAAGCATGATATACTTAAATAAGCAATGCCTACTGTCGAATTCCGGACTGGCGACTTCATGCAGCTTGTCGGCAAAAGGATTCCCCTCAGGAGGCTTGAAGAGCGCATAGCAATGCTTGGCACAGGAGTAGAGGAAGTGACAGAAGACAGAATGGTCGTTGAGGTTTTCCCAAACCGACCCGATATGCTCTCGGTGGAGGGCTTTGCGCGCGCATATAAGACCTTCACAGGTGTGGAGGTAGGCCTGAAGGAATATAAGGTGGAAGACTCGCTGATAAAGCTGGCTGTTGACAGCAGTGTCAAATTGATCAGACCCTACATTGTCTCGGCCATAGTCAAGAACCTACCTATGAGTGAAGATATTATCCAGTCCATCATTCAGATACAGGAGGCTCTGCATGGTTCTCATGGAAGAAAGCGCTCCAAGGTGGCAATAGGAATACATGACTTTGATAAGACCACTCCGCCTTATGAGTATAGGGCCGTGAAGCCGGATTCATTGACGTTCATCCCGCTTGATTTTTCAGAGGAGATGACCTTGGGCGAGGTGCTCAAGAGACATCCGAAAGGCATAGACTATCGCCACATCCTGGAGGGCCGGAAACTGCTACCTGTTGTTTTGGATGCGCGAGGAGTCGTCTCTCTGCCACCCATAATCAATGCAGAACGCACGCGGGTTACGGAACAGACTTCTAACCTTTTCATTGAGATGACCGGGACAAACCAGCCTGCTTTGAAGCATGCACTCAACATTGTGCTTGCTTCTCTTGCAGACCGTGGTGGGCAGATAGTCTCTGTGGTTGTTGACAATCAGAAGTTGGACATGTCGCCTGAAGTAATGAAGCTAAAGACGCCCTATGCAAATAAATTACTTGGACTGAAATTGGATAGAAAGACCATGATCAGCCTTCTGAAGAGAATGGGTTATGGTGTTGGGAAGGCAAATGCAGATTCTCTGGAGGTTCTTATACCCTGTTACAGGGCTGATGTGCTACATCCCATAGACATTGTGGAAGATCTGGCAATAGCGTATGGTTATGAGAACTTCAAACCTGAAAAAACAGATATTCCAAGTATCGGAAAACCGGATATTCTGGAGGAGAGAAGTTTTAGTCTAAAGATTTTGATGCTGGGATTGGGCTTCCAGGAAACACTTCCATTTACGCTAACAAATCCGAGTGCTCTCAAAATGGCAAAGATAGATGCCGAACCGATCAGAATAAAAAATCCACGTACAGAAGAATTTACTGTTATCCGGCCTTCTGTTATACCTTCTCTCCTGAATACACTGGCCAACAACAAGAAAAAGAGTATACCTCAGAGGATATTTGAGTTGGACGACGTGGTTCCAAGTCGTAAGGAATGTAAAAACAGGCGGATATTGGGGATGGCGATCCTCAGGCAGGAAGTAAATCTCTCGGAGATGCAATCTGTGGTCGAAGCCCTGCTGAGGAACCTTGGTGTCGATTATAGACTCAGGGAGGCTAACAGACCAACATTCATAAAAGGAAGATGTGGGGAGATTATTGTCGGCAGGAAACCCGTAGGTGTTTTTGGAGAGGTATGCCCAGAGGTTCTAGAGAACTTCCACTTGGAATATCCTGTTGCCCTAGCAGAGATTGATATTGAGCCCTTGTTCTAGATGAACGTCTGGGATCTGTAGGCACATAGGCTTACAACAGGGCAGTTCTGGCATTGGGGCTTTGGCCTGCAGTTCCTCTTGGCCAGTTCATCAATGAGGGCATGAAACTCCTTGAACAGCTCCAAGTCAGAAGGTAGGCGCTGCTCAAAGAAGGCCCGCAGATCTTCGTAAGATATCCTATAATCAACCAGACCCATGCGTGAGAATGTGCGTCGGGTATATGCATCAACCACAAACACTGGTTTATCAAGGGCATAGAGGAGAATGGCATCTGCCGTCTCGGGGCCTATGCCCCAAATCTGCAACAACTGTGTGCGCAGGACATCCTTATCCAAACACATCATGGAATCCAAATCAAAATTATAAGTCCTAAAATAATCGAGAAAAGCCTTTATCTTCTTGGCCTTCTGGCGGAAGTAGCCGGTTTTCCTTATTAGCTGTGCAAGCTCACTGGTCTTAATCCCCGCCAGTGCCCTTGGACTCAGAAGATGTCTTCTCTCCAATTCTGCCATTACTGCTTCCACGTTCTTCCAGTTTGTGTTCTGCGTTAATATGGCTCCTACTATGACCTCAAAGCGCGTCTTGGCAGGCCACCATCCCTGAGCACCGTAGGCATCTAGAAGCCTCTGGTATATTGTTAAAAGTTTTCTGTTCCGCATGATAATATTATTAGCCGTATGAGAAATAAGAGTCCCGAGTTTATAGCCGAATGTGCCCGCAGGGCAGCGGTATTGGAGGTGTCAGCAGAGAAGCCGGGAAATGTTACACCTACTAGGGGATTCAGTAACATGTCCTATCAGGACTTTATAAGGGCTGCAGACAGTCTGAAGCCGTTTGTAGAGGAGGCTGCGCGTGCAGGAGAGACAGCGAGGATAGGCAGACTTATCTATGATGCCACATCTGGGGAGAAAAATATAAACTTTGGCATAGTGATTATGTTTATGCCACTGGCGGCAGTTGGAGGCGGAAGTACAAGAAGGCTATTATCCTCATTAACAACCGAGGATACAAAATGGATTGTTAAGGCTATGCAGAAGGGAAAGCTAGGCGGCATGAAACTGAGAGATTTGAATCTGGCGAGATATGATATCTATTCTAAGGAGATTTTTGATGTTATTGATATGGAGGGTATAACGCCACTGGGACTCATGAAAATGGCCAAGTCTTATGACAGGCTTGCACGTGAGTGGATTATGGATTATCCTATTGCGCGCGCAATAGGAAGGATGATAAAGACCAATAAAGAATCCATAATCACTGAATATCTGCGTGTGTTGTCAAAATATCCGGACACCCTTATTGCACGCAAGAGGGGATTGGAAATGGCGAAGAAGGTCTCAGAGATGGCAGGACAGGTACTGGAAGGCATCATGAGTATTGATGAGCTGGATGCTTATCTGCGTTCGGATGGTAATGCCCTAAATCCAGGGGCCACAGCTGATTTGGTTGCAACCGGGCTGTTCATAAAGCTTATGACTGATTAAGCATTTCTGTGATACTTAACCCTTCCGCAATATCTAGCACTAGTACCTTTATAGGATAATAGAGCCCCAAATAAAAATGCCTGGGGCTAATCAAAGTAGCACGGCATTTCTGTCCACCGGGGAGTCGAGAATTATACTGGTGCTAATACGCTTTACACCCTGCAAATACTGTATCCTCTTGGTGAGGAGGTCGCGGAGGTCATCTATGCTCTTGGTCCGGATCTTGAGAAGGAGGTCCGTGTCACCTGTCAGATTGTGAGCCTCTGTTACTTCAGGTATGGACAGCAGGTCCTCCTTCAGTTTCTTCAGGTCAAGGCTTGGGTGGTCTAGGATTATGCTGACAATTGCAGTCACTTCATAACCAAGTTTCTTGAAATTGATGTTGGTAGTAAATCCCTCTATAATTCCCGCCTTTCTCATATTGCGGACGCGATCATGAATTGTTGCTCCAGAAACCCCTACAGCACGCGCAATCTCAAGGAAAGGTGTGCGTGCATTACGCTGTAGAATACGGAGTATCCCCAGGTTTATGTCATCAATCCGTAGTTTTTTTTCCTGTTTTTCCATGATTTTTTGATAATTTAATGATTAAAGATATAAAAAGCTATCATATTGTAGAGAAAATTGAAATAAATTAATCACTTTTAAAGAATTTCAAGCAAAATTCAAAAGAATGAATGTAAAGGCCGTGTCTGTAGGACTGGATTTGAGAGACCCGGATAGTGCTTATGCGGCAGTCCGTGGAAAAGACACCTATCTGCTGGAATCGGCTGAGGGTGGGGAGAAGGTTGCACGCTATTCGTTCATAGGCTTCAATCCTGTGGCCAAGCTGGTTATAAAGAATGGGCAAATAAACCTTACAACAGATGATCCGGCACTGGATGGACTGGAAGTTGAAGGACGCGATCCTCTGGAAGTTCTGCAAAATCTGATGTGTCAGTTCAGACTGGTCGGCGGAAACAACATCAGATTCTTTGGTGGGCTGGTTGGCTATCTGGCCTATGACCTGGTTAGGTATTATATAGACCTAGATGAGAACAGGGATGACCTACGAGAACCGGATTGCGAGTTTGTCCTGACAAAGAACAACATCATCTTTGACCACAAGGCAGGAAAGACCCTGCTCACGCAGAACGAATTTGGTGAATGCGACGAGGCAGCCACTATAAGAGAATTAAATGAACTTGCCTCTTCCTTTGAATTCCCCAAGTTTGACAGCAGTGAGAAGAATGACATACATATTTCTTGCAATATGAGTGAACGTCAGTTCAGGAAGATGGTGCGGACAACGCTTCGTTACATAAGAGAGGGGGATATAATACAGGCCGTGTTGTCACAACGCTTTGAGACTGAGTTCGGCGGCGATGCGTTTGGTGTTTTTAGAAACCTGAAGAGGATAAACCCGTCCCCATATATGTACTACCTTGACTTCGGAGACCGCAAGATAGTGGGATCCAGTCCTGAAATGCTGATAAGAGTGGAAGGTAGAAAAATGTTTACATATCCAATAGCCGGGACGCGAAAACGTGGAACAACAGAAGAAGAGGACAAAAAGCTGGAGAAAGAGCTGCTTGCGAACGAGAAGGAGCGTGCTGAACACCTGATGCTGGTGGATTTGGGCAGAAATGACATAGGGAGGGTGGCAAAGTTCGGCAGTGTCAGGGTTAATAAGTTCATGTCTGTGGAGAAATACAGCCATGTACAACACCTGGTATCAGAGGTCGAGGGTGAGCTGAGGAATGACAAGAACCCGTTTGATGCCCTGAAGAGCATCTTCCCTGCCGGCACCGTCAGCGGCGCTCCCAAGGTACGGGCCATGGAAATAATCAACGAGCTCGAGCCCTCTAGGAGGGGCATCTACGCTGGTTCAGTCGGATACTTCTCTTTTAACGGCAACATGGACACTGCCATAACAATAAGGACTCTGGTGTTTGAAGGTGAGACTGCCTACATGCAGGCCGGTGCAGGAATAGTTGCTGACTCCAGACCTGAGTTGGAATATCGAGAAACTGTTAACAAGGCAGAAGGCATGCTTAAGGCACTGGGAGGTATGCAAAAACTGGATTGACGACAAGATGAAGGTTCTGGTAATAGACAATATAGATTCGTTTGTTTATAATCTGGTGCAATACATCGGTGAGGAGGGGGCAAAGCCCACAGTTGTTGACAACCGCACCAGCCTAGATGAAATCAGCAGGATCATAAAGAGGGAGGAAATCGACAGGATACTTATATCTCCCGGTCCAAAGCGCCCGGAAGATGCTGGCGTTTCAAACAAAGTTATAATGAGGTACGGATCAGAGATGCCGGTACTTGGCGTCTGCCTTGGCCACCAGTGCATAGGTTATGTTTATGGAGCAACCATACGGCATGCCAAGAGCCTCAAGCATGGAAAAACATCGATGATCAGCCACTATTGCAAGAAACTGTTCAAGGGAATTCCAAATCCCTTTAAGGCTGTCAGATATCATTCGCTGGTAATAGATGACAAAACCATGCCGGACTGCCTCAGGGTCTGTGCCATAAGCAATGATGACAAAGAGATCATGGCTGTGGAGCACAGGGAGTATCCAGTCTATGGTATCCAGTTCCACCCGGAGAGTGTGCTGACCAAGGATGGGCGGAAGATTATAAGAAACTTTCTAGAATTGTAGCAATTATAGCTTTTTAAACTAATATTTCTAAATAAGCGAATGGTGCTTATCCTAAAATGCCTGCATTAAAAAGGTCCCAGGCAGAGAATCCGCTCACGGGAGCGGGTATCATAAGATACTTCAATGAAGAGAGGGGTATAGAAGTAGAGCCAATGTTATTTATAGGCATGGTAGTAGCTTTCATAGTGTTTGAATTGGTTCTGAAGCTCCTTTAGGGTAGGGCCCTGCCCAGTCTCCTTCTGTATTGGGTTGGTTCCCAAACTGAAATAGAATAATGTAAAAAACAGAATAATGTGAAATAATGTTAAAATAGAATTGTAAAATAAAAATTAATGGAATTGGGGGAGTGTAGGGTTATCCCCTACATCTCCATGTCACCCATGCCCCCCGGTCCGCCTGGCATCTTTGGCGAACTGCCGGAGTCGCTCTTGCTGGAAGCTGCTATCACATCGTCGATGCGCAGAATAAGCTCAACCGCTTCGGCCGCTGATTTTATTGCCTGGGTCTTTATCTTCTGCGGCTCGACGACGCCCTTCTTCCAGAGATTCTCTGTTTTGCCATCGAGGACATTGAAACCTATCTGCGCTCCATCTGTATCATCATGCTTTGCGCGCAGTTCTACCAAGACATCGATGGCATCCATACCTGCGCTCTCGGCCAGTGTTCTTGGCACTATCTCAACAGAGTCAGCAAAGGCGTTTATTGCCAGCTGCTCCCGGCCACCAACAGACTCTGCATACTCGCGCAGGCTCTTGGCGATCTCAATTTCTGCAGCTCCGCCGCCTGTAACTATTTTACCTACTTCGATTGCTGAAGCGACCCCACCAATGGCATCGGTGAAAGCCCTCTCAGCTTCATCAACAACATGCTCTGTACCGCCCCTTATCAAGACGCTGACTGCCTTTGGATCTTTGCACTTCTGGACAAATATCATCTTGTCACCAGATATCTTTTTCTCCTCAACCAGACCAGCAGAACCAAGGTCCTTCTCGGAGAGATCATCAATGCTGGTGACCACCCGTGCACCAGTTGCTTTTGCAAGTGCCTCCATGTCAGATTTCTTGCAGCGCCGCGCGGCAAGAACACCCTTCTTTGCCAGGTAGTGCTGGGCCATATCATCAATGCCCTTCTGACAGAAAAGCACATTGGCACCACTGTCCACAATCTTCTCAACCATCTCCTTCAGCATCTTCTCCTCCTGATCAAGGAAGGCCTGTAGCTGTTCTGGTGAGGTTATCCTTATCTCGGCATCTGTTTCAGTCTCCTTGACCTCAAGAGCAGAATCTATTAAGGCAATCTTCGCATTTTCAATTCTCTTTGGCATTCCGTCATGGACTACCTCTTTGTCGATTATGATACCCTGCACCAGTTCTGTGTCTCTGATGCTGGCGCCCTGTTTCTTCTCAAGCTTGATATTGTCGGTATCTATCTCAATCTTGTCTCCTCTCTCCTCTGCCACCTGCGATACTGCCCTGACTGCCAATTCAGCCAAGTATTCCTTGTGCATCTCTGCACCCTTGCCGGTCATTGCCGTCTCGGCTATCTTCTGGAGGAGTTCCTTATCTTTTATGCTTACTGTGTGGGCTATCTTGTTTAGCACGTCTATCGCCTTCTCTGCTGATATCCTATACCCCCTCACAATCACTGATGGGTGGATACCCTGATCTAGGAGCTTCTCTGCATTCTTTAGGAGCTCGCCTGCTATGATGACTGCTGTCGTGGTGCCGTCACCCACCTCCTCATCCTGGGTCTTGGCAACCTCGACTATCATCTTCGCTGCTGGATGCTCGATTTTCATCTCATCAACTATTGTGGCTCCATCGTTGGTTATGACGATGTCGCCAAGATCGTCCACGAGCATCTTATCCATTCCCTTCGGTCCGAGGGTTGTTCGGACCGCTTCGGCCACCATCTTGGCAGCCATTATATTCATCCTCTGGGCGTCGCGCCCCTGGGTTCTTGTGTAGCCCTCAGGGAGCAACACCACTGGTACCGTCTGTGCCATTTTTTATCGAATTTTTGATTTTTGAATGAAGTTAAAAATCCCGCCAAAATATCAAGCGGGTGAGATACCTTGTTCCCAATAGAAAATAATAATTTGCGGTAGAATATTAGTTAGTTTGTCTATAAAAAGTTTTTGTTTTGGCTCAAACAGTATTTGTTTTTGATGCTTCAGTTGTTTTCCGGTAGTAGTTAGCCCGGAAGTTAGTCCGGGAGTATCTAGTAGGTTCCGAGCGATTTGCCTAATTTGTAGTACTCCCCCCTGAACAGTAACAGGGGCTTCTTTGTATTATCCGCATAGAGGTTAATCACCTCGCCCGTGAAAACCGTGTGATCTCCCTCAGTAACCGAATCCACGACTCTGCACTCCATACAAGCGACAGCGCCCTCCACCAGGGGCAGGCCTGCATCACCCCTGAAGTGGGGTATCCTCTCAAACTTCTGGGCGTCTCTGCCCGAGCAGGAGCCCGCATAGCGCGAAAGTTCGACCTGGTCCCCGGCCAGCAGGCAGACGCCGAACATCCCCGACTCTTTGATCATATCATGGGTGTATCTTTCCGGAGCTATGTTGACTGCTACAAGTTTTGGAGAGAATGAAACAGGTATTGCCCAAGTAGCTGGCATGGCATTCTCCTTTTTACCAAGCTTGGCTGTTATCAGTGCGACGCATTCTGCAAACTGACCCGAAGGCAAACTGTTTGATGTTTTCATTTTAATCTGATGTCAAGTTAATCCAACCTATCAAGTATCTCTCTCTTGGATGAAATTGTGTGGAGTTCGTTGAAGGAAATAGCAGATATCCTGCGCTTGCGCTGCTCTTTTGTTATATGGACCACTCCACATTCCAAGAGTTCAGAGAGATTCTTCGCAATCCTGTGTTTGTGGCGAAGCTCTCCCTCCGTCCGGCTGACAGGCGTTAACACAGGCTTTTCCTCCAAAGCGAAGTCTATCTGCATCTGGAATGGGACATTGTCTAATTTGAGGCGGAAATATTCTCGAATTATCTCTTTCTTGAGGGGGTCGGAGATCGGAACCTCTATCTTGCCAGCCGGCTGCCGGAGTTCCACTGGTCCTATTTCCATATCCCGGCCAAAGTATTCGACCAGTTTCTCCAGCAGATCCTCACCTATCCGGTTGTGCTTCTCGATACGGCAGATAGTCCGACCGGTGCACCCCAGAATGCGAGCAAGGTCATCCTGGCTCAGTCCCCTCTGTTCTCTCAGCTCCTTCAGTGCGTCTCCATCTATGCTTACCAAGAAGTGGCCTCGTTTGGTAAACCGTGAGATGGATTCTCCCCTAAGGATACTAGTGAAAGTAGACAGATTGACACAGGGATTGTCAAATCTATGGTAAAAGACACCGTCTCTCAGGGGCTCCATGCCTGCGCGCTCACCAACAACAAAGGATTGAGCCGAAAAGACTTGGGCAAATTTTTTGAGCTCAGACCCTTCCACAGCTCCAAGATTGTCTATATTCATAAGAACCTTGACAAATATCCTAAAATCCCTGATGCCTATGAGATCAAAGTACTGCCTCAAACCTTCATTGAAATAGACCCAAAAATCAGCTTTATGAAGCACACTAATAGTCTTCTGCAGCAACTCGGAGCGGTTCATATAACATTTAAAAGAACTAACAAAAAAAGGTTTGGTATGCATAAACGCCGGCGAAAAGAAAGGCTGATGCTGGAGTGAGGAGTAAAGGAATGAGGTGGCAGCGGCTCATAGCCGGTGTTCTGTTGGCAGGTTCAGCGAATTGAACGCTTCATCAAACCCGCATGACGACATTCAACTCAGCGGCACAAAGGCCTTACACACCGCAGATTAGTCCGTTTCATCGGCTTCTTCGGAAACCTCAGAGAGAACATCACAGTTAACCGAAGTCCGTAGCGTTTCTGTGACAGAGCGTGCATCTCTGCACGGATGTTACCATCCTGCGGTTTCCCTGTGCACCGACTTCACTCAGGCTTTTGCCCGACAGTCGTCCGGCCGCTGCCGATTAGTTAGAAG
>CAZQBY010000003.1:108426-108595 GCA_964592405.1 uncultured archaeon | reverse complement strand
GCCAGTAGCGAGGGCACAATCCGCGCCAAGCATTAGTAAGTGCCCGAGCCGGGATTCGAACCCGGGTCGGCGGGTGTTTGCGAATCTTGATTCTCCGCAACCCGCAAGGATATCCTGACTACCCTACTCGGGCAAACCGTCCTGAGTCTTCAGTTTCGAGAACCCTTGT
>CAZQBY010000003.1:92835-108326 GCA_964592405.1 uncultured archaeon | reverse complement strand
TGATCGACCTTTTCTTGGAGAAAAGGTCGCTGACTACCCTACTCGGGCAAACCGTCCTGAGTCTTCAGTTTCGAGAACCCTTGTTTTGATTTTTGGCGCATATAAGTCTGGCATCCGCGCCAAAACCTCTTTTGATCGACCTTTTCTTGGAGAAAAGGTCGCTGACTACCCTACTCGGGCAAACCGTTCTGGGCCTCCAGCCCCGGAACCTTAATTGATTTTTATAAAACAAAAATAAAACAAGACGCTAAAATGGTTGAGAAAACCTGCATGACCTGCGGCGCAAAATCTGCAGTTATTGTGGAGTTTCCCTGCCCCAGCTGTGGGGAGACGATAACCAGATGCAAACACTGCAGGTCTCTAAACAATGCATATACCTGCCCCAAGTGCGGGTTTGAGGGTCCCTAAGATGGGTGATGTACTTTCAGTCATAAGGGTAATGCCCACAGGTCCTGATGTGGATCTTGACAGGCTTCAGGCCAAGATTGAGGAGCTGGAGCCCCATACCATCGCAAAAAAGCCTGTAGCCTTTGGCCTGAATTGCTTGGAGGTGCAGTTCATCAGACCGGATTCGGAAGGTGGGACTGACAAACTTGAGGAAAAAATACGCGCCATGGAGGGTGTGCAGAGTGTAGAAGTTACCGGTGTTACCCTCATATAAAAATCCCGACTAAATCACGGGCTCATACCTCAACTTCTTTCCGGAGTCCAGTGCAGCTGCCAGCTTCCTGCCATTCTTGGTCCTGCGCTTGACTGTTATCTCCCCGCGCTTGTTAACCACTGCGGTTAATATATAATCATCACCACAGTAGATCTTCACATACTGCCCGGCATTTTGTCTGCCCACATCGAGCGTGATGTTCTTTCCCAGACCTCGTGCAACGATGCCCTGCCCGCCGCTCAATGGCATGACATTTATGCTGACGCCAAACTCCCGTTCTATCCCGCCGACTATCTGTCCACCTCTGCCGATGAGCTTTTTCATCTGCCGGGGAGGGACAAAGACATTAACGCTCTTTCCAAAATTTTCGATTTCTGCTTCGGGAGCATATCTCCTTATCCGCTCGTATAAATCCTCACTTATGCGGTTGAATTCCTTGGCCTGTTTGGCGGCTACCTCCCTGACAGGTATGACCACCACCTCCTCGCCATAGGTATATATCTCATACTCAAGATCGCCGGTATCGAAGTTCCTGACTTCAACCACAGGGCGTGCGAGATCCTGTTCTGTCATGCCTGTGGGAACCTTGACATTCATATTCAGGGTATAGACTGCGGCGATCTTTCCCCCCCTTATGAATATCAGTGTGTCTACCACCTGTGGTATGACGCCCAGCTCCACCCTGCCAATGAATCTCTGTATGGCGTCTATAGGGGCTGCAGCATGTGCCACACCGACCATCCCCACACCTGCGAGTCTCAAATCCTCAAATATGACAAAATCCGGACCTTTTCTTACCTCGTCATATATGGTGTAGTCCGGTCTGACTAGGAGCAGTATGTTTCCTGTATTCTTCATTGAACCATCCAACGGACCATACTGCGTTATCTCCTTGGATACCTGCAGATCACGGGGATGCTCCATTGTTTTGACTGTCTTTCCCAAGGAAGCATAAAACTCTGCAAGTGCCTGCGCAAATGTTGACTTTCCTGCTCCCGGCGGTCCCACAATAAGAATGCCTTCTGCCTTCTTTTCCAGACGCTTTTTGAGTTTTTCTGACATCTTGTAATCCTCAAGTTTCAGGCTTTTTATCGGTCTTACCGCAGTTATCTCAGTTGCTTCTGAGAACGGAAATCTGCTTATAACAATCCGGTGGGGTCCCAGCTGAACAACAGTACAGCCTCTTCTATCTATCTCAATGAGTCCCCGCTTCCTCCGGGACTCTTCTATCACCTCTTCGATTATGGCCTCGATTTCCTCCCTCTTCATTGGTCTATTGCTGATCCGGACCATGTTCCACTCGCCCGGCTTTCCCTTCTTTGCATATGGCTCAACACCCTCCTTAAGATGCACGGACATTGTGCGGTTATCAAAATATTGCTCCAGCATAAGTTTCTCTTTCTTTGCAGGTATAATCGGCTCATAGTATATGCAGGGTATGCCATAGATTTTTGCCACACTGGCCTGAGTCTTGTCAGATGTTACCAGTGTTGCTCCATGTTTCACTGCCAGCTCACGAACTATTTCATCAATCCGCCCCGTATAGGCATGTTTAATCTCTTTCTCCCCAACAGTCTCGCCCACGAATTTGAGTAAGATTTTCTTACTTTTGTGAAGCTCCTGCAACTTAGCCAGTTCAGCGAGTCCCTCATCACCGACACTCTTACCCACATTGGCTTGATGTTCAAGTTCCTGTATGACCACCTTGGGTATAAGCACTTCCGTCTTGCCGTCCGTATAATTCTCCGATACCCTGCCATCGATTATGACGGAGGTGTCGGCCAGTATCCTTTTTGGTTTCATTTCTTCCTTCTTTATTTTGAATTCCCCCTGTTAAATACCCAAAATCTCTTTTACCCGTTTTTTTCTGGGGCTCAATTCATACTCACGTAAGTCCCTTTCTTTCCTTATAGGTCTTCCTCCAAAAAACCGGTCTATCAAAGGGCCGTATAGGTCTTTAAAATGCAGTGAACTCTCTCTTAGAGAGAGGACTACTCCAGGGTTGCCATCTTTCATTCGCCTGACTATCTCATCTCTGTGTCTGGTAAGAAATTCTGATAGCAGGAACTCTGCCGGGTGTACGCCTCCAAGATGTTTTTGAAACTCCTTGCTTTTTGCGGTTTCTTTTTCTGCAGACCACTTATGGTCTGGTGGCTCTCCCTCATACTGGGTCCTCTCCCTCTGGATGCTCTGTATTCTAATGGGCCCCCTCTCCTCCATTTCATACCTGAGGACAAATCTGGGAGTTCCTGTCTTGTCGTATAGAATCATGTGTGGTTTTGGTGATGGATATGGCACTATCCTGTTATTAACAGCCTTCCATCCATGTGGGCTCCTGTCCATGTAGGTCCACTTCTCAGCCTCTCTTATGGTAAAATGTCGAGGATCGGCACCGCTTCTGTGTTTGGGGACGGCTTTGGTTTGTGGCCTTCTCATTTTTTCTTTGGGTAAAGCAACTCCTCAAATGTAAATTCCCTTTCCCGCTGTGCCTGGCTGAGTTTTTTCTCTATTTTCTCCGCCGGAACCTCAATTTTTTTCATGGCGATGATGTCATCTACCAGTATCATTCCCAGAAAGTCTCCTGTCCTGAGCTTAAGCTTCTGGCGGAAGGACTTGGGTATAACCAGCTGCCCTTTTGAAGAAAGCGTCGTCAGTTCCTTGTCCATCTCAAAATCAGAAAATCGTCTTATTTTCTTACTTAATGGATAAAAAGCTTTTGGGCCATTTTTAAGCCTTTAGGCATGTAATAGTCCTAAGTGACGGGCAAAGGTAGCGTTTCCGCGGGACCGGAGCCTGGAGTCAGGGCAGATTTGCAGGATGTGCAGGTTCCTTTTTTAAGAGAATTTTGCTAACTAAACAAATTCACGGCTTGTCCGTGTTCAGGATGTGTTCAGGATGATAGGGATAGTTGGTTATGGAGGGTATATCCCCCGATACAGAATAACAACCAAGGAGATCGCCTCCGTCTGGAATGAGGATGGAAAGCGGATAGGTGATAGCCTGTTGGTCAGGGAGAAGTCAGTCCCTGCTATAGACGAGGATACGGTTACAATATCGGTAGAAGCTGCCAGAAATGCACTCAGAATGGCGGCTATAGATGCCGAAAAAATAGGGGCTGTTTATGTAGGTTCTGAGTCGCATCCATATGCAGTCAAGTCGAGTGCGGCCATAGTTGCAGAGACTCTTGGTGTGACACCATCTGTTATGGCAGCGGATCTGGAGTTTGCCTGTAAGGCCGGAACTGCCGGAATGCAGATATGTATGGGACTGGTCAAAAGCGGCATGGTGGAATATGGCATGGCCATCGGTGCCGATACTGCACAGGGCCGGCCCAATGATGCCTTGGAGTACACTGCAGCTGCCGGAGGAGCGGCGTTCATCATAGGGGAAAAGGGCAACGTGGCCAATATCAACCATACATGCACCTTTACAACTGATACCCCCGACTTCTGGCGCAGAGAGGGCGAGGAGTTTCCGCGCCATGCCGGCAGGTTTACAGGAGAGCCGGCCTACTTCAGGCACAGCATCGGTGCGGCCGTCAAACTCATGGAGGAGGCAGGCACCGAGCTTTCTGACTACGATTATTTTGTCCCCCATCAGCCAAACGGGAAGTTCCCGCTCAGGCTGGCAAAAAAACTGGACATTCCAAAAGAGAAGCTCCTGCCGGGTTTGGTAGTTACACAGATAGGCAATACCTATTCCGGTTCGAGCCCCTTGGGACTGGTTTCCGTTCTCGACCGGGCAAAGCCGGGGGAGAGGATACTCATGGTCTCATACGGTAGCGGCTCTGGAAGTGATGCCTTTGATATAACTGTAACAAAAAATATAACCAAGGCCAGAAGGAGATCTGTTCCGATAAAGAGATATATGGACAATAAAGAGTATATAACCTACGGTGTTTATGCCAAGTTCAGAAGGAAGATAAAGGGAATTTGAGGATGACAGGAGTCTCAATCATTGGTGTTGGCATGACGAAGTTTGGGGAGCACTGGGACAAGGGGCTAAGGGACCTTATGGCGGAAGCAGGAATCCGGGCTATTTTGGATGCCGGTGTGGATGGTCCGGAGATAGATGCCATCTACGGCGGATGCATGAGTGCCGGCCGGCTGACAGGCCAGGAACATATAGGCGCGCTTATAGCTGATCAAAGCGGACTGAATCCTATCCCTGCTACGCGTGTAGAGGCTGCATGTGCTTCCGGGAGCCTAGCACTTCGTGAGGCAATACTGAGCATACGTGCCGGCGAACATGATATAGTCATAGCCGGAGGAGTAGAGAAAATGTCTGATGTGGCGGTCTCTCAGGTGGCAACGACCCTTGGGGGGGCGGCCGATTTTGAGTGGGAAGGCAATTTTGGCGCCACATTTCCGGCATTATATGCCCTCATAGCAAGACGCCATATGTATGAATACGGCACCACCGAGGAGCAGATGGCCGCCGTGGCTGTCAAGAACCACGAGAATGGGGCCCTGAATCCATATGCACAGTATCAATATCGTGTTACTCTGGAGCAGGTCTTAAATTCTGCACCCATTGCCGAACCCCTAAAACTCCTTGACTGTTCGCCTGTAACCGATGGGGCTGCAGCCGTTATACTCACGCGCGACAACATCGCCAAGAAATATACGGATACACCTATCAGGATACTTTCAACTGCACAGGCTTCTGATGCCCTTTCCCTGCATGACAGGGCTTCGCTGACGCAGCTAAAGGCCACGCGGTTTGCGGCCGAACAGGCCTTTAAGAAGGCCGGACTGAAGCCGAGGGATATAGACATTGCGGAAGTACATGATTGTTTTACAATAGCTGAAATATTGGCTATAGAGGACATTGGTTTCTTCAAGAAGGGTGAGGGTGGGAAAGCAACCGAAGATGGTCTGACCAAAAGGGGCGGGAAGGTGTCTGTCAATACCTCCGGAGGGCTAAAGGCCTGTGGCCATCCAGTGGGGGCAACCGGCATAAAGCAGGCAGTGGAACTCACATGGCAGTTGCGTGGTGAGGCCGGCAAGAGACAGGTTGCCTGTGATAGGGCCCTGGCCCATAATGTGGGCGGGAGTGGGGCCACCTCCATTATCCACATAATGTCAAAATAGTGGTTGTGGAAGTTGTAGGAACCCTGCCAATTATCCTTTATATTTTATCCTTTGGGTTACTTTAGGGTATTGTCCTGTATCTGATATTTATTATAACCCACTCTACTATAAGCGTAACCAGACCGGCTAGGAGGAGGTAAGGAGCAAGGACTATAGTTTCCAGCGCGGTGGATTTGGTTGCCAGTTGGTTGAACGTCTGATAGAGCTCATCTTCTGAATCCACCCTGAAATATCTACCACCAGTCCCATCTGCAAGCGTTTTTAGTGTCTCTTCATCTAACCTACTGATGAGTGTCAGGTTTTCAAAGCTTGCACCCTCCGGTGCCCCAACTCCTATGGCATATATCACTACATTCTCCTCAACAGCCAGCTTAAGGGCTTCCAGAGGGGATGTTCCGACATTGCTTTGCCCGTCCGTAAGCAGGATTACAGCCTTGGCCTGCTCGGATGGCAGAAGCTGGTTGATGGAGGCCACCAGCGCATCCCCTATGGCAGTTCCTCCTGTCTGCGGCCTGATATTTGTTATAGCCTGTCGCACTCTTGCAAGATCATCAGTCGGTGATATGACAGTAAGGGCAACACTTCCAAACTCCATGACACCAACCCTCGTTTTTGTGTTAGCCAGTGAGTCTATAAATCGCAGACTTGCCTCCTTGGCTGCTTCAAGGCGGCTGGGCTGATAGTCATCTATAAGCATGCTGGAGGAAGCATCTAGGGCTATCATGAAATCAAAGTCTGTTCTCAAAACCTCTTCCTGCACCACTATGCCGGAAACTGCCAGTGTGAGGAGTGTAAGGGCAATTGTTTTTAGGAGAAAGGGTAGGGTGTTCTTGGAGAGATCCCGGCTGGAGCCAAGGACTCTGGCGACTGCCTTGAAGTTGGCGAAGAGCAAGGCCCGTCGCTTGAGATAGCGAAGGCTTATTATGTGTACAATCACAAGCACAGGCACACTGAGCACAAACCATAAGTATTCCGGATTTGTAAATCCTATTTCCATTTCGATATCCTGCTGGTAAAGAAGTTTATGAGCTTTCCTACATAGGGTTCATTTGTTCTGAGCTCTATGAGATCGGCCATCCTTTTCCTGAATATTTTGCTTATCTCCTCATATTGCTGTTGGGCCACTCGTGCATACTCACCACCAATTTCCTCCGGCCTGAAGATTAGTGTTTCTCCTGTATTCGGGTCTTCTATGACCACATCTCCTATTCTTTTGGGGGGCATCTCCACATCTCTGGGATCCCGTATCATCAGGCCGAGGACGTCCATCTTTTCCGCGGCCATGCCAAGCGCCTCGTCCCAGTATTCCGGAAGGCTCAGAAAATCACTTAGTATCATGATGACTGAATTGGGTTGCAGATGTTCAGTGACATACTTCAGGGCCTTTTTTATATCACTACCTCCTCCATAGATATACGGGTCCAGCAGGTTCTTCAGGACCTTTTGGTATTGTATTCTCCCTGGTGCCGGAGCGCTGAAATATTGTACCTTCTCTGTAAAGACCATGCCCCCCACACTTTCACCAGCCAGGCTGGCACTGAATGCCAGAGAAGCAGCCACTTCTAAAGCGTATTCCAGCTTCAGTTTTTCGTGTGATGTGAAAATCATTGTGGAGCCACCGTCTATCATCAACATGAGCTTGATATCCTTTTCCTGCTTGAATACCCGCGCCAGTATCTTATCGGAGCGGAGGGTGGCTTTCCAGTCTATGAATTTGGCATCATCACCCGGAACAAATTCCTTAAAACCGTCGAACTCCAGCCCCCGCCCCCTGACCATCCTACGGAAGGCATCTATAAGCCCGAAGTCCACCAGTTTTGGCGACTCCACCAAGAGTTCCCTGTGCTTGCGCTTCTTATGCTCTACCCGCAGGCCTCTGTCGCTTTCCCTCCTTGCCATGTTTCTATGGGACTGGGACCTTTTTCAGAATCTCCTCGATAATGTTGCGTGAGGTTATCCCCTCGGCCCGGCCGTCATAGTTCACCATGACCCTGTGGTTCATCACATCCAAGGCGACATCCTTGACATCCTGCGGCGTGGCAAAGTTCCTGCCGTGCATAAGTGCAGATGCCTTGGCTCCTATGAACAAACCTATTGAGGCCCTCGGACTCCCACCCCATGCTATATACTTCCCAGTTTTTATGCCATAACTGTTGGGCCTTCTGGAAGCATCTACCAACTTGACAATATACTCCTTGATGGCATCATCCACATATATTCTGTGGGTTGCTGCCTGCATCTCAATGAGCTTCTGGGGGTTTGTTGCCGGTCTGATATCGTAGTCGGAGATCTTGTGTATTGTTATGTTCCTGTCCAAGATATCCAGCTCATCCTCAAACTTCGGGTATCCCATGTAAAGCTTGAACAGGAAGCGGTCCAGCTGGGCCTCCGGCAGTGGGAAGACCCCACCCCTTTCTATGGGGTTCTGGGTCGCCATGACAAAGAATGGTTTCATGAGGGGAAAGTCCTGCTTTCCGATGGTTACTATCTTCTCCTGCATGCCCTCCAGCATAGCGGACTGGGTCTTTGGGGGTGAGCGGTTTATCTCGTCAGCCAGCACGAAGTTGGCGAATATGGGGCCCTTCACGACATAGAATCCCTTGTGAGGGTCGTAGGACGTGACGCCGATTATGTCGGTTGGGAGGAGATCAACAGTGAACTGTATCCTGTTGAATTTACATCCGGAGGCTATGGCCAGTGTGCGGATGGTGACAGTCTTTGCAATACCGGGAATACCCTCCACAAGAACGTGGCCATCGCACAACAGCCCACGTATGAGGGCATCCACAGTCTTCTCCTGACCGATGACGAGTTTCGCAACCTCATCCTTTATCTTCTGTATGTCTGCGACGTAATCATCAACAACCTTCTGCGGAAGCTTAGCTGGTTCCATTTTCAGGGTCAATATTCCATAACCTTGTCCGTATTATATCTTGTAATATGTTCTGTTAGTAAACTATGTGGTAGTAAACTATGTGGTCAATAACGTCTATATCAATAAAAATAAAAATGTCGGGGGCAATAGAATGGCGGCAAGATGGTGTGTCGGAAGAACTTTTTTATTAAATCTCCTATTAAAATCCTCCTATTAAAATCATAAAGGGGATAAAATCAGGGAGAGATGAGTATTTTTGACAGGCTGGCCGGACTCTTCAAAAGAGGGAATGATCCGCACAGGCCTTTGCCGGGAGCACGCAGGACCCAGATAAAGATGCGTTATCTGATGGAGATTGAGAACCTAGAGAAAGCTGTCAAATATGACAGTGAGGATGTGCTCATGGCCCGACTGGCCGGTGTTGTGAGAGACTACTTCTGCGAAATATTGGGCATCAACACACCAGTGACCCTTGAGGAGATATCCGTGAAGCTGAAGAAATCCCGCATGGATCCAAAGGTCAAGGAAAGCATGTTGGCCCTGCTGGAGGCCCTCTCGATAATGGAATACAGCGGACAGAAGTCCTTCAAGCGGGATATAAAGCGCTTCCTTGCATCCTTCCGGATGCTCATACAGAAATCTTAGGTCAGCTCTCCTATCCACCTATTGTCGGGTTTGCCTGATTTAATGTAGTTGCTGTGGTTACACCTTACACCTTTAGTGCACCTTCCTGCGCCTGAAAATGCTGTTCGCCTTCAGAAGAAGCAGAATAGCTATGGCAACAGTGGCGGATCCCAGCAGAAAATATGAAGATGGATCTGCCGTCGGCGCGACAACTGCCGGAGCCACAACACTGACGGCCTGGGAGGCAGATATAAGGTCCTTACAGGATTCTATTATCTCATCAAGCATACGGTCTGCTGTGTTGAAATCCCCCTCTTCCAGCTTTTTCCGGATATATTCTAGATTCTCTGCATATTCCATGCATGGCGGGTTTTTCTCCATAAGATCGCTGGCAAATCTCATCTTGGCCTGCATTTCGGTCTGGTTGCCTTCTAGGTATGGATATAGGACCACCTCAATGCTCGTCTCCCTGCTTATCTTGGGCTCGTCGGAGCTGGCCCTCAGGGTAATCGTATAGTGGGCTGGCTGATCAGCCACTAATGGCGGATTGTCCATCACTACATCAAAACCCTTTACCTCTCCCACGAGAAGGTCTCCGAGGTCAGTTTCGGATATTGACACGTCAGCGATGTCTGCATCCATTTCATATCCTATTTTGATGCCGCTGAGATTTACCTCTCCGTCATTGGTGACAGTAACCCCTACCAGTTTTATTCCGGGTTCTTCAATCCGGATCTGACTGGGGGCAGATATCTTGAGCGAGAGACGCTTTATGACATCTATAGTCCGGTTTACGACCTTCTCAACCTCAGTGGTCTCAATGGTGGTTTTCCTCTGAATTCTGACAGAAAGGTCCTGTGATACATCCAACCAAGCCGGAGTCAGGCTTATATTCATGCCCTGATAGGTTGTACAGTTGGCTGTTATACTCCAGTTTCCGTTGGACAGGGGCACATCATACCAGTATTGATATTTAATCATACTTAGGGTATTGCGGTTCATATCATATTGCGTGTCATTCAGATGGAGAATACAGTCTCCGTTCATGTTCATCTCCAAGCTGATGTTTACACTGGCCCCGGGATATTCCGTGTGGTTTATGTATTCCCATGTCCAGTAATAAGTTGGAACTATGCCGTATACATCCCACCAGACAGTGGTTGAATTGGTCTTGTATCCTGCAAGGTCCTCACATGTGACATTGAGTGACCAGTTGCCATTTGTAACCGAGACGTTCCAGGTTATCTGCCTCCCCAGTTTGCTGTTTGGATATGCTGTCCCGTTTATGAACAGTGTGCAGTTCACTGTCTCAGATGCGTTTATGACTACTGTAGAATTGCCAAGAAGCGTTGATGAATTGGCATCTGTCCAGTTCCACCACAGTGTCGGCGGGTTGGCATCTATCTTCCACCAAGCCTCCGGAAGTGATGCCTTATGGCCTAGACGATCCCAGCAGTCAGCCGTGAAGCTCCAGTTTCCATCACCAAGTTCCATACTCCATGTGAGATAATTGGAGTTGTTGTTGTTAACATACGGTGTACCATTGACATAGAGTGTGCAGTTTACATTCTGTGAGGCATTTACGCCCACTGTCGTAGTGTTGTACATAGTAGCAGAGTTCATATCGCTCCAGTTCCAGTCCACACCCGGCAGTGTGGTGTTTATCAACCACCACACACTGCTCAGATTGACCTGACTACCTGCCCGGTCCTCACAGGTGGCGTTTATGGTCCAGTTACCATCTGCGAGTGTGAGATTGTATGTCACATAGGAAGAGTTTTCGGGAATTGGATAATCAGTTCCATTCACATGGAGAGTACAGTTTATTATCTCAGAACCGTTTATTGCAACAAGGCTGTCGTTGTAGATGGTCAGCGTATTGGCATCGTCCCAGTCCCAACTGGCTGTGGGTGGGGTCCTGTCTATAGTCCACCATACACTACCAGTCTGGGCCGGATTGTCTGCCAGATCATCGCATCTGGCATAGAAGGTATAGTTGCCTTCCGGCATGTTAGTGAAATTCCAGGTTATGAATGTTCCGTTCGTGGCGTTCACATAGGCTGTCCAATTGCTATAAATAGTTCCATTGACATATAGCGTACAGTTGACCTCCTCATCTGCTGTTATGCCTACTGTGGTCGAGTTGTAGTAGGTGAAAGAGTTGGCATCGCTCCAGTTCCAGGCCAGTCCCGGAGTACTTGTGTTGACATACCACCAAACCGTGCTTGTCTGGTTCTGATAACCCACTGCATCCTGACATGTGGCGTTGAGCGTCCAGTTCCCGTCTGCCAGATTGAGATACCATGTTACCCACATACTAGGGGTATTATTCACATAGGGGGTTCCATTGACATATAATGTGCATGTTATGGCTTCGGATCCATTAATTCTCACCGTGGAGCGGTTCCAGTCAGTTGTTGTATTGGCGTCACTCCAGTTCCAATAGACTGCCGGAGTCTGTGTGTCATATCTGTACCAGGCCAAGGTACTCTCTCCTGTGTTGTTCAGTGTGTCATTACAGTATGCAACTATGCTGTAATTGTAATCGGATGAAACTCCCCAGTTGTAGTGATATGTGAAGGCATCATCCTGTATCATGGTGTAGTTGGTACCGTTTATCATCACATTGCAGCCGGTGGTCACTTCATTGGTGGTGAGGTTAACAACCACAGGGGTTGCATTTGAACTTATGTTGATGCTCCATGTCCATGTTATGGTCGGTGGGGTAACATCAAATCTCAGCCAGTAGATTGGGGAATAACCCTCGTTGCCGAAGAGATCCCTGCATGTAAAGCTGATATTTGTATAATTGCCATCATGCGGTACTGTCACCAGCCAGATATGCTCGCTCATGTTGAAGTCCTCCCATCTCAGGCGTGGGAAGTCGCTTGACATCTCTTTCCATGTGTCGTTCAGATCCCATGTCGTGAAGGGGTCACCAGCTAGGTCCTTACCCATGAAATATCCCAGATCTGCTTCTGCATAACTGCCTCCATCAGCCACATCATCATCCGGATTGTCCCAGTATCTAGTGCCGGGTCTGAAGCTGCTGTCGATGTTGTTACCGCTTATGCCCCCTACATATTCTCCATTATTGTAAGCCCCGCCAGCGGCAAAGCTGTACAGGATCCGCGCGCGCGCAGTGTCCGCACGGCCAGCGATTCCCCCTGCCCATTCAATATTGGCAGTGGCATTGGCAACCGAATACACCCTGTTCACTCTGCCATAAAGATCTCCTACCACGCCTCCAATACGCTGGTCTCCGCTCACATTACCCTCAAAATAGGAGTCATATATCCTTGCACCATTGGTTGAAAGGTAACCCATAATCCCGCCGACGTTGTCGTTTCCGAAGACCTCGCCCTTGAAGAAGCATTTCTGGATAACACCACTCTGACCCCATCCAACAAGGCCGCCTACCTCATCACCGGTTCCACCGCTGACATAGCCACGCTCTATCCCCAGATTGTAGAGGCCCCCGCTGAGAAGCCCTATAAAGGCTGTATATGTTGCACTGCGGTTTATATAGAGGTCATATATTGTGTGGTTACGCCCGTCGATTACTCCTGTAAACTGTTGTGTCCATGTGTATGAGATGGGAATAAAGCCAGCTCCACCGTTCCAGTTTCTTGTATCACTGCAGTCGATATCATTGACCAGATAGTAACTCCAGTTTAGGTGGGTGTTTATATTCTGCAAATCATTGCAGGAGCATATGGGGTGGGGATCGGCGTCATCGTTCCAGCAGTCTTCTACTGACGGCCCCTCATCATAGTCTGTCCCGTTGAAGTGGAGTGTACAAACAGCAGCCTCATCGGTGCTTACGTTAAAGACATACCTTGCCCCCCCGATAGTAGTGTTCTGTTCGGAAACAATAGTTATCACCGGGGGTGTAATATCAACTTCCACCCAGCCATTGGTGGTCGTGTTGCTGTTGTTCAGGGAGTCCTCACATGTTACATTTATTGTTGAGTAGTTGCCTTCGCCCATACCAGCAATGTTCCAGCAGATGTTCGTTCCGTTGGTGGTGTTGACATAGTTTGTACCGTTGAAGTGAAGGGTGCAGTTGACCACTTCCCCTATACTCACACAGATCTTGGTTTCCGTCTTGTTTATTGTGCTGTTGATCTCTGTCCAGTTCCACTCAAGATTGGAGATGAGGGTATCGACATTCCACCAGCCTGTTGTTGTATTGTCATGGTTCTCCATCACATCATCACACTTCGCGAATATCGTATAATTGCCGTTGGGGAGATCCAGATGCCAGGTGGCATTTGTGCTGAAGGTTGTATTAGCGTAATAGCTCATGTTTGTCCCGTTCCATACATGGAGCGTACAGTTGACATCCTCCGAGGCATTCACTCTTATGGTCGTATTGGTTCTGGGCGTTGATGAATTTATATCCGTCCAGTTGAGCCATTCAACATATGGCGGCTCTATATCCTTCGATACATTCAGCCAGACAGTAGAGGAGTTGCTTTTCTGTCCTAGGATGTCCTGACAGGTGACATTTATGTGGGTGTAATTCCCGTCATTTATGTTGGTGACCATCCAGCTGAGCTCCGTTCCGTTGGTGGTGTTGACGTAGTTTGTACCATTGAAGTGCAATGTGCAGTTGCCCTTCTCATCCAGGATTACGGAGATTCTGGCATAGTTTACAGGTATGGTGGAATTCAGGTCATCCCAGTTCCAGGTGATTATTGGCGCCCGTGTATCCACCCTCCACCACCCGGTGCTTGTAGTATTTGTGTTTTCTGCACGATCCTGACATGATGCATATACTGTGTAATTTGCATCTGTTTCGTTCAGATGCCAGACTATGGAAGTGTTCCAGCTGGTGTTTATTCTCGGACTTCCGCTTAGATAAAGCGTGCACTGCACTATTTCAGATCCATTGACTCTTACTGTCATATTGCCGAATGTCGTCATGGTATTTAGATAGTCCCAGTCCCACCAGACCGTTGGCACGGTGTTGTCCACATAGAAGTATGTGGTGTTGGTTATATAGCAGTTCTCGCTTACCCTGAAATATGTTGAGAGATTGTAAAGGCCGTCATCATAACTGGTTGTAACCCATTCAGAATACCAAAAACCTCCTACCTTATTCTCTGTCAGGTCATCTCCGTGTATTGATGAGTTGGATGAATTGAATATGCTGTAGTTGGCATATTCTATATCTATGGCGTTGGTATCAATCCTGATGGCTATAGTGGAGTTGTAGCTCTGTCCCTGGGCAGGAACTGTTATGGTAGTGTAATAAGAGGAACATGTTCCCCAGCATGTGTAGCTACAGCCAACATTTCCCGTATCGTTCCAATTGCTTGTTTCATCACAGGTGTTGGCATCGCCGCTGTTGGAGCCCTCATCCTTTATGTCGTAATACAGACCGGCACTTTCCTTGCCGAGACAGAAATAGTTGAAGTAGACACTGTTGCCGCTGGAATCCGAATCAAAATACAGGCCATTTCTCCTAGTATCAGTGACATTGTTATATCGTATGTTGTTTCCATCTGACAGCTCCAACTCTATACCATTCTCATCACTGTTTATGATGGTGTTGTTTAGTATGTCGTTGCTGTCGGAAGCCTGAAGCCTTACGCCGTAGTCATTGGTGTCGGCTGTATTGTTTTCAACATAACTGTTTGCCGTAGAATGCAGGTATATTGCCTCTTCCGTGTTGCCTACAAGGTAGTTTTCATAAATCTTCAGCCCGGAGCAGCTGTAGGTATCAACACCCAGATTGTTTTCCCTCATGGTGTTGTTTCTTACTATCGAACTGCTTGAGGATCTCAGATAGACACCCCTGTTGAACGTCACTATATCATCAAAGTTTATTACTTGGATGTTGTCCGGGCCATTGATATAGACACCATAACCACTCATGTTGCCCTGTATGCTATGACCGGCACCATCTAAGATTATGTTATTGGCTGTTATCGTAAAGCATGTGCCGTTGACAATAATGTCAGCTGTGAGGTAATATCTCTCGCCGGCACTACCCAGTGTCCCGCAACTGCTTATGCCTGTATCGGCCAGGGCTGATGGCAGACCTGCAAGAACAGCTATCAAGACCAATAAAAAGACTACTCTGGCCCTCAGGCCAAACCGGCTGTGTTCCCTACGAGGTATTTTTACCACCTGCTGAACGGCTAAGTAAATGGGACTAAATATAAAAATAAGGACAGGGAACCAAAGAGGGGGGCCAAAGACGGCGGCCAAGAACAGGGGCCGATATCAC
>CAZQBY010000003.1:84428-92735 GCA_964592405.1 uncultured archaeon | reverse complement strand
TATCGTCGTTTGATTTATATTGGAGAAAACATTAATTTCAAAGCCAAAGCGCAAATAATATGACAAAACTCAAACTTGTCAGGGTTCCAACCGGTATCCAGGGGTTCGACGACCTCATAGAGGGCGGCCTGCCTGAGCGTAGCATAACCCTCATCACAGGAACGCCCGGGACTGCAAAAACCATATTTGGTCTGGAGTTCATAGCCAATGGTGCGCGCAAATACGGGGACAAGGGCGTTTTTATAACCATTGAGGAGACTCCGGAGAGCCTCTGCAGGCAGTTCCAGAGGTTTGGCTATGACCTTGAGAGTCTGGTAGAATCAAAAAAGATAAAAATAATCCCCTTGGATACCTCCTCTACACAGGGCAATGACCCGTATGACCAGTTGACCAATCCCGAATTTGTTGCTGATCTGAAGGCATTTGGTCCAAGGAGGATAGTTGTTGACTCAATAAGTCTTGTCATAAGTTTGAGCAATCCCCCTGCCGGAACGCGGCGCGCGCTGGGTGATATCGCCAATATATTCCGCGGGCTGGGGGCTACAACCCTCTTCACACATGAGAGAAAAACTTCGGCTTTGGGGGATCTTCAATACTCTCTTGAGGAGTTCTTGGTTGATGGTATAATCCATCTGCAGCTGCACTTGAAGGGTAATGTCCTCCAGAGATTCCTGACCGTTATAAAAATGCGTGAAACCAAGCACAGCACTGGTGTTTACTCATTCATTATCGACAAGCAGGGCCTCAAGATATTCGACCTTAGGAAAATATAAATATTGGCTGTTTATATCCGTCTTCTCTCAAATCCTGCCATGGACGAGTATCCCGCCAATAGGCTGAGGTTAGGCCTCATAGGTGCAGGAAACATAGCGTGTGTCATAGCGGATAATGCCGATGTCTATGAGATAGTCTGTGTCCATGACATTGTGGAGGAGAGGGCAAGGGATTTTGCAAATAAGTATGGGTGTAGTGTAACTGAAGTCCACAATTTCCCCAAACTGGATCTGGTTGTTGAGGCAGCTTCCCAGGAGGCAGTAAGGCAATATGCTGAGGATATTCTTAGAAGGAAACAGAGCCTGATGGTCATGAGCGTCGGGGCATTCGTGGATATAAAACTCTTTGGCCGTCTGAAGAGACTCGCTGCTGAAAACGGCGTCAGGCTTGTTCTCCCTTCCGGCGCAATAGCCGGCCTTGACGGGATAAAATCAGCGGGTGTTGGGGAGATTCAGGAGGTTGTGCTGACCACAACAAAACCCCCCAAAGGTCTGGGTCTGGAGGTCAATGAGTGCACCATTGTATTTGAGGGTCCCTCTTCTGAAGCCGTCAGGAAGTTCCCCAAGAATGTAAATATTGCAGCTACCCTCTCCCTGGCTGGCATAGGGTTTGAGAGGACCAGGGTCCGCATAATCGCTGACCCGGGAGCTACCAGCAACCAGCATGAGATTTATGTAAGGGGGGAGTTTGGTGAACTGAGCGCAAAGGTGAAAAATGTTCCCTCGCCCCAGAACCCAAGAACCTCATATCTGGCGGCGATGAGTGCTGTTTCCGCTATAAGGAGGTTCAGGGACCCTGTGGTCATCGGATAATGTCCAGCCTAAACCTGCACGATTTGGCAGAGATAAAGAGACTTGTCGATACGCAATCCGCCCCTGCCCTGAGATAGTCGTCTATCGTTTCCTCTGTTATCCCCCCAGAGGCTTCTATTATTATGTTCCCTCCAATCTCCCTTATCTTGCGCACAGCCTTCCTTACATACTCCGGCGTCATATTGTCAAGCATTATGATATTTGGCCCCCTGAGTTTGGAGAGTTCCTTAGCTGCTACCACTGCGTCCTCCAGACTATCAGCCTCTATCTCGATAGGCAAAAGTTTTTTATTCCTTCTCCATAGTGTCTCTCTCCTGTATCTGTCTGCGCGCATGATGGCAGTCTTTATTGCCATTTCCCTACCAGACTCCTTTGCTAGCTCTTCTATATGATTATCCTTTATCAGTATGCCATCAGACAGATTAATCCTGTGTGGCAGGCAGCCCCCAAGCCGGACGGCCCGCTTCTCGCTCAGAAGGAGGCCGGGATTGGTCTTCCTCAGAAACAGCACCCTTCTACCATGCCTCCTGAAAAGCCTCCTGCTTATTGTTGCAATACCACTCATCTGGATTATATAGTTCAGCACGACCCTCTCACGGGCGAGGATCTCATGGAGAGGGCCTTCTACTGTGAGCACGACATCTCCTCTTTTGACGTCCTCTCCATCCCTCTTTCCGGAAACCTTCAGGCCCCCATCCTCCAGTATTGCACGTGCCTCAAGGATGCCGGCCAATGTGCAATCCTCCTCAGCGACTATAACTGCGCCCGCTGTATGCTTTTCCCTGATTCCAAAGACGGCTTTTGTGGTAATATCCCCTCCATTTATGTCATCTGCAAATGCTTCCAGTGCGCGCTGCTTTATACGCTCTTCATATATCCCAAAATCCCGGTCGTATACGCTTTCCATGTGCTTTTCCATTGGTATTGTTAGCTCAAAATATGATTTAAATATGCTTTTCGTCAAACTAACAAGACTGTCAAACTAACAAGACACAAGTACAAGCAAACCAAAACAGTTTTGAAATGCCACATACAAAGAGTCAGGCGAGTTATTGGCGCAATATATCACAATGGCACCGGCTGGAAGGAGTGGAGTGCAAGACATGTGGCGAGCTTTACTTTCCATCCAGAAGCCTGTGCCTGAAATGCAGAAGACAGGGCAAGCTTGAGGTACGCAGATTCAGCGGAAAGGGGACTGTATACTCCTACACAGTAATACATGCTCCACCTCAGGGATTTGAGCTTCACAAGCCCTACATAATGGCCATTGTCGAGCTGGATGAGGGTCCCCGGCTGACTGCCCAGATAGTCGATTGCAAGAATGAGGAGATCAAAATAGGCTCGAGGGTTGAATCAGTCTTCCGCAGGATCAGCGAGGATAGGGAAGGCGGGATAATACAGTACGGATATAAGTTCAAACTGGCTGATTAGAGTTGTTCAGGAGGAAGCAATTTAGGAAGAAGCAATTTAATCAAATACTGGTTTCTTAAAAGGTGTCTTGCGTATAATCTCCACCATTTTCCTGCTGTTTATCAGCTTCTTTCTCCCCATGATAATCTCCTTCTTCTCTGTAACCTCACCCACGGGTGAAACAGGGCAGCCGTATTTGGAGGCGATCTCCACAACCTTTTCAACATCCTCATCATCTATGCAGGTCATGTAGTTGCCCATATACCTCCCAAAGCTGGGATATGGTATGGAAGTGATTCTGAACCCTGTCTGTGCCTTCACCATCATCTCCAGCAGGTTTCCGAACCATCCGCCGCGGGACGCATCCTTGGCTGCATAAATCCTGACCCTCTCCACAACCTCAGTGAATGTCCTAAACTTCTCATTGGCTATACGTATCCGCTCTCCAATCTCCCCCTCTATCGGCCCACCTATTATAACCATCTTGTTTCCCGGCTGTGCACCCGAGTCTGGTATGGGTTTCCTACCTATCAGCTCTCCAAAGATGCAAAAAGAGATGCACGGCTTTAATCCGTGCTCCAGCTGGGTGTTGCCACCAAGGATGGGAACTCCAATACCATCACTCTGTTTCTTCAGCATTTTCGAAACTTCCACGGCCTGTTGGACAGACTCCACCTGCATGGCATTCAGGGCGTAGAGAGGCCTGCCGCCCATTACCACTATGTCTGAACAGGTATGGATAAGCCCGGTTTTCATCCCTATCTTCATCGGATAGGGGCCTTCCATATTGACAATGCTTTTACCTATGACTATGCAGTCGTCGCCCTGCTGGATGCCCTCGATAAGGTTTTTTACCTTTGCGTCCATCTGCCAGAAGATCCTTCTGACAGCATTTGTTTCGCCCAGATGGTCTATACACCGCCTTATCTCGTATTCAGAATCTGCCATCTTCTACTGTAACTGGCAAGGTTTTTCACTGGCCCTATAAAAATTGGTGTTAGATGGTATCCTCGACCTTCTTCACTATTATACCCCTACCCTTCACGAACTCTATCGGGTGGATATTTTCACTGTGGGCCGATCCCCTCATCTTCCTTATGACCAGAGTCCGGCCGCTCTGGCTCCCAAGGGTCAGATAGTGTAGCGTTATTACCGTGTCTACAATGTAACCCTCCACACCGTGGGGAGAATAAGATCCGCCGTTCTCCTCGCCGATCTCTGATATCAGGACTGCGGTCAGATTATTGGCTTTGAGGATATAGTTCAGCTTCAGTATCTCCGATCTGACCTTCTCTTTATTCCCCTCGTAGAGAATGTCCAGAGCAGGTAGGGAATCTATCAAAACCCGTTTTGCCTCCATACCTTTGGCCTCGACTATTATTTTGGAGAGTATCCTGTTCATATCAAAGTCCTGTGGAGAAAGGGAGAACTTCTCGTCGCTCTGCAATCCTATCTTAGTCAATGAGGCATCTATAATCCTTATCAGGTTCATCTGCTCCAGCTCTTCAAGGTCATAGCCAAAGTTCTTCATGTCTTCCCTCCACATCCCGGGGTCTTCCTCTAGGCTTAGTATCACACCCGGTTCTCCGTTCTTGGCACCTTCACATATGAACTGCAGTCCGAAAGTGGTCTTTCCTGTTCCTGCTGCTCCCGAGAGCAGTACAGTCCTCCCAGGCAGGAAACCGCCACCTATCAGCTCATCAAGGCCGTGAATTCCGCTTGTGATTCTGTCCATTTTGAATAATCCCTATTTTAATATGACAAGGATTAAAAACACTGTTCTTTGACTGATTTTTCATTGCATATCGCATAATTATGCGATGATAAAAGCTATTCTCTTCGACATCGACAACGTTCTCTACAACAGCAGTTATCAGGTGGAGATGGCCCGGAGAGCTGCCGTCGAGGCCATGATAAAGACAGCCAACTGGACCATGACGGTGGAGGAGGGCATGGAGAAACTGGAGGAGATAGTAAGGAGATATGGCTCAAATTTTAACAAGCACTATGACATGCTTGTTGGCAACCGCAGAGACAAATACAAAATAGTGGCTGCCGGGGTTGTTGCCTATCATAATACAAAGAGACTTTACCTCAAGCCTTATGACGATACCATACCGACCTTGACCCGTCTTAAGAATTCCGGTTACAGGGTGGGCGTGGTGACTGACGGACTGGCTGTCAAACAGTGGGAAAAGCTTGTGAGGCTGGGCCTGCAGGACATGTTTGACACAGTTGTGGTATCTGAGGAGGCAGGAGTCGAGAAACCAGATCCGGCTATTTTCGAGAAAGCCTGTGAGGAACTGGAGGTTATGCCTGAAGACTGCGTGTATGTGGGCGACAGGCTGGACACGGACATTCTGGGAGCCAACAGGGTGGGCATGACGACCGTCCGGCTGCTGCGGGGCAGATATAAGAATCAGAAGCCGCGGAGTCTGCAGGAACGACCCGACTTTGAGATCAAGCGCATGGAGGAGCTGCTGGAGATTCTTAAGAGCATCTAGAGGTGGGCTCCATCCCTCCGCAGCTTGTGCTAACCGCAGTCCTCAGGGCAGGAACCGTAGTACTCCTCGTCGTAGCTACAGATGCCATCACCACAACTCCCGCCGCAGTCCTCAGGGCAGGAACCGTAGTACTCCTCGTCGTAGCTACAGATGCCATCACCACAACTCCCGCCGCAGTCCTCGGGGCACCAACCGACCTCCTCCTGGTCGCAGATGCCGTCGCCGCACATATAATAGGAATAATCGTAAGGATGGTTCATCAGGTAGCCCACGGCGATCAGGATGATTATGACCACTACCAAGAGGACTTCGGCGAGGTTCTTCTCCACAAAACCCACTAATCCTCCACTCTTTTTCCTCTTCCCCACGGACAGGCTCCTCTCGACGTAGGCCCAGACCGCCAGAGGCAACAGGAAGAGCATGGACCACATGAACACCAACACGTCCCAGTTAGAGGCGTATACGATGGTCTCGCTCTGCGTGAGGGAATCCCAAGCATAATAGCTATAGCCAAATGGCCTAAAAGCCACCCACAGTACGCCCACCACCACGGCCAGCAGGACCAGCGACTTCCAGAGCTTCGCCCTCTCCTCCTGCTTCTCCTGCAGGTAGAAGAATCCTATCGGTAGCATCACCCACAGGACTGGGAATACTACGATAAACATTGCGGGAAGTTCATAGGGTAGGTAGTCCGGCCGGGCATTGAAAGACAGCAGCGGCAGTAGTAGTATTATAAACTCAAGGGTCCCGCTCCACATAAGGAGCTTCTTGTCGCCCTGTTTGAGGCTCCAGAACAGCGCCGCAGAGATAGCGAAAAGGAGAAGCGAGGTTATGAGTGACTTGTTCTGGTTGGGGGCGTAATCAGTACCCAAGGTTAGCAGCACCAGCATCGCCGAGATGAAAGTGGCCAGCAAAATCAGCAGCCACACAATAAAAGCTCGGGAGGCTTTGAAGTGGAGGATTGGTTCTTTGGCCATTTTGTGTAAGTCTAAGTGCGTGGGATATAAAAACATATTACCCTATTTATCTGATTCTCATCTAAAATCACGATGGAATCCGAGGCCCTGAAAAAATATAGGCAAGCCGGCAAGATAGCCGCTGAGGTCAGGGAGTGGAGCAGGAAGCTCATCAGGCCCGGTGCTAGGGCGCTTGACGTGGCGGAGAAGATTGAACAGAAGCTCAGGGACAAGGGTGCCGGAATCGCCTTCCCCTGCAACATCTCGCTCAATGACGTGGCTGCCCACTACACGCCGTCCGCAAAGGACGAGTTGACATTCGGCGAGAAAGACCTTGTTACGATTGACCTGGGCGCGCACATAGACGGCTACATAGCGGACACCGCCTACACCATAGACCTCTCGGGAGAGAACGGGGAGCTTGTGAAGGCGAGCGAGGAGGCGCTAAAGGCTGCCATAGATACGGTGCGCGCAGGCGTGTCTGTATCAAAAATTGGCGAGTCGATTGAGAAAGCCATAAGGGCGCGCGGCTTCAGGCCCATCGAGAACCTCACTGGCCACGAGCTGAAGCAGTACGACCTCCACGCGGGCGTGGCAATCCCCAACATCAAGGTTCCATTTGACAAGCATCTTGAAGAGGGCCAGGCGTTTGCCATAGAGCCGTTCGCCACCAGCGGCAGGGGGCGGGTAGTTGAAGGCAACCGCACGGAGATATACTCCTTTCTGCAGTTCAAGCCGACGCGGCTGGCCGAGGGGAAGAAGGTTCTGGAACTGGCTGCCGAGAGGCATGGCTTGCCTTTCCCCGAGAGGTGGTTCTCGGACATGAACCAGTTCAAGCTCAAGATGGCGCTGCGGGAGCTGGTCAGGCGCGACGCGCTGCATGGCTACCCTGTCCTGCACGAAGCCGAGCGGGGCTTGGTTAGCCAGACGGAGCACACGATTATCGTCGGCAGCGATGGGTGCGAGGTGACGACGGGAGGATAAACCAAAATCAGAGAATCACTCCGACCTTAGTCTCGGTAGCTCGTGACCCCTTATTCTTCGGAAAACAAATGACTTATAACTCCCCTAACACTGTCCGAAAAACCTAGATATATGCCCTTCTCCCTCAATTGCTTGTCTGACACTACCCGCCTCAACTGGATGGCTTTCCTCTCCCTGAGTATTTTGGGGCTCTCCTTAACGAAGTCGTATATTGCCCTCAGGACTTCGACTACTAGAGATGGTCTTTTGCTCTGCATGAGCTCAAAGGACGTACATATACTCTTAACCACAAGGAACCAGAGTAGCATGATCACTGAATTCTGCAGCTCAGGGTATTTCAAAACATTTTTCATAGCATTTTTAAAATAATAATAGATGTGAACCATCGTTCCCCGCCCTCCTGACGACGCCCCCACCTTATGCCAGTATATTGACGAGGGTACCGTAACCACCTCGTACCCCAATAGCCAAGCTATCCACCCAAGAGCCGCATCCTCATCGTACATAAAATATGAGGGATCATATCTACCCAATTCTATAAATGTATCCGCCCTTATTAGCATACTGGCACCAACCGGAAAAAACGTTTCTTCGAGCGATTGGACACTCTTGGACCTCAGCGCTCCACGGCCCGCTTCTACAGTGACTCCAAACACAGTCCTCCTTATCGCTCTAATCAAAATGCGGTTTTTTCTGTAATAGTCCAGCCCAAGGGATGAACAGATCCTCTTTGGGTTTTTGATAGCAGCTTTAACCAACTCACCTAACCACTCCTCATGCACCACGACATCATTGTTCAGAAACACTAGGTACTCCCCCTTTGCAATCTCCGCCCCCCTGTTGTTGCCTTCAGCGAACCCGTAGTTC
>CAZQBY010000003.1:0-84328 GCA_964592405.1 uncultured archaeon | reverse complement strand
CCCGCCTCAACTGGATGGCTTTCCTCTCCCTGAGTATTTTGGGGCTCTCCTTAACAAAGTCGTATATTGCCCTCAGGACTTCGACTACTGAAGATAGTCTTTTATTCCTCACAGCTTCAAGCAAAGTCCACAAGCTCCTGACAACAAGGAACCAGAACAACATGACCACCGAATTCTGCAGCTCAGGGTATTTCAAAACATTTGTCATAGAATTTTTCAAGCAATAATAAACATAAATCCCTTTATTCCCTCCTCCCGACGACGCCCCCACCTTATGCCAGTATATTGAGGATGGCACAAAAACCAGCTCATACCCCAACAGCCATGCTTTCCACCCGATAGCCACGTCCTCGCCATACATAAAATAAGAAGACTCAAATTTACTCAGTTTTTCAAATGTCTCTTTTTTCAGCAGCATACTACCTCCATCTGGAAAAAAAGTATCTACTTGAGTGAATTTCTCTGGTGAATAAAGCGTTCCACGGCCTGCGCATACATGAGTGCCAAATATGGTCATCTTTATATTACCTGCCAACACGCGGTTTTTTCTGTAATAATCCAGCATAAGGGGCGAACAAATCCTCTTAGGATTCTCAATAGCGGCCTTAACAAGCTCAATCAACCAGTCCCTATGGACCACGGTGTCATTGTTCAAAAACACTATATGCTCCCCCTTTGCAATCTCCGCCCCCCTGTTGTTGCCTTCAGCGAACCCGTAGTTCCTGTCAAGCCTCAGGATTCTGACCCACGGGAAGTTCTTCTTCGTGTAGATAACTGAATCGTCCGAGGAGGCGTTGTCCACCATAATAACCTCATACCGGTCTTTGGGATACTTGATTCTGCGCAGCGACTCAAAGCACTCCTTCAGGTGCGCCCTGCCGTTGTAATTCAGGACTATGATGCTCACGTAGGGCAGCTTCCCCTGCTTTTTTGGTCTGATCCTCCCCTTATTGGCCATCATACTCAATCTCCGAGTTGTCGCCGACGATAAGTCTCTGCTCGCTCTCCCCCATTTTTTCAGATGAAACGACCCGCGAGTTGCTGCCAATCAGGCTCCTGACAATCCTCTTACCGCAGCTTATCACCGAATCGCCGATTAATATGGAATCCTCAATCTCCCCGCCGATTATCTTCGTGTTGCTGCCGACCGAGGAATAAGGGCCTATACAAGCATCCACGATTTCGCACTTCTCGCCTATGCTCACGGGTCCACGTATCACCGAATCGCCTCTAATTATTGTCCCCTTGCCTATTTGTACTTGTCCCTGGATTCTAACGTTCTTCCCGATTGTCCCCTTGTTGTAAGTCTTAATGTCCTCCAGGAACACTCTATTCGCCTCCAGCACGTCCTCAGGCCTGCCCATGTCCTTCCACCAGCCGTCAACTATGCGGTAGTCCACCCTGTAGCCGCTGTCTATCATCCTCTGGATTGCGTCGACTATCTCGAGCTCCCCCCTTCTGGAAGGCTTTATCTGGGATATCGCGTCAAAGACCGGCCGGGTGAAAAAGTAAACGCCAACGAGTGCTAGGTCGCTCTTCGGGACCTTCGGCTTTTCCACAAGCCTGACCACCTTGCCGCCCTTTATCTCCGCGACGCCGAACCTCTCAGGGTTTTTTATCCTTGAGAGGAGTATGCCAGCATCTGATTTTTTCCCCTTAAACTCATTCATGATTTCCCTGATGCCTTGTCTGAGGACGTTGTCTCCTAGATGGACAACAAAGGGCCCATCGCCCAAGAAATCCCGCGAGATGCCGATGGCGTGGGCCAAGCCTTTGGCCTCGCCCTGCTCTATGTAGGTGACTCTCACACCCAGTTTGGAGCCGTTGCCGACCGCAGCCCTTATCTGCTCTGGCATGTTCAATCCGAGCACGATTCCGATATCCTTTATCCCTGCCTCCTTCAGGTCCTCAATGGCATGGAACAAGACGGGCTTGTTCGCAATCGGTATCAGCTGCTTCGGCCCGCTGTGGGTGAGCGGCCTCAGCCGCGTCCCTCTCCCGCCGGCTAGTATAAGACCCTTCATTCTATTCGCTCCCTTTCATTTCGTTTAGTCCTTCATAAATGTCCATCATATACAATCCTGATTTTTTTGCCTTGTTTATGTCTAGGGAGGAATCTTTGGGCCGTTTGGCTTTTTGCCTTAACTTGTCTGATGTAACCGGATTAATCAAATTTGAATCCAGGCCAAAGATCTCTGCCGTTTTCACCGCAAATTCGTACCTTGACACCCTCTTGCTGCCGGCGGTGTGGAAAATGCCTGTCGCTCCCTTCTCCGACAACAGCAGGAGGGCCTCCGCCAGGTTGTCGGCGAACGTCGGCGAGCAGTACTGCCCGTTTACGACATTGATGCTCTTTCCCTCCCTCAGCTCTCCGACGACCCACTTAGCGAAGTTGTAGTTCTCATGCCACCCATAAAGGACGCTGGTCCTGGCGATGCACCAGTCGATGCCCGCCTCTTTGAGCAAGGCCTCGCCCTCCAACTTTGTTTTGCCGTAAACGTTGATCGGATTTGGGGTATCAGTCTCCGCGTACATGCCCTTCTTGCCGTCGAATACATAGTCTGTTGAGACATAAACCAGCCTCGCGCCAGTTTTTTTGCATCCCAAGGCCACATTCTCGGTTCCCAAGGCGTTCACGCTGCGCGCTTCTTCAGGATGCTCCTCACAGTAGTCCACGCCGGTCAGCGCGGCCGTGTGGATGACGGTATCCGGCCCAAGCTTCGCAATTAGTTTGGTCGTCTCGTCCCTGTCGCTTATGTCCAGTTTGTTGAACTCGTATCTGGTCTTTCCTCGGGGGTTCTCAAGGGCAACGCCGTATACTTTGGCGCCCTCGGGAGCCTTCTCTACAAGCTTGCTCCCCAGCAGGCCTGTGCATCCTGTAATTAGTAGCCTTTCCATTTATATTCGGCTCCTAATAATTAATGTTTGGCCGTATTAATATCACCAAAATGCCCTTCAGGTTCAGGCGGTTAAGAATCCCGGACGTGGTTCTTGTGACGCCGAAGGTCTTCAAAAGTAAGAGAGGCTCTTTTATGGAGGTCTACAAGCAGGCCGATTTCCGGGAGTTCGGCATAACGCCCATTTTCGTCCAGGAGAACCAGTCTTTGTCACACAAAAATGTGCTGAGAGGCCTCCATTATCAGAAGCCGCCGATGGCACAGGGCAAGCTGGTCCGCGTTGTGAGCGGCGAGATATTTGACGTGGCTGTTGACATAAGGAGGGGCTCGCCGACATTCGGTAAGCATGTCTCGGTAAGGCTTTCGGACAAGAACCGGCGGATGGTCTACATCCCGGAAGGCTTTGCCCATGGCTTTTGTGTCCTGAGCGATTCCGCAGAGGTCATCTATAACACCACTAAGCCCTATTCCCCCGAGAACGAGCGAGGAATAATATGGAATGACGAGTCCCTTGGGATAAAGTGGCCTGTCAAAGACCCACTTCTTTCGGCGAAGGACATGCGGCTGCCTAGGCTCTCTGAAGCTGGTGTTGACTTCCAATACTCAAAAAAATGAAAAGACTCCTGATAACTGGCGGCGCAGGCTTCATAGGGAGCAACTTCACACGCATGATGCTGCAGAAGCACCCCGACTACGAGATCACTGTCCTCGACAAGCTGACCTATGCCGGCAATCTGGAGAACCTCAAGGACATAAGGAAAAAGATAAGGTTTGTGAAGGGAGACATCTGCGACAGGAAGACCGACGAGAAGCTGGTCAAGAACTCGGACATAGTCATCAACTTCGCCGCGGAGACGCACGTGGACCGGTCGATAATGGATGCCGGCGCATTTGTCAAGACGGACGTCATAGGAACCTACCGACTCCTCGAGGCCTCGCGGAAGTTTGGCGTTGATAGATACGTCCAGATATCAACGGATGAGGTCTACGGCAGCATAGCGAAGGGCTCCTTTAGGGAGACCGACCCGCTCAACCCATCCTCCCCCTACTCAGCGAGCAAGGCGGCCGCGGACATGATAGTCAACTCGTACCATGTCACCTATGGCCTGCCGACCTTCATAACCCGCTCATCGAACAACTTCGGGCCCTACCAATACCCAGAGAAGCTCATCCCCCTGGCCATCACGAACCTTCTGCGCGGGAAAAAGGTTCCGGTCTATGGCGACGGGCTGAACGTGAGAGACTGGATATACGTCTTGGACAACTGCGAGGCGATCGATTTGATTGTTCACAAGGGAAAGCCGGGCGAGATCTACAATGTGGGAGGGGGGAATGAGAAGACGAATCTCGAGGTCGTAAGACTCTTAATATCTCACATAGGTCTCGATGACAGCTATATCGAGTTTGTCGGGGACCGCCCGGGCCATGACAGGAGATACTCTCTGGACTCCACAAAGGTAAAAAAGCTGGGGTGGAAACCCGGCTATATATTTGAGAAAGCAATTGCCGAGACAATTGATTGGTACAAAGATAATCCCGGATGGTGGAAAAGCCTCTAAAATCTCTTATTAATGCTTTTTGTAATACTCAACAGCTTTTCTTGATTCCCTCTTAGATGCCTAACTTGGCCCTGAACCCAGTGCCCTCTTTGCGGTGCCACATCCGCTTTGGTCGTGTAGACATAGTTGTGGATTGGATTCTCGACATGCTTCGGCTCGATGTCCGTCAGCGCGGAAACGGTCGGACTCCCATGACCAATGAAGCTCGCTCCCAAAGATTACGCCTTTCATGGCGATTATTTTATGTGACTTTTTAAAAACTGTTGAGGGGGGCCATCATCAGGCCCTTATGCGCCTCCTTATATGGTGCCTGCAGCTCTCTAAACCAATCCATACAGTCCCGAGGGATTGCCCAATGAACCATCCATATCCAATCCCAAGTATGCCGAAGCTGGGAATCAACAGGGTTCCCAAGACCAAGCTTGACGAGTATATCAACATGTTCAGGCTTGTGAGAATCTTCATCTCCTTCCTTATGTTCTTAAGCGTCAGATAGATTTGGTTTATCGCGGCGGGGACAAGAGACACTGCCAAGACGTATAAGAGGTTGTCGGCGTTCGCGTATCTGGCTCCAAACAGCGACAGGATGAATCTGCCGAATACTAAGAACAATACCAACCCGCCGAGAACGACCAGTGAACATAGCTTTATTGCTTTCACCTCACCCATCTCTATCTCCTTTTCCTTTTCGTCGTAGGAACCCTCCATCAAGAACGCAGCATTTATGGGGCCTATGAAGCCAAAGAACACGAAGAACATGTGCCACGGCATGTAAAAGTATGCCGCGTCCGCCCCGGATATCATGTTCAGTATAATTATCGGGAACAGTAGGTTGGGGAGCTGTGAAAATATTGAGGATATGTAATTCCCTGACAGGAACACTAATGTCTTTTTTAGCACATCAAAATCAAAGCAGAGGCTTATTTTGGAGTAGAGCCTCACTATAAGGAATATGGATAGTAGCAGCCCCACAATCACAGAAAGGGCGTAGGAGAGGTATATCCCAAATCCACCTGCGATTATCAGAAAGGGCAGGAAAATCACCTTCAGGGCGCCCTGCAGGCTGCCCTTCAGGAGCACGAGATCGCTCCTCATGCGCGCGATGAACATGCCGTTTAGCAAGTAGAACACACAAAACGACACTGAGGAAACTATGAACATTAACCCATATATAGGGGACTTTAAGATGCTGATACTGGGTGCGAAGAGGTCAATAAGCAGGATGAAAGCAGTGGAAAGCGTCAGGGAGATGGCTATGGCGAAGAGGAACGATGTTGAAATGAGCTTGCCACCTTCCTCGTCATCCATTGAGGGCAAGAATCGTATGGATGTGACGTCAAAGCCAGATACCGCAAAAATTGAAAAAAAGGCCATCATGGATATCAATACCGATGCCATCCCTATGTCACTCGGCTCATACAAACGCGCAGCTATTACCCAGAACAAAAAACCGGTTATGCTTATGACTAAGTTAGACATTACCAGATAAGAGGCATTTCTATACAATTTATCCTTGTAGAAGTAGGCTATGCCATGTCTTATGTCTATGTGAAACATTCTAACTTCTGGTTCTGCTTAGTATCTTTATCCTGCTTAGTATCCACTCTAGTCTGCCATTTCGCTTGGCCCACAGAAGCCATGAGAAGAACACTATCAGCAAGACAATCAGGATTGAACTGGCCAAATCTATTCTCATGCCTATGCCTAGGTTGAGATAGAACAATAGCAACGGGACCAAAGCAATGCTCAGGGCGAATGAGAGAGCTATTCTCTCAATCAGGTCTATTTCATCCTTTTTGAATATCGCAAGGGTTACAGCATACCCTGGGATAAACACGACAAGCACTGTCCCCAAGATTGCGCTCAAAGCCTCCATTATCATTCCTTTTACATATAACCGATGAGAGCTTATAAATCAGCACACGTATCTGTAGATGATGGCTTCTCCATCATAAACCTTCTCAAAGCATTCATTCTCAAAATCGATAAATCCGAAGCCATTTCCCCTCTTGCGGTAGATGTATAAAGGCCTGTCGTAGATGCTAAGGAACTCTTGGATCTTGTCAGGGCTCCCATCCCTGAGGAAGTCCCTCCATTCATCCTTGCTGTACTCGTCATGCCCAAAAAGCCCTGGGGCGATGACCTCTCTTCCACCCCATCCTAGGACCCAAGGAGCATGACTCGAAAGCGTGATGATATGGGAGTCCTTCTCCAGGTTGTCTGACAGCCAGGCAAGAGCATCTAGCTCGTTCGCTGAAATAGGAGGCTCCATGCCCTGTAGCTCACTGAGTAGCATGGCGCCGCTTATAGCAAAGACTGCTGTAATCAGAGCCACGCCGAGCATCTTCGGCACCCTTTTTGAATCCAGCACGTAGCCCAGTCCCGCGGCGGCGAGCATTATGAGTGCTATGTCCAAGTGGATTATAAACCTGTTGTAGAAAAACAGACTGAAGACGACTATGCACCCGTTTATCGCTGCCCAAAGGAAAACGAGGTTGAGATCCCTCCTTTTCGCCAGCCACACAAAACCGAAGACTGCGAACGGCAGGTATACCAGCGAGAGCCAAGCGTAGGTCCCCGGATCCATGAAAGTCCCTGCGCTGGGGCTGCCTATGGCCGAGGAGAACACGTCCCAATAGAGCTCTGCCCTCATGAGATAAAAGGGCGCCAGCAGGGTCCAAGCGGCGATGACGGCCAGCCCGAGGTACTTGACACTCCTTCTCACTTGTTCATCGCTTCTGTCCTTGGCCCAGAAAACCGAGAGCTGAATCAGGCGTGCCACAAGAACCAGCGTCAGGAGCAGAAATGTCGGCCTGTGGTAGGCGCCGGTTGCGGCGTAAGTCAAAGCCAGAATGGCATAGCGCTTCCTCTTCAGGAGATAAACAGAGGTGAGCATAAGTATCAAGCCGACAACATTCTTGAAGTAGAGTAGGGAGAACACGTGGAATTGGGTGGCGGAGAGAGCGTAGAGGATCGCTGCGATAAATCCGGCACGCTCGCCGAAGAACTCCCTTGCGACTATGAACAGAGGGAACACCAGGAGCGCACACAGGAGGGGGAAAATGGCCCCCAGTATTGATGATGGTTCGAGGCCGAAAAGGTATAATTGGTCGGTCAGAAGGAACAACCCCTGTGGATAGGCATTTCTTACCCATACAGGGAGATCGTATTCTGGAATGCCCGGGAGATTATCAATATACTGTTCAATCACATATTTGTAGAGCCCGGCGTCGTATCCGGGTGGAATCTGACTACCAGCATAGGGAAACACTCTTGCTGCAAAGATGAGTAAGAAAATCGCTGTCACTATAATCACACTGTCCGGTAACTTTCCATTTGTTCCCTTGTTGAAGTCCCTCATCCTGATATCAGCCAGAAATTAGGCCATCATAAATCTCCATCAGCCTCTTGTAGTGTGATTGTGCATTAAACTCTCTCCTGCATTTTTCAAATCCCGCCTTGCCCAGTTTGGCTGATAATTCCCTGTTATCATATAGCCTTTTCATATACTCACCCATCTCTACATAATTGCTCATCTCAAAGAGATAGCCGGTTTTGTTGTGCTCGACCAGCTCCGGTAGACCTCCGATATCGGAGGCAATTATCGGCTTGCCGCTGAGCATAGCCTCCAAAGCGACGAGGGGAGCATTCTCCAAGTAAACGCTCGGCAATAGTACTGCGCAAGACTCTTGGTAATATCGGCCCAAGCCCTTGTTTTCCACTTGTCCTATGAATTTAATGTTCTTGTCCAGCCCAAGCTTGGTGACCTGCCTAACAAGGTTTTCCATCTCAGGCCCATCACCTATAATCTTGAGTTTGATATTCCTTAGACCCTCCTTCTTAATCAAATAGTCCATCGCCCTGATTCCCACATCAACACCCTTTTCCCTGCTCAATCTGCCCACAAACAGAAACAGTTTTTCATTCGTTTTGTCAAAGGCTATCCTCTTATTCTTGGTCTCAATGAAGTTTGGCAGATGGATTACCCTGCTGTCCTCTACACCCAATGATCTTGTTATTAACCGCTTTAATGCCTCTGTGGGGCAGATAAAATAATCCACGTTTTTTCTTATTATATACCTGTGCATGCCTGCCTTCAGCCATTTCAGGAGATAGTATGGTACGTACTGATAGCCAACCTTATGGGTTTTGCATTGGTAGAAGGGACACAGCATATTATACCCCCTTTCGCAGACCTTTCCATCGCTGAATATCCCACAAGTCTTTGGGCAATACAGATAGAAATCGTGGACGGTCAGCACAGTGGGAACTTCCAGCCTTTTTGCGGCCAGCAGGGGGGATGGCGAGATGTTTCTAGTGAAGTTATGGCAATGGACTATATCCGGCTTAAAGCTTTTTATCAACCTCCTTGTTTGGCGGTAATATTTGGCGCTAAGCCATCTGCTAAAAAAGGAACTAAGAATTCTCCGTTTATCCGAGCCGATGATTCGGACCTCATGACCTTTTTTCTCAAGAAGTTTTCTTGTCTTCAGGACAACCTCTTCTGCGCCGCCAAACTCGGCCACATAGTCGCTAAGCAATAGGATCCTCATTTTTATCCATCAGACTTTGTAGATGTTGATGTCCCCAAAGGATGTCCTGTAGGCTAGGGGGTAAATCTTCTTGATTTTTTCCGCAAATGATTTTGGTACCCAACATAAGTTTCTCCATTTCTCATCATCCACAATTTGCGAATCCAATATGACTATATACTCAACATTTTGGTCTCTGAATATCTCTCTTAGCTCTGATTCCTCTAGGAAGTAGAACCAGAAATTGCCGGTGACTTCCCTCTCAGAGTAATATGCAAGCTCATTGCCACAACTTTGCCATATCCTAGCATTCTCCTCAGTATGGTTATCTAACCATTCTCCTGCCTCTTTTATGGATGCAATACCACCTTTACTCGGCCTGTATATCTGTGACTTGTACCACCTTTTATTGAAATTGCTGTCCTCATACGCCAGTGTGATGAGAGACATGATTAATACCATCACAATCAGGGAAGTTGTCAATATCTTTATATGTTCGGGGAAACCCCCCATCAGAACAAAAACATCCACCAAAAAATAAATCCCGATTGCAGAAAACAACGAGAATATAATCGCGATGAATAGATGATATCTAGTCTGATCTGTGTTTCGAAAGAAGAACGCATAATTGATTATGAGAAAGATTAGCAAAAAAATAAGGAAGTATCTCTGCAGACTCGTGTGCCCAAACCCGAGAATCTTATCCCTAAGGAATATGTTCAACACGAACAGGATGAGGCCAAAGAGCATCAGGATGTTCATGGAGTTCGCCAGTCTCTCACTCGTCGACCCGCCCCAAAACCTTTCCAGATACAAACCGTTTGTTTTTGTAAACCCATCCCATGAGGTTATCGGATCGAGTGGCCATATGTGTCTAGTCTCAGCCAATCTTGTACCAACGGACCAATATTTCTCTTGTATCCACTCCAATCTTTGGCCCCATTTTTCATTGAATTTGATGTCCTCTGGCGATTCCTTGTAACCGCTTATCCTTTGCCCAGCGTAATTGATTTTCCTAAGTACGTCGAATTCATTACTACCCTGCACTATTTCGCCGCTAGTGTGCACTACTACGAGATATGCAGGAAATATTAGCAACAGGAAAATTAGGAGATATGCAACTATATGTCTCCTACTCACCATGTTCTGGATTTTGTCTTTATTCCACCTCCTCTCTATGATGAAAAAACAACAAAGGGATGCTAGGATGGAGGGGAAAAGGATAAAGAGGCCCTGTTGTTTGATGGAGGCGGTGACTGATGTGAAAAGAACCAGCAGAAACAGATTCTTATTAGATTTGTCTTTAACGAACCTCAGCAACAAAAAGATCGTAAAGACAAAAAGACCCGAAATAAGGATCTCCATATACATCCTCGCGGAATAGAATATCAGTTTTGGAGAAGCCAAAACGATTATAGCACTTACCAGTGCGACTGATATCCTATTGGTCAATTCCTTAGTCAATAGAAAAACGGAAAGCCCTATAAGCAAAACACCCAAAAAAACAATAGCATTCATGCCCTCCTCCCCGAATAACGAGACTAGAACGCCTTGGAATACGCTGTAAACTGGAGGATATGTGGCATTGGTAGCTAAGACTCCTCTAGCAATCACTTCCTTCGTTATGCTTCCATGGCTGGCGGCATCACCAAATAAGGGCAAGGAAAAAATCATGCCAAAATAGAAAAAACCAAAAACTGATACTATCAGAGCAAGAGATAACCAACCTAGCCATTCCCTTTCAATATACGACATTTTCATACATCTTCACAGTCTTTAAGGCAATTCTATCCATATCAAATTTTTCTTTAACAGTTTTTAACCCATTCTTAGAAAATTTTTTTCTTAACAAGGGCGTCTTTAATAATCTAACAATCTGGTTTGCCAATTCCTCTTTATTGTTGTATTCAACCAATATGCCGTTTTTGTTGTTTTCTATAATACTTCTTAGTCCATCCACATCGCTGGCAACGACAGGTGTTCCGCAAGCCATAGACTCTAAAGCAACTATCCCAAGGCCCTCAAAAACTGAAGGCACGGTTGTTATTTGGCAATGGTTATACCATTCAGAAAGGCTCTCTTGAACAAAGCCCAATAATTCTATGTCCTGCTCCATCCCGTTTTTTCTAATAAAATTTTCCAGGTTTTTCGGCATTTTCTTACTCCCAATCACAAACAATTTGACGTTAGGTATCTCCTTCTTTACAAGGGGAAGTGCCTTGATCAAAAAGTCTATGCCCTTTCGCTTGTCCAAACGCCCAACAAAAAGTAAGCTATTCTCAAACTTCTGGATTTTTTCATCCCGTTTGAATCTCTTAAGATCGACACCGCAATGGATAAGTTCTATTTTAGATGAATCAACACCATAATTCTGGATTAGAACATTCCTCGTGTCCTCCGAAACCGCTATTAATTTGTCTGCATTTCCGTACATTCTCTTCTCCAAAGAGTATAGAAGGTATTTCCACTTCTGGCCAGAGATGTACTTTTGTTGCTGGTAATAAGTGTGGTAAACAGTGCAGATTAATCTGGCTTTGGGCTTTTTATTAAGCAAAATGCCTCCCGGTCCACAGTTAAGATGAACAATATCTAAACCATATTTTCTAATCAAGTCATCAATCTTAAAATTAAGCAGGAGGGAATATAGTAAGTTTTTACCAAACAACTGGGTGACCTTAAAAAGGGTTATATGGTTTTTCAGATTATTGACGTTGGGCGAGAACACCAAAAAATCTTCCTTTTTGTAAATCCTGTTGTAGAGTTCAATTAGGTACCTTCCCTGCCCCCCCTTATATGGGTAAAAATCATACGTTATTACACCAATTCTCATCTTGATAATTTTTCATATATCTGGACTGTTTTCTCTGCCGCATCTCCCCACTTATACCTCTTCGCAAGCTGTCGTGACTCGCTAGACAACTTATCGGATAACCTGTCATCCCTTAGGATTCTAGCTATTACCTTTGCCAAATCGCCTGCGTCATTGGGTCTAGCTATTGCCAGCTCATCCTTGACGAAATCCGGGAGCCCGCCGACTCTAGTTACAACCAGCGGCTTGCCAAAGGCAAGGGCCATCGCTCCCACTCCGCTCTGCGAGTCGAAGTGCTTGTATGGCAACACCACCACGTCCGCAGAGCTGAAATAGTACTCCACCTCGGATGGCGGGATGAAGTTCAGCACCTTCATCACATTTCCACCTATGCCGCTTTCCGCGATGGCATCTTCATACTTTTGCCAATCTTCCCAAAGTTCCCCGGCTATCAGCAATATCGCCCGTGGCTCTCTCTCTATGACATGTTTCATGGCTCTGATTAGAATGTCCAAGCCTTTGTAGGCCCGTATGTTTCCAAAATACAGTACCACTCTACTGTTCATAGCTATCCCCAAGTGTTTCTTGGCATCCTTCTTTGAGATGCCCATAATGGGCGCTGGAATCAGGATGCCGTGAGGTACGACATCAATTTTCTCCTTAGGAATGTCATAGATTTCAGAGAGACTTTTTCTATCCCCCTCTGTATGAGTGATGAACCGATCTCCAAAGCTCAAGACAAGCCTGTTCAGAATCCGGTCTAGGTTAGTTGTTTCATGTGGTATGACGTTATGGACTGTGATAAGGATCCTTTTCCTCTTTAGGAACTTGTAGATAAACAAAAGCGTGAAATATACCGGAGCAAGTACATTGCTCCACCACTGGGCATGTATTATCTCTCCCTTGGCAGTTAATCCAGCCCAGATCCATGAGAGAGGGTTATAGTAGGTTAGAACATTCCTAACCTTCGTATTTTTTATTTTAATCAGCATGTATTCTTTGTCCCGTATTCTCGTTCCTCCGGGATACAAAAAATCAGGATAGATCTTCTTGAACCCAATAAATTCCACGTCGATCCTTTTCGAAAGCGCCTCAAGCAGTCCCTGACAGTAGGGACTTATCCCTTTTATCGGGGGCAGGGTGCCTATCAACATGACCTTCATCTCTTTTCCCTCCGCGATTTTTTCTCTAGCCTTCGTTTCCTCTCCTGATAGATCCTCTCCTCAACTAGTGTCCTCCGCCTTTCGCTTCTGCTGAGCAGGAACCCATAAAATATTGTCAAGCCCCCTATTACAATAAGAGCCAATGGCAACAGCAGAAAAGTACCCTCTCTCTGACTGCTCATATACCCAAGGGTCATCCCGGTTATGAGTACAAGGCCTATTCCGAGTATAAACACCCCACTCAGGCCGAAGAATCCCATTGGGTTGTAATCCCTGTAAGTCTTCAGAATGGTTATGCCCTCCTTCGTAGCATAAGAATATATACTGTGAATCAAGCGTGATTTACCCATCCTTCTTCTGAAGGTTATCGGGACCTCAGCTATTTTCAGCCTCTTTATTGCAGCCTCTATGATAGTCTCATGTACATAAGTCTTCTTCGACAAAATGTTAAGTCTCAAAGCTGCCTCTTTTGAGAAAGCCCTAAAGCCCGTCTGTGCATCAGTTATCGGAAGACCTGTCAAAACCCTCATTATGAAAGTCACTATCTTATTGCCAATCAGCTTTCCCATTGGCATATCCTCCAGCTCATCGATATTCCTTGCTCCAAGCACCATGTCCACCCTTCCCTCGATTACCGGCCTAATCAATTTTGGGATCTCCCTGCTGTCATACTGTCCGTCTGCATCAATATTCACTATCACATCCGCTCCCATTTCAAGTGCGGTCTCAAGCCCTGTTTTAAAGGCCGTGGCAAGCCCCCTGCTCTTGTCAAAACGAATTATCCTATCAGCCCCGGCCATCTTTGCAGTTTTGCCTGTCCCGTCAGTGCTATCGTCATCAATTACTAGGACCCTGACACTGCTAATCCCTGCAATTTTTCTGGGAACTCCGGCTATCACTCTCTCTATTCTGCCTTTTTCGTTCTTTGCAGGAATCATCACAACCAGTTTTGTCATCTTCTGTCAGACATCCACTTCAAGACACTCCTTATACCCATCTCCAGATTATATCTCGCCTTGAAACCGAATTTTCTAATCTTCGAGATATCTAGAAATATCCTCTTGACCTCACCTTTTATGCCTTCCCCATGCTCTGCAATGATGTCATTATGCATCAGGCTTCGTATCATGGCAACCAGCTGGTTTACAGAGGTCTCAATACCTGTCCCCACATTAAAGCTGTCGCCGTTCATCCTATTGTCAATCGCGAGCAGATTTGCACCTATGACATCATACACATGTATATAGTCTCTCGTCTGTGAACCGTCGCCAAAGATGATAAGCTTTTTTCTGCTCAGGGCCTTGTTCAGAAATATTGCAATTACTCCAGCTTCACCTGAGGGGTCCTGCCGAGGACCATAGACATTGCCATATCGCAGGTTCACATAATCAATGCCGTAGTTTTCGTGATAGACTCGTATATATTTCTCAGCCGCTAGCTTTGACGCACCATAGGGGCTTACGGGATCTGTTGGATGTTTCTCATCACATGGCAGATATTTTGGGTTTCCATAGACTGCTCCCCCTGACGAGGCATACACTATCTTGCCGATGTCATTCTTTCGCATACTCTCGAGGAGATTCAGGGTCCCAGACACATTCACATCCAGATCGTACAGGGGCTCTTTTATGGACCTTCTCACAGCAACCTGCGCCGCTTGGTGAAATACCATCTCAACGTCCTTTAAGATCTTACTGTTGAAGTTCCTGATATCTCCCTTGACAAACTCAAATCCCCTACTGCCTGAGGCAGCATTCAGGTTTTCCATCCTGCCTGTCGACAGATCGTCCAATACTCTGACCTCATAACCCTTCTTCAGTAACGCATCAACTAGATTGCTACCTATGAAACCTGCTCCACCGGTTACCAACATCATCTTACTAGGTTGGGGATTATAATGGCTGGAACTTAAAAAGCGCAGCTCATCTGCCCATTTTATACATGGCAGATCCGCAGACAGAACAAAAACCCTTTTTTGCCCTCCTGCCGTTTTTCAAAATTACATACTGAGCATTAGTCATCTTACGCTTTGCCTTGCATTTGACGCAATAGCCTTCAGTAATTCTTCCCGGCTCCTTTGGAGGTTCTTTTGGTACTCCTTCTTCTAGGATACCTCTTCCATCTCCTCTGGCAACTCCGCCCAGTTGATCTCCCAAATCCCATCCCATAATCATCAGGGAGAGGACTATGATTATGGCTCCGCTCAGCACTGAAACGACATATGCTACACCACCGGCGCCCAAGGAATCGAGCTTATACCAAATCAGGACAGCACCAATGGTCCCTAGCAGAAATATTAGGCCATACTCCTTTTGAGTCAGCGCCTCTTTAGGTTGTTCACCCCAGATGCCCCCCCATCCAGTTGCTATGGTCAAAGTTCCCAGAACCAAGATGACAACCAAGAAATAATCCATGCTTATGTACCTATCAATGAGATTTGAATCAAATTGTTGTACAAGCAAAAGCAATAAAAATATTATCAGCAATGTCTTGAAAGTAGTCTGAATCACTGGTTTGATATTCCTATAAATTTCCCTAAATGTCTTGTTCTTCATCCTTCGGAACATCCCCCTTCTCAAGGTCTTGAACATTAATGTAAACTCCCCCTTCCCCCTCACTGTATAGATGTGACACTTGCCATTTCAGCGAGTTCCATGTCTTTGTGAAATCACCGCTGAAATTCAGAATTCGCTCATCTGAGATCATGCTCTGGTAATCATTCCAAGTCTTGGATCCAATCAATATATCAGTGTGACTTGCATTTCCCGTAGCATTTATTACGTTCCCGGTTGGCGTTGTTATCTCACGATAGCCCAAGCCACCGAAGTTGTATCCATAGTAGACCCCTTCAAGATATATGGGCCACGCTACCTCAGGAACAATGTCATACTTTATCCCATCACCCTCCAGCCTGAACAAAATGCTTATTGCACTAGGATCTTTGCTCTTGTTGAAGTAGGTTATCACCATCTCGTTCCCGCTAACTTCGACCCTCTTCGAGTCGCTCTTGTTAAAGTAAGCCTCTGGATTGTCATACTCAAAGACTACTTTTTCCTCACCTCTATAATTCAGTCCCATCTCCTCAGGTCTGAAGTACAAGATTTCTTCTCCCCCTTCATATAAATGGACAATGTTCTCGGAGAGCCTTTCATCAGTAATCAGATACAGGCCCTTTTCCGGAGTTTTTAATTCTCCCCTATCCTGTACCCTGATGCTTATACTCCCGTCAACATCCGTGTAGAAATGTGACACCTGCCATTTCAATGAGTTCCATATGCTCTCAAACTCCCCGCTGATGTTGAGCATGATGTCATCCGAGACCATAAGCTGGAAATCCTTTGTCACCTCGGGTATTTGCAGCCTAGTGAATGTAAAGCTCTGCTGGCCCTCATTCTTTATGACCTCATCGCTAGGAGTTATTATCTCCCTATAACCAAGGCCCTTGAACCGGTAGCCGTAGACTATCCCATGCAACTCCTCAGGCTTTAAGACTTCAGCCCTAATCTTGTACTTTAGAATATCGCCCTCCAGCCTGAACAAAATGCTTATTGCACTAGGATCCTTGCTCTTGTTGAAGTAGGTTATCACCATCTCGTTCCTGCTCACCTCTATCCGCTTTGAGTCCCCACCATTGAACCAACTCTCATTGCTATCATATCCAAATACCCTCCTCTCCTCACCTCCGTAATTCAGCTTCATCTCCCACGGGTCCAGCTCCAGCACGGTTTCCTCATCGTGGTATAGATAAACGTCATTCTCAATTATCTCATCCTTGGCCACTAGGCGAAGACTTGCCTTTGGAACATCCAAGGGCCTTGGCTCTTGGACCCTGATATCAATACTTTTTTCAACATCCGTGTAGAAATGTGACACCTGCCATTTCAATGAGTTCCATATGCTCTCAAACTCCCCGCTGATGTTGAGCATGATGTCATCCGAGACCATAAGCTGGAAATCCTTTGTCACCTCGGGTATTTGCAGCCTAGTGAATGTAAAGCTCTGCTGGCCCTCATTCTTTATGACCTCATCGCTAGGAGTTATTATCTCCCTATAACCAAGGCCCTTGAACCGGTAGCCGTAGACTATCCCATGCAACTCCTCAGGCTTTAAGACTTCAGCCCTAATCTTGTACTTTAGAATATCGCCCTCCAGCCTGAACAAAATGCTTATTGCACTAGGATCCTTGCTCTTGTTGAAGTAGGTTATCACCATCTCGTTCCTGCTCACCTCTATCCGCTTTGAGTCCCCACCATTGAACCAACTCTCATTGCTATCATATCCAAATACCCTCCTCTCCTCACCTCCGTAATTCAGCTTCATCTCCCACGGGATGAAATAAAGTACCACTGAATCTCCCCTATGCAAATAGATAAAATCTTCATTAATCCGCTTGTCGGTCTCAAGCCACATGAACTCATTCCCTAGACCGACTTTCGTGTAGACCGGGTTTCCCAGTAGGAGCAGAATGAAGATGACTACACACACAACTGCAATGCTAGCAATCTGGTATGGCTTCAGGACTCTCATTTGATACCCCTTGTAATTTATACTTATAACGCAAAAATCTTTATTTGATCCTCACTAACCTCAAATCTACCTCAAACCAGAGGATCCACTAGCCCGTCTGACAGGTATTTAGGAGGGGATAGTAACTGCCAACTGTAACTGCCAACTACAGCTTTCATGTTGCCGGTTCACATACCAGTACTTGCAAGTATGCTTGGAACAAATTCACTATTTATAAGCTTAAAGCACATAATTACCAGTATACAAGATGGCCGAGAAAAGAACCCGAAGCCGAAGGTTGATTTTGATGACGTCAGCCCTCTTGGGTCTTTTTCTTTTTATGGCCCAGTCCATGGCTGCTGATGCTGACGTGCACTTAGAAACTCCGGGCCCTTTTACTCCTGGTGATGATGACTACCCCCAGCTCGCAATATCTATAGAGAACAGCCAGCCTGGCAAGACCTATGAGGCTGATATAAGCATAGACGGGCCGGATGGAAAGCATTCCTGCACTGTGAAACTCAGGACGGATGGGGATGTCCACAAGAAGAACTGTGATGGCTACAGTCTGGGGGTCTCAGCCTTCGAGTTCTGCTGGGGCTACCATGACAACGAGTGCTCCCAAGACGCATTGATAGCCTGGAAGCTGCCTATATGCCAGGAAGGTGGGGAGTATACAATAGATATACTCATAAAAAACGGCGTCATCCATGCGAAAGAGGAATTCGATTTCGAGGTCTTGGATCCTGTGGACCCGCGTTGCTTCCCACCCGAGTCCGAGTGCAAAGATGGTCTTGACAATGACAAAGACAAGCTCATAGACTGCGACGACCCCGATTGCTGCCCAGACCCTGCATGTTTCAAGTTCTTTGGTGAGGATGAGGGGGCACCCGGCCCCAGCGGCGTGAACGGACTCTGTTGTGATAATGGCAGAGATGATGACAGAGATGGTGACGTTGACCGGACTGATATCGATTGCCATGAGCATATCCTTATTGACTGTGATGATGGTGTGGACAATGACGGCGACCAGAGAATTGATTGTGCTGATTCTGACTGCGAGAAAGATCCCGCATGCCAGCTTGAAAACTTCTGTGGAGATGGCAAATGCAATGGTGATGAGACATGCGTCACCTGCCCCAGTGATTGTGGTTCGTGTCCGATACTCCCGCCGGGAGACAGACACAGAGAAGGTGGTGTTGGGCAGATGGCCCCACCCCTTATCGAGAAACCAGAAAAGCTGCCAAACGAGCTGGAGGACTTCTCATTCAGGATATGGGACTTCTGGCCGGAGGGTGTTGATCCGGCGACTGCCAGACTTATAGCCATTCCAGCGACGGGCAATAGGGTTGAAATAGAGCTTCCAACTGAGGAGCGCATTGAGCTGCCGGTAGAGAAGGTGTATGTAGATGTTGTTGATGAGGAAACCGGTGAGGTCAAGCATATCCACAAGGAATCAAGGGTCACAGTCCCTGCCGAGGTGGCTCAGGGCAAGGCCGGCAAGTGGAAGGTCATCTACAAGAACCCGACAGATCCAGAGGATCTTGTCGATGAAAAGGAGATAGATGTCATGGCTGCTGCAACAATATCACCGGAGGGCATGCCACGGTCGGGGACTACCCCTGTTACCACATCATCTCAAAAGTCATTTTTTGATGAGTATTCTGCCCCATTCATAGGCATACTCCTGATTATAATCGTAGCCGTTGGTTTGTTCTACGCCCGCAGGAAGGGAAAGAGACTTGTCGAGGTCAGGGATGAAGGCCAGAGGGTCGAAGAAGTCTAGTTCTTCTTCCAAGTCCCTTCAAAGGCTGCACTTACCCCAAAGCAGGGGGAGAGGCAGAATGATCAGCATAGTTGTTTAGTCACTTCGTCTTTTTGATTTTATCATATTATCCAATTTTATCATATATACCGTTCTGACAAGCACCAATCTCACTATTCCTCATAACATGACGCTTGCCAATCCCAGAAATGCAAGAAACCCGAGAACATCTGTGGCTGTCGTTATAAAGATAGTGGCCGAAGAAGCCGGATCTTTTCCAAGACGTTTCATTACCAGCGGGATAATGGCTCCAAAGAAACCTGCAATTATGAGGTTGATAATCATTGCCATTCCAATAATTAAGCCGAGTAACGGGCTTCCGTTCCATAATACTGCCACTGTCGCAACTAGGGCTCCGTTTATGACTCCATTAACCGCTCCCGCCAGCACTTCGTTGGTGATAACCCTCTTGCCTGTCTTTAGCTCGATTTCTTTTAGTGCCATGCCCCTGACAACAACTGCCAAGGTCTGCGTTCCGGCATTCCCGCCCATGCCGGCCACTATGGGCATGTAAACTGCCAGCAAAACAAATGCGGAGAGTGTCTCCTGAAAGAGTGCAACAACCGATGCGGCCAGAAATGCTGTGCCAAGATTAATAATCAACCATTTGTATCTGTTTTTTACTTTTGTTAAGGCAGAATCAAGCACATCCTCCTCTCTGCTAACACCAGCGAAATCACGAAGATTGTTTAGGGACTGTCTCTGAATGAGCTCCAAGATATCATCGGAATAGATAACACCCAAAATACTGCCGTCTTTGTCTAGGACCACAATCTTGTTGTGAGGATGTTTCTTGAACGTTTCTACAACCTCATTTTCTTTTCTGTCGTAACGGATATGTGGTACCTTTCTGATATGCTTATGGATTTTTTCCCTGCCCTTATGCAATGCAAGGGCATGTCCCGGCAGTTCTCCAATCAAAAGACCATTTTCAACAACAAGTATGGCCGGAAATTTTCCGGTTTTCTTTTCATGAATTTGGAGGGCTCTGGAAATCTCCTCAAATGTGCTATCTTTATCGACCTCAATATAGCTCAGACTCATTATGCCTGCTGCAGTTCTCGGATCAAACCTAAGAAGGAATTCCACTTTCTCCCTTATGTCCCTGCTTAGTCTTTTTATGATTTTTTTTCTCCTGCGGGGCGGAATGTTCTGTAACAGATCAGTCGCTTCGTCCGGATCCAGATAATGCAGCAGATCTATTACCTCCTGATCTTTCAATTTGCTAAGTATCTCGGATCGGATGTGTTTTGACAGATTCAGAAGTATAAATCCCTGGGTGTTTGGAGGCATCTCCCTGAAAACTGACATCCTCTCCTTTGGTGAAGCAATCAACTTGTGCAGCATACTGTTCTGCATGCCCTTTTTTGTCATCGGGAGACAAACCTCCTTTTATTATTTGTTGAGCGCGGGGTTTCCAATGGGTCTGCTTGGGCTCTGGCCGAGGCATGAACTGTGCTGTATGCGATTATCTATACGGTTCTGGCCGGTGTCTCATGCGCGCTCGCCTCATTACAAAGCCAAATAGGCCACAGAATATTCATGTATCCAGCAATAAAAACCTGTTGGGAGGGATCGGGCCGTTTTAATCAGCCTGCAAACCTAACAAAGGCAAAACACATAAGTTCACCAAAGACAAATCCTTCGTTTTCTTTGGAAGAAAGAATGAAGTGACCAACAGCGTCCCGGATTTCCCACGCGTTGCGCAGTACCGGCCGGATCGCTGGGGTTCTTAACTTCTGGGTTCGAGATGAGACCAGGTGTGACCACCCCGCTATGGCCGTTGGTCGGTTATTTAGAAACAATTGGTATAAAAACCGCTAGAACCACCCGGCCACCAGCTTCCCGCAGTTGGGGCACTGTCCCGGTTTCCTGCCCTGAAGACGGTTCTCCAGCACCTCCATCCATCCCCGCCTCACCACCACCTCTCCACAGTTTGGACATATGGTGTCGCGTCCTGTCTCACTATCGATGTTACCGATGTAGATATACCTCAATCCTGCTTCCTTTCCTATACCATATGCGCGCATCAGTGTCTCCAGTGGTGTCGGCGGGACATCCAGCATCTTGTAGTCTGGGTGGAAGGCTGATAGGTGCCAGGGCGTCTCCTTTCCAAGCTCATCTGCGATGAACTGTGCCGCCTGCTTTAGCTCATCATCAGAGTCGTTCTTACCGGGTATCACGAGCGTGGTGACCTCTATCCATACACCCTTCTTCTTTAGATACTTCAGACTCTCCAGCACCGGCTCCAGCCGCGCTCCGCAGATCTCTCTGTAGAAGTTGTCATTGAACGCCTTGAGGTCTATGTTTGCTGCATCTATGAACTTAGCGTCATCTATCATCTCCCTTGTCATATAGCCGTTTGAAACATAGACGTTCTTGAGGCCCTTCTTCCGCGCAAGCCTGCCGCAGTCTTTTGTGAACTCATACCAAACCGTGGGCTCCGTGTAGGTGTAGGCGATGCTGAGGCAGCTGTTCTCGCGCGCCTCGCCGACTATCTGCTCCGCCTTGTAGTCCTTACCTGCTATCAGCCCCCCGTGGTCATGGGGCAGCTGAGCGATATCCGCGTTCTGGCAGAACAAACAGCGGAAGTTGCAGCCCACGGAGGCTATGGAGAATGAGGCATGACCCGGATAAAAGTGGTACAACGGCTTCTTTTCTATGGGGTCTATGTGGACGGCGACCAGCTTCCCGTAGACGAGCGAGTAGAGCCTTCCCTCCCGGTTCTCGCGCACTGCGCACGCGCCCCTCCTGCCCTCTGCTATAAGGCAGCGGTGGTTGCAGAGGGAGCAGCGGATTTTGTCCTTCTCTTTCTTCCAGAGCAAGGCTTCCTTCATATCCTAGTTAGAACTAATGAGAGTAAAAAAGGAAAGGAAAGAGAAAAATAGCCGCCAGTCTATGTGACTATCCGTCTGCATAGGAAGCCATTGCCCGTCGCCACGCAGGTCGCACTGGCCGCCCTCCGGATTAGATTGGTTCGCGGGTTCCATTTTGGCGTTGAAAATGCGTGATAGTAATGGGCGGGGTTTTAAAATTTTCTATTAAAATCCTCCCAGCTGCTAAAATATCAATGGCCAGACGACTATATGTGGGGGTTTTCCTGATTTCACTCTCCTCGTTGGTCCTGGAGATAAGCCTCACACGGCTTTTCTCAATAGCCCAGTGGCATCACTTCGCATTCATGGTCATCAGCATAGCCCTCTTCGGTTTCGCTGCCTCCGGGGCGCTCCTCTCAGTTTTCCCGAGACTGCTGAAAGGGGACGTGGACAAGACGATGTCAACCCTCTCAGCCATCTTCTCCATATCAATTGTAGCCTCTTTCCTGATTACAAACCCCATGCCCTTCGACCCCTACCAATTGATGTGGGACTCGACGCAGCTGCTGCGCTTGGCCGTGTATTACGTGCTCTGGTCGCTTCCCTTCCTCTTCGCCGGTTCTGTCATCGCTCTGGCCATAACTAGGATGAGCGAGAGGGTCAATACTATATACTTCTCGAGCTTGGCTGGCTCCGGTCTGGGGGCGGGTGTGGCTCTCTTGCTGATGTCCGTCCTTCCCGAGTCGGGCACGATATTCGCCACGGCTGCCATGGGCGCAGCTTCACTACCGGCCTTTGCGCGCACCGCTCGTGTCAGAATCGCATCAGGCGTCTGGGCTGTTCTCTTGGTATTGGTTCTCCTCTCCCCGCCGGCCATAAGCATCTCGCCCTACAAGAGCCTGAACCAGCTGCTGAACTACGAGGGCGCGCGCATCGTAGAGACCGCCTGGAACGTCCAGTCGAGGGTTGATGTGGTGGACTCTCCCGGGGTCCGGATGGCGCCCGGGCTGAGCCTGGGATACCGCGGTGAAATCCCGCCCCAGCTGGGCATAACCATGGACGGCGACTCGCTGAGCGCGCTGCCTTCGGGAGACGGCTTCACGGATTACCTGCCCCTTTCCCTGCCCTATAAGCTATCCATGGGGAGGACGCTGATTATAAATCCGGGAGGGGGTCTGGAGGTCTTAGTCGCCTTGGAGAACGGCGCTTCCCCTGAGGTCCTTGAATCAAATCCCTTGGTGGCCGAAGCGGTACGGAGGCATTCGGACCTGTATGATGGAGTCCCTGTTGTCATAGGCGGTCCCAGAGACCTGCCAGGAGAAGAATACGATTTGATTGTCCTTCCGCTTTCAGGGAGCGTGGGGTCTTCTTCCTTGGGCGTATATGGTATGTCCGAGAACTATATCTTCACGGTCGAGGGGTTCAGGAAATATCTAAGCCATCTCTCCGACGATGGCTTCTTGGCGGTGACTCGATGGCTACAGAACCCACCGAGGGAGCTCCTCAGGATTGTCGCGATAGCCTCGAGCGCCATGGAAGACCCAAAGGAGCACATAGCCGTGATACGCACTTATGTAACAAGCACAGTACTGGTGAGGAAGGAGAAGCTCACTGATGAGGACATAAAGACCATAAAAGAGTTCTGTAAGGAGAGAAACTACGACTTGGTCTATTACCCTGGCATAGAGCAGTCCGAGGTCAACATCCATAACAAATTCCCCGAGCCGCTGTATCACAAAGCCGTTTCCGCGGTCCTAGCCGGCAACTGGGACTACCTATTTGACGTTTCACCGACCACCGATGACAAACCATTTTTCTCCAACTTCTTCCGGTGGGATAAGATAGGAGAGCTGTATGAAAGCATGGGAAAGAAATGGGAGCCTTTCTTCGAGGGCGGGTTCGTCATATTCTTCGTCTTGGCGCAGGCTCTCATCCTCTCGGCTGTCTTCATACTCCTCCCAGTGCTGTCTCTCAGGAAGATAAAGGATAAGGTGCGCGGAAAATGGTTCATGATAGCATATTTCTTCTCCATAGGTCTGGGCTTCATGATGTTCGAGATGGCCTCCATACAGAGGCTGACCCTCTGGCTGGGGCATCCCGTCTATTCCTTCTCCCTAGTACTCTCCTCCATCCTCTTCTTCTCAGGTCTCGGCTCCATAATGTCCAAGAGGATGAAGGCCGGTAGAATTAAGGTGGTGCTCGTGAGCATAGCGGTCTTGATCCCCTTCTACCCTATGTTGTTCGCCATGAACCCGGGCGGTGACATAATGCTGCGCGCAGTCGCAGCGTTCCTCCTCCTTGTCCCAATAGGCCTTTTGCTGGGGGTGCCCTTCCCTGTAGGAGTAAGGATGGCGGACAGTATAAACAAAAGCCTGATACCCTGGTCTTGGGCAGCCAACGGGTGCGCGTCTGTCCTAGGCTCCATCATAGGGGCTCTGGTCGCCATATCGATTGGCATAACCGCCGTTTTTCTGCTTGCCTCACTGGCATATCTAATCGCACTTGTCATGTCCCTTAGGCTGGCTGCTCACCCATCACCCTCCCGGTCATAGGCACGAACCTCACGCCGGTTATATATGTGGTTTCCACCTCTTCCCCGACCTTTTTCATCAGCGTCAGAGTCTGGTAGTATCTCTGGCTTCCCAAGGGTATTATCAGCAGGCCGCCCTCCTTGAGCTGCTCCAGCAGTGGCGGGGGCACGTGGGTGGCTGCAGCGGTTATGATTATCGCGTCAAAGGGGGCGTGCTCCTCCCATCCATAGTATCCATCCGCGTTCTTCACCCTGACATTGTCGTATCCCAACCTGCGCAGCGTATCCTTGGCCCTCTCCGCCAGAGCATCGATTATCTCTATAGTGTAGACTTCATCCACTATCTCGGCCAAAACAGCTGCCTGATAGGCCGAGCCCGTCCCTATCTCTAGGACCTTCTCATCTCCCGACAGGTTCAGAGACTGCGTCATGAGGGCGACTATGTAGGGCTGGGATATTGTCTGACCGTACCCTATGGGAAGGGGATGGTCTTCATAAGCCGAGCCCCTCTGCGAATCGGGGACGAACTCATGGCGCTGGACGCTTTCCATGGCCTTCAGAACCCTCTCATCGGTTATGCCTCTGGCCTCCAGTTGATTCTTCACCATCCTCCGTCTGGCGTCGGTATAAGCCTGAATCTCTGGTAGCCTTATGGGGCCCGTCCCCGCTGATTCGTTATCCTCGGTTGTAGTCGGAGCAATAGGGGAAGTGGCCTCCTCAACCGGCCGATTGTATGAGAGTAGAAGCGTGATGGTGATTACCAGGGCCGCGGCAAAAACCAACCTCTTGTCCATTCTCCTCCAATCCTTTATAACATAGGGGAATAAAAGCCCACAGTCTCCACAACCTCATAGAAACCTACATCCGGCCGCCAGGATGTTGAGGCGGACACCAATTCTCTGCGAATGACCTTGACATAAGGCGGGTGCACTGAACCTACAGAAAGAAGAACGAGGTGCGACCGCCGGGATTTGAACCCGGGCTACCGGCTTGGCAAGCCGATGTCATACCAGGCTAGACTACGGTCGCAGAAGTGGTTAGTTAGAAATTTTATCTTAAAAAGTTAATCCCTCCTGATAATGCTGGCTGCAACTGCAGACATTATGGCGGCAAGTATGATAACTACCAATACAATAATAACCCATTCCTCCTTCCGAGCCTCCATGGATTTTAGTACCACAGGCGGCTTTGTTTCCTCCTGTTTCTTTGTTGCCTTCTCCAGCCCGGAGACAGTAGTCTTACTGTGCACAGCCCCGAGTTCATCCGATTCAACAGTGACCGATACAGTGTCACCGTCCCCCACCTCAATCTCAAAGAAAACCTCAGCGGTTCCGCCGGGTTCAAGTCCCCTGACAACATTGGTTTTGCACGTATAATTGTTGTTCTCAAGGCAAAGTTCGACATTTAGTTTGCTTATCTCCCCAGTTCCGTCATTCCTGACCCTAACCATGCTTGTACTTCCGTTTAGAATTACCAAATCAGATATTGTGACTTGTCGCACAATCTCCTTACTGTATCTCGGATCTATTATGATGCTCTTATTGACAAAGCCACTGGGGAAGCAGTATATCTGGACAGGCATCTTATGGAGCCATCTCCTGTCCAAATTACCGGGTGAGGCAATCCTCCATGAGAGGCGCCCTTTACCCCTCGGCTCAAGGATTACGGATTTCTCCTTATAATCCAGCAGTATCATCTCAACTGGCATATTTATCGCACACGTCGCCACAGCATACGAGTTCAGCGTGTTGGTTATTTCCGCCACAACATCAAAGATCTCAGACCCCACAATGCTCTCCGGTACGGACAGGTTTATCTCTAGAATATCTCTGGATTCGGTCGTCATCTCTATTTGTTTGTCATCCTTTCCAAAGCTTGCCCTTACCCCAATACCAGCCCATTTTATCCGGTTGTAAACATCCTCATCACTTACCACCTTTGCCAGTGCTATGTGTGTTGAGTCAAGAAAGCCTATCTCATTGTAGGTTGGATCAACCGGAATCCATGCCCCGCTGGCATAGACCTCAGCCCAGGCATGATAGTTCCAGCTTTCACCACTGTAAACAAGGCCCTCAACATATCTGGTTGGTATGCCAACACTCCGGGACATTGCTATGAAAAGATTGGCATACTCATCGCAGGTGCCTTTCCTCTGGGAGAATGCCTCCTGTGCAGAAGCGGTTATCTTCCAGTAGGCATCATCATATGACAGTGCTGATGACACCCAATTACATAACCTCTTTGCGGCCTCCACAACGCTTCTTGAGCCCTGAATTATGGAATCTGCCTTGGATTTCATATATCCTGTCCAAAGGGTCAGTTCATCGGGTTCCAGATACTTTTTTAGGTTGTCGGCATATCTGCCCAAGTCACCCAGTGAGTTTATTGTATAATTGAATCCATTAACCACTACCTCCCAAACGATGGCATATGGGAGCGAGTCCACAGTCGGGTTTTCCCATCTGAAAACCACATATCTGTTCCCGTTCTCATCCTCCTCAAATCTGTACTCGTCCGGCATATATCCCACCAGCTTGGGTGATTGGACGTTTAGGTGAAGGGGGGCAAGATAAAACCTGCCCTCAACCCAGTTGATCTTGGGATTGGTGCCCTCTCTCTGGATGGTAGCCTCTCCGCTAAATGTTATTCTGGCCCTCATTTCTGTTACCCTCCAAGGAGAGTCTGCTGTTGCCAAGTTTGTCAGAAAGACAACTACAAATATCAATACAATGAACTTTTGATGCATCGGGGAATTAATAAGAGTCGGTTTAAAAATTGTTTTTTGTATATGAGATTCAAATTCAAGCAATGAACAAAAAGATGCTGGATTACCACAGGGAGTTGCTGGGTGATGAATTTCCCCTGTTCAGGGAATGGATAAAAAAGCCCATACGAAAGTCCATAAGATTAAACCCCATCCGGACAACTCCAAGGGATTTCAGGAGCGAGCTGGATATCATGGGTGCCGAGCCACTACCTTGGTGCAAGTATGGATTCCGGGTTGATAACAGGCCTTGGGGGGCTACTATACCCCACCAGCTTGGCTACTTCTACGTTCAGGAGGCCGCTTCCATGTTGCCGGCTGTTGTTCTGGCTCCGGAGCATGGAGATGCAGTATTGGACATAGCAGCAGCTCCCGGGTCGAAATCCACCCAGATTGCCCCCTTCTGCAGAACGCTGGTGGCCAATGACCCGGATCCTGAGAGGCGCAAGGCCCTGGTTTCCAACCTTGAGCGCTGTGGTGTTATGAATGCAGTTGTCACACACTTTGATGGCCTTCGCTTCCCCACTATCATGCAGTTTGACCGCATACTGGTGGATGTTCCATGTTCCAATATGGGCTCTGCTAGAAAGAGCCCCAGTGTTCTAAAGATGTGGACGCCCGGATTTGCCAAGAGGATATCTAGTCTTCAGAAAGGACTCCTCAGGTCAGCCTTCAAGCTTCTCAAACCGGGCGGGGTTCTGGTTTACTCTACATGTACCAGTTCTGTTGAGGAGAATGAGGCAGTAATCCTCTCCCTGCTGGAGCGCTTTGGGGAGGCTAGACTGGAGAGGGTCAACGCAAGAATAAAATCGCGCCCGGGCCTGCTGCCGGGCACAGAGCGATGTATGCGCATATACCCATGGGATAATGACACAGAGTTCTTCTTTGTGGCGAAGATATCAAAGGATATAACAGAAAATGAACTTGGAACCCAACTTTGACCACATCAGGGAGTATCTGAAGGACAAATTTGGAATAGAGCTTCCACAGGGAAGAATGTATGCCAAGGGCAAGCGCGTCTTTATCTACACAGGAGAGAATATGGATCTTCGGGGCAGACAAGGCTTATACACAGGTTCCATGGAAAGGGTGTTCAGACCCAGTTTTGCTGTTGCACAACTGGCCACGCAGAATTTTGTTGATTTGGATGAACAACAGGCAAAGCAGTGGATGTGCGGTCTTGATATTGAAAAGGAGGCTAGCGGATATTATGTCATACTCAGATACAAGAAATATATCTTAGGGGTTGGGAAGCCAAAGCAGGGAAAAATAATAAACAACCTGCCCAAGAACAGACGCCTGCCACTGAGTAGCATGGATGAGGGACTTACTTTCTAGGACTATCCTCCCCCATGGTGGAATGTGCGTACCCCTTGACGAAGTTATCACATCCAGATGGGCAGCCATGTCCAAGAATTCAGTAATCGCATATCCGAATTTGCTCATCCACTGGTTATGTTGAGTGGTGGCTGGTTATGTTGACTGATGATGTCTCCTGTTTCATCAATTCCATCATCATGGCATCGCATTCACGCTGGCAGTAATCAGTTCCATCGGTTTCGCAGTCGAAGAAATCGCGCCAGTTGTCAGCCTCAGCATCATAGCCCTCTTTCATGGCATCCAGATCTATGTGCACTATGAACCTGCCGCACGGCTTTACCGGACCTTCCCTGACTTCTATCTCACATACCTTTCTGCCACTGATGTTGACAGGGCCATGTTCTAAAAAATAAGCACCGTCAGCCTCCCTGCTACTATCTCCCCTCATAAAGATATAGCACTCATCTAGTACCTGTGCGCCTTCAGGGACATTGAAACTGGCTCTCCACCACCCCTCTGTGGATGATATGTTCCTCTCCGGGTAGATAAACGCTCCGCCCCACTGTTTATTGGCCTCTTCGGCAATATGCACACCAAATGGTGTTTCCAGACAGTGTGCCCTCGATCTCACACACTCCCCCTTATCCTCACACCAGAAGAGCCCGTCTTCACACACTGCCTCTTCTATCCGGGTTGCACAGTTTCCACAGTCTTTCGGGCAGGACTTACAGGACTCGGCATCACTGCAGATGTTGTCACCGCACCTGGGTCTATGCGGGCTTGTGAACATTATCATGAGCATAACTATCACAAATACTGCCACTCCTCCACCTATGCCAGATAAGATCCTCTTGTCCATAGATCGGAAATTTATTTGGTTTTGTTTTAAAAATAATCTCCCATTGCTCATGCCAGAATGCTTTCTTCGGTTGAATCAAGGACAAAGAGGAAAGATTTGTTCCTTGTCTTGGCTATGTTGATGATAGCATTCACATCACTGGCCTGGAAGGGCACCATGTGGATATCCCCATCCGGGCTCTCTCCAAGAACCCTGTGAAAGTCGCCAATAACCACCCTAATTGTTGTGGATTTTGGAAATCTTGCATCATATAGCAGTTGCCTGAGATATCTTTCTGCTTCCTGCTTTTTTCTCTTGTTTTTGACGCACATCCACAGTGTTATACTTCCCTTCCAGTTCTTCCACAGGGCATAGGCTATCAGCATGGCAAGATCATAGTATTTTTCCTCATAAAGGTCCTTTCTGAGGGCCTTGGGAGATATCCAGATATGTATATTCTTTTCAGAACCCAGTCCAACCTGTTCCTCCTTGTCAAACAACATCAGCCCGCATTTCAGTTTTTTGGTTATGTTGATTATCTTCTTCAGACTTCTCTGGGGTAGCCTGTCCGGCTTGTAGGGGAGGAAAACTATATTGGGGGCAAAGACCTGGCTCTCCATAGCCTCCATTGCGACTATAAGGCCATCGACATATCTCCTCGCATCTACTGTTGAAAAGGAGGTGAATATACCGCTTTCGCCAAACTTCTCTACCAGATTGGGGAGCTCGGTCAGCTCCTTCTTCATCTGGGTTTTCGTTATGTCCTTCTTTTCCGGATTTTTCTTGATGTTCCTCTCCAGATTAAACCCAAGAACAGTCATGGTGCCATAGGGGCGGGCAATATCTCGTATCAGCGGAAAATTGCCGGCAAGAGTCTTTGTTGTGAGAACAGGTATAAGGATATTGGGCTTCCATGTATGGGGTGACCGGGGGAAGCTTTTAGTTTCCTTGATAGCCCATTCGGAGATGGATCTGAAGAGTCCTGAGCGTATATCCCCCTCTTTCTCCTTAAACGGCTTCTTTATCAGAGCCAGGTACAGGAGTATTAGGAAGGATATGGAAGCGAGGCCTGCTATGCTGTTTATCAGGAACATTATTGCGATTGAGCTGATGGCTCCATACAACGGGATTATCCGCGGTATTGTGAATGTTGGTCTGAAGCTCACCAGGCTGAGGGACTGTTCTATAAAAACAGAGGCATTTATTGCAGCGTAGGTTATCAGGAAGAATATTGTCAATATAGGCGCTATCATATTGAGATTACCCATCATAAGCAGTAGTGCGACTATCATCCCTGTTATCAGAGTAGCATTCCTTGGCTCTCCACGGCCGGTTTTTCTGGAAAGCATTTTGTCTTTTGGTAATATTGAGTGCTCGCCTAGGGCCAGCAGAACCCTTGGTGCAGCAACGAATGTGGTAAGGGCACTGGAGTATGTAGCTGCCAGTATACCTATAAGAACCAGGAAGGGAAAGGCCGCAAGATCCAAGACTATCAAGTTGTTCTTGAGCAGTTCCAGCGTGTTTGAAAAGTAGCCGAAGAAAACCACCAGACTTAGATAAATAACTGTGGTTATTATCAGGGCGGAGAGAACGCCCTTGGGTATCTGCTGCTTGGGATCAGAGAGTTCTCCTGACATACCAACTCCCGCCATCAGGCCTGTTACTGCTGGAAAGAACAATGCAAAGAGCGTCCAGAAGGGTATCCTAGAGAAGTCTATCAGCGGCACATGTGCTCCCCCTTTATCCGGGTTACCGCCCATAAATATTGAGAGCAGAGACACACAGACAAGGATAAAAACCAGCAACTGGGCCTTTACGGCTATTCTGGTGCTTATGAAGACCAGGAGAAACAGGGATCCAAAAACCAGAAGAGATACTAGAAGGGGATTATGCCCGGGATATATAAAACTCCATGCCTCTGTGAAACCAAAGATATAGAGTGCCACTGAGAATGTCTGGGCGAGAAAGAGCGGTATTCCTACGCTACCTCCCACTTCCAAACCCAAAGTCTTTGAAACTATGGAGAAAGCTCCGCCTGCTCCTATCCTTATATTACTGGTTATCGAGCTTAGGGCCAAGCCGGTGGAGAAGGTAACTGATACAGCCAAGATTATTATGATCGCAGCGCCGAGTGTTCCAGCACCCCCCACCACATATCCCAGCCGGAGAAAGAGTATAACTCCTATAATACTCAGGAACGTTGGCACAAAAACGCCGGTGAAGGTTCCAAATGTCTGGGATCCGGTCTTCTTGGCGGGCATTTCTTCAGTAGTTTTTTACTGACTAATGTTAAAAACCCGCTTGGTTCTTGGATAGCTATGATATTCAGAGCCTTATGGTCTGTAGCATTGAGGGTATCCTGCAATAGAAACCTCCCCTCTCAAGCCCCTCTTTCAATGCCTCTGCAGCATCTGGTTCGCCATGGACTATAAAAGTGATTTTTGGTGCTCTTTTGAATCCCTTGACCCATGTGAGCAGGCCGTTCCTATCGGCATGAGCCGAGAACCCATCTATACTGCGAATCTCGGCATTGACATCCACCTCAACACCCAAGAGCCTGACTCTCTTGGCTCCTTCGAGGATTACTCGGCCCAGAGTGCCTTCTGCCTGATAGCCTACAAACAGCACCATATTTCTTGAGTCATAAAGACTGTTTTTGAGATGGTGTTTTATCCTACCACCCGTACACATTCCGCTCCCAGCAATTATGATACACGGCTTGCTGTAGTGGTTGAGCTTCTTGGAAGCCTCCACACTTCCTGTGTACTGAATTTCATCCAATCCCATAGGATCGTCAGAACTCAGACTCTCCCAGTCATAGCACTCCCTGTGCTTGACGAAAACATTGGTTGCTCTCATGGCCAGCGGGCTGTCCAGAAAGACTTCTTCCTGTGGGAACTCTCCGGCATCCTTTAGTTTTTTTATTGTGTAAAGTAGCTCCTGTGTCCTCTCTACAGCGAATGAGGGTATAAGCAGTTTGCCCCCCCTTTTGTAAGTTTCTCGGGCATATTCTGCCAGCAGGTTTGCCCTCTCAGAAACATCCTGATGGAGACGATTTCCATACGTAGACTCCATCAGCAAATAGTCTGCCTCCCTTATCAGGGTGGGATCTCTCACTATTGGGCTGCCCCACTGACCAATATCGCCGGAAAAGACAATCTTTTTGCCCTCTGCAGACATCTCAATTATTGCCGAGCCCAGTATGTGGCCTGCATCAAAATACCTCACACTAATACAGCCACCTTCATATGTCTCATCGTAGTTGACCCTGTCAAACTGCCTGCAGACGCCCCTAGCATCTCTCTTAGTGTAGAGCGGCTTTCTTGGTGGCAAACCCTCTTCCTCTCTTCTGCGGTTCTCATGCTCTGTTCCGTGCTCGTGCATATCAGCTGCATCTTCCAGCATAATCTTGCACAAATCGGCAGTTGCCCCGGTCGAAACGATTCTGCCATAAAATCCTTCTGCATAGAGCTTTGGCAGCAGGCCGGAATGGTCAATATGTGCATGAGTCAGAAAAACATATGATATCTCTTCCGGGTTGAATCCAAAACCCTCATAATTAAGCCGGGTAACCTCTTTGGAACCCTGAAACATACCACAGTCAACCAGCACCTTCTCCCCATTTGTCTCAATGAGATAACAGGAGCCGGTAACCATTCTGCAGGCTCCTAGAAAACTTATCTTCATGGAGCTATAACGAGGGAATCAAGAAAAAGAAGCACGGTCGTTTGGATGGCAGGGTGGATACACCTCTAGGCAGATGCTCCTGCCATAGCAGCCAGCACGAGCCACCATAATGATGTGTAAGTGTGGCCGCCGCTTCGAGCGAATGCGAGAAGCATGCTTCGCCCAATGGCTTTCTTGAGCAGTGAAGCGAAGACCGCACCAAGGTTAACTCAAGAAAAAGTAAGGTGCGGCCGCCGGGATTCGAACCCGGGTTCCAAGCTCACTCCGCTCCCAGTCTCTAGTCCACGGTCGACCGAAAGCGCCTTCACGAGGCGAAGGCCTCTTTTGATCGACCTTTTCTCCGAGAAAAGGTCGTGGAAGGCTTGAGTGATACCAGACTACACCACGGCCGCACAACGATTCCAAATGCCTTCTCCAATTCGGACAATGGCGCTTAGTTAGAATATTCCAAAATAAAAGACTAATCTTGAAAAGCCTGCACCCTCATTTCCCGGACCTTTATGTCAGGCCACTGGCCAGGAAATCCTCCTTCTTCCGACTGGGCTCAGGTGGCCGGAACTTCAGCCCAAAAAGGCTTTCTTGTAGTCGTTATAGGCCATGATATATTCGGCATGCGGCCAGATGAGCGGAACCACTACATATGCCAAGCCTTCCTTCCACATCGGGTGCTTTTTGATGCGTCTGCGCATCACAATCTTGTCGTCTCGCATGATGTGGGCGTTGGTATACTCCTCCTCCCACAGCCGGAAGCGCTCACAGGTGGATATATGTTCCGGGAGAAGATAGTTATAGGCCTTGTCCACTACCCATCCAAGATATATGTCAGCCATCCACTTCATACCAGTCTTGGAATAGTGGCGTGACAACATGGCTGTAAAATGGCACCACGGTCCATAACCCCCGTTGTTGCGTCCCCAGCTCTCAGGATAACGATTTAATCCACCCAGCTCCAGATCCCATAGCTCCTTATGTATCCTCTCAACAGTTAGCTTGATCTTTCTGTCGCTGTCTGGGAATATCCCAAAATAAGCAGGCGCATATAAAACTGCGTCAACATCTGTCACCACGGATGAATAGGGATCATAGCCCAAAGGGTTGCTGTGCTTGTTTTTTATCCGTATGTTTTTTATGAAGGATCTCCTCCTTGGGCTCCAAAGGGCCTTTCCGATACCAGCTTTTATCCTCTTTACTGCCTTGGTTATTTCACCCACTTTCTCTCCCTTCCTTTTAGCCAGGCGGGCGACCTCCGCCAGACCACCGCAACAGGCCGAGTTTGCATATATCTCAAACCCCTGTTCATAGGCGGGATACTCATGGATGCTGTTTATCGTGTGGACTAGTCCAATCTCATCATTCATATTCTGCAATATGAATTCAGCACCCTTCATTATGTGCTCCCAGTATTCATCCACCAGGGAGTAGTCTCCGCTTTTCCTGCAATAATCTCCCAGTGCAAAGAGCACCAGTCCATTGCCGTCTATCTGCAGCTCCTTGTATGAGCGGTCATTGCCCTCTACATCATACCTCTGTGCAAACTCGCCGCTAGGCTTCTGATACCTGAGCATAAATTCTAGCCCCTTTTTGGCAACATTGAAAAGCCCAGCGCTGGTTGCGCCCATGACATCTATGGAATGGTCGCGTGCATAGACATAGGGATAGCGGGTCCCGGGTGGCGAGGCATAGAAACCGCCGTTTTCATGCTGATTCTCCCTTAGTATCTCTATGCTTTTATCATAGAGTTTTTGGGCTTCCTTCAGGTTCATCATACATAGGCATTAATGCAGTCAAACTTCTTGAGGAGAGCTTCAATGTCCTTGATCTTATGACCTGATTTCTTGATTGCCTCTTTGTTGATATTCTCTTCTCCGGTCAGTTTGTATCTTGCGCCCAGATGCAACAGATCCGACTTGCCCGAGAGCCTTCCCCTTCTTTTCCTATAAGCATGGCACATGGAGCAACAGACGTTGACAGCGGCAGGTCCTCTTGGCCCCTGATCTCTGACCTTAACATATTCTAGTATCTCCTCATGGCCCTCAGGGCAATATCCCATTTCTTCCAAAAATTCATCCAGCTTTGGTGCAAACAGACATATCCGGAAGCAGTATAAACCGTCCACTTCCTCACCCATTATGCCCGGGCCTTCAAATTCCGCCAGCTTCTCACCAATCTTGCGCATCCATTCGTCGGTGGCCTCCGGCCCCATCTTCCTCTCCATCTCATGGACACCTACTAGAAAGGCCTTTGTCATAGTTCTTCTTCTGAGCATTTTCTTCTTAAGTAATGCGTCGAACTATAAAAATCTCGCACGCATCCGCTCACAATTTTACTTTTGAATCCCAAACCAATTTGAGATATCTGGAAAACATGACGGATGCAAGGAGCCTTGATATCCTGTTCCTATCCGAACTGTGCCGGGATTAAACCCATATCTGGACTCAAACTGCGGGGAAGAGACTTCTGACGGCCTTGGCCCACCCCTCCGGGCCCGGCGCATCCGTCTTTATCAGGCCGGGAACGTCCACTCTTGCATCATAACTTCCATCCTTTTTCTGCACGAGTATTGGAATTTCCACCGCCTCTAGCATGGGAAGGTCGTTCAGGGAGTCACCAAGCCCAACAGTCTGGACAGAACCCAACTTCTTTGCGAATAGTCCGGTCAATATCCTGACTGCCTTCCCCTTGTCGTTGTTACCCATAATATGCCAGTATCGCCCGCCTTTTGTCCACCGGAGGCCCGCCTTCTTGATGGCCCTCTTTAGGCCCTCCTCATCACCGCTGAATATGAATGCCTCATCATACTCCCGCTCTTTGGCCATGCGTGCCTCCTCCAGAGAGAGTCCTGTGTCTCTGGCGACCTCCTCTACGGACATGTCACCAAAGCCAGTAATGTCTCCAAAGCTGCGCATCTCATCCAGCGCACGCCTTATGTCCCCGTAGGACATTCCTAGCTCTATAACCTTGTAATTCCCAACCTCCTTGTCATAATCAAAGTTGAAGTCAAAATATTCCTTTGGTATGAATATACCCCCTCCATTCTCCGAGATGAATGGATCCTCCAACCCCATACCTCTGCGATAGAACTCTATCTCTGCACGCGTCTTGGAGGTGCAGGGAATTATGGGAATTCTGGCCCCTTTTAGCATCTCTATGGATTCTCTGGCCGGCTCCCACGAATATGTATCGTGGTCTATCAGAGTCCCATCAAGATCTGTAAACACCAGAATATTTTTGGATGATGTCATCTGATCTGTCTATGTAAATAGAGGATAGAATTATGTTGGATGTGAACTTGTTGATGCGCTTGCGAAGGGAGAGCTTGAGGTTCTGGTATGAATAACCCTTCTCCGAATTGGCCCGCTCTTCCATCTCCTTCCAAGAATGCAGGAGTTTTGGCTTCCCGCCATTCTCCCAAACGCTCATTAATATCTTCCTAAATTCATCAATGCGCTTGGCATCAGCCTGTCGGTCCCTGCTGTTGTATGTGAACCCCTCCATACTCAGGGCCTTGTTCCAGTACTCCTGCAGCATGTTATAAGCTTCTTTGGCGTATTCATTGGCAAGTCTGCTAACATCTATCCTCATACCATATTCATCAGTCCAGTATCTGATGGCCGAGGCCACCTCTCTCATCATGTCCTTTATATGCTCATCACTGCCGGGAATATGCTGATATATCCCAAGATCGACCTCTGCTATCCTGTTTATCCCAAACTGCTTCCAGAGTTGACAGAGAATGGACGTCTCTATATCATAGCCGTTAGAGAAGCGTATGCTCTTAAGGGCATCTATGGCAAAGGCACACTCTCCACTGAGGTGGTATTTCAGCTTTTCAAGACCATTGAAATATCCCATCTTCTTTAGCACCCGGAACAGGGGCCTCATTCCGACCCTCTCCAGCCTGCCGCCAAACTTGAAACCATCCGCCGTTTCATTCTTCCGTGTGTAGGCAGCCTTAGTGAAGAGCACCTGCGGATTGCAAGTCCGGGTCTTGCAGTCAGATTTCCATGAATCAAGTATGGGTTTGCAGAGCGCGCTCACATAAAACTTTCTGAAAGACTTGATATCAGAGTCAATAAAACAGAGGATATTTCCATAAGTGACTGGGACGGCATACCAGAGCCCGGCACCCTTTCCCCTCTTCAGAAACTCTATCTCCTTTGGTGTCAGAAGCTTGTGGTCTAGAAATATCCTGTGAAGCAGGGGATCCAGCTGGCTTAAAAAGCGCACTGAGAAGTCAAAGCGCCCCTCCATGCTTTTCTGCTTACCATCTGGCAGGTTCCTGACAAACTCCACCTCCTTTGAGAATGTCTTGCAGTGCTTTACGCACAGTGCGAGCATGAACTTGATGAATTCGGAGTCGGGTAGTCCCTTCTTGTCATGCGAGCCATCGACGATAACCAACTCATCCACTGCCCCACGGTCTATAAGCTTTCCTATCTTGCGCATTATCATAAGCATAGTCTCTATATATTCCGGATTTCCGTTGTTGAAGGTAGGCAACACTACGGAGATGGTCACAGGGTTGGTGCCGCTCTCTTGATAGACAGTATTGCTGAGCTTGAGCTTCTCGAGATCCTGCTCCTTTATCTGCTCATTGTCTTCGACCTTTGTCGAAATCATGGGTTAAACTAGAAGGGAAAGCGTAAAAAGGCGACGTGCCGCCCTAGACATGCTGCTAAATCCTCTTCAGGGTCTTCATTTCGTCCTTGAACCTCTGGCTTTTCTCCTCTATCTCCCTGAGATTGCTCCTGGCCTCAGTACTGTCGATGACCTCCATCTGCTTCTTCACTAGAGTCGTGAACACGTCCATGATGTTCACGAATTTGTTTGCCATGATGTCGGTTCTCCGCATTAGCCCGCGGGTGGTTCCCACAAAGATTATTGCCATCCCTATTATCTGAACTACTCCATAGATTATCTCATTTCGATATATCTCATCGGGATTCTCAAAATTCTTTCTCTGCACCTGCTCCAAGTTCTGGAAGTTGAGGTATATACCAGAGACCGTCAGCAGAAAACCCACAAGAATTATCACAGCGACCTCAGCATCAATAGTCCTGGCCATTTTCAGAAGTTAGACCCCCTCATAAGTATAAAGGGCGAACTATAAAAAGCTTAGTCCAAGTTCCTCAGTATGCCGCGCGCGGCCAGGACCCCCGTAGCGGCCGCATTGGTTATGTCCCTCGAGAGCCCGCAGCCGTCACCCGCGGCGAACAGGTTCTTGACCGAGGTCTGCATATCTTCGTCCACCTTGGTCATGGTGGAGTAGAACTTTATCTCCGGCGCGTAGAGGAGGGTCGAGTCGGACACCACACCGGGTATGACTTCGTTCAGCTTCTCCAGCCCCTCTATTATGTTCATGACTATCCTGTGGGGCATTGCCATGGAGATGTCGCCCGGCGTTACGTCCTTCAGGGTGGGCTCGATGCGGTTGCGGTTTATCCTGTCCCATGTTGACCTCCTCCCATTGAACAAATCACCCATTCTCTGGACAATGGGTTTTCCGCCACCGATTGTTGTTGCCAGCTTGCCGATGGACTTGCCGTATTTTGTTGTGTTCTCCAGTGGTTCGGTCAGCTGTATGCGCTGTAGGAAGGCGAAGTTCGTGTTTTTTGACTTCCGGCCCTGCATTGCATGCCCATTGACACCTATATGCCCTTCATATGTTTCCTTGACAACAAAGCCCTGATGGTTGGTGCAGAAGGTGCGCATGAAATCATCGTACTTCTTCGTATGTATGTGGAATTTCGGGTCGCGGTTTATCTTGATTATAGGGTCCATCACTATAGAGGGGACTTCAACCCTTACACCAACATCCAGTGGCCCATATGAATATTCCACCCCGTGTTTTGTAAAGACTCCGTCTATCCACTCGCCCCCTATCCTTCCCGGAGCGGCTATAACGCTCCTGGATTCTATCTTCTTTCCATTCTTCAGTACAACCCCACTGCATACTCCGCCCTTAACTAGTATATCCTTGACTTCCGTCTCCATGAGTAGCTCCACCCCCAATCTTCGGAGCTCATCCTCAAAGCTCTTTATGACTGCAGGTGCCTTGTCACTTCCTATATGACGCTGTTCTATCTCTATGAACTCCACACCCACGGATGCTGCCTTTCTCTTGAGATTCTCTGTGTCTTTGTCTCTGGCCTTGTAGAGCTTTTTAGGGGCACCATGCTTCAGAAATATACTATCCACATACCTTATCAGCTCCCATGATTTGCTGTTGTCATGCGTAAAAAGATCCAGATCCCCCCCTATGTCGGGTCTCAGATTGAGCGTCCCATCAGACCACGTGCCTGCTCCACCCATGCCACACATGATGTCAGAACCGTTTGCATATCCATGGGCCTTGTCGCCCCTCTTCTTGGTCCTGCCGGCTATGTCCTTGCCCTTATCTATGAGAAGGATTCTAAGCTTCTTTTTGGCCTTTGCTAGCTCGTATGCAGCGAACATGCCGGCCTGCCCGGCACCTATTATAACGACATCATAGTCCTTGGACATCATAACAGATTGCTATCTGGCCAATCCAGACCGGGAAATGGCCCTTGTAGTTAGGTGGATTGGTCTTAAAAACCTTAACTCAGCACCTCATCCAGTTTCCCCTTTTCAGCAGCCAGCTTGAGCTCTTGGGCAATGCGCCTGCCCGTGGTCAGCTCCGGCTGTATGAAAGCCGAGTATGGGGAAGTGGGGACTGCTATATTGGTCCCGGCCACTATGCGCGCGCTGATTTCGAAAACATAGATGTTCAGCTCCTTGTCGATTATGCACTCAAGGCAGAACGGGCCCCACAGGCCGCCGAAGAGCCTGATGCTCTCCTCCACGGTGCGCGCACCCATCTCCAGAACCCGCGGCAGGACCGACTCCCTCAGGACCAGCTGGATGTTGCCGGCAACTGTGAATCCAGGTGTGATGCCGGCGCCCATGAGCTCGCTCATCGAGCCCAGCTTGAATATCTCGTCTATGTCGCTCTCCACCCGCTTGTCCATGGACAGCAGCTCGAGCGTGCCTTTGCTCAGCCTGTAGCCGTCCTCCTTTAGGGGCGAGTAGAAATAGTGGAAGTAGAAGCGCGCCCCGGGTATGAACTCCTGGATGGTGTATTTCTGGCTTTTATCCACATTCTCATCGAACTCCCTTCTGTTCTTTGCTATAAAGAATCCTCTCCCGCCCTTGGCGCCGTGGTATTTGACTATGACCGGGCCATTGATGTCCTCGGGCCTTTTTATCTCCCTTGGCATGCGGATGCCTGCCCCCTCCAGCCACTGTCGCTCCTTCCTGCGGTCTGATTCCCAATCCAGCACGGCCTTGTTGCCGTAGACTGGGATGTCCAGCTTCTTGAAGTTTTGCGCGCCCATATATTCCACAAACGAGCCATGTGGCACGATGACAGCACCCTTGGCCTTCAGCTTTTTGGCCACCTCGGGCTTGAGAAGGTCCTGGTAGTCCTGAATGACGAAGAACTCGTCCGGCTTGGCCAGCGGGAAGGCGTCGTAGAACTTGGGCGGCTCCTTTAGGCATATCCCGAGGGTCTTCACCCCCTCCCTGCGCGCGCCGTGGAATATCTGCAGCGACGAGTGGGAACATACAGTGGTTATGATTGGTTTTGTCATGCTTTTCAGTCATCCAGATGCTGGACCCTTCTCTGCCTCTCCATGCTAATAACCCTTGCAAGCTCAGCATTCACTTCTGCCTCCGTGGGTTCTCTTCCCAGTTTTGCTTTCAGTCCTGCTTTCACTGCAGATCTTTTGATATTGTGTTGCCGATGCAACTCCCCAGCTGTCGTAGGCCGCCTATTTGGACGTCTCCTTCCCTTTCCAGGTTTTCTCATCATTCTAAGTTATAACCTCCTCTAATTTATTCTGCTTAATCGCGTTCTTTATCTCAATAGCAATCCTTCGCCCGACTGAAATCTCCTCGCCAAAAAGATAGCCCGAATATGGCGTGAACTTGGTCCCCGGCGAGCCCTGGACCCTCAGACTGATGTCAAAGACGACAGCCTTCTCCTTCGGTGGTCCGGGGATAAAAGTGGCCTGCAGTGCAAACGGCCCGATTATGCCGGGTGGATATTCCCTTTTACTCACTTCGACAAATCGTTCGCCCAGCTCGAACACCTGCTCCAGCAGCGACTCCTTTATCGTGGTGGCGATATGGCCTGCTTCAATCGACTGCATCTCCACATATCTAAGTGCCTCCAGCTGCTGTGGCGCCGGCAGCCTCAGTATGCCGTCCAGGTTGGTCTGCCTCCGCGTGTCAGTGCCCAAAAGCTCCAGCCGGTCCTCCAGCGGAGAGTAGAAATAGTTGAAGTTTACCTGTGCACCCATTACAAATTCCTCAATGACAGCATCCTTCAGTGCATCTTCGGTTATCCTCCCTGCCCTGATAAGGTCGTCTGCCTTTTTGTTAAACTCTTCCGGAGAGGTGCACAGAAAGAATGCCCTTTCATAGCTCCTCTGCTTCTCTGCCACCTTGACCAAGACAAGCCGGTCAATGTCCTCCACATTCCTGTAGATTCTGGGGTGGGGTATCCCGGCCCGTTCCATCAACCAGTACTGGTTGCGAGGTGCTGTCCTCTCCTCTGCCCGTAGCATGCTGCGTGAACCAAAAAGGGGAACCCGAAACTCATTCTCAATCTTGTCATAACCAACATACACCTCAAAAGACCTGTGTGGTAAAAATATTGTATTCTTTTCAACTAGTTTTTTCACAATCTCAGGGTTGGCTATCTGGCTGAATTTGTCCAGGATTATGGTCTCGTCTACAACCCCTATGCTGCCCCGGCTTCTGAAATACCTGTCGTAGGTCTTCTCGCGGCCCTTCTGGCAGACAACAATGGTCTTAAACCCCTCGTCCTTGGCGCCCCTTGAGATGTCCAAGGCAGAATGTGATCCGAGCGCACCAATTGTGACGGTTTCATATCCGGCAGCAATCTCCTGGATTTCGCTCCTGTCTATCATTTTCTGCCCCATTGTAATTAGAAGGAGAACCTATAAAACCGATCAGCAAGCCTAGTCAACTGTGATGAACATCTCTTTGTCCGGCTTGTTGTCTGAATTTGTGTCAAATTCCACCCTGAATCTCCCTCTTTCACCCTTGGCGGCTATCCTGAACTCGCGCTTGACAGTATCGCCCGGGGCCATGGTCTCGACCTCCTGAGTGGTGCTAGACAGGTTGTCCAGATTTGGTGAGAGCCGCATATTGACAACTGCTCCTGAAACAGTCCTGCCCGTATTGGTTATCTCTGCTGTTATGACCGTTGCACCATATCTCTCCAGACTCTGTTTCCCGACAGAAAAACATACCTTGATGTTCTCCTTTTCCACACAGTCGCCATACAACAGCGTGGTTATGAAGGATACAAGATAAACTAGGAAGAACACTACCAGTATAAGAGCTGTCAGACCTGCGATGTTCCTCCATTTTATCCGTCTTATTGTATCAAGCATTCTCTTCTGCCCCCACTCTGACTACAAGCCTCGCCGTGGTCGATGCCTTGAGATTATCATAATCATTCTCTGCTTCTACCCCTATGATATACTCCCCCTCCTCTGCATCCTGGTTTATCCTTATTGGGAAGTAGACTTCTCTAACTCCCCCTCTCTCCAGCTCCGGGATTATCTTCACCCCGATTTCCCCTTCTCCGAAGTCTATGCCACTGCCTTTGGGCGCTCTTACAGTTACCCTCACATCCTCAAGATTTTTGTCCAGTGTGTTACTCATCTCAACCCTCAGACCTGCAGAGCTGCCGGGGTATGTACTCCCCTCGGGTGATATACGCGCACTCACCGGTATCTGTAAGAAAGGGTTGGAGCCGGATGGTGTTTCACCCCACCGTATACCAAAGATGACAGAAACAACCATTATCGCCACTGCCGCCATCACGAACAGAATGACAACGGATCTCGCTGCAAAGTTTGCCATCATCAGCCTTTCCGATTCTCTTATCTCCCCAGCTTCTTCCTTGACTGCCTTTTTGTCTTCCTCCTCATGTTTCTTTATCGTGCGCATTAGCGGCTTTTCCTTTATCTCAAGTATCCTGTCCTGCACGTTACGTAACTTTTCCTCGTACTCAAATATCCTGTCCTGTGCCTCCTTCTCATCCAGTTTCTTGTGGTAAAAGGAGAGCTTTACATGCTCTATGGATTTCATCAGGCGCATCCGCTCCTTTTCCAGTTTTTTGAGAGCCTCCTCAAGACGGTGTCTTCTGTGGCCGGAGGTTAGCATCAGGAATAGAACAAACATGGATACGGTTACAAGGGCTATTGTGAGCGGATCCATCACCAATCTTAAGGGCGGAAACTATTTAAATTATTTAAATACTTCTGAATACATAAGCGCTATGGCCAGACACACAACACCAGCCGTTATGATAAGTGGCTCTTTTATAACACTCCCCCCAAGTATCATAACTCCACCCGCCATGAGCAGTATGGCAGGCATGGCTAGCTGGTAGTCGCTGGCGTAGAATGTTACAACCAATATTAGGAAGAAGAACGCTACGAGCATCTCATGGGCATATCCTGTACCCCGCTTCTCCATATCTCTTTAACTGGTTCAAGAATAAAAAGGTGGGAAGGCCTCATACCAGCCCCTTTACGGTCGCCATTCGGTCAAAGGCCTCTTTCAGGATTCTTACATCAGCATTGCCGTAACTGATGCGGATACAGCCTCTCCCCTGTGTGCCAAACGGCGAACCGGGAACAGTCCCTACACCAGCTTCTAGGAGACTATCTGCTAGTTCTACATCATCCTGTCCTTCAAAATATGGGAAGATATAGAATGCTCCGCCCGGTTTCAGACATGTGCAGTTGAAGTCCTTTATCCTCTTCATCGAATAATCGCGCCTCTTTCTGAACTCATCTCTCATCCTGCTCGCGGCCTCCCGTGCCTCGTCTGTGAAACAGGCCAGCGCGCCGTATTGGGCAAATGTGACTGGATTTGAGACGGACTGCTGTTGCAGGATATTCATCTTCTCAATAACCTCAAATTCCGGGCATGCTGCATAACCTAGCCGCCATCCGGTCATGGAAAACGGCTTTGAGAAGGCATTGACAGTTATGGTTTTGTCATACTCAGAACCTATGCTGAAGTGCTTTTCATCATAGATTATTGTCTCATAGCACTCATCCGAGATAATCCACATATCATTAGCCTTTGCTATCTTGATTATCTCCCTGAGAGTCTCTTTTGGATAGACTGCACCAGTAGGGTTGTTGGGGCTGTTTATGACAACCATCTTGGCTCCAGAGTTGTCCAGCTCCGTGAGAAAGTCCTCGTCCGGGATGAAACCATTTTCCGGCTTTAGCGGTATCCATACAGTCTTGCCTCCTGCCAGCGTTACCATGCTCTCATAGCTGACCCACGAGGGATTTGGTATAGCGACCTTTTCACCATCATTTATCATAACCGTGAATATCTCATAGAGGATATTCTTGGCCCCCATGCTGACAATAATCTTTTCACTATCAATGTCTTTAAGGCCATTCTCCCTGACGAGCTTCTCTGCAATCTTCTCCCTCAGCTCCGGAATGCCCTTGCTGGGACCATAGTGGTGCTTGCCCTCATCAAGCGCCTTCTTGGCCGCTTCGACAATAATCCTCGGGGTATCAAAGCCCGGTCTGCCTATAGTCAGGTTTATAATACCTTCCCTCTTGGCCATTGCAGCATACTTGAACGTTGCAGATGGCGGCACATCCACTATCCTTTTTGCAAATAACATTTTATCTCACCTTCTCAGCGCCTTTGCCTTTTCCCCTAAGCCCCCTGCTCTTCTTTCCAGAGGGCGTAAGACCGCGATATACTCTCCCCTTTTGTTTGCCCGAGCATATCCAGTTCAGCTCTTTGTCATTCTTTACATGGGGATTGTTTGGATCAGCTAGTATAACCTCAAAATACTTATATTGGCCATCCTCCCAGAGCCAGTAGGAACCAAGCACCTCGCAGTTGGGAAACTTGCGGTTTGCGCGCTCCTCAGCCTGCGTCTGCTTCGACTTGTCAAGGGTCGCGTAATCATAAGCCTTTGCGGGTTTTCTTCCGCCAGAGGTCTGTCTTCTCTTGCGGTTACCCTTCCCAACACGAACCACAACTGCGATGAGACCGGGTTTGTCCTTCCAGCCTAATTCCCTAGCCCGCCATGCCTTGAGTGGTTTTTTCTCCTTCACCACTGCTTCGCCCTTCCTCCAGATGCGGCCCCTTCCGACCCAAACCTGCCGCAGCTCCTTTATGGTCTGCTTGTATTCGTCCGGGTCCTTCTCTTTGAGGGCTAGCACAGCTGCCCTCCTCTTCGGCTCTATTACAGTAAGAAATTTTTTTTCGTTCATTTCAACCTCCTCTTCGGTTCAGGGTTACCCCCCACATTCCACGCGGAGTTCCTTATGTTTGTAGATAATCCTATAAAAAGTCTACTCTCCGGAATGCCCCCCCGGTTGGACCATAAAGCCTTTTTTATCCCCAAAGACCGAACATAATTCATGAAATCTAGGCGATTCCTTGTTCCATTGATACTTCTCATAACAGCTGCTCTGCTCCTCCTTCGCCTCTTAAGAACCACTTTCCTGACCCAGTTCCTATTCATATCCGTGGTCTTCGGCCCGGGAATGGCAATATCTTACGGTCTGGGCAATCCTCTTTTCAGGCCCCTGGCGCACCTCTCTCTGCTCCTGCTCTTTGAGTTGCTTTCGGTTCTGTTCCTTTACTCCATACTACATCTCCTTCCTACCGAGAAGCGGTTTGAGAACAAGATTCTTGATAAGGTTGCAACCTATATCCACAAAAGCCGGAGAGAGATAGTGGGCAGAGCGGGCGAGCTAACCCTCAGCTTCAGACGCAGCTTCGGCGATCTGGGTTTTTACATGGCTTTGGGTCTTGTAAGTTTTGCCTATGGGGTTTATGTTGCGGGAATTGTGGCATATTTCCTCAGGATACGCCTTAAGCGCGCCATAATAGCCATAAGCATTGGGGGCGCTGTCGCAATAGTCTTCTGGTGGTATATGGCTCTTGGACTCGTGCCCTTTCTTACCCCAACAATAGTATTCATGGTCGTGACAGGAGCCTCAGCATTCTTCCTCGTCTATGGCTGGGTTAGGGAGAACAGGATACTCAGGAGCATGGCCGGGGAGTTCCTAGAGAAGGGCGACCGCCTGACAAGGAGGATACTTGGTAGCGTGGACAAATTTGGCCAACGAAAAAGATAGGTGGGCCTCGCCGGTTGCAATGTCCTCCGAGCCCCCATTTTTAATCCCCCCACCTCAAATATCCCGGGATGGCGCGCGCAATGACTAAAAATGCAATTGAAGCCAAAGGCCTAACGAAGGCATATGGCGATTTCACCGCTGTTGATTCAGTCAGCCTGTCGGTGGAGGCAGGTACAATATTTGGTCTCCTTGGTCCCAATGGCGCCGGCAAGACAACCCTGATATCCATGCTTGTCACAATGCGTCGGCCAACCTCCGGGACTGCCCTTGTCAACGGCTTCGATATCTCAAAACAAGCGGACTCTGTGAGAAAAAGCATCGGCATAGTCTTTCAGGATCCAAGCCTCGATGACGAGCTGACCGCAAGGGAGAATCTGGAGATACATGCGTCCATGTATGGGATTTCCAAAGACATCAGGGACGAGCGCATCGCTGAGCTGATGGGCATCGTGGAGCTGGGCGACCGGCTCAACGTCGTGGTGAAGAAGTTCTCCGGCGGCATGAAGAGGCGCCTGGAGATAGCCCGCGGCCTCCTCCATCATCCCAAGGTGCTTTTCCTCGACGAGCCCACCCTAGGTCTGGATCCCCAGACCCGGGCCAGCATATGGGAGTACATAAAGAAGCTGAACAAATCCGAGAGCATCACCATAATACTGACAACGCATTACATGGACGAGGCGGACAAGGTCTGCGACAAGCTCGCCATAATAGACCACGGAAAGATTATCACAGTAGATGCGCCCGAAAGCCTCAAAAACAAGCTGGGCGGAGATGTCATTTCGTTGAAGTGCAGTGATGGTGACCCCCGCGTATCCCGACTTTTGGGTCTCGGCTGGGTCAAGTCCGCCGTCAAGCACAACGGGTATATAGACGTCCGCGTAGAGAAGGGCGAGGAGAAGATACCTGCCCTGATGCGCTTCATGGAGAAGGAGGGCATCACCGTGGAATCGGTGAGCCTCAGAAAACCCTCGCTTGACGATGTATTCCTGCACTACACAGGCCGCACCATACGGGAGGGGGAGGCCGACCCGAGGGCGGGGATGCGCCTCAGGCGCAAGGCATGGGGGGGACGATGAACAGGGAGATAGAGGGCATATACGCGCTTTGGAAGAGAGAGCTCATCAGGTTCTTCAGATCCAAGTCCAGGCTGATAGGCAGTCTGGGGATGCCATTCTTCTTCCTCGCCATTCTGGGCACCGGCCTTAACAGCACCATTGCGGTTCCCATAGAGGGTGGCTACCTCCAGTTCATCGCGCCCGGCATAATCGGCATGGTGCTGATGTTTGCTTCCATGTTCTCCGGCATAATAGTTATCATGGACCGGCAGTTTGGCTTCCTGAAGGAGACACTCGTCGCCCCTATAAGCAGGCTTTCGGTGGTCCTGGGGAAGGGACTGGGCGGCGCGACCACTGCGGTCATACAGGGCATAATTATAATGATTATAGCTATCCTTTTGGGGGCGCAGGTGCAGCTGGTCAATATCCTTCTCCTGTTGGTCTTCATGTTCATGATATCCATGATGTTCGTCTCACTGGGCATAGCCATTGCATCCACCATGACTGACATGCACGGATTCCAGCTGATAATGAACTTCCTCATCATGCCCATGTTCTTCCTGAGCGGCGCGCTGTTTCCCCTATCCTCCGCGCCGGATTTCCTCAGGACAGCCTCTCTCTTTGACCCTCTTACATATGGTGTGGCCGGCCTCAGATATCTCATCTTGGGCTCTTCAGGAATAGACTTTGGTGTCTCCTTTCTGGCAATATCCAGTCTGACTGTGTTGTTCATGCTGTTTGCTATAAGGCAGTTCAACCGGATTGAGGAGTAAATCCAATTCTTTTTTATCCTAATATCAATATTAGCATGGCAAAGCCAATCAGGGCGGGCATAAACCGGAACATCCTCTTCATGGGTATTGCCAGTTTCTTCAATGATATGAGCAGTGAGATGATACTCTCCCTCTTGCCTCTCTTCCTGACCAATGTCCTTGGCGCTGGTGAGGCAATAGTTGGCCTCATAGAGGGCGTTGCCGAGAGCTCCTCCAGCATGCTCAAACTGCTCTCCGGCTGGATTTCCGACAGATTTGGTTCCAGAAAGCCCCTTGTGGTTGCCGGCTATGCTATATCCAACCTGACCAAACCGCTTTTATCCCTTGCCAGCTCGTGGCCCTTTGTCCTCGCCATAAAATTCGTTGACCGTATCGGCAAGGGAGTGCGGACATCCCCCCGAGATGCCCTTATAGCTGCCTCTTCCCAAAAGGCACATGAGGGGAGGTCTTTTGGTTTCCACAGGATGATGGATACCTCTGGGGCGGTTGCTGGAGTTGCCATAGCCTTTGTGCTCTTCTACTTCCTCTCGATGTCATTCCAGCTCATCTTCCTACTGACTGCAGTGCCCGGCATCCTGTCAGTTCTCACAATACTTATGTTCGTGAAGGAGAAGAGGTGCCATGCCAGCAGGAGACTGTCAGTGACTCTGAGCCTCAGAGGCTTCAGCAGCGGGTTCAAGCGGTTCGTTTTTGTTTCCTCTCTGTTCATGCTGGGAAACTTCAGCTATGCCTTCCTCCTCATACGTGCACAGGATATGGGCATGACCCTTGGCCTAGTGCCCCTGCTCTACCTTTTCTATAATATAATATATGCCACAGCTGCGATGCCGGCCGGAAGCCTTTCGGATATGGTGGGCAAGAAGATAGTCTTATCATCCAGTTTCATTACCTTTGCAATAGTCAGCCTAGGATTTGGTTTCATGAATAACACTTCTATGCTCTGGCTACTTTTCGCTGCTTATGCCATATTCCAAGCGATTTATGAAGTCAGTGCCAGAGCGCTGATACCCGACCTTGTGGACGAAGCACACAGAGGAACTGCTTACGGCATTTACCACACTGCGGTCGGTCTGGCGGCATTCCCAGCATCGTTCATCATGGGCTCGCTCTGGCAGTTCTTCAGTGTCGAGGCAGCATTTAGCTTTGGAGCGGTATTGTCTTTGACTGCTGCCATCTTGCTGCTGGCATGGGTGAAGGATTAGGCTGAAACCCCTCCTAAGACTCTCCTTTGTTCCCCCCATGGGCACTTCAGTCTGACGGGGTCCCATTTTTATCCAGCTCTTCATAATCTAGATATTATACAAGTTAGGGGCAGAGTTGGTATCCTAACCAACTCAGATAGTATATGGGCCAGCTGCACAGATTCCGGCCAAGTGAGGTAGCGTATGGACATCAAAAAGCTCAAAAGGCTGGGCAAGAAGGCCATAGTAAGGAGGGCCGTGGAGCTGGCGAAGGGGCAGTTGTTCCCCTCCCCCTTTGACCCCTCTCGCGAGTTCGATCGTGTGAAGGTCACTCTCAAGGACGATGGGGTTTGGGTCTACTTCAGCAACCCGATAACCTATGTTCCCAAGAACAGCGCCATCTACAAGGACTTTACTATCCAGCTCAAGGGCGACCTCCTTGAACCCGGCTATACATCTATGTATGCAGCAGTTGATCCTGGGGAACCAAGTAAATCCCTGCCGGCCTGCTTACCATTCCCGAAGGATATGAACAACGACAAGGCGGTGGATTTTGTTTTACGCTCCATGCGGAAAGCCGGATTTGATTATATAAGCAGGGAAAATTTTCCGGAGGATGAAACGATGGAAATCTATGAAAGGGACAACTGCTACTATGTCGAATTGATAGGCAGGAATGTCGTGACTTGCTTCCGGGTCGATAAGAAATCTGGCAGGATATACAACAAGACGCATGCCCACCCTGTCCAGTCGCCCGATACTAACAAACCTTCAGTGGAGATAACCGGCTGAACCTGCCCCACTGCCTTTTTTTAATAATCCCCATTAATTAGACGATGGCAACTGAGGAGCTCATCATATCAGGCCTGGCATGCATAGGCATTGCCGCCTTTCTGTTCTACAGGCTGATCAGCAGCCGCGGACCCGGCGACGAGATGTCCCGCCTGGAGCTGAGGACGAAACAGCTCAAGGACCTGATAAAGACCACCCGCTTGGACTTCTACAGGAGGCGGATAGAGGGGGACAAGGCCGACAAGCTCATACGCGAATACGAGGAGGAGCTCTCCCTCGCCAGCAAGCAGATAGATGAACTGCGGAGGAAATATGGAGGTCCTGTCACTTCTGCAAGGTTTGCCAGCCCAAAGAACATTGCCACTCTGGCAGTCGCCATTGCACTTTTGATAACAGGGCTCCTTCTGATGGCAAACGCTCTTAGCAGGGCTCCGGGAGAGGAATCCACCAACATGATACTCAAGAAGTCTCCTTCAGACTGTTCCTCAATTTCAGACTTGGGTGACAGGGACAGGTGCTATAAGAATATGATGGAGAAGATAATTACTGAAGATCCGCAAAAGGCGGCTAAGTATTGCGATATGCTCTTCGAGGCTGAGATGAGGAACGAGTGCTATCGCAGGGTAAGCATTGAAGCTGCCAACCAGAATATATCCCTCTCCCTAGAACTGTGTGGGAAAATAGATGACGAGGCCGATTCCAAAATGTGTTACTGGGACCTCTTCCAGAAATCCAAGGATATCATAATGCAGTATCCTGACCGAGTATTAGATCTCTGTGGCTTGCTCTCTGAGGGGAACTCAAATGACTGTTTTTATATGGTGGCAGAGAACATAGTCTCCACTTCTCTTCAGGAGGCAATACAGGCATGCTTGAAGATAACCGGAGTCAACCGGAGGGACGACTGCCTTCTTAATGGCGTCATGGCACACTTGGAAAATCCTCTTTCAGCGATAAGAATCTGCAGGGACCACATAAGCAAGAATCGCAGGGAGGACTGCTTCAGGAGCGCGTGTTCTGACGAATTTATAATGGAAAACCCTGCAGGGGCGAGGGAATACTGTTGTGGTTCTATGGAGGGAACAATGGCCACTGACTGTTATGTCAAGATAGCCCGCATCACAGCCCCGTCAGACCTGAATTTTGCCATAGAGACCTGCGGAATGATTAAGGGTTTTCCCTTTGGGCGGTCCTCCGAGGATTGCTACCGCTTAGTCATGCAGTTGATGGAGAATATATCTCAAAAAATTACCGTCTGCCAGCATGTGTCAGGAGGGTGGAGCAAGGAGAGCTGTCTGCAGGATCTCCTGTGGTCGGCTGAGACCTGTCAGGAGGTCACCGAGATATGCGACTATATAGATGACCTATTCTGTGCAGTGCGAAGTATAATCGGTGACGATTATGGCCGGAGGGCTAGGGAATGTCCTCAACTGGCCATAGGCCTTTGTTTGGATCTGCCCAGTGATCAGCAGGTATGGGACTGCTTGCAGCAGTTGGCTGGGATTCTGGCCTCCGACAACCCATCCATGGCTCGTAAGGCCTGTAATGAGATAGAGGACAAGCGGCAGAGGGATGCCTGCAAGGACAGGATCTAGAAATCAATAGGGAAGGATTGCACAGGCTAGTTAAGCCAATGAAGAATGAGGACGGACCCACCGGGATGGCGAGGTGGACACATCCTCTCTGCACATGACCTCGACATAAGGCGGGGCCGTCGAGCCTCAGCTAAGCATCAGTAAGACGGACCCGCCGGGATTCGAACCCGGGTCACGGGATGACTCCAGCCGTTTGCCCAGCACCCCGTTCTTTTGGGGTGAAGCACTTTTCTTTTGAAGAAAAGGGCTCCCGAAGTCCCGTAGTATATCCTGGCTAACCTACGGGCCCACATAGGTCGGTGAGCTGCTTAAATTAGTGTCTCTCGTCCCTAGTCCATAGGCCCTTTTATTAGCAACACTTTAAATTAAACCCAAATTATTTCCAAAATGGACGGTGAACCGGAGGATTTTGGCCCTTTTGACATGGGAACAGGCCTGCAGATGCCAGATTTCTCCTCAATAGGGCGAACAATGAGGATGATATCCTGGGTACCGGCAATACTAACTTGTGTATCCATGACCACAATGACCTTCCTGGTGCTTGTGATATACAACGGTCTGGTCCAGGGCGACTACAACATCACCTACGGATCGTTCATGATGATAATCCTGCTCTCCTTTGCTGTCGGCATGATAACGGGCGGCCTGGTCAAGATGACGACAGGCAGGAGGGCCAAGAAGATGGCATTCAGCTTCTAATACGGCATTCACAAGTTCTGTCTTTTGAGCAGGCTGTACAATACCTGAGACGCTCTTGCCTACCAGCTCTCCACAGTACATATTTATTGCCAGTCAGGTAAAATGCTCATGGAGAGGGGCAAGCCGGTGGTCGGTTTCTTCTCGTTTACGTGCTGCGAAGGCTGCGAGTTCACGGTCCTTTTCCTAGATGAACTGCTCGAGTTGTTTGACAAACTGGATATCCAGTATTTCCATCTCATAAAGGAAAAGAACGCTGAAACAGACTTTGATCTGGCTTTTGTGGAGGGGGCGATATCCTCCAAGCATGAGATGAGAGAGCTAAAGAGGATAAGGGCTAAGTCAAAATACCTTGTGGCCTTCGGCGAGTGTGCGGCCCATGGGGGGATTCCGGCCATGAGAAACCAACTCAAGCGAAGGGCCTTGGGAAAATATATCTACAGTCAGAAGCTTGCTAGGGACTGGATCGAAGTTTCACCCATAAGCGACTTCGTGAAGGTCGACTATTTCATGTACGGCTGTCCGATAATCAAAGACGAATTCATTCAGTTTATCAGCCAGTTCATAAAAGGAGAAAAGCCCAAGGAGTTCAGAGGGCCCGTCTGTCTGGAGTGCCCGCGGAGGGGGAAGCCTGACTGTTATATGCTGAACAAGATAGAATGTCTGGGTCCCATAACCAACGGCGGCTGTAATGCCCTGTGCATAAGGAACAACATGCCCTGTACTCTGTGCAGAGGGCCCTTGGAGAACGCCGATCTGTACGCAGAGATAAGACTCCTGGAATCCTTTGGCATCTCCAAAAAGGAAGCCATAAACAAGATCAGGAGGTTCGGCTCGAAGGAACTCAAGGAATCAAAACATGGCAGAAAAAATCATTAAAAAGGAATTTGTCACCAAGATTGAAGGCCACGCGAAGCTGACCATCAAGATAGATGGAGATAAGATCAAAAAGGCCAATTTGGAGATATTTGAGGGGAGCAGGTTTTTCGAGAAGATACTCAGGAACCAGCTCTACACGGATCTGGGTCCCATCTCGTCGAGGATCTGCGGCGTGTGTTCCGTAGCCCACGGTCTGGCGTCTCTCAGGGCCATAGAAAACGCCTTCAATGTATCAGTCTCCAAACAGACCCGGGCCCTCAGAGAGCTCGCGCATCTGGGCGGCATCATTCAGAGCCATGCACTCCACCTGTACTTCATGGTCCTGCCCGACTATCTGGGGTATGACAGCGCCCTAGGCATGGTCAAGAGACACAGGACGCTCTTGGAGCAAGGCCTTAAGATAAAGAGGGTCGCAAGTGGGATGGTCAGGGTCGTCGGGGGGCGGGACGTGCATCCCTTCACCTTCCTGCCGGGTGGATTCTCCAAACAACCCAACCAGAAGGAGCTGGATGCCCTCCTAAAACAAGTCAGGGGCATCAGGAGGGCAGCGGAGAACGCAATGAAGACCTTCGCCAAGCTCAGCTACCCAGAATTTGAAAGGGAGAGAGATTATTTTGCGCTGAAGGGCGAACCCTATTTCTTCGGCGACAAGACAATCTTGTGTAGGGGCATTCGATGTGTTCCTGTGAGAGACTATGAAAAACATTTCAGGGAATACTTTGTCCCGGGCTCGACCTCCGAGTTCGTCGACGCCGGGGGGAAGGACTACATGGTCGGCGCTCTGGCTAGGGTATTGAACAATGGAGATGCCCTCTCGCGGGGATCGAAGCCCTATGTCCAACTCATTGAAAAGAAGAGGTTTTCGCCCTACATGAACAATCTCGCCCAAGCCTTGGAGATATACGAGGGCTTTAGGAGGGCAGAGGAAATAATAAAGACCATCAAGGTAAAGAAAGAAGACCCGGCTGATGTCAGACCGAAAAAAGGCGTGGGTTTCGGAGCCATAGAAGCGCCCCGGGGAATCCTCTTCCACAAATACGAGTTTGACAAGGATGGCTACGCCAAGAGGATAAACATCACAACCCCCACGTCGCAGAATCTGGAGAATATGGAGGAGAATATCAGGGCCCTGCTCCCTTCGCTCCTGGGCGAGAGCCGGGACGTGATAGTATCCAAGATCGAGCAACTCATCAGGGCCTACGATCCCTGCATCTCCTGTTCAACACATTTCCTAGATGTTGTCTGGGAGTAGCCTCCTAAGCTCTTTTTTGGCCCTTTCCTTCTCCATCCCCATAGGCAGGCATATTATCTTCACTTCGTTCAGATGCCCCATCTCCTTCAGCAGTTTAAGGAAGAACGCCAGGTCCAAATCGTGAGCCGAACATGGCTGGAGGGATTTGAATCGGTCCAGCTCCGTAACCACTTGGACATCATCCAGCCCCCTCACCACATCCAAGATGACACCGTCTTCCACATCCTCAACATCGTCACATTTTATGAACTTGACTCCGTCAATCTCCAATTCATCGGCCAGCTCCTTGGCCAAGCTGTCGCCCTCCACCCACTCGTTCCCGAAACAGAACACCTTGAGCATTTTTATCTATTCTTTGCTTATCATAATGAAAAATGGCAAGGGGGGTTTATCTGGTCCTAGCTACTGCCGTCATCAGTGGAGTATCCATTTTTGTAAACAGGGTTGGCGTATCGGGAATCAACGCCAGCGTTTATACCTGGAGCAAGAACCTTATCACGGCGCTATTGTTGTTCGCTCTGATACTCTTCGTCAGGAAGTTCAGAGAACTGAGGGTCCTGGGGAGGAGGGACTGGCTGCGTCTGGCTGCGATCGGTCTTTTTGGGGGGAGCATCCCCTTCCTGCTGTTCTTCAACGGCCTCCAGATGACCACGGCCGCTAGGGGCGCCTTTATCCACAAGACCATGTTCATCTATGTGGCAGTGCTCGCTGCCCTTTTACTAAAGGAGAGGCTGGGCAAGAGAATCCTGATTCCTGCCACCCTGCTGCTCGCAGGAAATGCTATCTTTTTGAATCTCCCGTTAGGTTTGGGAATGGGGGACTTGCTTATCCTGCTGGCTACCTTGTTTTGGGCAGTGGAGGTAATTATATCCAAGCATACCCTAAGCACACTTTCACCTTCAATAGTGGCATTCGGGAGAATGTTCTTCGGTGCCGTGTTCCTTCTGATCTTCTTGACGGCCACGGGCTCGATAGCCGAGGCGGGCTCCCTGGTCGGGCACTGGCCCTGGGTGCTGCTCACCTCCGGCTTCCTCTTCCTTTACGTGATTACCTTCTACACAGGACTCCAGACCGTGAAAGCGCACGTGGCGACTTCTATCCTGCTTCTGGGCAGCCCGATCACCACGCTCCTTTCTGCCACGTTGATGAACGGGACCATACTCCCGGGCCACATATTGGGCACGGCGTTCTTGATTTCCGGGGTCGTGACTATGGTATTTCTCAGCGGTCGGATTCCTGAGGGGATAATGACCAAGCTGAGGGTGTATGATGGAAGGAGTTAGGCTTTGTTGCAGGTATTCCCTGATAACGAACAAGCTGGGCTTCTGCGGCCCCCCCGGAGCAGCGGAGGGATTGAGGAGATTCATCCTAGGGGACGACGGGGAAGCGGCCAGGCTCTTGACCCGCTTCGAGGCCCTGTATCCCTACCTGGAGATAATCTCGAAGAGGCACGGTCTGCAGCCCTTTGATCCGGACGTGGTCGAGGCCTACTGGATCGGCAATGAGTTGTCCAGAGGATATGGAGAGCGGGATCTCACGGCCTTGCTCTCCCTTCTGGGGAAAAGGGGACTGCCTGAATCCATCCGTGACGAGCTGCTGAAGAACCCCCCCCGGACGATGCCCCTCACCCACAACTTCCACGTCCTTTACGTTGGTCCGGGGAGGACTACCGGCTCCCTCCCGAGCACGGTCGGCAACATGGACAAGTGCATGATTTCATGCGGCCGCGTAGATGATGTAACTGATGACCACGCCACCGTGGTCCGCAGAGAGCTCCTTTTGGAAGACGGGTTTCTCCTCTCGGAACCTCGGGAGAAAAAAATTCTGTTCGATCCGGAGCTGTTATTCATAAAAGAGGGAGATTATGTCTCTATTCATTGGGACCATGCAGTAGAAGTACTCGCCAAAACGCAGAAAAAGAATCTGGAAAGGCTTACCCTCGAGGCTATTGGAAGCGTCAGTCCTTCAAACTAGTCCATGTCTCCAGACTCTTCAATGCTTCCTCTTCTGCCAGCTTTTGCATCACGAATCCGAACTGGACTATCACATAATCTCCCGGAGACACGCGGATATCCTCGATCCTCGCCTTTCTTTTCTCGCCCCCATAGTCTACGGTCGCGACGTCTCCCCTGACCTCGATAACCCGTCCAGGGATGGCTAGACACATCTTACTTCTTTTAATATAATATCCCCACCTTCCATGACTTCAGGGACTCTGGCACATCTTGGACACTGGAAGAGAGTGTAATCGTGGCCCTTTTCCAGAATCTTCGGATGCCCCTCAAACCCACAGGGGCATCTCACCTTCGCCCTTTTCTCTATTATCTCAATATCCCAGTCGACCAGCCTTTCTAATGCCTCCTTGAGTTCCCGGGCCGGGATATGCGCAAGCTCGCCCACCTCCACACTTATTCCAGTGATTTCACCCTCTTTCCTTGCCTCCTCTATTATCCTGTTTGCGAATACGGTCTCATGCATCCTCACGCTCGATGATTGATATAACCATAGATAACATAAAGATTCCAATCAACCCGGTAGCAAAGATTCCTCTAGGTATGTCATTTTATCCCTGTAAAAATTCTGGTTTTTGCACGATATCCCTAGCTAAGCTTTTGTCCAACACCACAATAAGGGCCCACACAACTATTATTGAGGCAGTAATTGTAACCCCCAGTGTCAAGTCCAAGAGGAGATTCTCCCCAAAAAGGAAAAGCTCTCCATTCCATAAATGGTCAATCACACCGAAGATGGCCCCACCCAGAAATAATAGATTCAGCCATAGATGGTGGGTATTGTGCTTTAAACTAGGCCTGCGGGTTCTTACAAGATAATGGACAACAGCAGCCGCTGTTGGTATTATATAACAGGTCATAATCTACTGTCAATTGATATCATTGGACATTCTATTTAAATACATAGCAAGGCCGACCGTGTGAATTATGCTTCCCGAGGACAAGGTCAACTATGTCAAGCATCTGCAGCGGGAGGGCAAGGTGGTGGCCATGGTGGGCGACGTCATGGGAGTAAGAAGCTACCGACATGGATAGGCAGCGAGATGCGCCTCACGGGGAAGCAGAGCCTCTCCAAGCTCTCGCAGGTTTTCGGCTGCCCGCTGGGCTGATTTTTTCTTCCCTGAACTTATAGTTTAATCATGTCCCAGAAGAGGCTCTCAAAGATGACCCTCAGGGTGGATGGACTGTTCACAGAGGGCCATGCCCGGCGGTGTGAGACAATGATAAGGAATTCTGCCGGGGGGATAGAAGATGTGAAGGCCAATTATGTCAGCGGTGTCGTAACGATACTATTTGATACCAGAAGGCAGACTCCCCGCACCATTCGCGAGATAGTGGACGAGACCGGGTATACCACCATTGATGAATAATCAGGCCAGTGTGTTTTTCTTCCTTATCACTTTAAACTTCTGGTGGAGTTGCGTTTTGTGGTCCTCTTCCTGCTGTTTGTCCAACCGGCTAGCACAGCTCCGCTCAGTCTGGACGGCAAGCTGCAGTGTGGCTTCCTTGAAGTCACGGTACAAAACAAAGCAGAATATGACGTCTTGTTCGACTTGGATCTACAGCTCAAAAAGAAAACTGAAAACTGGGAGGTCATCTCCCACCTAGATTGTGGCGGAAATTACTCCCTTGGAGCCCTCAAATCCATGCGTCTCAATTGCAGTTACACTGTGCCTACAGAGCAGGGTGAATACAAGATATACGCGCGCGCGGACATAGTCAACGGGACTTACACCTACAAGAACTTTTTCTTTAAAGTCGGGGAAAGTGGGTTCGAGAGGCCAAAGCCGGAGAGCGGTATCGCCCTCAGCTTTCTCTCTGTTCCAGAGAAAGTCAAAACAGGCGAGGAGTTCCAGGTTGCCATCAGACTGACAACATATGAGGACGCCGATCTGGAGATTTACTCCTATGTCTATGGGGGAAAAACCTGTTATTCATTCTATGGCTGGAAGGGTAATGCCCAGAGATATAATCTCAAAAAGGGCGAGAGCAGGATTATAATCCTGACCGATGTCGTCAAACACAAAGCAGCCAGCGGGTTTTACAATATCAAGGTGCGCGCAAGAGGAAGGAAAGACTGGGATATAGTCCGTGCAATAGAGGTTGAGCAGGTTCCTCCAAATCTGTCGATGGAACTGCCGGAGAGCAATGCCGGCCAGAGTCTCAGGTGGGTTTTGTTTCTCTCTGCCCTAACCCCTCTTCTCATTCTGATAGCAAAAAACCTCTATTATTCCCTGCATTAGTCTCTATCTGCCCACCCTCTCTTTCAGCTCATTGAGAAACTCTTTGACGCTTTTGTGAACCTCTTCTTCACCCTGTGGAGATTCTTTCGGCGCTTCCTTCTGTTTCTTCTGGATTTTTGTTTTTGGAGGCTTTGGCTCCTTCTTTTGGCCGACCTCCTCCCTGGCATATTTTCTGCTTATCAATTCTCTCCATCTCTCAGCCTCTCTGCGCCTCATCTCCTCTTCCTTTTTCTTCCTTTCTTCCTCCGCCCTTCTCCTGGCTTCCTCGCGTTGTAACTCGCGATATCTCCTCTTTCGCTCTGCTGTGTGCCTGAGCTCTTCTTTTATTTTCTGCTCCGCTGCCCGTTTTTCCTCCTCTAATCTTTTCTTCTCTTCTTCCAGAGCCTTCTTCTGGGCCTCTAAGACGCGCCTTTCCTCCTCAAGAGCCTTCCTCTTCTGCTCTTCAGCTATGCGTGCGAGCTCCTTCTCTTCTTCCAGAGCCTTCTGCTCTTCAGCAGCTTTTGTTTTTGTCCCTGCCCCTGCCCCAGCTTTCTCCAGCCCCCACCCTTCAAGCCTTTCATCCGTCCTGCCATACTTCATGAAGAGAAACACCATAACTACAGCGCATACTGCTATTATGGCCACAGGGATGTAGAACATGAAGTCAAAGCCGTTCTCTTCTCTTTCTATCGAACCGGGATAATCAACCTCCTCGTTAACAACCCTGCAGTCTATGTCCTCTTCAAACCTGCAGTCTGGATCACATATACCATCAGCCTGCATGTCGCACAGACCATCCTCTCCTCCGGATGGGCAGTCCAGCCTGCAGGATCCATAATCCTCCGGCTCATCGCATACCTTATCGCCACATACATAGCAGTCTATGATGCAGGTTTCCTTGTTCTCCCCCCCACTGCATATTCCATCTCCACACTTGGCACAATCAGGGCAGTTGATGTCTTCGTTGGCGTCGCATATATAATCTCCACAGAATCCACAGTCTTCGGGGCAGTTCCCCCGGGCTTCATAACCATAACAGATACCATCACCGCATGTGGTGTTCACAAACACAAGAATACTCTTTCCACACACCTTTATAAGATGATAACCGACTATCTCTGGTGTGAATCTGATAATCCCTCTCTCATCAGTCTCAAGTTTGACCTTCTTTACATTAGTCGTGGTGTTGTAAAACCATATTTCAACTTCCGTACCCTCTTCGATTGGTTCAAAGTGGCGGAGAAAACCCTTTGTTATGTTTAGCACAAGGTCTTGGCGGTAAACAGGCTTTTCGGGCTGGATGTCCACGTTGCAAACCTCTACGACCTTGCCACTACAGAATGGGCAGGTGATTGCCGATGCCCCTCCAATCATCAAAAGCAATGCTATAATCAAAAACCTTTTCATCCTCTTTTTAGGAATTAGCTTAATATAATGTTTAATATAAACATCAGGCCAATATAAACCCATGTCTGTCAATTTCCCGATCCACAAGTTTTTAATTCTCCAGTTGTTAACTCCTCATGGCATTCTACAGGAAGGGCGCCAATTTTGAGAGGAGTCTAGTCCGCAGGTTCTGGGATAGCGGGTTTACGGCCGTTCGTGCAGCCGGAAGTGGTTCGGCACCATTCCCAATACCAGACATAATCGCTATGAAGGACCAGCGTGTTATAATCATAGAGTGCAAGACCACCAAAAAGAACTCATTCAGGCTTGACAAGAGCGATGTTGAGAAGCTTAGGGCATTCCGCTCACGAGCGGACTGTGAGGCCTACATTGCGGTCAAATTTGACAGAGAAAAGCCAAGGTTCTTCCCATTGGATCTCCTTTCAGGTATGAAGATATCAAAAAGCGATACATCTATAAGCTTTGAAACACTCATCGGGCTCCAACAGACCCTCTGATCATACCCTTTCAAGGGCACTGTGCCCCTCCCTTGTCCAGCTCCATGTCCCGGTTCCGGCGGACTCCTTCCTGTTCTCCTCGTCCTCTCCTTCCTCGTTTTCATCCTTTTCCTCCCCTCTCCTTCTGGCCAGCATAATGACCAGTATGGCAAGTAAAAGGACTCCAATGGCAATGAAATAGGGCGTATAATCCGAAGCTCTCTCGACTACAACAACAGGACCATGGTCATCTTCTGGTAGCTCTATCCTCGCCAGGGCTATGGCTTCGTTTATCAGGCTGCGCGCTTTCTGATATTCACCACTGGAGAAAGCTCTCGATGCTTGGTTATATTTTTCCTTTGCATCCGGGTTTCTAGAGGTGCTCACGATGTCATAAGCCTCATCTAGTTTGTCTTTGGTCTCTTTCCGTTCAAGCCTGGTTATGACATTGCCGATAACTGTCTCCCTAAACTCCTCAACATTCCCCCTATACTGCTCCAGATCATCCAAAACAGAGGCAAGCCGTTGGGCGAATATCTGCGCATCGCTGGGATTTATGGCAACCATCTGGATATTCTCAGGCCTTGTGACGATGCTGTTGTAATCGTCTATAAATTCATTCCAAGACATGCTGAAATTTCTGGCCAGTCCAAGGGTCGTATTTAGGTGGTCCATATAGTCAAGCAGTTCAACGCAATCCGGTGATGCTAGGAACTCCATTGATGCATTGTAAAGACCATCTACCATATCAGCCAGTTCAAGCCCAAGTTCTACTACTGAGGAAATCTCATTGCTGATTTCAGCAAACTCTGCCCGGGTTATCGTACCTTCTTCCATCGCCGATCTCAGCATATTCTCATAATTGAACATGGTGGCGTTCATACCCCTCAGCTCTATGGCAAGCGTCGGGTCTGTTATGAACTGGCTGAATATGCGGGTTGCCCCATATTCCTCTGCATATCTGGTGGATATGAGGTCATGGAATATGTCGCTTGTCTCCGGCAGGACTGCCCCGGTACTCCTTGAGACAGCCAGCAGGATATTCTGCTTATTGCCAAAGTATGTGAAACCACAGAGCCAGTATGACCCCTCACAGCTGACAGGCCCCATCACCTGTACGCTCTCACCCTCACCCGCATACTGATTACAGATAATCCCTGCATCTTCTTGGCTGAGCTGACCGGGCGCCGGGGGCAACAATATTGGGAACAAGAGCAATAGGAGACTTATTAGGTTTCTCTTTTTCATTTTTGGGTGTATATTTTCATTTGGGCTTATATGCTTATATTATAGGGCTTATTAATTAGGAAATACTGATTAAAAAGATGGACGTTCGTGTGGTTCTGCTGCATCCGCAGGAGGAGGGCAATATAGGATCAGTGGCACGTGCCATGAGGAACTTCGGCTTTTCGGAACTCTATCTGGTCAATCCCTGTGAATTGGGGAGAGTTGCAAGAGCCTTTGCAAGTCATGGTACAACGGTCCTGGAGAAGGCTATGATTGTCCACAGCCTCCCTGCTGCTGTCCGTGGATGCAGTTACATAGTCGGGACTACAGGTAAGAAGGGTGGTCACAAGACGCCCAAGCGAAAGGCGCCGCTTACGCCTGAGCAACTGGCCGGGATCCTGCCACATGATAAAACTGCATTGCTTTTCGGCAATGAGGCATACGGTCTGCCCAATGATATCCTTGAGCAAACGGATGTTGTTGTTAGGATACCCTCAAATCCGGAATATCCCATCCTGAACCTGGCCCAGAGCGTCTGCATTGTCCTATACGAGCTGGCCAAGAAGCGATTTGAGAAGACTGTCAGGGAGAAGGCTCTTACAAGAGAACTGCGCGCACAGCTCTACAAATACACCACAGAAATAGTCAGGAGGGTATATGAACAACCCCATCAGCAGCATGCTGTGGACTCTACTCTGCGCAGGATATATGGCAAATCCATGCTGACTGAGCAGGAGGGGCGGAGGATAATCAGCTTCTATCGCAAGATTATGAGAAAGCTGTAAATCAGGACACCTGAACAGCATGCTAACATATGAAAAGCGTCAGTCTTTCTGCGGTTATCTCCACCGGTCCCCTGCTTGTTTTTACCTCACCTATAACATCGGCACACATCCCCTTTCTGCCATCAATATCTCCAAAATAGACCACGCTCATATCATAACCGTTCTGCTCAACAAGTAGCCTTACTCCCCCGTCAATGGGCCCATACTCCTTCACCACTCCCCTGATATGGACAACCTCATTGAGCATAAATGCGTTTATATCCTCCAATTCCATGAGCCCAATCTCAATATCCTCAGCCCACAGGCTAATCAGGAGAACACCAATCAGTGAGGCGGACGCCAGAAGGAGGCCCTTACCTTCTGCCACTCACTATAAGGAATCTTATCCCCATCATATTGAGGATGGAAAAGCTTTTTGGAAATACTTCCACCTTAACATTCTTAAACCTTTGCATAAGACGCTCCATCTCGCCAATCGAATAGCGCTTGGTAACATAGCCCCAGTAAGAGTCAGATATCCAGTCTGCTATCCTTGCGGCAAGGTTCAGTTTGACATCCTTGAAGGTGGCAATGAGCACAAGCCCCCCCGGCCTGAGGACGCGCCGTATCTCCTCTACAACCTTCTCAGGATAGACTATATGGTGGAATGACCAGAAGCAGATGACTGCATCAAAACTCCTGTCCCTGAAGGGCAGGTTTTCAGCATCTCCCAAGACGAATTTTTTCTTTGGATAGGCCTTCCTGCAACATGCCACCATCGCCGGTGCGAAGTCTAGACCTGTATATCCAACATCCCCTAACTCATTTACCAGATGCCCAGTACCGCAACATAAATCAAGAACGCTCGGATGTTTCTTTCTCCCAGCAATTACCTCATTTCTGAGTATCTCAACCACCCTCCGGGTCAGCTCCATGCGCAGCTCTCTGGACTTCTTCATCCAATACCAGTTATCATAGTCTCTGCCTATTTTATCATACGCCCTGCGCGTTCTCTCCTTGATATAACTCTTGTCCACATTGTATTTCTAAAAGTTTCATGGAACCCTGAACCATCTGAAGAGCCTCTTAAATCTGCTATTACGCGGATAAAACTGGGAGTATGTCCAGCTGCCGTCCTCCCTGTTTATATAAAGATATTCATTGACTTGCCCCCCGAGTTTGAATTCCCAGACATCGTTGTAAAGCCTCGGACCGGAGAGCTTGCCGGCTACCCTAGACGGACCGACCAGGAGATCCTGTGCCATCCTGCGTGCTTTCTCCTTCCCAACGGGCTTGAGAGTATAAAAATATTCATAAAGCCGTTCAACATAATCTGCCCATTTCATGACATACTCGCTGTTATCGCCTCCAACTATCCGGTCCCTCACCTTCTTGAGATCCCTTATCTCCTTCTCATTGCGGTTTAGGAACATCTCTCTTGTGAAATCACACAGAATGCTAAAGGCAAAATAGTCCTTTGGACAGTTTGGGTCATTGACCAGCTTTATAAGGACTGGAACATATTGCATGCTGTGGAGAATGTGGTCCTGATCCTTCTCGGCAAGACGGATCTCCTCATCATATCCCCATCTCAATATTTCCTCAACACTCGGCGGGCCGGTCATCTATCTTTATCAACAACTTTTTTCTCAATTATTATTAAAACACCTTCAAATAAAAAACGCCGATGAGCTCTCTAATGTTCCTTGGGACCGGCGGCGGCAGGTTTGTGACGCTCAGTCAGGTCAGGAGGACCGCGGGCATCTGGCTGGAGACTGATGGCAGGAATATCCTGATAGATCCGGGCGTTGGAACACTAATACGCGCGCTGGAATTAGGCAGGGATCTGAGGAAACTGGATATTATACTGGTCAGTCACAATCATCTTGATCACTATAGCGATACAGAGGTGTGTGTTGAAGGCATGACAGATGCAATGAATGTCAGGAGAGGGACCCTTTTTGTGAACAGAAATGTAGAGAGGTATGTATCCGATTATCACAAATCGATGGTGGACTTCAGGGTTTTTGATTCTGCTGGAAGTCACTGCATAGCAGGTATCGAAATTGAAACAATCCCGACCTTTGACCATGACAATGCATTTGGCTTCAAGTTTCATCTGAAGGACGGTGTCATAACATACAGCTCTGATACAAACTATAACAGTAACCTGATCACATACTACAAAAACTCGGATATTCTGATCCTCAATGTCCTCCGGCCGGATGAAAGCAAGATAACCAAGCACCTCTCAGTGGGCGAGGCTGCCCGGCTGATACAGGAGTCAAGGCCAAAGATTGCTGTTTTGACCCACTTTGGCTACCTTCTTGCAACGACTGACACAGATGCTATTGCGCGCAACATAACTGACTCTACAGGTGTGGAAACCATAGCCGCACATGATGGGATGGTGCTAGAACTTTAAACTCATTTTAAATTCGGGCCCGTCGACGACCATCGTCTCATACTCCCCACCCTCTCCTGCAATGTGGATGTTCAGCCTCCTGAGCCTTTGGACTGTAGCCTCATCAATCTTCTTTCCTATCCATGAATCATCCAAGCCATCTGCAAAGACGCCCGCTATCCTCACGTCAAAGCCTGCGTCTATCACTGCGCGCATATAGGCCTCCGGGTTGACGTGCCACATGGGGGTTATGGAAGCCAGATCCAAGTCGTCACAGATCCTCTCAATCCGCGTCTTCTGGTAATCGGAGGCCAGCGCGCCGGAGACCACACCCTCGATGCCCTCTTCCAGCTTCAGCTTCTTGAGCATCTTCTTCAAATCCTCGACCTCTTCTTCCTTTACACCCTCCGTCTTTAACTGGTACAGCCTGACCCCAATCGCCCGTGCCTGCTCCGGGACGCGGTCTGAGTTGAGTGTGTGGTACATGTATGACTCCCTATTCCTTGACACAACATTCAGCAGGCATACCACCTCAAACCCCTGCTGTTGCGCATAGTGCAATGCGTAGGTCGAATCCTTGCCCCCAGAGAAGAGAACCACCACTCTCATACTATTTTATCTTTTTTCATATGTAAAAAAAACATGCCTAAAAAACGTCCAATCTATGCTTTCAAGCCGCCTATGCACTTCCTGACACGTGGCATGACAAAGCCAAAGCTGGAAATGCTTTTGGACAGTCTGGAAAAAATCAGCTTCGGTGCCCAAGAGCATGTGCCGCAGGAAATCCTGCAGAGACTGAATCCGGTGATACGCGAGAGGCTTGTAAGTTTCGGCAGGCCTGTCACAGGAGATCACATCGCCCGGGTTGCAGGTGAGCTGGCTGCCGTCCGCCGGTTGCGGTCCATGGGGCCTGGGGGCAAGCACATCCGCGGTCTTCGCTTCATACCGGCAGAGGTCCATCTGATTCCTTCCAATGTGAAGGAGGAATACTATCCTGAGCTTTATTTCAATCCACAGGGCCTTCCAGAAAATACCTGGCTGCACATGTGGGCGCATGCTTTGCCGGTGGAGAAGGGACACATCATACGCTTTTACACGATGCAGAGGTCAAGTATACCAAAGGGCTCTCCTGCGTGGGTCCGGAGGCTCTATGGTTATGGTGCGCCAACACTTGGTCTTGCCCTTCTCTCAAGGGCCTTGGCCAGAGAGGGTTCTGGAAGAATACTTGTGCCCGGGACCAGATATGCCAGCATGCGGAAGGGCATCAAAAGCCCAATGACCCGGTTCCTCCTCAAGGAGCGTGCCGAGAAGGGAAATAAAACCGCTGGGAGTCTATTGAGGGATTGGGACCGGCTGACTGAACAGGAGCTCTATGACAAAATACACAGGATGGAGGGTGGAAAGGCCATATCAAAAGCCGGACTTTCGCCTATGATGATACACCGCTATTACCATAGAATACCCTCAAGGCTCCCAAGTCGCATAACCGAGTTATCGCTTCCATTATCTGCTGAGAGGCACATTTTCCATGAGATAGATCTAGACGCCCTTCAGCCGTTGGACAGATTTATGAGAAAAAAAACCGAGTGAAATGGCCAAAAACCACCATCATGAGACCCATGCCTTTGAACCCCCTGCCATACTCTCTGCTGTCGGAGCCGATGTAAGAAGACTGCAGAAGCTGGAGAAGGGCCTTCACACTCTTGCGCACATCGGCAGGCGTCTGACGCCTGCGCAGATACAGGGTCTCCATCCGCTCATAAGGGCGCGCCTGCCTGAATCACCAACCGGCGCACACATTAAGCAGCAGTTACAGGAGATGCGTGCAGCCAGGGGACTTGCGGATATGGGCATAAGGGGGATTCGTTTTATGCCTGCGGAGATCCATGTTACCAATAGGCTGCCTGCTTGGGGCGACCTAGCCGCACAGGTGAGGTTCTTTCCGGAGGGGCTCCCAACCTTTTCAAGCCTGATAATGTCTGCCGGCATGGACCGGCTGTCCAATGCGGATTACCTCATCAACTTTTATGGCATGGCAGGGTCTGAGCTGGAGCGCAAAATCCCCGCTCGTTTCCGCAGAATTTATGGTTATGGTGCGCCGATCCTCGGTCTGGCTCTGATTGCAGACTCGCTGAGGAGGAGAGGCGCTCAGAGGGTTTTGGTCCCGGGGGAGGAATATGCACGCGCAAGGAAGGGATTCAAGCGCGAGGCGGTCAGGCGGAGGATGATACAGGCTGCACATGAGGGCAGTACTGACGCCATGCACATAGTAAAGAACTGGGATTCCATCACTGAGGGAGAGATATATGAAAGGGCCAGAGCGGCCGAGCATCACCCCAACCTTGTTAAACTGGGTTTCCCACCAAGGATGATAAAACGCTACTATGCGGACATCCCCTCCCGCTTCCCCGGAACACAAACCGACCTCATACCACCCGGCTTCGAGCGCAGCTTTCGCTTCCGGTCACTGGACCTTGGACACCTAAGACCCTTGTCGAGGTTTGTAAAAAAGAGGGGCTGACTGGGATTAACAGGAGATTAATAATGAGAGGTCAATAAGCCTTGGCAATATAAACTATCTCCTTTGCGGCCTTCCCACAGACCACGCACTTTTCTCCATCAGCCTTTTCCGGCTTTGGATAGAGCGTTCCCCTGACTTCAGCCCCTACCCTGCTTTTTAACTCATCATCACAGGCCTTTCCATTAGCCTTTACGGAGCAGAACGGGGCCTTTGCGATGCCCCCGGACTTGATGATCTTATCGACTTCGCTAAGCGCTTTCGCCTCCTTGATGTTCTCCCTCAGATGCTTCGCGCTCGCGCGCGCAAGGGAGTCGTCCAGCTTTTTGGCGGCGATCTCAACCTCCTTGACGACATCACCCTCCGCGATGACAGACTTCTTGCCCCCCAGCCGCGAGACCAGGACCAGCTTCCTGGCCTTCACATCCCTCGGCCCTATCTCGATTCTCAGAGGCGCGCCCATGAGCTCCCAGTAGTAGTGCTTTTCACCAGGCCGCTTGTCAGACAAATCTATCTTGACTGTGAACCCGGCATTCTCTAGTTTGAGCCTGACTTTCTCGCACTTGTTGAGGACCGATTTCTCTTCCCCCTTGAATATTATGGGTATGATGGCCACTTGCGTCGGCGCCAGCCCGAATGGCAGGACCAAGCCCTTGTTGTCGCCGTGGGACATCACCACTGCTCCAATCAGCCGGGTACTCACGCCCCAGGAAGTCTGATATACATTCTTCTTCTCGTTCTTCTTGTCCAGAAAAACTATGTCCATCGGCTTGGAGAAATTCTGGCCAAGGTTGTGCACAGTCCCGGCCTGCAGCACCCGTCCGTCCGGCATGAGGGTTTCAATGGATATTGTTTCATCAGCTCCGGCGAACTTGTCCCATTCAGGGCGCTTGACAAAGAAGCATGCAATCCTAAGGCGCTCCTCAATGAGTCTGCGGTATATGTTGAGGATATCCCTCACATTCTTGGCCGCTCCTTCTGGTGTTGCAAAGGCAGTATGTCCTTCCTGCCACAAGAATTCCCTTCCCCTCAAAAAGGGTTTGGTCATCTTTGTCTCCCAGCGGACAATATTGCACCACTGGTTGACCAGCAACGGCAGATCCTGATAGCTGCGTATCCAGAGAGAAAACATGTAATTGATTATTGCTTCACTGGTTGGTCTTATGGCTAGCCTGTTATCCAGCTTCTCATTCCCTCCATGCGTCACCCACGCCACCTCCGGGACAAACCCCTCAAAGTGTTCGGCTTCTTTCTGGAGAAGGCTTTCCGGTATAAGAAGAGGAAAATAGGCATTGCGTATACCAACATTTCTGAACTCATGGTTTAGGAATTCCTGTATGCTTTCCCAGATAGCATAGGCATTTGGCATGATGATGTCAAAGCCCTTGACCGGAGAGCGCTGGTCCACGAGCTTTGCCCGCCTCACCAGCTCTATGTACCACTTCGAGAAGTTGCCCTCCTTTGGGATATTGAACAGATCCTTGTCGTCCTTTTTCATAGGTTTATTTAATGATAGTCACATTAAAAGCATAGGTTTTTCTAAGGTTAATCTCAAATTACCAAAAATGTTTGACGTCATAGTAGTGGGTGCCGGACCAGCCGGTTTGTCAGCCTCCTACCACGCGAAGGAGCTCGGGCTGGATTACGTGTGCTTTGAGAAGGCCAAGGTGGCCAACACGCTGCTGACCTATCCCCACGGGAAGGAGATACACTACTACCCCGTCAACGTGGAGGTCATCGGGAAGCTGCCCTTGCCAGAGGGCAACACTGAAGACACCATAAAGGCTTGGCAGGACTTCGCCAAAGAACTCAACATCAGGGAGCATGAGGAGGTAACCGATATAAAAAAAGAGGGCGATACCTTCAAGGTGACTACCACCAGGGGCGAGTACGAGGCCCGCTTCGTCCTCCTGGCCATTGGGGTTCAGGGCTCCCCCAGGAAGATTCCAATAGAGTGCGACGATGAGAACAAGATTGTTTATGAGATGCACGAGCCAGAGGACTACAAGGGCTACAAGGTAATAGTCGTCGGGGGCGGCGACACCGCTATCGAGCACGCCCTTTTGCTGCAGAAGGCGGGCGCCGACGTGACCATCTCATACAGACGGGGGGAGTTCTTCCGTTTGATAGACGACAACAAGAGGGATATAGAGGAGAGCGGCATCCCGGTCATCTTCAACTCCAACGTCAAGTCCATAAGAGATGGCAAGGCGGTCCTGGATGTCTCCGGCGAGACCAAGGAGCTGGACGCGGACATAATCGCGGTCTTCGCCGGGACCATACCCGCCACAGATTTTCTGAAGAAAATAGGCTTGGAGCTGGAGAACAACAAGCCAAAATACAATCAGGACACCCTTGAAACCAATATCCCCGGTCTGTTCATAGCAGGTGACCTCACCAGACAGCCACTTATCAAGCCGGCCATAAACCACGGGGTTATGGTAATGGATGAGATAAACAAGCGTCTAGGTAAGTGACCTTGCCTTTTTAATTACTCCCAACGCGTAATCCACCTCATCAATCGTATTGTAGATGTAAAAAGACATGCGCGCGCACCCGTCTATCCTCAGTCGGTGCATAAGTGGCTGTGCGCAGTGGTGGCCACTCCGTATGGCTACCCCGTTTTCATCCATTATCATAGCGAGATCATGCGGATCCATGTTGCGGATGTTGAAGGAGATTATGCCTATGCGCTTATGCGATCCATACATCTCGACGTCTGCAATATTATCAAGTGTGTATGTTGTCAGTTCTTCCTCATGCTTTCTGACCCTCTTCATGCCAATTTTTTCCAGATAATCTATGGCTGCCCCAAGACCAACGACTCCGGCTACATTTTGGGTTCCTGCTTCAAAACGCTGTGGGGGGTCCAGGAATTCTATATCGCCCGGATAAACCCTCGAAATCATACCGCCTCCAGTGAACAGTGGCTTCATATCCTCAAGCAGGTCATACCTTCCATAAAGCACACCAGCCCCCATAGGTCCTAGCATCTTGTGGCCGGAGAAAGCCAGAAAGTCGCATTCCAGCTTCTTGACATCAGTTTTCATGTGAGGCACGCTCTGCGCGCCATCCAATATGAAAAGTGCCCCGCTATCATGAGCAATCCTTGCCATTTCGCTAACAGGATTTACCGTTCCTAGGACGTTGGAGACATGCGTAGCTGCAATAGCCTTTGTGTTTATGTTCACCTTTTTCTCATAATCTCTCAAGTCCAGCCTGCCATCATCATCCATATCCACTACCGCAAGCTCTGCCCCTGTTCTCTTGGCTGCCATGGCCAGTGGTGTGTAGTTGCTGTGATGCTCCATAATCGTTGCTACAACCCTGTCAAACTTCCCCAAATCGCGGCAGCAGTATCCTGCAGCCATGTTCAGACTCTGGGTGGCGTTGTGTGTAAAAACAATCTCCTCCGGCTTGGCATTTATGAACCTGGCGATCTTCCTGCGGGCATTCTCATACATTTCTGTGACCTCTACTGCGAGTGTGTGCACGCCCCTGCCCGGATTGGCGTTGTGTTTTTCATAAAACTCTTTGACTGCCTCAATTACCTGAACGGGTTTCTGCGTGGTTGCCGCATTGTCAAAATACACCAGCTTTCTGCCATTCACCAACCTGTCAAGGATTGGAAAGTCTCCCCGCACATCCATATGTTTTTATTTAGTCCCTTCCTTAAAATAAACGTGGATCTGCGGGGCTTTTTGGAGGAACTGGAGAACTCAGGAGATCTGCTGAAGCACGGTCCGGCAGACCCCGATGTACAAATTGCGGACATAATATTCAGATCCCAAAAGCCAATACTCTTTGAGGGTCTGGGGAAATACAGGCTTGCCTCGGGTGTGTGCATGACCCGCGAGCTGGTCGCGCGCTACATGAAGACAAAAAAAGAGGAGCTCCTGTTCCGCATCGCCAAGGCTCTGGACAGCCCCATTGAACCCGAGATAGTCAAGCAGGGCGCCTGCCAGGAGGTCGTCGAGAAGGACGTGGACTTGGGGGAGATGCCCATCCTCAAGCATTACCCAAAGGATGACGGCCATTACATAACCGCGGGCCTGTTCTTCGTCAAGACCCCGGACGGCCGCCAGAACGTCGCCTACCACCGCGCGAAGAGGATAGGGAAAAACAAGCTGGTTGCTCGCATATGCGAGCGCGACACGTACAGGTGCATGGAGGCGAAGGGCGGCACCAGCGAGGTGGCCATCTGTTTGGGCAACGTCCCGTCCATGCTCATCGCCGGTGCCACCTCCCTGAAGGGCGTGGATGAGGTGAAGATTGCCGGCGCGCTGGAGGGAAAGCCCATGAGGCTTGTCAAGTGCAAGACCGTGGACATCAACGTCCCGGCGGACTGCGAGATTGTCCTGGAGGGAACCATAAGCTTCGAGGAGACGGCCAAGGAGGGCAAATTCGTGGACATGACGGGAACCTATGACACCATCCGCGACCAGCCGGTGGTGACAATCAAGCGCATAACCCACCGTGAAAATCCCATATACCAGGCTCTCGTTCCGGGCAAGACGGAGCACCGCCTGCTCATGGGGATGCCAAAGGAGCCGACGATTTACAGGGCAGTCAGCGGGGTCGTGGACTGCAGGAATGTTAACCTGACTCCGGGAGGGTGCTCCTGGCTGCACTCGGTTATCCAAATCAGGAAAAAGGGACCGGAGGACGGGAAGAAAGCCATCGAAGCCGCGTTCAGCGGCCACAAGTCCATGAAGCGTGTTGTGGTTGTGGACGAGGACATAGACATCTTCGACCCAAATGACGTTGAATGGGCGCTTGCTACGCGATTCCAGGCACACCGGGATCTAATTCTTCTGGAAAAGCAGAAGGGTTCATCCCTGGACCCGTCAGCTGAGGAGGATCCAAACTCGGACCGCAGGCTGACCACAAAGTGGGGCCTGGATGCCACCATCCCGTGGGGCGGCAAGAAGGAGGAGTTTTTGAGGGCGGCGGAGCTGCAGGATTGAAATTCGCCAAAAAGGAAGGGGGACGGACCCTTAGAAGTCCCAAGAACTTCGGTGACTATGTCAAGCGATGCATGTGGCGTGCCAGCCTAAGCCGTTTCGGGCGAAGAGCAGCCCTGCCGGGACCAGCAAAAGCTTTTTATAGGTTCACACTTTAAATAAACCAAGGTTATATATATGTATAACTTTAGTTTAATCCAAAATGAGCCGCATACCGCTGGCCCTGAGGCTGAGAAGGAAGAGGCACAGGGACATAGCGGCAGCGCAGGATTTGATAGTCGGGGAGCTGTACAGGGCCTCCAGGGATGCGGTAATCCATGGAGGCACGGCGATTTGGAGATGCTACGGAGGCAACCGCTTCTCCGAGGACATAGACGTCTACATGCCAAAAGACAAGAAGGCGTTGGAGAAATTCTTTCAAGGTCTGAAGAAAAGCGGCCTCGTCTTGAAGAAAAAGAAGATGGGCGACAGCAGCCTCTATTCGCGCATTGGGAGCGGCGGCGCAATCGTAAGGTTCGAGGCGCTGTTCAAAAGTGTCGGCGGCGTGCTGGGCCACTACGAGACCGCAGACGGGAACTATCTCCCGGTCTACACCCTCACCCCAGAGCAGCTGATAGGAGAGAAGGTGAGCGCATATCTCAAAAGGCGCAAGATTAGGGACTTATACGACATCTTCTTCCTGCTGAAGCAGGTCAAAGAGCCAGGGGAGGTCTCGGAACCGCTGGAGCGGCTGCTGGGGCAGTTCAAGAACCCCGTGGACGAGAAGGAGCTGAGGGTTTTGATAATAGAGGGGCTTGTGCCGGATGTTGAAAAGATGCTTGAATATATAAGAAGATGGGCCAAGTGAAACATCTGGGGGAAGTAATGCGCCTGTTCGAGAAGAGTCCGGTAGTCGACGCCCGGTCGATAGCGCGCGTCATACGAAGCAGGACGGACGCAAGCCAGTACGAAAAGCAGCTGGTACACAACCTGCTGAAAAGCGGCAGGATAAAGAGGCTTGCGAAGGGCTGCTACACCGCGCGCGACGACCCCTCCCTGGCTGTCTTCTGCTTCAAGCCGGCCTACCTAGGCCTGCAGGACGCCCTGAGCTTCCACGAGCTGTGGGAGCAGGAGACCGCCCCGGTCATACTGACCGCAAGGAGGGTCAGGCAGGGCGCGAGGCAGATAATGGGGCAGAATGTGCTAATCAGGCGCCTGGACAGAAGGTACATGTTCGGCTTCGATTATTATAATCGTGGTGATTTGCACCTCCCATATTCCGACGTTGAAAAGACGCTCATAGACATGGTGTATTTTGGGGAGCATCTCACTGACGAGGCCCTCCGCAACCTGCGAAAGCGGCTGGACACGAAAAAACTGCGCTCTTATCTGAAGGCCTATCCGGCCAAGACGCGCGCGAGCGTCCTGAGGGCGGCGGAGCTGCAGGATTGAACCTCTCTCCCCAAGCCTTCTCATTACGTTTTTGCCTCAGTAACCCGACTCGCAAGCTCCACAGAATGTGGAGCTGCGCACAAGTGCCTTTTGGGCACTTCGTGTTCAGGTCGGGGAGGAGGCGGCTTTACCTCATTTATCTCCCCGCAGAAAAGAGGCAAGCCGCTCGGAGTAGGGCCCTTCTCTGATTCTCTTTAGAATTTCCTGACTATCTGACTCACTCTCGCGCGAGAGAGGCCATGCTTTTTCCCATTCTGTGGTTCCCATATTTATTTTCCCTCCGTTAATATTAGACCACTACTATGCACCTCACCAAACAGGAGGAGCGCATCCTGGACGGCGAAGAGGGCTATGCGGCCCAGAAGTCCATGCAGATACTCGCGGCCCTGGGGGACATCTTCGGCGCCGATAAGCTGATTCCAATCAAATCGGTCCAGGTGGCTGGGGTGTCCTACCACAATCTGGGCGATGCTGGCCTGGATTATCTCTCCAGGCTGGCCGAGGACGGGCGCGTCAGGGTTCCGACTTTCCTAAACCCTGCCGGGATGGACATGGTGGACTGGAAGAAGCTCGGGATATCGGAGGACTTCGCCGAGAAGCAGAAGCTTGTAGTGGACGCCTTCGCGGCCATGGGCATAAACACCACCTGCACATGCACCCCATATCTTATTGGCATTATGCCGAATTTTGGCGAGCACGTGGCATGGGCGGAATCCTCAGCTGTAACATACTGCAACAGCGTCATAGGCGCGCGCACCAATCGCGAGGGCGGGCCGTCTGCCTTGGCAGCCGCATTCATCGGTAAGACCCCCAACTATGGTCTCCATCTGGATGAAAATCGGGTTCCTGATCTCCTTGTCAGAGTGGAGGCAGAGCTCAATACCCTGGCGGACTGGGGAGTACTGGGCTGTGCCATAGGCAAAAGAGGGAAAAACAAGATACCTCTCATAGAGGGCCCGGGCAAGCCGCCCAATGACTATCTCAAGACCTTTTCGGCATCTGTTGTTACCTATGGCGCAAAACCGCTTTACTACATCAAGGGCGTTACTCCTGAAGCAGACAGATTTGAGGATCCGGCTGAGGCCGTCACCATAGGCGAGCCAGAGATGAATGAAGCATATGAGTTCCTGAATGATGAGGAGAGAAGCATAGACTTTGTATCCCTCGGCTGCCCCCATGCATCACTGGATGAGATAAAGCAGGTAGCCATGCTCCTCAAGGGCAAGAAGATCGCTGATGGCGTGGAGATGTGGGTCGCCTGCGCGCGCCCCATAAAAGAGAAGGCAGAGGAGTTGGGCTATGTGAGGATAATAGAGGAGGCGGGCGCCAAGGTTGCTGCCGATACCTGCATGGTTGTCGCTCCCGTCAAGGGCAGGTTCAGGTCCGTGGCGACCACCTCAGCCAAGGGCTGCTATTATTCACAGGGGCACAACCAGATGAAGACTCACATAGGGTCCATCGAGAAGTGCGTCGATGCGGCTCTGAAAGGAAAATGGAGCTGAAAGGAAAAGCAGTTTTCAGCGGAAGGGTGAAGGGGGAAGCACTGGTCACAAAGGACCAGATATCCTTCTACGGCGGAGTGGACCCTGAGAAAGGGGTGGTCACGGAAAAGGGCCACGAGCTCGAGGGCAAGAGCTTTGCAGGCAAAATCCTCGTCTTCCCCAGCGGAAAGGGCTCCACAGTCGGCTCCTATGGCATCTACCGCGCCAAGAAGAACGGCGTCGCCCCTGCCGGCATGATAAACAGCGACTGTGAGACCATTGTTGCAGTGGGGGCCATAATCTCTGAGATACCCATGGTCAACAGGATAGACATCTCCAAAATCAAGACCGGAGACATGATTGAGATAGATGGAGATGTGGTGAGGATACTCTGACTTATTTAAACCGCTCTATAAGTTACGCTATGGATACACTCCTTTGGATACTGCTGGTTACACTCCTGGACGGATTGGCGGCTTTTGCCGGGGCGTTTACCCTTGTCTTCAAGGGCAAAACACTCAAGAACCTGCTCTTTGTCTTGGTTGCATTCTCTGCAGGTGTTATGATAGGCGGCGGTCTGTTGCACCTCCTGGTTGAGTCGCTGGAGACGCTGGAGGCAGATATAGCCATGGTCGTTTTTATTGTCGGGTTCTCGGTATTCTTCCTCATAGAACGCCTGTTACACTGGCATCACTGTCATACCGGAGGGGCCTGCGATGTGCACACCTATAGCTATCTGGTCCTCATCGGAGATGGCATACACAACTTCATCGACGGTCTGGTCATTTCTGCAGCCTTCATAACTAACATAGGACTGGGTCTGGTTACCTCCCTCCTGATACTGGGCCACGAGCTGCCGCAGGAGATAGGCGACTTTGCTGTTCTGCTCCACGGTGGGATGAAAAAAGGGAAAGCCCTCCTCTACAATTTCCTTTCTCAGCTGACTGCTGTTATTGGTGGTCTTGCCGGATATTTCTGGCTTTATGATGAACTGAGGATACTCCTCCTGCCATTTGCAGCGGGTGGATTTATTTATATTGCCGCTTCCGACCTTATACCCGAACTTCACAAAGAGCCCCGCCTGTCGAGAGCAATGTTGGCGTTTGGCTTCTTTACTACCGGCGTTCTTTTCATGCTTGGAGTAAAGATACTTGCGGGCGGATTGTCCGGCTAGTTGCTTCTTTTATGTTTCTTAACAGAAATACTAATGGCATGAAAATCATTGTGGGGGTTTCTGGTGCTTCCGGCATAGTCTTGGCCAGGAGACTGCTGCAAATACTTAAGGAAAAGAATATAGACAGACACCTGATTGTCTCCGGTGCTGCCCGGGAAATAGCAAAACATGAACTTGGGGGGCTGGACTTGGGCAGGCTGGCCAGCCGGTCCTATGACGAAAAGGATTTCTCGGCTGCAATATCCAGTGGCTCATTTAAAATGGATGGCATGGTAATCATACCATGTTCAATGAGAACACTTGGGGGAATAGCCAACGGCATTGCCCACAACCTCATAGTGCGCGCGGCGGAAGTCATGCTCAAGCAGGACAAGAAGCTCGTCCTCGTGCCAAGAGAGGCGCCACTGGACCTCATACACCTAAGGAACATGGTTGCATGCAGGGAGGCCGGCTGTGTAATAATACCACCGGTGCTTGCCTTCTATCCAAAACCAGAGAGTGTAACCGACATGGTGGACTTCGTCGTGGGTAAGGTTTTGGACTCTTTGGGCATAGAGAACAGTCTCTACAAAAGATGGGGGGAAGAATGATAACACTTCTAAAGCTTGGGGGCTCAGTGCTGACAGACAAGTCCAAACCCTATACTGCGCGCCATAGCGAGATAGGAAGACTGGCTAAGGAAATAGGGGAGTCACTGGCAGATATACAGGGCCTGAAGTTAATCATAGGAAATGGTGGGGGGTCATTCCCGCACCAGCCGGCAAAAAGAGGTGAGCTTCACAGGGGCATAAGGGATGCATGGCAGCTGGAGCATCTGGTTGAAACCCACAGGGCAGCCGCGGAGCTAAACCACATACTTGTTACAGCCCTCGTCAGGGAGGGCGTGCCAGCAATAGCAGTCAAGCCGTCAAGTGCCGCATATGCCATCAACAACAACATAGTGGATTTCAACATATCCATGCTTAAAGAGCTTCTGAAACTGGGAACCGTTCCAGTCATTCATGGGGATGTCCTTGTGGACTTGGAGCGTGGCTGCAGCATAGCGTCCACAGAAAAACTCTTCCTTTATCTGGCTCAGAAGCTGGATGTGAGCAGGGTGGTAATAGGGACGGATGTGGACGGTGTCTTGGACAATACAGGAAATCCCATACCCATGATAACACCAGATACCTTCAACAAAATAGCCCATCATGTGAAGGGCTCCGGCAATACGGACGTCACCGGAGGCATGCTCCACAAGGTTGAGACCATGCTGGAGATGCTCCCCTTCACACATGATATACGCATAGTCAATGCAACGAGACCCGGCGAGATAAAAAAGGCTTTGGAGGGGCAGGAGGTCGGGACACTCATAGCCAGCCATGCCTGATTTCTACGATCTGAACGGATTTCCGGAGAAGAAAACTTATGAAAAGCTGGGCTGGTCAAAGGTTATAAAGCCCATTGTAATATGCTCAAAAAATATACAACAGGAGGTACGCAGGATTAGGGCGAAAGCCGATGTTATAATCGCTATGGGAGATGAAGCGCTGAACCGCATGGCTTCCGAGTGCTGGGAAGTAGATATTATCGGTTCGCCGGAGATACATAATGGCAGGGACTTCATGCATCAGGCCAATTCGGGCATAGACAGGGTCATAGCGCTTGCATGTGCTGAAAGGGGCATAGCCGTGGAGCTGAATTTCTCAAACATTCTTGGCTCACATGGAAGGAAGCGCGCGCAGATACTCAGCCGTATGGCGCAGAACGTCCGTATATGCCGTGACTGTGGATGTGATATGGTGATAACCTCCGGATCTAGGGACAAATACGGCCTGCGCGTACCAAGGGACCTGATGGCATTTGGGATTCTTCTCGGCATGACCACTGAAGAGGCAAGGGCTGCTGTTTCGACAAATCCACAGAAGATCCTCAAGCGCACTGAGGACAGGAACAACCCCGACATAATCCTGAAGGGCCTGAAAGTGAAGAAGTGGGGGTCGCAAAAGAAGCAGAAGAAGATATATGGGTGGTACTGATGAAGGTTCTCATAACAGGCGGATGCGGCAGGATAGGCAGCCATCTGGTCAGGCGGCTTCTTAGGGGAGGCGATCAGGTCACGGTTATAGATACGCGCCACGGCAACCTGGATGGTGTAAAGTATATAGTTGCCCCACTGGCTGAGGTAACGCGACTCGGCAGGACGGATATCGTCTACCATCTTGCAGCCAGCATAGACTACAGGGCCTCAAGAGAGGAGCTGCTGGAACGAAATGTCGAGCCAACCGTGCAACTGCTCAGACTGTGCAAAGACTGCCGGCAGTTTATCTTTATGAGCACTACATCGGTCTACAACAGCTCCCCCGGGGTGATTACCGAGCAGACACCCCCGGATCCCTACACCAACTATGGCTGGTCAAAGCTTGTCTGTGAGCAGATCATCAAAAGGAGTGGCGTGCCATACACAGTTCTCCGTTCAAGTCAGGTCTATGGTCCGGACTTTGAAAGGGGTTTTGCATCTGTACTTCAGCGCCTGCAGAACGGAGAAATGAGGATACTTGGTAATGGAGACAATTATATACCCCTGATTCATATCAGGGACCTGCTGGATGCCCTAATCTTGGTGAGACGAAATCCCGGGGCCATAAACCAGATTTTTAATGTGGATGGTGCATACGGCAAGACCCAGAAGGAGTTTATGGAAATTGCATCCAGAGTCCTTGGCGTTGAGCCTCCGGGGAGGCACGTCAGTCCTGCTCTTGCCAGATTCTTCGGCAGGCTGACCGGAAAGGGCGATTCCATTATTGAATATATCGACAAACTGACAAAAAACCGCAGGATATCCATAGACAAGATTCGTGACATAGGATTTGAGCCAAAGGTGGATTTGGAGAGTGGAATCCGCGAGGTGGTTAAGGTCTTCAGGGAGAGGGGGCTATTGAAGTGAACTACAACTTTGAGGTTGACAGAATAGTCAGGGAAATCAGGAAGTCCAAGGCAAAGCTTGTCGGTCTTCAGTTTCCAGAGGGGCTGAAGACGCAAGCGGTTTCAGTTGCACGTGAGATAGAGGCCAAAACGGGCTGCACCACGGTCATCTTCGCCGACCCCTGCTACGGGGCATGCGACACGAAGGAGCTGGAAGCGGAGAAGCTGGGAGTGGATTTAATCTTCCAGTTTGGTCATGATAGGTTCTGAACCACCAGTCTGGGGAGCTGAACAAGAAGTATGGAAATAGTCTGGGACAATCAGGTCTGGTCATCTCCCTGTTTTACGTACCCGTGCCTCAAGATATCTGCGCAGCTCGCTGGCCACCCTGTATCTCCTGCCCTCTCTAGCAACCCTGATTGCATCCTCTATCTCCCTTGGATCCTTACCTGCCCCACTCTCCAGCAGCATCCTGACAATCTTGAGATGGCCTTGTGAGGCTGCATACATGAGCGGAGTCTCGCCAAGATGTCCTCTCCTATCCACTCTGGCACCCCTTTCTATCAGCAGTTTTACGATGTTTGCATGGCCCTTCAGGGCGGCAAGATGTAGGGAAGTGGTTGGATCGCCAATCCTGTCCTTTGGCACACCACTCCTGCCCTCCGTAGTCACATCGAAGCCGCCCTCATCCATCATTAGGCGGACCATTCTCAACCTTCCTGAAGAAATAGCAATGTCCATGGGGGTGGCCTGCCCGTGCTTCAGACTGGTGAGTTTGAATGTTGGATCGTCTCTACGGGCCAGAGCAATGGCACGCCTAACATCCCTTACACTTCCTTTCTTTATGGCTTTAACCAGTGATTCAACTATACGTCTTCTTACCATTTTTGTTTGCAGAGATTGAATATTAGCCTTAAACTTAAAGGATGAGGATAGAAAAAGTCCCACTGGACAGACTAAAACCCCATGAGGAGTTCACAGAGGGGAGACTGAGGGCGCTGATGCAGCATCTGAGGAGAACCGGGGTCCTCTGGTTCCCAATACTTGCGGATGAGAAGGACTTCATAATCCTAGACGGCCACCACCGCGTGGAGGCCTTCAAGAGAATGGGGATGAAGACCATCCTCTGCCGCCTGGTGGACTACGACAGCCCGGAGATAGAGGTCTATCCGCGCAGGAAGGACATCCCCATAACCAAGGACATAGTGCGCGCAAAGGTGCGCGCAGGAGAGGTCTTCCCGCACAAGACCACCCGCCACGTCTATCCGCAGCAGACCAAGCACTACGACGTGCCGCTGGAGGAATTCAGGTAAAATATTTTTATTAGTAAAATTGTAAAACTAGTGATGAAAGTTGAAATCACTACTATGTCTCCGAAGGGGCAAGTTGTCATTCCGCAGGGAATCAGGCAGGGTCTTAAGATAAAAGCAGGGGATAAATTTGCCGTATACGGGGACCGTGACACCATAATATTCAAAAGAGTCCGAATGCCCCCTATCGAAGAATTCAGGAGATTATGCGAGCGTGGCGGAAGATTCGCCGAGGAGCATGGTATAACCCCTGAAGACGTGATGGAGGATGACTAAGCCAAGGGCAGTTTTGGACACGAATGTGATAATCTCGACCTATTTCTGGAGGGGCGCGCCGAATGAAGTGCTCGAGAGGGGAATCTCTGGTGATTTTGATATTTGCCTGTCACCTGAAATCATCAAAGAGGTGGCAGATAGGCTTTCCAAAAAGTTCTCTGCGCCCGCCGATGATATCAAAACCTGACATATTTGCTGTTCGAGGTATCCGAGATATGCACTCCATCTGCCAGATTAAAAGTTGTGAAGGACGACCCAGACGACAATAAAATAATGGAGTGTGGCATGGAATCGCGCGCAGATTACATAGTTACTGGCGATAGTCATCTGCTGAGAATGAAAGAGTATGCGGGAATTAAATTAGTAAGTCCAAAAGCGTTCTTGGAGGTACTTAGGCATTCAGCTCGATAATGTCCCCTTCCTGCAGCACGTGGCCCTTGCCGACTCTTTGGCCGTCGTACTTGACACTCTTGCCCCAGACGCGCGCATATTTGAACTTCTTGGCGAAGTCTGTGTGTATCTTGGTGGCCACCTCCAGAACCGTGGAGCCCTCAGGGACGACTAGGGGGTCGGAGTCAGGCGACGTAACCGTATAGATGCGCATCAGCCCGGATATGTCCCATATGGCCTGCTTCAGCCCCTCCATGTTCTTCTTCTCTTTGACCGACACGGGCAGCGTCGGGAGATTGTAGCGCGCCTTTATCAGCTTGACCACCCGCTTGACCTCTTTCGGCTCCGCCAGATCCGTCTTGTTCAGGATGACAAATGCCTTCTTCCAAACCGTGCTCTTGTCTATCGCGTCCACGAAGTCCTCCAGCCCCATGGGCCGGTTTATGCGCACGTCGGCGTTTAGTATGCCGAAGTCGCGGCATGTTTCAATGGCATCCTGCCTGTCCGCGCGCAAAAGGTGCGCTCCCAGCAGGTTGATTCCACCGCGGTCCTTTTTGTAGACTCTGACATCCGGCCTCTCCTGATTGAGCCTTATGCCGGCTGCATCGAACTCCTCCATGAGCGTCTCAAGGCGCTTCAGGGGCTTGTCGTCCATGGCCAGGAAGAGGGCGATGATGTCCGCGTTGCGCATGACTGTCAAAAACCGCCTCCCCATGCCCCTGTTTTCCGCAGCGCCGCTTATCAGGCCCGGCAGGTCGACCAGCTGAAGGCTCACATCACCCAGCTCCAGCATCCCCACGTTTGGCTCCAGCGTCGTGAAGGCGTAGGACGCAACCCTCACATCCGCGTTGGTTATCTCGCACAGCAGGCTGGACTTGCCGGCGTTCGGGAAGCCGGCCAACACAATCTGGGCAGAGCCCTGCTTTCTCACGTTTATCTCCCTCCCTCTGCCCGACTTGGCCTTCCTCTCCAAACTCTCACGCAGGAGGGCCAGCTTGCGCTTGAGCATACCCCTCTCCTTCTCGGTCCCCTTGTGCTTGGGTATACTGGATATATACTCCTCAAGGTATCTAAGTCTCTCGCTGTCGCTGGTCGCGTCCATATATCGCTTGTAGGCATCCATGGTCCGGGAAGGCAAATTCGGCATTTTGTCCTTAATTATGTTTTTTCATCTTAAGAACCTTATCCTATAAACTCTCACATTATGTTATCACAGAATTCGGCAAAATAAGGAAAAATTGATGAAAATTTATATGTTGATTAATAGATTATTATAATTTAATCCTATTATAAAATATTTATTAATAAGTTAGTTTTCTAGCGAATTCAATTAATAAATATCTATTTGAAAATTCCTATAAAAAGCATGTTATTCATAATAAACTATCAAATGAAAGGTTTTTAAAGACTGTGCCGTAACAATATCGGAAAATGGAGGACATCTTGGGCTTCTTTCTTCAGGACAAACCGGCCAGGGTTTTGCTGGAGATGGCCAAGGCTGAGAAAACTTATCCGGCAGATATTTCTAAGGCGCTTGCTGCAACTTATTCACACATAGTCAGGGTGATCCAGAAGCTGGAGGGATATGGTCTGGTGGAGAGCGAGAGAGAGGGCAGGACCAAATATATCAGATTAACTGAACTGGGTCAGCAGGTAGCTCATCACCTTGAAGGATTGGAGATGACCCTTAAAAATGTGCATGAGTCACTTGAAAATAGAAACCGGAGGGCTGAGAGACTCAAAACCGAGGAATCTGCTGAATCTCCCGAAGAGGGCGGGGTAGATGAGGAAAATAAGGCTGAAAAATAGGGTTTGCTTATATTAAAAAGCCTCAGTTTTCTGAGGCACTATCAAAAAACTGCATAGGTTATAAGGGGGTGGAGCTCAAATGCCCTTCTATAATAGTATATATGGTGTTTTATCCGGGGTATTCGAGCATGCTTTAAAAAAGCCTCAGTTTTCTGAGGCAGCAACTATCTGCTGCTCCAAACGATATATCTTGAGTGCCTCAATTTTTTGAGGCACTTGAAAATCGGCTCAAAATGTTCGACTGGCACAAGGCCTATGAATCGCGGGATCTCAGGGATATTGTGACGCTCTTTCTGGACAGCAGGCTGCGACAGGACTGTGGTGTCAGAATAGCCGAGATGCTCTTACAGCACCCAAATTCGCGAAGGGGCGCCATAATTGAGGAGCTTGGGAAAGAGGGATTCAGCAAGGCAACTGTCGAGAGGACTCTCAAGGATCTGGAGACCATAGGCCTTATATCCAGTGAGGGAAAATACCTAAAAACCGGCAGGTATCGCCTCAATTTTACCCGGTTTTCGTCTGCTCTGGCCCGCCTCTCGCGGACTGTCAAGAAGGTGGAGCAGAGTACTGGAGGGGAACAAAGTCAATTAGATAAGCCTAATGAATAAAATTCTTTTTAAGAGTATTTATTAATAGATATTAATTAAAAGAGTTTTCTCTAAGAAATATCTTTAAATAGAACTTATTAAAAGATTATACTAGATTATATTAATTTTGTAAATCTTTGAAATTCCAAAAATTGAGCTCGCGGTGCGGGCCCCTGGGGAGGCCAGTTCACCCGGCGTGAGCCCTCTGCGCGCGCATCATTTAGGGGTAGGGTAAATGCGCGAGATAGGCCGGAAAATGAGAAAAGCGCCCCTGCTGGTGTGTTTTTCAGGATGCAGCGCAGCTTGGCACGTG
>CAZQBY010000002.1:57509-125055 GCA_964592405.1 uncultured archaeon | reverse complement strand
CACGCTTCTGCTGGGGACGAGGGATACAATCCAGTCTATACGGAAATCAACGTAACCCCCTACATAAACTACCTGACTGATGAGGATAACCTGCTCGCCATAGGTGTGTGGAACGACCAGGCGAGCTCAGACGACCTCATCTCGGCCGTCGAGCTAGTTCTCCACAAGGGGGCTGACGTCACGCCGCCTGACATAGAATGGGACTGGGCGGACATAAACTCCACAACCAGCTACAACTCCACAACCATCTGCGTCAGCCTGTCGGAAACCAGCAACTGCACCCTGCACTTCAACGGCACGGACTATGTGAACACCACCACAGGAACAAACATCTGCTGGAACATGACAAACAAGCCCAACGGCAACTACTCAAGCATAAGTGCAACTTGTGAGGACTCATCCAAAAACAAGGCTAATACGACCGTGGCGTGGTGGAATGCGAATTACCATAATCTAGCTCCCCAGATAACAATAAACTTCCCAAGCAAGGGGAGCACCGGAATACCGAATAATGTCACCTTGAATGTCACCGTCACCGACCAAGATGGCGACAACATGACAGTGGTCTTCTACGTCGATCCCATGACCTTTTTTGTTGATACTGATAATCTCAACTTCACCATCAACGGCAGCCGGTTCAGGTTCATGGGGACCAATGCCTACTACTTAACGGACTATGCCACGAACCTCACATACGACGACGACGGCAACCAGATAGCTGGTAGCCGCCAGTATGTCACCGAGATACTGGATGAGGCGCAGGCTCTGGGCTTCAATGTAATAAGGACATGGGCTTTTGGCTCAGGCAACACCAGCGAGCCCTATGGCGGCCAGTACAACCTCTTTGAGATCGGCACTCCGGGCAACTACAACGAGACGGTCTTCCGGGCTTTGGACTGGGTGGTCTGGCAGGCCGGGAAGAGGGGCATGAGGCTCATGCTGGTCCTCGTCAACAACTGGGACGCCTACGGCGGCATGAAGTGGTATGTCCAGCACTCCCCCACCACCAACAAGGACCTCACCGGTGACGCCTTCCATGATCAGTTCTACACCGACGAGAACTGCCGCAAGTACTACAGGAACTACACCCTCCATCTGCTCAACCGGACCAACACCTACACAGGCATCAAATACAAGGACGACCCAACAATATTCGCATGGTCCCTCGGCAACGAGCCGCGCGCCAAGTCTGACGGCGACCGCAGCAGCGGCATAATGCTGGAGTGGATAGAGAACATGAGCGCTTATGTGAAATCCATAGACTCCAACCACCTGCTGACTGTGGGCATTGAGGGCTGGGGCACCCCGTGGGAGGGCACGGCATTCATAGTGGACCACGATGTCTCGGACATAGACTTCGCCTCCTATGTCCTCTACCCCGACCACTGGACCTGGTTCACCCAGTGGAGCGAGCACTCGCAGGACTACGGCGGCGGGTATGTCGGGACCACGGTCAACGAGGATGCCATCCGGTGGTGGACCAATGAAACTGGTGTCACATGGGACCGCTGGAACCCCTACGAGCCCAACCTTGGCAGATACGGCTTCGAGAACTGGGTCAAGCAGCATGTGAACTGGTCCACTGTGAACCTGACCAAGCCTGTGACTCTACAGGAGTTCGGACTGAGCGACAGCTATACAAACAACCTCCGGAGCAAGTTCTACAACTGGACCATAGACGAGTTCTTTCCAAATGGCGGTGATGGCATTCTGTTCTGGAACCTGAACCATGAGGGCTACTACAACAGCACGGATCCGGACGGCAAGATGGATGATGGCTACGGCTTCTATGTCACGGATAACTTCACCCTACACAACAAGAGTCTGCCGGTCCTGAAGGCGATAAACTTCACCAAGACAGGCAACGCAGGAGACTCGTGGATAATTGTCCCACAGTACATCGAACTCTGCAGGTTCGAGAATGTAACATCCGATTCTGATGTGACATGCGAATGGGACCACGGCCTCGGGAACCAGACTACTTACGACTGGAGGGTTGAAGTATCTGATGGCTACAACACAAGAAACGCCACCATGAACTTTACTACTGAAGGTGGTGGAGACCTTACTCCACCAGTGATAACATGGAACTGGACAGACATCAACTCCACAACCAGCTACAACTCCACAACCATCTGCGTCAGCCTGTCGGAAACCAGCAACTGCACCCTGCACTTCAACGGCACGGACTATGTGAACACCACCACAGGAACAAACATCTGCTGGAACATGACGAATGTACATGTGGGGAACTACTCTGTTATAAGTGCCACTTGCCACGACTCCGCGAGCAACGAGGCCAACACCACCAACGCTTGGTGGAAGGTGCTCCGCTTCAACCAGCTCACTTCATGCGGAACCCTAGACAAGGAGAACACTACCTACACACTGCTCAACAGCGTCATCACCAATGGCACCTGCTTCATCATAACTGCCAACAACGTTACCCTAGACTGCCAGAACTGGGACAATGATATAGTCTATGGTAACCAATCCGGGGGAAGCTACTATGGCATCTACTCGGAACAAGACTATACGACAATACAGAACTGCCAGATATCGACGAACTACAAGACTGATAGCCGGATGGGTATATGTCTCTATACTAGTGGAAGTGATAAGACAGGCCCTGTCATCAACAATGTGAACGCAAGCAACAACTTAGAAGGCATCTACATCAGATACCATAACTATGCCCAGTTAAAGAACATAGTCACAAATGACAATCATCAGTCCGGTGTGTATATCCGGTGGTCGGACCACGCCGTGCTGACCAACATAACCGCCCTTAGAAATGGCTATTATGGCCTATATCTCAGGAGTGACACAGTGAATGTATCGGCTGACAACATAACATCCAGTCACAACACCTACCATGGCATATTCTGTAACAGCGACTCGTGCCATGGCTGCTCCTTCACCAACATCGAACTGGTCAATAACTCCAACAAGGGCATAGTGATTCTTGGCGGCTATAACAACACCTTTTCCAATGCCGTGATAAATGACACCGCGAAGAACGGTATACTTCTGAGTGCGACCTATGGTAATGTATTCGAGAACATCTCAATCTACAACTCAAGCGAGGATGGCATAGACATAAGCGGCTCGGTTTCCGGCGAGAATAACTTCACAAACATCACTGTAAGTGTAACAAAATCTGGTTATTCTGACCTCTATATAGGACAGGACACCACCATCACCTATCTGATAGACACGCATCTCGGCACCTACAACATAAGCCAGAATGGTTCTCCTGTCTACTTCAGAGACACCAACCAGGGAGAGATACGCTTCTTGCAGGCCGTCAACGGGACTGGTTCAAGTTTAAATGTGGGCATCAGCTCAATAGTCTATATAGGCAATAACACAGTTACTGTGGACACCGTCGCGGCTCCCGGATTCGACAGGCCTGCCAACATTACCCTCTACGAAATCGACGAGTGGGGCTTCAGCAACCCGGTGATACTCAGGAATGGAGCGGTCTGTGATGATACCACCACCCCATGCTGTCACAATCTCACCCCTCTAAACGCTGCTGTGGTAGTCTTCAACGTCAGTGCATGGAGCAACTACACTATAGGGGAGATGCCCACGTTGTCTGTCAAGGATATCACAGTTGGCAACGGCGGTGTCTACAATCCGACATCGGGCGGTGCCACCCTAATAAACATCACCATGAACGTCACCGATTCCGACGGCTGGCAGGATGTCAACTGGACCAACTCCTACTGCAATGTCACGAAGGGCTCAAGGACAGTCAACCTGAGCTCATGCACTAACCTGACAAACTCAAGCTCCACTACCATAGCATTATCCTGCACGGGATACATGCAGTATTACTATCTGAGCGGAGATGACTGGGAGGTGAACTGCACGGTATATGACCAGAGCAACAACTCTGCAAGCAACAAATCATCAACAAATATGACATACAACCGGCTGGAGTCTGTGGATGTAACACCAGCCTCGATAAGCTGGAGTTCAGTCTCCCAGACCAGCACAAATGTGGGTGCGGACGACGACCCGGTTACCGTAGAGAATCTGGGCAACGCCTACTTCGCAAACCTGAACATAACCGCATACGAGCTGGTAGGGACAACAGATGCAACAGACAAGATAGCCGCAAGCGATTTCAGTGCGAACGATGTTGATGCCTCAGAGGGCGAGCAACTTGCAAACGACACAGCTGTTACTGTGGCTGGCACGAGTCTGTTAATCGGAGCAGGAAGCACAGAGGACGTATATGTTTATCTGGAGCAGATCTCAAACGCCCCGCTGGGCAAGCAGTCATACAGTTCGGTATCGCCGTGGGAGCTGATGGTCTACGGAGCAGAGAACTCAAATCCATAAAAGTCACAACATAACACACAAAAAACAAACAAAACAAAAAGGAGGAAAAGGGAATGAGAAACAGAAATGGAATAAGCATGAGCTTGGCGCTTTTTTCGCTGGCGATTGCCGCTGTTTTCGGAGCCACTCTTGTTTTGGCTGCCGACTCAGCGAGTGACACATTCAGCGCGTCGCTTGTCCTTGGCAACACCGCACCTGTCATAAATTCGGTAACAGTGGGTAATGGTGGAACCTACAATCCGACGTCAGGAAGCGTAACCGCAATAAGCGTAGCAATAGATGTAACGGACGAGGATGGCTGGAAAGACATAAACCTGAGTGCCACCTACTGTAATGTCAGCAAGGGAAGCACTGTCGTAAACCTGAGTTGCACGAATATAAGCAATTCCAGTGCAACGACGGTAACCCTGAACTGCACTGGTGGCAACATGCAGTACTACTACCTGTCCGGTTCTGACTGGGTAGTGAACTGTACAGTAGTTGATAACAGTTCGGCTTCAGACAACGACGACACGCAGACGCTGACATACAACCGGCTGGAGTCTGTGGATGTAACACCAGCCTCGATAAGCTGGAGTTCAGTCTCCCAGACCAGCACAAATGTGGGTGCGGACGACGACCCGGTTACCGTAGAGAATCTGGGCAACGCCTACTTCGCAAACCTGAACATAACCGCATACGAGCTGGTAGGGACAACAGATGCAACAGACAAGATAGCCGCAAGCGATTTCAGTGCGAACGATGTTGATGCCTCAGAGGGCGAGCAACTTGCAAACGACACAGCTGTTACTGTGGCTGGCACGAGTTTGTTAATCGGCCAGGGAAGCACAGAGGATGTCTATGTATACCTGGAGCAGATATCGTCTCTAGTCAGTCCGCAGACCTACAATTCTGCACAGAATTGGGTGCTGACAGTATACAATGCAGGAAACCAGAATCCGTAAATGACTTTTGGGGCGAAAAGCCCCATTTCATTTTCACAAAATCAAACACTTCCACAAAACAAAAACCTCTCACAAAATCAAATAAAAAATAAAATGCAAACTATAAGAGGAACAAAATGAGCCGGAAAATACTTGGATCATGGATCCTTCCACTACTTGTCTTGGTACTGGTAATGGTCCTAACTTCCGATGCTTTTGGGAGTATAGGTGTCATCCAGGACTATATGGAGGATGAAGTGGTCAAGGCCCCGAGAGGCGGGACAACCTGCCACAGGATATGGCTTTCTACATCACCAACAATTGAGCATGGGCAGGCCAGATTGGTCTTGAATCCATCATCTCTGCCGGACTTCGTGCAGGTAGATCTGAGGGAAGACGGGATTTACAATACCACAAAAGGAAGCTCAGAAGCCATAATCTTCTATATAACTCCCCCAGCCGGTGAGGAGATAGGAGCGGAGTATAGGGTGAGCTTCTTGGTTGAGGGTGTAGCTCCCCCCTCCGGATCGGGTATGGTTAATCTTGTTGGAAAAATAGGTTCGGGATTTGTCATAAGGGTTGTGGATTCAGATACCGTAGTGCCGGATCGCTGTGGCCAGCTTCCCAGAACGGTCAACCTGCCGCCGGAGTGTGGTGATAAAGAATGCAACGGCGATGAGACCTGCAAGACCTGTCCAGAAGACTGTGGCGAATGTCCTCAGACGGAATTGCCACAAATCAGGAAACAGACAAATGCCGGTGCAGGTGCAGATGGCAGCATGCTGGTGGTTATTGCAGTATTAATCATAGTTGCTGTGACAGTGCTGTTGTCGATTAGGTTCTGGAATATGCACAGACATAGATGAACAGAAGTGGAAAAAAGGCGAATAAAAACATAAAAGATGAGTAAAAACATAAAAGGGTGAATAAAAACAGAGAGATGGATAAAAGCAGGAGGAAATATGCAAGGAAATAAAAAAGGGATGGACTACCCAGATGATTAAACAGCCGGTGGATGAACAAAAGACAAGAGGCCAGTTGAAGGAACAAAACTCCCTCATGGCAGTGCTGGCGATTTCATTTCTTCTGGCCAGTGTTACTACTCTGTTTGCAGATTCTGGAACCGGGGCATATTCGGCTTCAGACTCCTTCAGTGTCTCATTGGTCCTAACAGATGATGTTCCCCCCTCCATTACTGTCAATTCCCCCAAAAATACATCCCTATCAACAGACCACCACATCTTCAATGTCTCTCTGAGTGAAACCGGCAACTGCACACTCCATCTCAACGGCACGGACTATATCAATACCAGCAACGCGACCAAGATAACCTGGTATATCACAGGGCTGGGCAACGGCAATTATTCCACCATCTATTACACTTGTGAAGACCTGTATGGTAACTCTGGAGACTCTAATCCATATTGGCTCAGGGTGGACACAATTTCCCCGGCCCCGGACTGGAACTGGTCTGATATAAACTCCACAATACATGTCAATTACACCCGGATAGGCGTACATGCTTCCGAGGCCATGAACTGCACACTCCACTTCAACGGTACTGACTATGTCAATTCCACTTCCGGTATGGATATAACATGGAGTCTGGCGGACTTAGCCAATGGCAATTACTCCTCTGTTTGGGCGGCCTGTGAGGACACAGCAGGCAACAGCGCCAACACCACGCTTGCATGGCTGACTGTCAACTACACAGCTCTGAGCGTCGTAGTTACAAAATCAGTGGATGCTTCGGTAGTGGAACCCGGCGACATCCTCAACTGGACTATAGTTGTCAACAATACAGGCTCGTTAACTGTTAATGTAACCCTGAACGATTCAAACGGCAGAAACTTCACAATAAGCCTCCTTGCCCCCGGGGCATCCAATACCACGAGCTATACCACAACTGCTTCGTGCTCTTCCATAACCAACTTGGTAAATGCAACTATTGTTGGCCCATACGGCACCACCACTTCCCAGTCTTCTGCCTCAGTTCTGGTCTCTCACTGTGGGGACAAGATATGCAACTGCGGCGAGACATGGCGAACCTGCCGGCGCGACTGCAAGAAGCCAAAAAAGGAAGAGGAGGTTTCTGAAGCCGTGACAGCATATCTCTGGCCGGGCTATCCAAGGGGGGATGTAACAACTCCCCCAGAAGCCGAAATAGAAATTATTGTGAGAACGGAGAATCCTCAGGTTGGGCGAACACTCACCGTTTCTTTGGTGGATTCCAGTGGCATAGCTGTCGATGGTGAGTTGATAATTACAAAACCAGACGGAAGCTCTTTCAAGATGAGACTGGAGGATGGAGATACAACAATAGTTCCTGACCAATCCGGCTACTGGATATTTACTTATGTTACACCAAAGGGCGATACGATAGTCAAGAGGATTTTCTTAAGAGAAGCTCCACCAGCAGAACAGTTGCCGTCCAATATGGAAACTACGATACCTTCCAAAAGACCGGACATGAAGCCCGAAGCTGTTGGTGGAGGGCTTTGGCTGTGGATAATTGCTGCTATTGGGATAATCGTAATATTGGCGATTCTGTTCCGGGCCGGGAGAATCGGGGAGCCTCCCCGCCGGATATCCAACCTCCTGCGGGCTACCAAATATAACATCACGAAGAGATGATAGGGTCTGGAAGGAGGTCTGGAAGAGGGCCTGGAAGAGGGCCTGGAAGAGGGCTTTGGGGAGACCTCACTATAAGTTGACCATTGTTTTTTAATCTCCATCCCCAAATTAATTATCATGAAAGAGACTGAGGTGCGATTTCTGTCAAAACCCAAACTCAAGTCACCAATAGTCATAGAGGGACTTCCGGGCATAGGACTGGTTGGCAAGATAGCTGCTGATCATCTAATTGCCAAGACCAAGGCCAAGAAGTTCTGCGAGCTTTATTCGCCCTATTTCCCTCCACAGGTCATAACTGATAGCCGGGGCGTAGTGCGCCTTGTGAAGAACGACTTTTATTATCTATCAGAGAAAGATGACAATGGCAACGGCCGGGATTTTATACTTTTGGGAGGCGACTATCAGGGCATGAGCCCCGAATCTCAATATGAGATCACCGGCAAGATACTTGATGTCTTGGAGCAATTCAAACCCAAGATAATATACACATTGGGAGGGCTGGGGACAGGGAAGATAGTGAAATCTCCCAAGGTGTATGCTGCAACCAATAATGAGAAGCTCATAGCTTCGCATGAAAAACACGGCCTGATATTTAGAGACAGGGAGGGAGGAGGAATATTTGGTGCATCCGGATTACTGCTGGGATTGGGAAAGCTGAGGGGAATTGATGCGGTATGTCTGATGGGGGAAACCGTGGGACAGGTGGTTGATGCCAAGGCGGCCAAAATCCTGCTGGAAAAACTATCCAAGATACTAAAACTAAAAGTGGATATGAAAGATCTTGAGGATCACGCCAGAAGGACAGAGAGGGAGCTGGAAAAAATCAAGAAACTCCAGGATGAACAGGCCAAGGCCCTTCAGATGGCAATGGTGCAGTCCTCGGATGAGGACATCATGCGTTACATACGCTGATTCAACTTCTTGTGGTTTTTTGTTTTGATATCTCTAGGTTATGGACAATTTGGACGATTCCGCTATGCAAGAAATAAATGTGGATTTCCACATACATTCCAGGTATTCCGGTGGCACATCTAGGGATATGAACATTCCTCGCATAGCCGAGGGTGGGGAAGGCAAGGGGCTGGATGTTGTAGGAACAGGCGACGCCACAAACCCTCACTGGCTGGAGCATCTTGAGAAGAATCTTGAGCATGATGGTAATGGCATATATTCCTATAACAACTCAAAGACAAGATTTCTCATAACAGCAGAGGTTGAGGGCAGGGATCGTGTGCACCACCTCCTCTTATTTCCTGATTTGGACTGTGCCCGCAGGTTTAGGGATGATATAAAGGGGAGCTCGCCAGACATAGACAGGGATGGCCGTCCGAGGGTCGGGCTGAGCGGTGAGGAGCTTGTGGACTTGGCCAATGACTGTGATGCGATGATAGGTCCGTGCCACGCTTTCACACCTTGGACATCAGTCTATAAAACATACGACTCTCTGAGCGGGTGTTATGGCGATAATCTCAGATATGTTAGATTCCTGGAGCTGGGTCTGAGTGCCGACAGCGACATGGCTGACAGAATTGAGGAGCTGAGGGATATGACCTTTATGAGCAACAGCGATGCCCACAGCCCGTGGCCGCACAGGCTCGGGAGAGAATTTAACCGGCTGCTTGTGAGAGATCTGAGCTTCAAGGAAATAAAAAAGGCCATAGAGCGGAAGAACGGGCGGAGATTCATCCTAAATGTGGGTCTCAACCCCCGGGAGGGAAAATACCATGAAACTGCTTGCACGCGTTGCTTTCTGAAATTCAGGATTAGTGATGCCATCCGTCTTGGACGCAGATGTCCTGAGTGCGGAGGCGTAATCAAGAAGGGCGTCAGGGAGAGGATAGGAGAACTCGCTCATGGACGAAAGACTGTCCGCCCGGAACACAGACCGCCGTATATTCACATAGTCCCCTTGGCGGAGGTGATAAGTATGGCACGGGAGGTGAAAACCCTGCACAGCCCGAAAGTGCAGGCGGAGTGGCAAACCATGGTAAATGAATTTGGACCTGAGATTACTATACTCATAGACACGCCTATTGCAGACCTAAAAGATTATGACTCCAAGATAGGTGGTATTATAGAGTCCTTCAGAAACGGCAGTATGCTCTATGATGCTGGTGGCGGTGGAAGGTATGGCCGGCCTCTCTACAAAAAGCCACTTAGGGAGAACTTCTATGACAACACCCAAAAGTCATTGAGGGATTTTCAAAATATCTAATTGGAGGCATCAATCAAATGCTTTTAAGCCGTTAGCCTCTATTATCTTATGTTCTGGTATGCCCATCTGCTGTTCAGCTTGGCGATGGTATCACTTCTTATTGTGGATCCCATGCTACTGCTTTTGGCTGCTCTTCTCTCTCTGGTTCCGGACATTGATAAACCTTTTGGACATCGCCACTGGTTCAGCCATTCAATCTTCACAGCCCTGATATTCTCAATTGTAGCGTTTGTTGCATCTGGTTTCCAGCATGTCTATGCACTTGTGGCGTTTCTGGCAGTATCTTCCCATGTCCTCCTTGATTTTATCACAAAGTCAGGCGTTCCAATATTATATCCATGGCGGAAGAAGCACTATGGGTTGCGTCTTTTTAGTGCACATAACAGCATGGTGAACAGGACGGCGGCGGCTGTGAGTCTCTTGGTATTTCTGTTCAATCTATGGATGACATATCCATCTTAGTCCGTCCTGCCCCTTCCGTATCCCGCTTTAATACGGCTAGCAAATAATATATTGATGACTGATATCAACATAGGTCTGGAGATCCACGTTCCATTGAAGACAGGGAAGAAGCTCTTCTGTGATTGCCCCACATCATACCATGACACGAATGAGCCGAACAGTCTGGTCTGCGAGGTCTGCACGGGCATGCCCGGAATAAAACCGCGACCGGTGAACATGCGCGCTCTGGAAGCCGTGATAACCATAGCCCATCTCCTGAACTGTAAAATCCCACGGGGGAGGATATTCATGAAGAGAAAGCATTACGATTACCCCGATTTGCCAAAGGGTTACCAGATAACCTCAGAGCCGATAGGAAAGGATGGAAAGTTTGTGTTTGAGGATGGTAGCTTTGGCGACATTGGCATATGGGAGGTTCATCTGGAAGAGGATCCAGGGCAGTATAACCCTGTCAAGGGGCTGGTGGACTACAACCGCAGCGGCGTTCCACTTGTTGAGATAGTAACAGCTCCCGACATCAAATCGGCCGAGCAGGCGCGCGCATTCATGAAGGAGCTGGTCAAGATGCTGGAGTATTCCGATCTGATTCTTGGAGGTGCTGGTATCATCCGTGCTGATGTCAATGTCTCACTGAATGGAGGAAATCGTGCTGAGATAAAAAATGTCAATTCCATCCGTAGCATCTACCGCGCTATAGAGCATGAAATTGCACGTCAAGAGGGAATTGTGTCCAAGGGGCGTCGAGTGCAGCAGGAGACCCGTGGTTGGGATGATGACAAGGGTGAGACCTACCTTATGCGAACCAAGGAATCAGCCGAGGATTATCGTTATATTCCTGATCCGGATCTGCCGCCCCTGAAGATAGAGAAAACCCTGGAGTCCAGACTCAGGGCCGGACGACCGGAGACTCCTCAGGAGATGCGTGCACGCTTTAAGAGCAAGTATGGAATTTCGGACAAATATGCCAAGGTTCTAACAAAGGAAAAGGGGCTTGCCCTCTTCTTTGAACAGCTGGCCTCGAGAGTTGATCCGCACCTTGCTGCGACGTGGATTGCGGAAGAGGTATTAGCACAGCTGAACTATCGTGAAGTGGCACTCTCGGAAACCAAGCTCACAGTGGATGAAATGTCAGAGCTTCTTGAGCTTGTTGACAGCAAGAAGGTAACAGATACCATTGCCAAAAAACTCCTAGAGCGCATAATAGACAGTGGCGAATCCCCTATGGAAATCGTTAGGAATGAGGGACTAGATGTAGTGAAGGATGAACAGGCCCTCAAAAAGGCTGTGTTGGATATAATATCCGAGAACCCTGGCCCTGTCAGAGACTACAAGTCCGGCAAGAAGGAGGCCATGAACTTCCTGATGGGTCAGGTCATGCGAAAAATGCGCGGCCGTGCGGATGCAAGAAGGGTTATTGAATTATTAAGAATAGAACTTGAATAGTGCTATGACCGATGTGGCGGCCCTTGAATGCCACAGCGCCATACCGCTACACCACCTGTCACGCCAAACAGATAATCGGGCGTACCTTGGAAGCATACCATAGAAATTAGAAAAATTCCATATATTTTTAGTTCTTATCTTGTCAAAATTTGCGAATGAATGAGTTGGAGAAGATAAAACGGATAGCGGATTACAAGGCCCGGATAAACCAGTTGGTTGAGGAAAAAAAGGCTGGGGCAAGAGCAAGGGTTGAGAAGGATATTGACAAAGCGATGGGAATGCTGTCCGAGCCAAGGCCGCTTTAGCCAGACTTTCCAAGATGCGTAAGCTTGCTGAATCTGGGGGAGGCACACAGTTACCATATAAAGACAGGCAGCATTTGGAAGAGTAACAGAACAGACAATCGCCTCACCAGCAATCTCCTCGAACTCAAGGTATTTATATATCTACTTTCAAGATTAGGGGTTTCAAAAGTTGGGGCAGGGGGAAGGAGAAAAAGGCAAATGGACAGAGAAGAAACCAGAGGGAATGCAGTAGAAGAAAACAAAGGGAAAAAGAAGAAGCAGAAACAAACAGAAAAGAGGCAGACAGAATCTGAGACAAAACCGGGAGCCAAGGACCTAAAGAAGGCAGAAGCCAAAGCTGGAAGCAAACCAGAAGGGAAGCGGAGTATTCTCTTCTACTATGCTGTAGTGATATTGGGTCTTGCAGTAATCACTGCAGGCATTCTGGTTCTTACAACACCACAGGAAAATACTTCTGGAAAGGCCCATATACTAGCAAGAGCCACAGTCTCCGCGAGTGATGCTATGGACCTGGCGGAAGAGACAAACCACTTTGTAATACTCCGCAATCAGGGCGAAATCATTTCTGGCAACAATTCAAAGTCAACGATTGTGAGATTTCCCATTGAGGGGTCCGATGAATACAGGACATTTGATGTCATTCTGGATGAAAATCTAGAGCTCCAATTTATAGGCCTCAACGGTGCCATGCTCAGGCCGGATGAGTTCATGCGGTCGCAGCGTACTCCAAACACCTTCCAGTCCTGTGCCAAGATATTTAACGAGAAGGCAATTATACCAAACCTTATCGGCCGGTGGGTAAATGGCACTGCCATTCAGCGACATATAATGACAATACCTAAAACAATCAATTGTAGCGGAACCTCTTATCCCTACAGGCTGGAGATAGGAGACGGCTTTGTGAAGACTACTCTGAATGGCTATTACTACAGACATGGATTCAGGAAGGGTATAGTAACCAATGAGCTGGACATCCCGGAGGAGGATGTCAGAAAGGGGGTTTTTGTCTATGTGGACAGGATCGCTCCCGGGAAACTGCGCTACAGCTATGAGTTAAGGGATAAAAGCTCTGTGACCTTTGATGAATATAACCCTGTTCTGATTAAGGCTTACAATATCGAATCTGTTCCACGCCTTGTATGGAACTGCAAATTTGCCTTGGCAAGGACTCTTGCCAGTGCCGAACAGGCCGGCGAAGTTCCGCAGGGTTTGGAAGAAAATGTTCTTAAGACCCTTACCTGTATGTATAATAATGGCAATCCAAGGCAACTGTGCGAACCCTTGGGGGTATTCAGCAACGCAACAGGGGATATAGAAGTGCAGTTGCCCACGGAGTACATATTCTCGATGTATGAGACCGGGCAGGAATCTTGCAAACCAGATAATGACACTGTCCTATTGCAGGTATTCCACAGGCCGGGCTCTCAGGCCTGTGAGGACCAGAGACACCTCCTAGACAAGCTTAAAGAGGAATTTGGCGATTATCTTGAACTGAAATATTATTGTGTCGATGACAAAGACATCTGCACCAAGCTAGTGGGTGCCAGAAAAGAATAAGGAATAAAGAAAAAGAAGAGAATAGAAAAAAGAAAAAGAACAGATGTTACCACCTTGCAGTGGTAATTTTTATAGGATAATGTTAAAATATAATTAAAAATAAGCAAACCAACAATTAACTATTAACTAAAAACTGAACTAACTAAAAAAGACAACATTAACTAAAAAGCTAAAAAACGTGAAAATGACTGATAATACAACTGATAACAAAGGAAAGGCCTCTAAGAAGAGCCGCAGGGCATATTCGAGATATATACAGGACCCCGTGTTTGTGGGTCTGGTTGTATTGGTATTACTGTTGGGAATGGCAACATTCTACTTCGCTTCTAATGCGAACTGCCCGATCGGTGCAGCAGTTGCTTCTACCTATATGGAGAGTGGTACTGTGCCGGCCGGCACGGGAGATGAGAGCGGTAATACTGGTGCCACAGGCAACGACAATACTGCCGGTGATAGTGGCGAAGGTGCCGGAACAGAGGATACCGGAGACAAACTCCTAATCTATGAGTTCAGTGAGTTTAAGTGTCCGTTCTGCAGCGCTGCAACAGGCTTTAACAAGAATCTGATTAAACGGTTCCAATCTCAAGATCCGTCATACAAACCTGCAATACCAAATATAAAAGAGAAATATGGGGATGACGTTGCTATTGTGTTCAAGCATTATATTGTGCATGATTCTGCCAGAAAGGCCGCCGAGGCCGCCGAGTGCGCGCGCGATCAGGGCAAGTTCTGGGAGATGCATGATATAATGTTCCAGAATCAGGGCAATCTGGAACCTGATGATCTCAAGCAGTATGCTGCTCAGATAGGGCTGGACGCTGATAAATTCGATTCCTGCCTTGACAGCGGTGAGAAGAAGGCCGTTGTGGATGCTGATACCCGATTGGGCAGAGAATGGGGTGTAACAGGCACTCCAACATTCTTTGTTGGCGGTGAGAATGGTTACAAGGTTGTCGGTGCACAGCCGTTCTCGGCCTTTGAGGAGCCTATCCAGAAAGCCCTGAAGGGCGATTTCCCGGAGCCTCCACCCGAGAGGGGCGAAAGTGTGGCATCGTTTGACAGCCTCCTATTGCCTGATGGCATCTGCACAGAGGACGGCAAGCCTATAGTGCGCCTGTTCACGACGACTGGGTGCCCGCACTGCAACTGGATAAAAGATACGTTTGACTCTACGGTCAAAGAGTATGTGGACGAGGGCAAGATAGTCGCCCACCACTGGGAGGTTATCACGGGCGACGACACACTGACTGAAGAGGTCGAGAGCGAGGTGCCAGAGTCTGAGTTGGAGATATACAGCACCTTCAGTTCAAGGCCCCCCAGCGTCCCGACATTCGTCTTTGGGTGCAAGTACTACAGGATTGGGAACGCCCACGAGCGCGAGGGCGACCTGGAGGCCGAGGCGCAGGACTTCAGGGAGGTCATTGACGCGCTATTAGAGGAGCTGGCTGCGTAAGCGGCCGCTCGCTCTTTCTTTATTTTTTACCCTCCTAGCTACTTAGCTACTCCTATTAGCTATGGCTTTAATTTTGCATAATGTTTGATATCACCCTGAAATGGCTAAACGCACTGTGGGGACGCACATCAGGCTGTCATAACAGGGACCCCTGTAAGACATCCCTCAGACTAAATGGTAGCCTTTGGCCACTATCTTGTCGTACTCCACTATACTTCTACTCTTCAGCGTGGCCCTCACAGGCTTGATGGTCTCAAGAATCTTCTCGGTGGTCCTGTTGGGCTCCAGGTAGCAGACCTTCATGGACTTATTCACGAAGTCCACATGCGCCCTTATGACCGGCTCCAGCAGAAGCAGTTTGTACTGCAGGTGCGCGGCGTGCTCCATAGACTCCAGTCCCCTGAGCTCGAACTCCGCCATCATCACCTTCTCAAACGGAAGCTCCCCAACTTTCGTTCCGTGAGTCATTTGAAATAGTCTTTCAGGGTGTAAATGTCCTTGTAAATCTGCCCTTCTTCCAGTTTCTTGGCATCCCTTTTGTATTTGTCTTCTGCCAGCTTGCGCCCGGTTTTCCTTTCCCATTCCCCTGCCGGGATGGCATATTCAGCTTGCACCTTGTCTCTGTAAATCTCAGGAATGACATTGAATGCGCAGAATGGTATTATTCGGCCGTCGGGCATGGTGTAGTGTATACAGCATCTTTCAACCCTCTCCACATCATAGTTGTAGGGGTCCTGAAAGTGCATCATGCCTATGAACAGCGAGCGGTGGTGCAGGATACCCAGCGAGCGGTAGTCATGCTTTATGAGCGCCTGCATGAGCATCTTGTTCAGGTTGAACCCCTTGGGCTGTTTACTCTTATCAATGAAGCGCCCGATATTCCTCCAGATTTTCAGGCCTGTCCATATTTTGCCCTTGCCTTTCCTCTCCTCCGCAGTCTCGTGCAGATATTCCATAAGCCCTTCCACATCCACGAATTGCGGGAGGGGGACTATCTTGTCGTCATTACCTCTTATGATGTAGGTGGCCATCCCACAGGCAAAGTGTGTGCTCAAACGGTATTTACTCTTACCCGTCATGACTTCCACAATCTCAGTTATGGGGGATACTATTGGGACGGAGTAGAAATCCTCCTTGGTTACCATACCATTGGTCTGTTCCTCAATGTTCTCTATGATCTTGGGTATGGTTATCCTCTGCTGCTCCCTCTGCTTCTGGGGCATGCGCCCGACCAGCGAGACCGGCTGGAAGTTGACGCCACGTATGACGTCATTATGGTTCAGAGCGAAGTTAATCATCTGGCCGACTTCTCCGTCATTGATGCCTTTTATGACTGTTGGAACAAGCACAATTCCCATTCCGACCTTTCTGCAGTTCTCTATGGCATATGGGGCCTCCCAGTGATTCTTTGGGTTGCTCTTCGGAGTCATGCCGTCGAAGCTCATGTAGACGGTGTTGGTGCCTGCCTCCCGTATGCGCCGCACCAAATCGGGATTGAAGGCGAAGTTTATGCCGTCGGTGTTGACCTGCACGTGATCGATGCCCTCTTCCTTGCATATCCTTATGATGTCAATGAGATCCTTTCTAAGGGTGGGTTCTCCCCCTGTTATCTGGACTGCATTGCAGGGAACCGGCTTCTCTTGACGCAGGTTTCTTACCATGGCCCTTATCTGCTCCAGAGATGGCTCATATATGGGCTGGCCCTCCTTCGCGTAGAAGAAGCAGTACCAGCAACTCAGATCGCACCGATTGGTCGCTACTATGTTGGCCAGTGCAGTGTGGCTTTTGTGGCGGGTGCAGAGTCCACAGTCAAATGGACAGTTCAGGCCGTTGGTGTCAACATTGGGGTTTAAGGTGGGCACTCCAACAGCGCCATGGCGACGCTCCCGTTCGTACATCTTCACACTTTCCCAGTACTTCTCCCTGAACTCGCCGTGCTCTGGACATTCCTTCTTCATCCAGACTATATCGCCCTCAGCGTATACCAATGCGTCTATCTTCCTCTTGCACTCCGGGCAGAGTGAGCTAGTCCTGTGTGGAAGGGGCTGCTTGTATCCGGTCGTTGGCTCTATGTCTGAGGTTCCAGCCAATTTCTTGTCAAACTTTTAATACTTATTAAAACTTGTAAATTTTAATATACTGAGTATATAAACTTAATGGTAGGTGGCAGTGGCTGAGAAACTCAATGAAAGACAACTGGAGAAGAAGATACTCAACAATTTTGCTGCGGTGGCTGAAACCATCGGGTATTCTCCACTGCACGGGAAGATAATTGGGGTCCTCCTGATAAAAAGCAAACCAGTCTCTCTCCAGGAACTGAGCAAGGAGACTGGCTATTCCTTATCCATGATATCCCTAAGTCTGGACTTCCTGGAGGTCATGGAGGTTGTGAAGAAAATCAAGAAACCGGGCGACAGAAAACTCTACGTCAAGCTCAATGGAAGCCTTCTGGATATCCTGAAGAAAGCGGTGGTGATTCGGGTCAAGAAGACTCTAGCTGACTCACTCAGGGAGTTCGAAGAGAGCAGGGAGCACCTTGATGGACTGGACCGCAATGAGCAAAGGAGAATCAGGCGAATAATTGATATTCTTGAGAGGGAAATAAAGCGGCTGGATTATTATGTGAATATGCTTGCGCAGATAGAGTTACCCTGATTTCAATTACCCTGACTTTGGCCTACCAACTCTCACTCACTTTCGCCACAGAGCCTGAGGATCTCATTCCAGTACTTGTCAATGCCCTCCTGTATATGCCTGATGTGCTCCTCATTTCCTGGTTTGAGCAGGTGTTTGAAACGCCTCTGAGTTTTGAGATATTCTGCTATAGGCTTGCGCTTCTTGGGCTTATATGTGAGCCTGTACTTGCCGTTCTCCACCTCATATAATGGCCACGCACCCGTCTCGATGAGCAGTTTGGAGATCTCTATGGCCTTGCTGTTTGGAAAACCCCAGAGCGTGGTGCAGGGTGAGTAGACCAAGAGCACCTTGGGCCCCTCAATGGTCCAGGCCTTCTCCGCCTTGTTCGCAAGGTCCAACCAGTTGCCGGCGGACGCCTGCGCTGCGTAGGGTATGTTGTGGGCGACACAGATTCTTATCAAATCCTTTTTCCACTCCATCTTCCCTTGGATGAGTTTTCCGGCGGGTGCAGTAGTGGCAGAGGCACCATACGGTGTGGCACCTGATCTCTGTCCCCCTGTGTTCATATAAGCCTCGTTGTCAAGGCAGACGTAGAGAAAATCGTGCCCCCTCTCAAGGGCTCCGGAGAGTGACTGCAAACCAATATCATAGGTTCCTCCATCCCCCCCAAAGGCCACAAACTTAATGTCCTCCTTGATCCTTCCCTGCTTCCTGAGGGATTTATAGGCTGTTTCAACGCCTGCGATGGTTGCGGCTGCATTCTCAAACGCACTGTGTATCCAAGGAAGCCTCCAAGCGGATTTTGGATAGATTGTGGTCGATACCTCCAGACAGCCGGTGGCGTTTGCCACAACCACGGGTTTGTCTGTTGCACCCAAGATAGTCTTGACTATCATGGGTTGTGTACATCCTCCGCATAGGCCATGGCCCGGGGCCAGTCTTGCTTCCTTCTTTGCGAAGTCCTTATAGTTCATTCTCTTAGATTTATGTATTCCTCTTTCCCAGTTATGTCCCCCCTGAGCAATCTCTCAAAGACAGCCTCTATGTGGAAGTCGCTTATGTCTCTTCCGCCAATCCCAAAGACATAACTCTGTATTTTTGGTTTGGATTTCAAATCAAATAATGCATTAAGAACATCTGAATATATGGGTGCATGTGCACCATAAGAAAAGGCCCTGTCAAGAACGGCTACAGCCTTGGTGCCATCGAGCACACTGGCTACCCTCCTGTATGGAAACGGACGGAACATTCTGAGCTTCAGGAGACCCACTTTTTTGTCCTTTTTACGCATTTTGTCTACTACAGTCTTTGCTGTTCCTGCAACCGAGCTCATAGTCACTACTACAACATCTGCATCTTTGGTTTTGTATTCCTCCACAACATCAAACTTACTGCCCGTTATCTTGGACAGCTCCTTGGCGATGCCCGGCAGGACTTTTGGCACGTTCTTCATGGCTTCGACCTGCTGACGCTTGGTCTCAAAGAGGTAATCTGTTAATTCTATGGGGCCTACTGTTATCGGATGTTTATAATCCAGAAGATTAAACGGAAATCTGTATTCTCCTATGAACCTGCTGACTACATCATCCTCATAAATGTTGACATTTTCCACCCCATGGCTGGTTATGAAACCATCCATACAGCTCATTACGGGGGTGAGGACATCCTTGTGTTCGGCCAGCCTCACGGATAGCAGGATATTCTCATAGGCCTCCTGTGCATTTTCAGCATAGATCTGGATCCATCCCATCTCACGTGCACTCATAGTGTCAGAGTGGTCACAGTGAATGTTGAGCGGGGCTGACAGCGCGCGGTTGGCGATTGCCATTACGATTGGTGCCCTTAATCCGGAGGCCACACCAAGTACTTCATGCATAAGCGCAAGTCCGGCCGAGGATGTGGCAGTCATTGATCTGGCTCCGGCATAGGCAGAGCCTACTACTGCGCTCAGTGCGGAATGTTCTGACTCAACCCTTATCATTTCTGCCTTAACTCTCCCATCTGCCACAAATTTGGCAAAGGCCTCAACTATCGGCGACTGGGGGGTTATGGGATATGCTGCAACTACATCAGGGTCTATCTGCCTCATTGCCTCCGCGACTGCTCCTGCTCCTGTCAAAGGCCTCACTCTGCTCATTCTCTGAATTTACCCTCCTCCTCCATTCTGATGCATTTGACTGGGCACACTGTGGCACAGATACCACAACCCTTGCAATAGTCAAAATTGGTCTCTAGACGTTTGTCGCCCTCAACAGGTATGCACATGTCCGGGCAGTAGGCTACGCATATCATGCAGTTTATACACTTCTCTTTGTCCCAGACAGGTCTGAATGCACGCCACGCACCAGTTTTGTTTATTAGGGAGGTGGGCGTGTTTTCAATTACCCCACCTATCGGTATCTCCCTCCAGCCCTTCTTCCGTAATAATGCCTTGGATTTGTTCTCTACCAATTTGTCCTCTGTCATCTTAAGTATAGTGCTAGCCTGTATAACCCACAACCTCCTTATATGCCCGTTTGATGGCATCCACAGTGGCCTGTGTTCTCTCCTCGCCCAGTTTCTTGGTAAACTTGTGGCGTATCTTGTTCTCAATACTGTCCAGCTTTATGACTCCTGTGACCCTTATCATAGCCCCCAGCATGGGGACGTTGGGTTTGTTGGTCCCTGTGGCATCCATGGATATCTTGGTGGCATCCACAGTGTATATCCGGCCATTAAATTTTGTTTGCTTTCTTATCTCCTCTGGAGATTTGGGGGTGTTGACTATGAGTATGCCATCATCTTTCATGCCCTCGGTAACGTCTATCGGGCCTATGAGCGTGGGGTCAATGACTAGGACGATGTCCGGGTTGTGCACTGGCTGGTAGAGGCGGATGCGTTTGTTGGATATGCGCGCGTAGGCTGTCACAGGGGCACCGCTTCTCTCTGGCCCATACTCCGGGAAGGCCTGTACAAATTTTCCTTCGTCAACCCCTGCCTCGGCTATGAACTGTGCTGCAGTTTTACCGCCCTGGCCCCCTCTTCCGTGGATGCGAATCTCTAACACACTCTCGGCCATAGTAAAACCCTAATTTTTGGATAGATTATATAAAAATCAGAGGTTTTCTGCCGGCTTCTCCACCTTGCATCTGCCACAGTCCTCTAGGTAGGTTTTTATTTTTTATTTCATTAAAACCACAAAAATGCCTCACCGAAAACCACAGCATGGGCACACACATCCTATCAGGATGGAGGTTCATAGGCGCCCAAACCTGAGGATTCCCACCCAGGAAGGCCTTAAGAGGGCCGGTTATGAGATGAGAAAGGTGAGGGAAGGACACGGTATTGTAGTCCAGAGATGGTACAAAAAGATCAAGAGAGGCGGACACCACCAAATGTTGCTTGTCAACCACGTGGGTGAGGCAGGGAGGCTCACACCTGTGGCCTGCATACAGTATACTCCCAACATGACGGCCTATAAAGTCAGTCCAAGGATCGAGGGTCTTCTTATGTTCCACGCCTCACCTGAATGGAGGGGAAAAAGTCAGAGAAAACTAGAGCATATGACTGTGGGGCCCGGTGAGGTGGCCGTCATAAAGGGCTTGGGCTTGGGAAGTGAAATAGGTTTGAATGAGCTTATGCAGGGTGAACATCTGGGTATATCTGCCGTGAGTTTTGGCACAAAGCCGAAGGCTGGCCCGTATTCCAAATTTAGGACAGTAGGTGTAAACCAAAGGATGCTGACATGGATACCTGGCATAACTGAACTCCCCCGGGGATACAATCCGCCGGGGCACATGATGCATGAAAAATCGAAGATTCCGATCAGAAAGCCCCGCCCTTAACGAGCTTGACGTCAATTTTTTTGATCTTGGGCAGACCTATCAGCTTTTCCTTTATCTCGTCAAACACCACCTCTGCATAGCGGTAGTTGGGGGGAAGCTCGACCAGAATCTCAATGGTCTCGCCCTTTATCATTATTCTCTTGACTATTCCTAGGCTGACAATATCCTTACCACTGTCCGGATCCATGACATGGCGTAGTCGCTTCTTGACATTCTCCTCATTCACCTCCTCCCTAACATCAACAAGGCCATGCTCCTCCTCATAGTTCTTGATTGCCGAGCGCAGGGCCACTGTAGCCAAAACCGCGCAGTGCATCTTTATCTTGGGCAGGCCGCCCAGATAATCAGCAATCTCCTCAAATTTGATGTTTTTGGCATCCTCAATGGTCTTGCCTTTTACCATCTCTGTCAGCGCGGAGCATGTGGCGATGTTGGATGCGCATCCGAAGGATTTGAACTTGATGTCCTTTATCACATGCGACTTCTTGTCTATCCTGAGATACATGGTTACCATATCTCCGCAGGCAAGACTGCCTTCAGTTGACTTTGCATCCGGGTTTTTTATCTCCCCTACATTGCGTGGGTTCTTGAAGTGATCCATGACCTTCTCTGTATACATCTTCAGCTTCTTTTAGTCTTTAGTCCCCCTTTTGGTCTTGCCCCCTCCAACAGGGCTTATCTCCCTTAACTTTTCGACAACCTCCCTGACGTTTTTCACTGTATAATCCATCTCCTGCCTGTTATTGTACTTGGACAAACTGAACCTGACTGATCCATGTGCGTCTGCATGGCTGCCACCTATAGCATGTATTACATGGCTTGGGGTGAGCTCCCTGCTGAAACAGGCAGAGCCGGTTGTGACTGCTATACCACGCATGTCCAGATGGAGCAGGATAGATTCGCCCTCTACGTATTTGAATGTTATGTTGGCGTTGTTGCACAGGCGTTTCTTGCCCTTGGGACCGTTGAGGTGTGTATCCTCTATTCCCAGCAGTCCATCTATCAAATAATCCCTCAGTACGCGCATTTTGGCGTTGTCCTTCTCGTTGTATATCTCTACTGCCTTAGCAAATCCGACTATTGCTGGAACATCCTCCAGCCCGGAGCGCAGTCCTCTCTGCTCCCCCCCGCCAATCAGTAGCGGTGTGATTTCTATACCCTTCCTGACGTAGAGTGCACCCACACCCTTCGGCCCGTATATGTTGTGTGCGCTTATAGTCATCAGGTCTATGTTCATCCTCTCTACATCTATATCGGTTTTCAGGAAGCTGTGTGATGCATCCGTGTGGAAGGGGATGCCCTTCTCGCTACAGAGCCTGCCTATCCGGGCAATGTCTTGTATTGTGCCTATCTCATGGTTCGCATGCTGGATGGATACTACCCTCGTGTCTTTGGTAATCGCCCTTTCCAGCTCTTCAAAATCCACGAAACCCTCGTTGTCAACTCCTACGACCGCCCTCTTGACCCGCTTGTGGTCCTCGAGAAACTTCATGACGTTGAGAACTGTTTTCTGCTCGATGGTGCTGGTCACCATATTACCATTTTTGCCCATTCCCATCCCGCGGATGGCGGTGTTATTGGACTCTGCCACACCAGAGGTGAATAAAACCTCTTCCGGTTCAGCATTTATCTTTTCGGCTATTATTGCGCGCGCTTCCTCTATGGCGCGCCTGCACTTGACTCCGTAGGTGTGACCGAAGTCGGAGCTGGCCATGCCATAGTCTTTGGTGAAGAAGGGTATCATTGCCTCCACTACCTCATCATCCACGCGCGTAGAGGCGTCATTATCCAGATAGATGTAGTCCACGGGTAATCTTGCCGGTCGGGATTAATAAATCCTGTTTTAAGAAACGGTCAGGCCGCTCTTCTTGGCAATCTCATGGAAGGCGTTAGCAGTGTATTCTATCTGCTCCCAGGTCAGCCCGTAGGTGTTCAGCTTCCAGTCGCGGGTTGCCCCGGGGAACGGCCCGGTTATGTGACGCTTTGAGAGCTCACTGGTCAGGAAAAAACCGCGTTTTTTGTGGGTCTTTGCCACCCTGTCAAAACCCTCTGTGTTTATTTTTGTCAAAGTGTGTTTTCGTGGATACTCACTTATGCATGTAGTTCCCTCTATCCTGAGCATCTCATCTATGAAATAGTTGGACTTTCTGACCTCTTCATCCCAGTGCTTGATGCGCTCCTGCACATGGGGGAAAGAAGCCATCATGGCTATCAGCGGCGCGCCCATGACCGTACAGCCCAAGAGCTGGACCTCCTTGATGCCGAATTTTCTGCCTGTAACATCCCCGGCGGCGTTTGTAGTGTTCAAGACTTTCTCAGCCCATTCCTCTGTCATTGCCAGAACACCCGTTGGTGCCGGAGCCGCCATGGATTTGTGGCCTGATCCAACAACAAAGTCAGCACCTAACTTCTTGCCGTCTACGGGCATCACACCAACTGTATATGCCCCGTTGTAGAGGAGGGGGATATCATACTCATGAGCCACCCTGATTATATCCTTGATTTCATGCTCGTTGGCAAGCATGTAGTCAAAGTGATGCATGGCAACCAGCTTTGGCAGATTTCCTGTCTCCTTTTTGACTAATTCTATCTTCTGTGCTGTTGCTTCTGCAGTAATTAGGTTTTTGTCATTTGCAGGAATCTCCCTCCACTGTGCGCCGCTTTGTTCGATGGCCAAGGCTAGTGAGTAGTGGCCATACTGGCTTATCAAGGCGGTGTCACCCTTACTCAACAGGCTCAGGCAGACAGCCTGAAAGGCTCTTCGCGCGCCCGGCATGACGCGCGCGACATCCATGTTGACAAACTTGGCCAAGTCTGTGTAGAAATCGGCGATATTCGGCTTCCTGATATAATCCAGACGGAACGGCTTGAGACACAAATCGCAGGTCGAGTAACCATCCCCATAGGCGATGAGCGCCTTCATGGCGTCTGCAGTCAGACGGCCAGCGGCCTGTATCGGCTGGATGTTGATGTACTCCTCTTCGCGCGTCCTAACCTGTATATTGCGTATTGGCTGCATTATCCAAATTCCTTCTCAATAATCTCCAGTGCCTTGCGTACGCGCGCAATCCTCTTTTCAAGCAGCTTCCTCTGCTCCGGAGTGAGCTTGTATGAGGGTTTTGTCTCTCTGAGCAATTGACGGATGTCCGTTAGGGCAAACAACGCTTCAAAGGTTTCCTCCACTATCAGAGCCATCGTATGGTTAGGAGTTAATAACTGTTAAATGAATAAAAGTGGGAATTACTTGGAAGCATTGATTATGTTTGTGAATGCCCTGACCCTTCTCCCCACATCCTCGCCTATCGTTGCCGACATTGCGCAGAGGGTGGTGGCTCCGGCCTCCATGACGCTCTTTGCATTCTCCAGTGTTATTCCGCCTATGGCTACTACGGGTATCGCAAGGTTCTGCGCTATCTCCTTTAGCGTCTCCAGTCCGGCCGCCGGGCCGGCGTCCGCCTTCGTCTTCGTCTCGAAGATGGGGCTCACGCCGACATAGTCGGCTCCCATGGCTTCAGCGGCCTTGGCCTCCTTCAGGTTGTGGACCGTTATTCCGATTATCTTATCACCGAGGAGCCTGCGCGCATCCTTGTAGCCCATATCCGTCTGGCCGAGGTGTAGCCCATCTGCGTCAACAGCAAGGCAGACATCTACACGGTCGTTGATTAGAAAAGCAGCCTTCCCTCTGCATACCCCCTTTATTTCACGCGCCTCTTCAATCATGGGACCAGTGTCCTTCTCCTTCTCGCGGTACTGGATTATGGTCGCTCCGCCCCTTATGGCGTCCTCCACGTCCCTGACTATGCCCTGCCTGCTCAGCCTGCTGTCCGTGATGAAGTAGAAGCCGTTAAAGTTCATCTACCCTTAGCTTGGCGATGTCCTCTTTCTTCAGGTTATAAAGCGCGTCGAAAAAAGCCCCCTTGAAAGTCCCCGGGCCCTTCGCGGTCTGGGCGGCTATCTCGCCGGCTATCCCGAAGCAGGCCAGCGCCGAGGCGGCCGCTTTCGCGTAATCCCTCTCAACAGCCGCGAAGCTCCCGATGACTGAAGCAGCCATGCAGCCTGTCCCAACCACCTTGCCCATCATCTCATGGCCGTTGAGTATCCTGTAGGTCTTTTTCCCGTCTGAAACGATATCCTCCCTCCCGGTTATGGCGATGACCGAGCCGCTTGACTTGGCCAAAGACTGAGCGACCTTCACCGGGTCGCCCGATCTGATAGATTCTACTCCCTTGACCTCGGCCTCGGTCCCTGCCAGGGTGCTTATCTCGCCGGCGTTGCCCTTGATTATGCTTATCCTAAGCTCCCTGAGAAGCCTCTTGGACTCCTGCGTCCGCAGGTCTGTGGCTCCTGTCCCCACAGCGTCTAGGACAATTGGTATACCTTTCTTGTTGGCCGCCCTGCCGGCGATTATCATCGCATCAATGAACTCTCGGGTCAGCGTGCCGATGTTCAGGACCAGTGCGCTGGCTATTCCTGTCATTTGTGCTACCTCCTCAGGTGCATGGGCCATGACCGGAAGCGCACCCACGGCTCTTGTTACAGCGGCACAATCATATATTGTTACCCAGTTGGTCAGATGGTGGATGAGTGGTCTCTTCTCTCTGACAGATTGCAAGATAGAGTATGCGTCCATCTTCCGCCTAATTAGAAAAAGCCCTTATTAAAGCCTTATTTGGCTGTTAAAGCCAGACACCGTGCTCCTCTTTCATTGTGTTCAAGACGAGCATAGTATTCGTGCGCTTGACTCCTTCCATGGCAAGCAGAGCCTTGACAAAGTCGTTGAGTTCCTCGCGGCTCTTGAACTGGGCTATTATTATGGCGTCGTATTCACCAGTAACATCATAGACTGCGCTCACATTTGGTGATTCGGTTATCCTTCGTTCGATGTCCATGAGCTTCCCGCCTTCGGTTATGAGGCCTACAAGAACAGTCAGATCATAGCCCAGTTTTGAGTAGTCAAGGTCCGGCATGAACTTTCTTATCACCCTAGCCTCCAGAAGTTTGTTGACGCGGTTGTATACTGTGCCTTCAGAGACCTTTATCTTCTCGGCGATATCCCTGAAACTGGCCCGCCCGTCTTTCTGGAGTTCCTTGATTATCTTCAGGTCAAGGTCGTCGATTTTTTCCATAATTATCTTTTGCCGGCCAACTTTGAAAAAGCTATCCTACTCCTGGGATCCGCAGATCTCTCCCCCGTTGTGCTCTTTCGTGTCTTCTCTCCCTCCTATCAGCCTTTTCCAAAACAAGACCGGGTCCATTTAGATGTCTTTATTTTTTAATTTATTTTTTAAAAAAATAATATAAAAATCTAAAGTTTTTAAAGGATTATATATTAAATTACCGTTAAAATAAACATATCTGTAAAATAAACATATATTGAAAATGGAATCCATAAATAGGGAGAAAGAGCAGGTTCTGGAAAGGGCCAGAAAGGACGGGGTCAGGTTCGTCGACCTGCAGTTCACCGATTTGTTCGGCACGGTCAAGAGCGTGACGATACCCGCGGAGCATCTGGAGGAGTCTTTTGAGAAGGGGACGTGGTTTGACGGCTCGTCTATAGAGGGTTTCACCCGAATATGCGAGAGCGACATGTATCTTGTGCCAGATCCCCGCACTTATGCAGTGATACCCTGGAGGGTTGTGGAGAGCGGCAGCACGGCGAGGATGATATGCGATGTTTATATGCCCGACGGAAAGCCATTTGAGGGAGATCCGAGGTACATCCTCAAAAAAGTGGTGAAGGAAGCGGAGGAGATGGGCTATTATTATAATACTGGTCCTGAGCTGGAATTTTTCCTGTTTCAACGTGAAAATGGTCTTACCACTCCTCTGCCGCATGACAGGGGCAGCTACTTTGATCTGTCCATGGACCTAGCTTATGGCGTGAGACGCGATATGATTCTGGCCCTTGAGCGGCTTGGCATAACAGTTGAGATGAGCCATCATGAGGTGGCGGCTGGCCAGCATGAGATAGACTTTCGCTATGGACCTGCCATCACAACAGCCGACAATGCAATAACCCTCAAGTATGCATTCAAGGCAATAGCCAACATGCATAATCTCCATGCGACATTCATGCCAAAGCCGATATATGGTGTCAATGGTAGTGGCATGCACGTTCACCAGAGTCTGTTTGACAAAAAAGGCAACAATGCTTTCTTCGATAAGGATGACAAATACAGGCTTTCGGATGTCGCATATGGTTTTATAGCAGGACAACTGGAACATGTAAGGGAAATATCCGCCATCATAGCACCTACTGTAAACTCCTACAAGAGACTTGTTCCGGGATATGAGGCACCGGTTTATATCTGCTGGGGACAGAAGAACCGCAGTGCTCTCATACGCGTGCCCAGATACTCCTCCGGCAGGGAAAAGGCAACTAGGGCTGAACTTCGGTGTCCTGATCCATCCTGTAATCCATACCTGGCATTTGCCGTTATGCTGAAGACCGGTCTGGAGGGTATAAAGAAAAAGAAGAAGCCTCCCGAGCCTGTGGAAGAGGACGTTTATGAGTTTGACGACAAAAAGCTCGAGTCCAGGTACATAAGGACACTTCCCGCATCCCTGGGTGAGGCCCTTGAGGAGATGCAGACAAGCAAGATTGTCCGAGAGACCTTGGGCGAGCATGCATATATCCAGTTCCTCAGAAACAAGATGGCTGAATGGAACGAATATTGTACAGTGGTTACCGACTGGGAGATAAGCAAATATCTGGAGATATTATAATATTATGATATAAGGTCTCCATCCATCTTTCCAGTCTTTGTTATTTCTATACCCCCCATACTATCCTCATTTCCATCCTCATTTTTTATTCTTTTCTTTTATAATTCTCTAGCTACTCCTAAAGAATGGCCAAAGCTGGAGCGCCCCCAAAGTTCAAAGAAGCTCATGTAAACTGGGTTTTCTGGAAGATAGCCAATAACCAGCCCATGGGCCGCAAGATGCTTGTAACAAAAACCAATCTGGGAGAGGGGAGCCTGCGGACCATACTCAGAAGGCTTGAGGAATATGGACTGGTGAGGTCTGCCCGCTCCGGCAGGATGCTTACCGAGCACGGCTTGAAGGTAATCAGAAAGCTAAACGGGATGATAAGGGTAGAGCGCGTTGGCCGTCTGGAGATGACCAAGAAAATCAACAACTGCATCGTAATGATAAAGGATATGGCCGGAAAAGTGAAGTCCGGAATGGAGCAGAGAGATGAGGCAATAAAGGCCGGCCGGAGTGGTGTAACAACCCTGGTCGTCCGAGAAGGCAGGCTCATTATGCCCGGATTTGACGAGAGCCTGGTGGTAGATGAGATCTACCCTGATGATGCACAGAAGATAAAAAGCCTTCTAAGACCAGATGACGAGAGCGTTATTATTATCGGCAGCGAGGACAACCCGCAGATGGCCGAGGAGGCTGCCTGGGTGGCAGCTTCGACTCTACTGAACTGATTATTCTTGATTATCCTGCATTTTTATACCCCATGTTTCTAAAAATACGGGACTTTACTTGGATATAATATCCAAGCTTTACTGATGGCTGTTTTTGCTGATCATACAAACAAAATGAACAGGTTGTTTTTGCCGGTGTTGGTTCTGGCTTTGGCAGGACTGTCTTGTGCGGAGGTTGGGGTGGTGGTGGAACTCCCTAATGGGAGTATCATCCCAAGATGTGTTTCCGTCCCAGACGGTAGCAGTGCATATCGGATACTGAGGAGCACCGGACTGGAGACAGAATGGTCTGATGATGGCCCTTGGGGGCGCGCGCTGTGCAAGATAGAAGGCGTGGGTTCAGAGCCCGTCGGGACTGCCTGTTCTGACTGGAATTCCTACTGGGCATTTAGCCTTTCACTGAACCGCTCAGATGGCTGGACTTGCCACTCACCTGTCGGTTTCACGGCCGGAGGCTGCTGGAATCGAGACTACAGGACACCGTCCTATGAGGGCCACTATTGTGCGCGTGATGGTGATGTTCTTGGTTTTCACTTCACAGATAACTTCCCATCCGGTTATCCGGAATTCCTCAGCTTTGCAGACATCTGCGGTGAAAAGCCTAATAGAGGGCCGGTTCAAAAGAAGATATTACAGTCTTCACGACCGTTTTGGAGGAGGTATGCAGAAGACTGTGGGATAGAATATACGGATCGTATCCCGCCTCAGAACCTTGCAAGGCGCTGTAGGGAACACAGAGCTGAACAGCAAAAAGCTGAAGAGTTCTCACAAAAAAACAACACCGACATCATTGCTGAAGGCTTTGGGGGCAGCTCCCTGAGAGGAGTGGAATATGACTACTACCCCAAAGTCATAACTGATCTGAAGAAGCCGTTTACTGTAATCCTTACCTCAATGGGCAAGGCGCTGGCCAGCCTGCCGGTTTTCATAAACGGCAGGGAGTATACACTCGGAGTGGATGGTTCGGTTTCCTTTCCTGTCAGGATGGGTGCTTACAGATTTCTCTTCTCCCAGCCCGGCTTTGAGGAGCTGAAAATCACCTTCCTTATCGGGGGTTGATAGTTACGGTAGCATTTCATGCAGACACTCTCTGCACTTTTTTCCTACCATTTTTCTCCCACCCCACCATAATTATCTGTGGCAGATATCCGGAAAATCATAAAAAACATCAACTGGAGAGCAGTTTCCCTTGAAATAGGCGGGTTCATACTGGTTTTCATCATGTTTCTGCTGGCAACAGGTTTCTTTGCAGATTAACGTTCGGAATATTCGGGCCACCCCTGTGCCCCTATAAGCGGGACAAAGACACATCCTCCGTATCTGAGCTGGTTCATGCGCCCATTACTGTTCTTGCGTGTAACTATAAGCTCCTGATAGAAGTGGCGCCCCCCTATGGGGGCTACTATAAGCCCGCCGGGCTTTAGCTGGTCTATCCATGACCGGGGTATCCTTGGGGCTGCAGCCGTTGAGATTATCCTGTCGTATGGTGCCTCCTCCGGATATCCCAAGCTGCCATCACCCCTAATCACCTTCACTTTCCCATAACCGTTCTTCTCCAGATTTATCTTGGCGAAGGCAACCAGCTCGGGCAGACGCTCTATGGTTATAACATTCTCCTGTCCGATTATCTCTGCCAGCAGTGCGGCATTCCATCCGGAGCCGGCTCCGATCTCCAGTACCTTCAACCCGGGCTTGAGCTCTGCAACCTCTAGCATTGTGGCCACCATTGAGGGGGCTGATATTGTCTGTCCGCCGGGGATAGAGAGGGGGATGTCATAGTAAGCCATCCCCTTCTGGTCCTCCGGTATAAAATTGCCGCGATCCACGTTCATGAAGGCCTTCTCGACTGCCACACTCTTTATGTGATTGGTCTTTATCAGGTGCTCCATAAGGTGACGTTTGTTCATTTTACCTGATCTTCCACCCATTCCAGATAGGGTTCATTGACGTCTGCCACAGGTATCCCTATTATGCAAGGAAGCTCATAGGAGTGCAGCTCCATAACACGTTTTTTGATTGCCGGAAACATTTTTGGCAGACTCTTGCCAAGAATTATCCACTCATTTTCACTCCTCGGCTGGCCCTCCCACAGATATATGGACCTGCTCTTGATTATGTTGACGCATGCGACCAGCTTCTCCGCTATGAGGCTTTTGGAAATCCTCTGTGCCTCCTCCTCGGAACTGCACGGAATATAGGCTATGACAAGCATGGGCTAATTACTGGAAGATTAATAAAAGTTGAACGGCCGGCTATGCTCATCCATAAGCATTAGGGAGAAATAGAGGGGAGCTGTTGCCAGACTCCCAAGCCCAACCCGTGAGTATATTGCTATTAAGCCTATAAAAATGTATCGGTTTTTATTGTTCTAGAAAATATACTTTTAATAATACTATTATTATCTTCTATTTGTCGATTTGCTTGTAGGTTTTATTGATAGAAATTAAAAATAAGCTGGCATGGTTGCGAGAGAACTACTGGAGACTGTAGCAGAAGATGAGGGCATAAGTTCTGAAAAGCTGTCCCGCCTTACTGAGGATGGCAGGGTGGTCATTGTCAAAAATGCCCGTAGGGATATCAGGCCATTGGGCATAGGGGAAGGTCTGCGAACCAAGATAAACGTCAACCTTGGAACCAGCCCGGCAAGGGAGGACATAAACAATGAAGTCAGGAAGCTCAAGATTGCCGTAAAATATGGGGCAGATACTGTCATGGACCTGAGCACTGGTGGCGATATTGACAGGGTGCGCGCCCGGCTGCTGAGGGAATCCGGCCTACCGCTTGGGACTGTGCCCATATATCAGGCAGCCATAACCAACGGCGGGATTGAAGACATGAGCATAGATCATATACTCAACACTATTGAACACCATTGCAGGGACGGCGTGGATTTTGTTACACTACACTGCGGTTTGACGCGTGCAGCTCTGCCTCTCATAAAGAAGCGTATGATGGGCGTGGTCAGCCGTGGCGGTTCCTTCCTTGTAAAGTGGATGCTGGAGAACCAGGCTGAAAACCCTCTGTACACAGGCTTTGACTCCATACTGGACATACTCAGGGAATATGAGGTTGTCATAAGCCTTGGCGATGGCCTGCGGCCCGGTTGTTTGGGGGATGCCACAGATGAGGCACAGCTGCATGAGCTGAGAATTCTTGGCAGGCTTACCAGGCGTGCACAGAATAAGGGGGTTCAGGTTATAATTGAGGGCCCCGGTCATGTTCCGCTGGACCAAATTGAGTTCAACATAAAGCAGGAAAAAAGGATATGCCATGGGGCACCGTTTTATGTTCTTGGCCCTCTGGTAACTGATATTGCTCCAGGCTATGATCACATCACATCGGCCATTGGGGGCACACTGGCAGCCTACTACGGGGCGGATTATCTTTGTGCTGTAAGTCCGAAGGAGCATCTGGGCCTTCCGGACATAGAAGATATAAAAATGGCGACTATTTCCAGTAGGATTGCTGCCCATGCTGCAGATATTGCTAAGGGTCTCCCGGGCGCCCGCAACTGGGATGATGATATGTCAAAGGCGCGCGCGGCCCTAGACTGGAAGAGAATGTTTGAACTGGCGATAGATCCCTCCACTGCCCGGAGGATGCGTGGGGAATGCCCAGCCAGGAGTGATGAGGCATGCTCCATGTGCGGGGAATTCTGCTCTGTCAAGATAAGCAGAGATCTGCTGAAGGATGAAGACTGAGCTGGCTCCGGATATTGACCACAGGATAAGGGCCATGGTGCGTGCGTTGGATCTGAAACATGTTAGCGGCAAGCATATAATCTGCATGCGTTCTACCGGTGCAAAGACACGTGCCGTTGCGCGTATATGGGGGTTGCCAAGGATATGGCAACAGGCCCTCTACCTCAGGGCATATTATATAATAGAAGTAATCTCCGAAAAATTTGATAATATGTCAGAAGAGGAACAGGATAAGACACTTATTCACGAGCTTCTCCACGTGCCAAAGACTTTCAGTGGCGCCCTTGTGCCCCATGAGTGCTTTGGAAAACGGATAGATACCAAAACTGTCAACAGCTTTTATAGGAAATATAAAAGGGTGATTGAGGAGAAGCCATATCTACTTATCTAGTTCCTTTTTCACAACCTCTCCTCTTGGCGTCTTCTCCGTCCAAATTTGTGCTTGGAATGAATAGATCTCAGCTTCCGGGTCTAGCCATGCGTCTGGCGGAAGCCCTGCCTTCCAGCATGTCTGTGAGAGGAATTCCTCCTCATCCCATCCCCACTCTACCGGGACCTGCGGCAACAGCAACCCGGATGCAAATCCCTGCCTTATAATCAACCCGTCTCTGCCTATACTGATTCTCTTCGGGTAATCTTGTGTATCCTTTACTTTCAGCAACTGCGGAGGCGTTAGAACTGAGACCTCAACGGTTATTCCATCCAGTTCATCCTCCCTGACCGGCTCGAATCTTGGATCCCTGGACGCTGCCGATATGGCCGAATCAATGAGTGCGTCTATCAATTGTGCCACTGGTTCAGGAAAGCCTATACAGCCCCGAAGCTCTCCACCCGGATATTTCTGCAGGGTTACAAACACCCCACGCTTCTCTTTAAAGATTTCTGGAAATTCCTCTGGCACATACCTCCCCCTCCCTCTGACAAAGGTGTCCACAGTCCTTCTGGCTATATGCACTGCCTTCTTTCCCTGTTCATCTGTGAGTTTCATATTATCCTATCTATCATATTATCCTGTCTATATAATCATAGGCCTCTCCTGGCTCAAAGCAGTATCTGACCTTGTTGAAGTTCTTTTTAAGGACCATTACATCCGGCTTGACCCTCTTGGCATCTTCCCCGTCAATTACTATTCTCTTTATGAGCTCGGCAATTGCTGACATCTCATCCTCTCCCATACCAAGACGCGTTACTTCCTGCGTTCCCAGCCTTATACCTGAAGGATTGATGAAATCGTTTTCCCATGGCAGAACCTGCTTGCTCACTATGATATTGGCACGCTCCATCTTCTCGGCAATCTCCCTTCCACCACCCTGTCTGCTCACATCCATGAGGACTTGGTGCGATTCAGTAAAGCCGTTCTTCTTTGCCAGAACCGTTATACCGTTTTCATCCAACATCTTTGCGAGCATCTTCGCATTGGTGATTGTCTGTTCGGCATACTCCATTCCGAATTCCAGCATCTCAGCAGCAGCTATCGCCTTTCCGGCAACATGGTGGAGATGATGGTTACTGACCAGGCGAGGGAATGTTGCATTTCTAAGCCGCTTTTTCAGACTGTTATCCAGTGAATCATTATAGAGTATCATCCCTCCCTGGGGGCCGGGAAATGTTTTGTGGGTTGAGAAGGTTACCACATCAGCTCCCTGTTCGAACGGGTTTGGAAATGCCTTTCCTGCTATCAAACCAGCTACATGCGCTCCATCATACATAATATGTGCACCAACCCTGTCGCATGCCTCCTTCAGCTCTTCTACCGGATGTGGGAAAAGGTATATTGATCCGGCTGTGATTACCAGTTTTGGTCTGGTTTTGATTATGAGCTTCTTTGCTTTTTCGGCATCAATATTCATTTTCTTAACATCAAACGGGAAATAGACAGACTTAAGTCCTAGTACCCCGGCTGCAGAGACGCTGGTCTGGGTTATATGGGCCCCATGTTGTAGCGACAGGCTCATTATCTTATCACCCTTTCGGGTAAGTGCCATAAGGGCTGCAAGGTTGCCGTTTGCACCGGACAGGGGGCTTAGATCTGCGTAATCACAATCAAACAGGCGTTTGACCAGCTCCTGACCGATTATCTCTATCTCATCAAACATCCAACTTCCCTGATAGAAACGCTCTCCGGGGCGACCTTCTGCATACCTCCCCCCAAAATCACTGACCAATGCCGCCCTTACTGCAGGGCTGACAACATTCTCACTTGCTATTAGATTTATACACTCCCTCCGCCATTCAGTGCTTTGTAGCATCCATTGAAGTATGCTGCAGTATGCATCCTTTGTCCTTTCCGGAACCACACCCTTCACATCCTCATTGGTCATAGACCTATTTTCCTCTTTCCATTAAAAAACTTTACAATCACAACACTACATGGTCTGCCGTGTGTTTATATGTTTTCTTAAGATAGATAACTAGAAGATGTTTGGTCCTAGGGAAAGCTGTGGGGTATTCGGTATCCTCTCCAAGTCAGACTGTGCAACAAGGATATACTACGGCTTGTCGGCTCTTCAGCACCGCGGCCAGGAGTCGGCAGGCATGGCGGTTGTCAGAAATGGTGAAATAGACCTCATACGCGGAATGGGATTGGTCAATCAGGTGTTCAACGGCAGGATTCTGGGCGAGGTAAAGGGCAATATGGGGATAGGTCATGTTAGATATTCAACTGCCGGAGAGTCTGATATAAACAATGCCCAACCATTCATAACCAAAGGGGCAAATATTCAGTTTGCCATAGCCCACAACGGCAATCTGGTCAACTTCACCGAACTGCGTGAGAGGCTTATTGAAAGGGGGCATACCTTCTCTACTTCGGCTGATACGGAAGTCATCTCCAAGATACTGGTTAGCGAGTATCTCAAGGAAGAGAACTTCTTTTCAGCCATAAAGAATGCAGCCCGCCATCTTGATGGTGCCTATTCCCTCCTCATACTGACACCTGATGAACTTTATGCTATTCGTGATCCCTTTGGATTCCGGCCGCTGATGATGTGCGACTTTCCTGGGGGGTATGCATTCGCTTCGGAGGACTGTGCCTTTGAGATTCTACCATCCAAGGTTGTGCGGGACGTTAAGCCGGGTGAGATTGTGTGTGTGAACAAGGACGGGATCCACACAGACCGCATAGGCAGGATAAACAGGCGTGCCTATTGTATGTTTGAATATGTATACTTCTCCCGCCCTGATTCAACACTCAACAATGTTTCGGTTTACAAGGCCAGAAAGACCTTGGGCAGGCTGTTGGCTAGGGACTTCCCCGTGGAAGCAGATATAGTCTCTGCTGTGCCCTACTCCGGCGTTGCATCTGCTATTGGTTATTCGGAGGTGAGTGGAATACCCTACACCGAGGCATTGCTGAGGAACCGTTATGCCGGCAGGAGCTTCATCATGCCTTCACAGGCCAAGAGAGACCAGATAGTCCGCACAAAAATCATACCATTGGAGGAAGAGATAAAGGGAAAGGAGGTCATACTTGTTGATGATTCAATAGTCCGCGGCACGACAATGAAGCAGATAGTCGCCCTGGTCAGGCAGGTAGGGGCGAAAAAGATACATCTGAGGATATCATGCCCGCCAATCATAGCCCCATGTTTCTATGGGGTGGATATGCAGCAATACAAGCAGTTCATAGCCAATGAAAAGACTGTAGAGGAGATCGGAAGATTCATAGGTGTTGACTCAATAGCCTACAATACAATAGACAATCTGGTTGAAGCCTTGGGCATACCTAGGAAGAGTCTTTGTATGGCCTGCTTGAATGAGGATTATCCAAGTGAGCTCGGCGGACTGAGAGCCAAGCAGATGAAGCTGACTGAGGCCTGAGGACGTCCATTGGTTCAGCAGCCCTCTTCCGGAAGCTCTCTCAGATCCTTTATTATGTAATCCGGCTTTATGTTTGATTTTCCGACATCTGTCAAGTCTGTTTCTCCGGTAAGGACCAGTGCTGCTCTCATGCCTGCTTTTTTTGCGGCTAGAATATCCGTATGAAGCTTATCGCCCACCATCAGCACCTCTTCCGGTTTCAGCCTCATCTTTTCTATGGCAAGCTCCACCATGATGGTGTTGGGTTTGCCCACTATGATCAGCTCCCTGCCGGAGACCATTTCCAAAACCCTTGCAAATGCTCCGCTGCCTATATGTTTGTGCCCATCCTCAAGATATGTTAAATCCGGGGCACATGCTATCAGCTCCGCTCCAGCCAGCAGATTTCTGAAGGCCTTGTCCATTTTGGAGTAGGTCAGCTCCTTGTCCAGTCCAACAACCACAAAGTCTGCTCCCTCATCCACAATTTTATGGCCTGCTGATTCCAGCTCATCCCCGAGTTCTCTGGTCCCCATCGGGTATGTGCACGAGGGGCCGCTTTTCCTCCTGATGTAGAGGCCTGCTGCGTAAGAGGCAGTTACCACATGCTCCGGACCTGTCCTAATACCATGTCTTTCAAGCCTTTCCACATAGCTCTTTCTGGACCTGAGGGCATTATTTGTCATGAACATATACTCTCTGCCGGCCCGGATTACCCTGTTTATCCCGTCGACGGCATGTGGTATTCTCCTGTTACCATCCCAGATGACACCGTCCATATCAAATATGTAACCCTTTATCATCCTACTGTGCACCTCCCCTTCGCCCCCAGATAAGCGGCCAGATACCTCGGCAGTCTGGCCCTACCCTTTTCAAACGGTCCAAATGTCTGCTCCTTAGCCACCAACTCTGGGGTTTTCATTACAAACTCCACCTCTGTTTCCATATCGTTGAAGACAAAGCAGTCGCTGAGGGGATTGAAGCGGTCCAGATTGCTGACGGTCTTTGCCAGCAGACTGCTGCCTCCGTGGAGGGTGTCGGCCATACGTATCAAATGCGTCAAATCTGTGGTAACCCTTGAATCCACTGGTATTCTAACTGCAGCATCTCTTATATATTCTATTACCTTCTTCAGGCCATACCCCCTCGGAAAGGCCCCCCAGTTGCCCTCCCCTATCTGTTTGATCACCCACTCCCGGTTTTTCATTTCGGAGTTGGCAATTCTGTTTATCACCGTCTTAGCGATACGGCCCTTCAGCCCATGCTGATCCGGGCGCGGCCCGAGTATCATCCCCTCATGCTCAACGATAAGTTCATTCAGATTCATATCAAGGCTCAAATAGCTGCATATCTCCTTCCTCGCCTTGCTGTCCAGCGTGAGGACTTTCTCGTTTTTTATTCTCACATGGTAGCCTCTGGATCCCGAGAAGTTGACCAAGAGCTCATCCTTCGCAAATCCGAAATCATCACCCAGAAAATCGATGAGTTTATAGGCTTCCTCCTTCAGGGCTGTAAAACATTCCTCACATATCCATCCACTCTCGTGCTGGTGCTTCAGATTGAGGTCACCTATATCTATGTCAAATACCAGATCACTCCCCAGCCAGACCTTCTCAGTCATATCCTCTGCTGCCGGAAACTCATAGCGGGCAGTGGAATGGCTTACATGAGCCGGTGCTTCTCTTTTCAGATACTCATCCAGCTCTTTCTGGTCTCGGAATGCCCGGTGACGGACAACAATCTTCTTTGAGAATGAACCGAAGCCAAACTCTCTCCGGTGGAGTTCGGATACAGGCGGAGGTTTATCCAAGCCGGAGTAATAATCTGAAAAGAGGCCCTTGAGCCAGAGTTTAGTCCGGAGCATATCATTTCCGCTCATTTTTTCCTCCCTTCTGCACGCAGCTTTTTGAGATTGAGGAAATAATTTGAAACCGGGTGCTTCCTCGGGCAGTTTGCAGGACACAAGCCATATTCCTTTATGGATATGCATGCAGGACATGTATATCCTCTCTCCCTTGAGAACCTTATCTGGTAGCGTGTTGTCTTCTCCTTAAACCTTGGTGATCTCCTGAATACCTGTAGTATAGACTCCTCATCCAAACCCAGACCATGGAGAAAGGTCACCAACACAAAATGGGCATTGTGGCCGGCCGTCCCCGTCTCCAAGGCATTTATAATATTCTTTATGCATGGCGGAAGTGCAGCCTCGTTCAGCTTGCCTACCCTTGGCCGGCTTGCAGGCAACCTCCTTTCGCGTATTGCCCTTTCCTTTATGCCCTTGGCAGTCTTCTCCAGAGCTTCCGGGAACCTTGTCCTCTCCGGTATTGTTTTGAGTATTCTTTCCTTTATTGCGCCCCTCAGTATCCAGGCCAGCTGGCTTTTTGTTACCTGAACATATCCCTTCAGCATATCCATCTGGAACAGTTTGAGGAAATCTGGCTTATAACTAAGGAAATCAATGAAGTGTATCCTCAGACTATCCTCGGTTTTTATGTCCATACCGAAGTCTCCACGGGCTATTTTTATCAGATAGGGCAGGCTTTCTCTTTCAAGTCCCTGCATAAACTCGCTACTCTTGCGCTCTGCATACCTTTCATTCAATGTAGGATTTCCTATTATTGACAGGAGTATCTTTGCCAGTGTGAATTCTACTATGGCCAGGTCGCGGTCTCCGGGTTCACTGGCCATGCCTAGGATGTCCTTGGCGGCGTTTTCTAGGGCTTTTGAATATATGGGGCTGTCGGCGATATCCTCTATTCTCACATCCAGTGATTTGAGCCTGTCCCTCTCACTGTTCAGGAACGGATAATAACCAGGCATCTTGACTCCGGTGAGAAGACCGTCCGCGGTTTTCAGCTCTAGGACAATAAAAATATTTGAAAACAGCCTAGACAATCCTATCTTTGGTGCGGGCGCTCAGGGATTCTCTATCCGTGGAGCCAGGAAATAGGTAACGCTTCCCTCCCCGATGGTGTACTTCATCTCCAGCGGGTTGTCCTTCTTGAGGCTTATCTGTATGACGGTTGCAACATCCGTGTTGCGCGTCATGTTTTTCAGATACTCCAGCGGGAACATCGCCCTTGCAGCCTGCTTTGCCTTGAGCTCAATGAGCGTATCCTTTGACAGGTCTATCTCGGCCTTGCCGCTCTCGCTTTCGGAGGATATCCGGAGACCTTTGGCATCTGCTTCAAAAACCACATAGTTGCTCACCAGTTCAACGTCTGCCAGCACCTCCTTGACATCGTTCGCTGGCATCTTGACAACCACATCAAACTCTATCTTCGGCTTGTTTGGATGTGCAGTTGCATCTATAACGGGGAGAAGAAACCTTCTCTTGCTTTTACCTTTACCCTCAAATATTATCTCAAGTTTGTTCTCCTTAAGCTCTATGTGGATTGTGTCATCCGGATGGGCCCTCCTCATAACCCTAGACAATTCTGAGAAATCTATACCAACGCTCTGTTTCTCACTGATGTTGTAAACCCTGAACGCCTTTTTTGGCATCTCAAAGTCAACCATTGCTATCTGCGACGGGTCCATGGCCTTGAGTGCCATCCCGTCTTCCGTGAATTCAAATGTCCCCTCGTCTATCAGTGCGGCTATAGCGTCAACACTCCTCTTCCAAGAGTTGGCATCAGATATTGTTAATTTCAGCATCTCGTTCCCCCAAATTTGCGCGAATTTAATGGGTCAATGAATAAAAAGGTTACTTTGGAGTATTTTGGCACGGTCCGGACTGTCAGAGTGAGCGAAGAGGCTGCTGACACAGGTCGCCAAAATTTTTTGCTCCTTAAATAATATCTATCACGCCCCAAGAGGATTAGACCAAACCTTCTGCATCCCGGATGATTTCCGCGTGGTCGAAGGCCATCTCTGGTAGATTATCGAGCGGCCACCATCTAACATCTTCCGCGTCATCACCTGGTCTAGGGCATCCGCCCCTAACCCTTGCGAGGTATGCTATTGTCACATAATGCCCCCGTGGATCCCGCCCGGGCTTGGAATAAACCCCTACAATCCCGGCGGGCTCTACATCCAGCCCAGTTTCCTCTCTTGCCTCACGCACCATGGTATCCTCAACCACCTCATTATACTCTACATGTCCTCCCGGAAGGGCCCAGCTTCCCCTGAACGGCTCCCTGCCTCTCTTTATAAGAAGTATCTTGCCGTTTTCTATTATGACAGCATCTGCAGTTATCCGGGATATCTTTTTTTCCATTGCGTTACCTGCAGCAGTTGGGATGGTCGGCGGCCCACCAGCACCTGCAGCCGCAGACGTTGCCTGTGGCAAAGCGGTAGGCGCAGACCAGACCCAGCTTGACGTATCCGATATAAGGAATGTCAAGTTTGGCCCTCCCAACAACAGTTCTTTCATGGACGGGATAGGATATCATCGGAGAGCCTCCAAATCTGCACTGGTCTTCCCGGGGATTGTTTTTGGGGTTGTCCCCCTTTGTTATGAAAAGCCGGAAGCTGGTCAGATCGTCCTTCACCCCCGGCACTACACGGTTTATAGCATCGCCCGAATACAGGCTCCTTATCTCATCAAGGCTGTAACTAGAACTGCTGCTACATGGTGTAATAATCCTTTCTCCGTCCCATCTTACCGCGCCCTCAGTGTAAACCTCATCACCGTTTATGCCCACAATACCAACTACCCTGTGGATAACCGGCTCGCCGCCGATTGTCCTGGAGCTGTATTTGGTGTACAGGATTACATCCCCTATGTTTATATCATCAGGATTGTCTCCCTTTACGATTATGATATCGCCGACGCCCATCCCGCTGCCAAAGCCATAGGTCATTGGGTCAAGATTATGGTCGAAATACCATGTCATCCAGTCGCCGGTATGCACCATAGACTCTGATTCTACAACCACCAGTGGTGAGGATGTGTTTAGCATCCAGCCCAACATCTGTATGAAGAGCCAGGCGAGCAAAAGGGCAAAAAGGAAGCTGACTACTTCGCCGGCAAAGCCCGGAAAGGTTTTCCTCTTCCACTTTTTGACCTTTCTGTGGGTATCCCTCACATAGTTATACGCTTTCATATGCAGCCATTCATCATTGCGCTGCTCTTTTGGTATCTCAGTGTAGGCACCCTTGGCTATCATATGGGCTGCCCGTATTGGCTCCGGCACCAGGCCATTAACTGTTGTGAGCCTGATAATCTCCTCTGCATCTTCCCTCCTTATCCCGGCAGTCTGCATATAAACCTTTCTGTTACCATCCAGCCGGATCTCATATACCCTGCCGGCTGCATCTATCATACTCTTCCTCAGATCTGCATTCTCAAGATTCCTCAGGGCTGCATGTATCTTTGCGTGGTCCGGGCGCTTCTGCATAGAAACAATTACCGGAATACCAGTCTCATGGTAAACTCTCTGGATGTCAACAGTGTTGAAGCCGCCGTATGTGATACCGTCCAGCAGTATGGTGCGCACGTTCTCACGCTTTATGTCCTTTACAAGCTGGATTATCCTGTCTGTGGCATCAAGCCCATCCTTTTTTATACTGGAGTGAAAGACGCCGTCCAGCATCTTGGCACCCCGCGTAAGGACTGCAACTATCTTGACATTCTTGTCCTTCCTCCCGAAGGGCGCATCATCTATGCCCAGAATCTGGACCTCGCTCTTGATTCTCCTGAACTCCTTGGGCTCTAGCTCATCCCTCCATTTCAGACCACCCAGCGGCATTTTGGAGGATCTGTTGTTTATTTGGCTGTCCTGAAGGCCTTTCCCATCTGGGCGGTTTCCTTCTTGAGGCCATCAAGGGCCTTTTTCACCTCGCCTTCCGGATCCCTTGCTTTTACAGTAAGTTGGAATTCCTCCAAGAGCGGATGCGGGACTGAATAGGTGGCAAATTCAACACCCTTGCTCTCCATAAGCTTCTTTGTGAGCAGATTCATCAGCGTATGGTCAACGCCCTTCAGTGAAAATCTTGTCTTTCCCTTCTTTTTTTCTATTATCTTTGCCTCCATGTCATTCCCCCTTTTTTATTAGATAATCCCTTGACACCTTTCGCCTCTCGAAACGATCGCATATGTCGCAAAAGAGTCTGTCTCCCTTCATCCGGAGTATGCTCCTACATCTGGAGCAATAGCCCTCAATAACCCCCAGATTTGGTCCTTTTGTAGTCAGTATTATATCATCGGGCAGTACATACATAACCTCTGCCTTCACGATATCACCAACCTTGAACTCATCACTGGCCTTTTCCGTGTAGCCCGGGGCAATGTCCATGACTCTTATAACCCCATAGTCCTCTGTCGGCAGGGTCCTCTGTTTTCCCACAACCTTCAGTATCTTCACTAGCACGACCTTCTCCCCCTTGATAGCCTCAACAGATGCTATTACCGTGTCCCCCTCATGTACCTCTACCAGTGGGTTTATAGACTCCACTGAGACCATCTTGTCATCCTCCTTCAATATCCCGGCCAGCGCAGCATACGTCTGGCCGTTCTCAGTATAAAGGCCGGGGCCGGTTCCTTTCTGGGTTTTCACAACATCCCCGGGTATAACAAATTTTTCAGCCATTTTTCACTCTTATTAAATCCTTACAAATCCCTCCAGATCTCAGAAATGTCAACCATGGGCCTTCCAAAACGGTCCTCGGTAATTCGCGGGCACGCCGTATTGACCCATGCGTCCACATCATATCCTTCAAAACAGTCGGGTTTAATTTCATTCGCGGCGAATATAAACGTTTGTTTTTTTCCTCTGAGCCTCTCCCTCAATTCCAGTGCCTTTCCTATCCTGTTCTGACCCGGTTTTGTAGAGACTATCACGCCCACGGTCTTAGCCTCTTTGAACCTGTGCATGCGCGCAGCGCGTATCTTTGCGCGCTTCATAAGCTGGTCTTCGGATACTGCCTCAATACCTCCGCTCGGGTGGACCATGAACACGGGCTTGCCAGTCTCCTCTGCCACCCTCAGCGGGTGGAAGTGGCCTGTGCCCAGATAGACATAGCAGTCGGCATCCCTTGCTGCGCGCACATCACAGCCCAGGATCTGTCCGGGGTTTGGGTGGCCCGGGGAGATGACAACGGTCTTACCCCCCTTCTCAAGTCCCCTTTTGACTTCATTCAACTGGTGGACAAACTGGGCCGTCGTCACCAGGCCTATCTTGTCGTAGTCCACCTTCTCCAATATGCTCTCAACCACGAGCTTGATGTCCGCCTCCGCGCGGCATGGAATAAAAATGGTTTTCACCATTTTTTCACTTCAGTCTGTAAATCCTGACGCCGGGACAGATCTACACACCCCCATATGCCTTCATCCCAGATGTGCGGGTGTCCCCTTGCCCAAGCAGGCTGCCAGGCTATCCTGTTTTGATTTTACCTTTTTGTCTTTATGCTCTACCCTCCCCTCTTCTCTTCCACGGCTTCAATGAGTCTCTGTATATCCTTCCGTGTTGGTCCACATGTGTGATAAGACTTCCCTTGCCCTTTGATATCCCACGGGTGCGGAGGCTGTGTATCTTGCCTTCCTTTTTGTACATGTGCAGGAGCTTTATTATCTCATCCATAGATCTTGAAAAAAGCGGACTATTCAGGGTCATCCTGCCCGGTATGATGGTTACAGATATCCGCGCACTTCCTCTCCCCCTGCCGTAAAGATAGTCCAGTATGCCGTCTGTAACAGTCTTTGGGTGAAATTCATCAGTTTCATACTTTCGGAGCCCCCCTGCCTCCTTCAGCTTTTTCGCTACCTCTTTACTACCCTCCGGCCCCTGCCGGGGGTTGTAGTAGATATAAGTCGGCATGGCATGCCAGATGACGCTTGTGGGTTTCCCCCGCTTTCTCCTAACGCCATGCGGTCCCCTCTCCCTTACAACTTTGCCCCTGCGCTGGAAGACCAGCGTGAAGCACGGCCCTGTGCCAAAGCTCGTTGCTCCTTCCCTTTCCTTTACTACCTTAACTTCAGACATTAATACAGGATTACTTGCAGATATCCTGAACTTCCTTGCTGGTGTCATGGCCCTCGTCTTATGCTTTCTGGTCATCATAAGTCCATCAGCGCGTGTGCACCCTCCAGCAGGCTCCGGGGGTGGTATCCGCCTTCAAGTGTGAAGAAGGTTTTATAAGGTATGAGCATATCCCTGATCCTTTTATAGGTCTTCTGTGTGATAGTCAGGGCATTACCTAAGACAGAACCACAGTCCAGATAGTAGGCGTCAAAGCCGACTGAGACTCCAACATTATCCGGATCAAATTTTTTTATCTCTGGTTCGACCCTCTCTTCTAGAGCAGCAATGTAACCCTCGTCACCAGTGTTCGGCGGAAGGGGAATGTTAATCACATTTGGGGGCCGGTCTGTCAGCCCGCTTCCTGGATAAAGAGGGCTCTGATGTATGGAGAGGAACTCTATGTTTTCCCTTCCCAACACCAATGCCTCCGTTCCGTTTCCATGGTGTACATCTATGTCCAAGATGAAGACCCTTTTACCCTTTTCAGCTAGCCTGATGGCCGCTATGGCCATGTTGTTGAATATGCAGAACCCAGACCCGCGGTCCGCGAAGGCGTGGTGCCCCGGTGGCCTCACCAGCGCGAAGCCTTCGGATTCTGAGGCATCTACTGCAGCCCCGACTGCCATGCATGCCGCTTTGTAGGTGTCAGGCGAGACAGGAGTGTCCATGTCAAGATAACCGCCATCTTTGCAGGCCTGCCTGACCTTGGTGATGTAATCAGGCGTGTGGGCCAGCTTGAGGAACCCCTCTCCATTGCGCGGCTTCTTCAGCTTATCCTCATCCAGTGAGTCCAATATCAGCTCCAGCCTGCCGGCGTTTTCCGGGTGGAAACCGGTATCATGCTTCAGGAACACAGGATCAAAGAAGACATCCACAAGTTTTTTATGGGAAAGAGTTTAAATATAGGTTTTCAAGTGAGGTAACAAGATGTTCTGCCCCAGATGCGGGATGCAACTGCACGATGATGCTAAGTTCTGCACAAATTGCGGTGCTGCGGTTCCGAAAATAGTGCCCTTCACTACATCCGGCCAAAAAGTCAAAGAGCCGGTGACCGGCCCACAGCCAGCTGCACAAAAACCGGCTCAGGCCCAGAGGCAGGTACCGCCTCCGAAACCGTCTCCAAAAACACCTCCAAAAGCGCCCCCAAAACCATCCCAAGTCCCTGCACTGGATGTCAAGAAGATCATAACAAAGCCACCGGTTATACTGGCTCTGAAGGAATCCATGGATTTTAAGGCTGCCGAAGATGCACTGGAATCCGGGGGCCTCAAGACCAAGGCATTCTCCGGCTTCTTTGGCGGCCCGCAACCCACGGACCTTCGTGTTGAGTCACTGACAAAAATATACGAGCCCATACACCTTATAAGGGCTACCTACCGGGGCATATTTGAAGTCCTCAAGGAGTTTAATCTGCCGCTGGATCCGGATACTATCAAGGTCATAATGGATAGTAAGGTGCATGACATAGAATCACCTCCCTCTGCCGGCGGCTTTTTCAGCTCATCTGCACCAACCCTCAAGCTGACTGTTTCACAAATTGTAAACAAGGTAGTGGAGAAAAGCATTTATTATGATCTGAACTGGGCTGAAAAACCGGTACTGGAAAACTATATCAGGGATAAACCCACGGTCCAGTTCAACCCTGAAAAACCCATACCAAGAAGTGCTGTCCTTGGAACGCAGGCTGCTCCGCAGGATTATACCACCAGGGTCCTTACGCCTCAGATAATCCAGCGCCCTCCAGTCTACAAAACCCTTATGGAAGAGAGTATAACTATTGAAACACAGACCATATATTATCCAAAATACAAGGCGCTTGTGGCCAATCTCAAAAACAACCAGAGAAAGTATCTGATTATATCTGCGGTGGATAAACAAATACTGCCTTCGGAAACCTTCTGATGATAACCGATGCTGCCAAGAGGGTTGCACATATAGCTGATCAGGTAGTTGATTTACCCCTAGGTAGGCCCAGTTTCCGGCCGGAAGACCATTATAAGGCAAGGGACTTTGATGCAAAGAACTTCAGGAGGATTCCCTCCCCACACGACCGTGATACAATTATAGCTTTTCTGGATGGCGGCAATATGGCGTTGATACAGGCGCCATCGTTTGCAGTACACTTTGAAAGGATATATGTAAGCTGTTTTCAGGATAACAAGCGCATCAGGCTGGGTATTCCAAACAGGCTGGAATTTTTTGTCATCACAACTGCCGCCGGTGTGGATGGGGAGGGCAATGGTAATCAAATAGAATATAAAAACACTTTTATTCCGTTGCATAAGGAGCATGCCCAATATCTGCCCAATGAAGAAGATCTGGTTTTTGATTCCTATGATAAGACAATAAGAGAGGGTTTGGAACAGATAAGAATACCACGGGTTGGCGATGTTGCGCGCTCTTTTGCCGAGTGGAACTATGCCTCCTTTGTCTGTCGTGCCCTGCCAGATGGCAGTATATTCATCAGGGACGGAACGCTCCATGCACCATACACAAACCAGATTGGGTATGCGGAGGCTGCCTATGATGCCGCACACAGGCAGAATGTGCTGTTTTGCGGTATCTCAAAGACCTCCCATCTCTATACGACATCCGGGCTACCGCTTACAGTGGCCATAAACAGACTTGCACGCGAAAATGGAGTGCATGCGCCATGGTATTATGAGAACATTGTGGATATCACTGATACGGCACACAGGGCAGACCTGAACTTTGCCTGCTTCCATCCACAAAGCCGATATACCCTCAGGGTGGAAGTACTGCAGGGACAGGAGGATCAGAAAGAAAGGATAATGTCTGCTATTGCTGCAAATTCCAGGGATATCACATTTCCGGGATATCCATATGGCCTCATTGATGCAGACAAGAATGCCCGAATCCGCCGGGAGGGTCTGGACAGTCTTCGCATGCTGTTATTCTCTGAGATATCCAGAACCGGCGATTTTCAGGATTTCACGGACCTGCTCGCTGCAAGTGATGCCCATGACTGGCTGGACAGAATGGTTTAATACCTATCCCTTCTAACTTTCACATGCCCATAAGAAGATTTCATAGACAGAGGATTAGGGGGGCTAGGCCGTTTCACATTTTTGAGGGCACACTGACAGATGCGCGCAGGACGCCGCTAAAGAAGATAATCTCGGCTTTTGAGGATTCAGGGGTGCAATTTTCCGAGAGAACGCATGCGATGAAAACTGCAAAAAGGCTGAAAGAGGCTGTGATTCGCCGCATGCAGGACCTGAAGACGAGGAGTGCAAGCCAGCACATATTCAGTTTTGGTCTTCCAAACGGTGTTGTGGACTTTAGGGTGGCCCGCTCCCCAAAGGGCAAAATGCGCTTTGTTGTGCACCAGAATCCTGTTATGCATGGTATCCGCCCACTAACATACAAGATAGATAGCTTTGGGGTTTTGAAAATTATACTCTCAGAGGGATTCAGGTCCGAAAGGTGGCCCAATGTTGACAGGGTTTACGAGAGAAAAATCCCAAGCTCTTGGGCATCACCAAATCTGCCTTATGCCAGGTCTATCAAGTCCATAAGGGGTGACAGATATACTCTCCATATCATGGCCCCTATGACACGTTCAGGAAAGCCAGAGCAGGGGGGAATCGAGAAATTCGGCCCAGAACAGATACTTGGGATAGTAATCGAGCACCCCAAGGTGTCCAAAGCTGTGATGTCGAGGAAAAAGAAATTCTACAAAAGAAATTTTCAAAACATACCCTTCAAACTAGTCGAAAGGCAGTGATTTATTTCCCATGTTTGTCAAATTAACTCAAAAGTGGAAGTAGTTGGGCAGATTCTATCTGGGGAATTTGGCGAGCTTCTAGTGCGCCAGAAAAGCGGTGAGGAGCTGGAGCTGGGCGAGCTGCTTGTGACAGAGAACGGCAACAAAAAAACCATTCTGCAGGTATACAACCTCCTTTATGCCTCACAGATACCTCCAAAGTCGCTGGAACTGCTTTCCGGCATGGAACTGGAGGGCCATGGCTCTGATCTAGGCTTTATGGAGGCGGACTTGCGCAATTATGTTCTAGCAGAAGTCAAAGGGCTGGTGTCCATAAACGCAGGCATTGCGCGCATGCCCAAGACGTTGCCGAGCTTCTTCAGCCCTGTCAGGAGGATAAACAAGGCTGATCTGGACTTCCTGGGCAGGGAGGAGAATGCCCTCTATGTCGGCAACATCCGCTCCGGATCAAAAGACATGGGCATACCAGTCGAGCTGGATGGTAGGAAGGTGCTCTCTCACCATGTCCTCATATCAGCCACCACCGGGCGTGGCAAGTCGAATCTTGTCAGAATAATGTCTTGGTCTGCCATTGACAAGAACTATTGCGGTATGCTGATACTTGACCCGCATGATGAGTACTACAACGGCCCCGGCGGAAAAGAGGCGGGGCTGGGGAATCACCCAAGGGCAGGAGAAAAAATTGTCTATTACTCCACCAATCCGCCGGCTGGCGCGGAAACGCTCAGGATAAACTATCACCTGCTGAAGCCGTGGTTCTTCCAAGGGGTTCTCAATCTCTCACCTGCCCAGCGTGATGCGCTGTTCACATACTACAAATTGGACAAGGAGGAGTGGGTGGCAAATATACTGAGTGGTGAACCGGCTACCGGTGTCAAGGAGGAAACGCTTGCCGTGCTGATAAGGAAACTCAACATACTGGGCATATCATCGGAGGACGGTACCGTCAAGTGCGAGGGAGTCTTTGCAGAGGAGAAGTATGAGAATACACTGGAGAACATGGTTTCTGCACTGGAGATGGGCAAGACTGTAATAGTGGACACATCCCCACTCTCCAGCGAGCTGGAACTCCTCATATCCTCAATGGTCGCCTCAGAGGCGCTGGACAGGTACAAGTACTACAAGAAGAATGGCAAGCTCTCCACAAAGCCCGTGATATCCATAATAATAGAGGAGGCTCCACGCGTCCTTGGGAAGGACGTGTTGCAGGCCGGGCCGAACATCTTCTCTACCATTGCGCGGGAGGGTAGAAAGTTCAAGATAGGCCTCATCGCGATAACGCAGCTCCCATCCCTTATACCGCGCGAGGTCCTAGCCAACATGAACACCAAGATAATATTGGGCATTGAGATGGAGCCGGAGAGGCGTGCCATTATCGAGAGTGCATCCCAAGACCTTAGCAAGGACGGACGCAATATTGCCTCACTGGACAAGGGAGAGGCGCTGATAACCTCCACCTTTACAAAGTTTGCCATTCCAGTCCACATCCCTCTGTTTGATAGGGATTTTATCTCGGGTTCATGTCAATCGTCTGTCAGGCAGACAAAGACCGATCTGTCGGAATTCTCATAAAAATGCCTCCAAAGTCTCCAAGGCCTAGGATAAAAAAAATGGTGCTGGGGTCCGGCTATGTGGTTGCTTCAAACAAACACCATGCCATATATACCCCAATCAGCATCTGCACCGGTATAGTACTTCACAGGCCGGGAAAACCGGGAGCAGTTGTTGGTCACAGGGTTACTCAGTCCGCCAAGGCTATGCGAGAGTTTCCCACAGAGAGGGATATAAGCAGGCTGTTGGGCGGAGACGTCGTCAATGTCACAAACCGGCTTCACCACCCGGAGGATTTTCTGGGGTTCATGCTGAGGGCGATTAAGGGAAGGCATGGGAAAAGCAGGCTTGGGATATGGGAGCCTAGCGAAACAAAGTTGACCATAATCCCGGGAGGTATGTTAAATAATGTCAGCGAAGAGTATATAAGGGACATATCGGAGACTGCCAAAAAGGCAAAGAAGCATGGCATAATCGGCGATTATGAAGTGGTCCGCCTGAAACCCGGGCACATACCAGAGGTTAGGGCTATGGATGGCAGTGTACATCAGGTTCCAATAAACAAGGTCCCTATTGAATACATAACCAGATATGTAAATACCGACTGGGAGGAGGAAAAACCGTAATTTTTGTGAGTCCGAATAATTTTAGTGTAGTCACAATGATATTTGCACACATGGCCGACCTCCATCTGGGGGGGTGGCGGGATCCAAAGTTGCAGAAGGCAAATCTCAGGGCATTCGAGATGGCAGTAGATATCTGCATAGAGCGGAATGTTGATTTTATTCTCATAAGTGGCGACCTGTTTGACACCTCCGTCCCACCCCTTGATACACTGGCATTTGTCTCAAAAAAGCTGAGCCTGCTCAAAAGAGCAGGAATTCCTGTTTATACAATTTGCGGCTCGCATGACTATTCCCCTTCAGGCAAAACCATGCTCAGGGTGTTTGAGAATGCCGAGCTCATTACGAATGTGGCTAGGGGGAGTGAAGAGAATGGAAAACTGGTCCTGAATCCAACCAAAGACAAATCCGGAGCAATGATTGTTGGCATGTTTGGCAGGAAGGGTGGCCTGGAAGAACAATACTATCGGGAACTCGACCGCTCCATAAGCAGGGGTGAGGGCTATAAGATATTTATGTTCCATTCAGGCATAAGGGACTATCTACCAGAGGATATGAAGCGTGTGGAGGGCATACCAGCGTCGCTACTTCCCAAGGGTTTTGACTACTATGCCGGCGGACATATACACCGCAGGAGCGAAACTGACTTCTATGGAGGGAGGCTGATATTCCCCGGACCCATCTTTCCCTGCAACTTCAGGGAGATGTGGGATCTGTCGGATAGTGGATGCGGATTCTTTATTGTAGATAACAACAAACCCACATTTATTAGACTTGTGCTTCATCCGATCTTATGCCATGAAATTAATGCTGATGGCAGGACTCCCGGGGAGGTAGAGGCTCAGCTTGCACAGAGTGTGGAAAGGATAGTATCCAGCAGTTCGAAAGAGACCCTGAATTCTGGACTCTCGGCGACTGGATCAGAAGGCGGGCAGATAGTCCTCTGGCGCGTATTTGGCACGCTTAAGGAAGGCCGGCCAACTGATATAGATTTTCGAAGGTATATGGAGATGGCCTACGAGAACGGTGCGTATGCTGTCCTCCGTAATACCAGCGGGCTTAGCTCAAGAGAATATGGAAAAGTCAGGGTTTCACATGATACCGTGGAAAACCTTGAACGGCGCCTGATAGAGGAATATGCCAAGGATGAGAAGCAGGCATGGCTTATCAAACGCTTTATTACGGCATTTGACACTGAAAAGGCAGAAGGGGAAACCAGTTCGGCATTTGAGGAGAGATTAAACTCTCAGGCCTATGCAATAATCAGTGGGAAGACCGTCGATAGGGGGGATTTAAATAAAAGCTTTGATTAACAATATATGGAAGCCAGGTTTGTGATCACACCCACCAGGGCCGGATTCAGGTTCTTTGTGATATCCCTTATCATGCTTTTTGCATTATCTATGATCCCTCCTGTTTCTTCTTGGGGCAATGGCAATTCTTTGTGGGGGGAGCCCACATTTGTGGATGACCCAATGTTGTGGCAAAGAACCAACATGTTTGGCACCCATGACTATTTTGCTAAGGCCGCCTTGGAAATGCTCGCCAGGCAGGCCCCTGAGGAGGCTGAATGGGTCAGTGAGAGACTATATCTTTATGGCACAGAACTCCCTGATAGCAGTGGCTATGCCGAGAGTATAAATGACCTATTGGCTCAATATCTAAGGTTTGATGAAAAAGGAAATCTTCTGGACGCATCTCTGGCCAAGCGCTCTATGAAAAGATATGAGCTCCTCATCAACTCTCTGGCATCTGGGGCCACCGGCACGGCATCCAAATGGGCAGGTGTCATCGCATCATATATCTCAGATGCTGGTTTATTCACACGGGTTCTGGACAACAAAAAGCATGGCATTGACTACGAAACCTATATGCTCAGGCTGACCGATATAACATATCCCTCGGATGAGTTTCAGGAGGTATACGGCAGCTATATAAAATTTGACGGCAGACTGGAGATCATATCGCCTTATGATGCTGTGTTGAGGGTGGGTGTGGCCACCTATCTTGGAAGGAAAGACGGCTCCTGCTCAGCTGAATGGATGGATAACAACTATGATTTGAATGACCCACAGTTCATAGAGTGCACTGGAAGAAACATCAATAACATAATCAATGCCATAGCTGATGTTCTGCACACAGCCTACCAGGCGGGCGTCAATGGCCTAGAATACGAGTGGTATGCCCATGACTGGGGGCACTATAGTGATTGGGCGGTCTCGAGTGCAAGTCCTGGGACAGAGGGCCAACCGGCTGGAGAGCCAGAGGCAACAAAAGAGTCCGGACAGTCAGAGCCGGTACAAGAATCTAAAGAGGTGGAAGAGACAGCAAGGGAGGTTGCGGGAGTTGTCTTCAAATCAGAGTCTCCTGTTGCACCGGCTGGGGAGTCTGCCCCGGGTGTAGGATCCTGGCCATCTGTAATTGCGCTGGCACTGATAGCGGCGATTGTTGTCATAACGCTTTTCAGGATGCGTAGGGAGGGTGAGCCGGGATCTCGAAGGCCAGATCAGATACCCAGCCGCAGATCCAGTCAGAGATCCAGCCGGATGAGGGCAGGAAGCTAAGCTAAATCAAAAGCAGAATGTTAATCTTTTACCCTCCCCGTTTCTAAATAATAGATGATCCTTAGGGGATTGAAGCTTGAGAACATACGCAGTTATAATTCTGCCGAAATACGGTTTCCAGAGGGGTCTGTGCTGCTCTCTGGTGACATAGGCAGCGGCAAGAGTACTATCCTTCTAGCAATAGACTTTGCTCTCTTTGGCATACAGAAGCCCAATCTGCCGGGTGCCAGCCTCCTGCGTCATGGAAGCGATCAGGGTTCGGTGGAGCTGACCTTTGAGGTTGGTGGCAGGGAATACACTATCAGGAGAACCCTCAAAAGGGGAAAGAACACAGTTGTCCAGTCTTCCGGCTATATCATTGCTGATGGACTGAAGAAAGAGATGACTGCTCAGGAATTGCGCGCATTCGTGCTGGACTTGCTGGGTTATCCACCAGAAGCCCTAAAGAAAAACAGTGCCCTTATATATCGCTATACAGTTTATACCCCACAGGAGCAGATGCGGCATATCATAGAGGCTGACCGGGAGGAGCGGCTTGACCTTATACGCAGGCTTTTTGGTATGGACAGATACAAGCGTATAGCCGAGAATGCCAAGCTGTTTGCGCGCGAACTGAGGGGCAGAATCAGGGAGTTGCACGGTTCGATACAGGATCTGGATGAAAAACAGACCCGGAGGAAGGGGCTTTCGGACCAGTTGAATGCCGAAACAAAAGTGCTCAGGGAGCTCGAAGAGAAGATAAAGCTGGAGCAGGCTATACTTGACGACAAGAGAAAGGAACTGGATCTGCTTCAGAAAAAGGCAGATGCCATCAGCAGGAAGAAACAAGAGTATGCCTCTCTCAAGGCCGAATTTGAGACCCTGAATGGACAAAAATCCCGACTGGAAGAATCACTGGAGGGCATTGGAGCCAAGCTGAAGGAGCTGGCCAAAAAACTTTCAGCTTTCAAGGATCTCAAAAAGCCGGAAAAGTCTGCGAAGGAGATAGTTTCAGACATATCTGCCTTAGAGAAGAGTGAAAGGGAGATTATCTCCAAGATTGCCTCCCTCGAAACAGAGGTCGCTTCACTTTCTGAGATTCTAAAGACCGGCATTTGTGGCACCTGTAAGCAGCCGGTGGCTGATAGAAAGTCTTTTAGGAGGGGCATTGAGGCAAAGAAATCTGAGATAGCGGAACTTAGAAGGAGGCAGGACGGGTTGCGCAAAAAACTAGAGAAACTACGGCAGCGACTGGAGGAAGTCCAAGGATATGAATCACGCCTTAGAGAAAGGAATTCCCTGAGGGAGATGGAGAAAGGTCTAAATGACCAGAGGTTAAAATACATGCAGGACATTACATCCATACAAAAAAGGCGCAGGGAACTTGCCGACAGGATAAACTCCATTGCCCGGGAGATAAAAAATGAAACTCCTCCAGAGGATTTCAAAAAGAAACAACACAAAGTTGAAGAGCTGAGAAGGATTGTGAATGAGCTTCAGATGAGGGAATCGGCCGTGAAGCAGAAAACGGCTGGCTTGAAGGAGCAGATAAGATCGCTGGACATGGAAATAAAAGATAAGCTGGAAAAGAAGAGGCTCATGGAATCCTACATGAGATACAATGAGTGGCTGACAGACTCTTTCGTCCAGTTGATGGAAAACATAGAGCGCCATGTTATGGTTAGTGTGCAACATGAGTTCAACTCTCTCTTTCAGAAGTGGTTTTCCACTCTCGTAATGGACGACAATATGAGTGCGCGCATAGATGACAATTTTTCAGTTGTAATTGAGCAGAACGGCTATGAGACCGATTACTCCTTTATGTCCGGAGGCGAGAGAACAGCTATAGCCCTAACCTATAGGCTTGCCCTCAACCGGGTCATAAATGATCTGATTGAAAAAATAAGGACCAAGGACCTCCTTATACTTGATGAGCCAACAGACGGGTTCTCAAATGATCAGATGGATTCTGTCAGGGATGTGCTTCATGAGTTGAACAATCGCCAGACAATAATTGTCAGTCATGAGCCGAAAATAGAGTCTTTTGTGGATAAAGTAGTGCGGTTTGTCAAGGAAGGTAATATCTCCAAGATTTTAAGCGAGTAGTTTCTAAATCAGCGATGGATTTGGACATCATTGAGGAGCTCTGGCAGGTCATACAGGATCGCAAGGCTGATCCCAAGAGCGATTCATATACCAGTAGCCTCATTGTGGATGAAGAAAGAATACTTGAAAAACTCAGAGAGGAGCTTTTGGAGGTGGAAAAGGCCGCTAGGAGCGGTCCTCTTCGTAGTGGCAGGGACTCCCTAGTCTGGGAGGTTTCTGATCTCATTTATCACCTGCTTGTACTGCTCGTTGCCAAAGGGGTGGAGTTGGATGATGTTCTTGCAGAATTGAGAAGACGCCGCCGCTAGTCTGCGACTCCATCATCATAGTTTTCAAAATCCTCGTTGGCATATACGTCCTCAGGATCGCCCTGCCCCTGTTCATAGAGTTCATCAAATTCATCCTTGGGCCTGCATTCTTTTTCCTCTTCGTCATCCTCATCTCCAAAGAGTTCCTCTATTTCATCCTTCTTCTTTTTCCTCTTCCTGCCCTCTTCATAGAGGTCATCTGGGCAAGACATAAAATCATCCATTGGGTATGGAAAAAATAGAAACACATCTCATAAAAAGCTTTTCGCACAAATCCCTACAATAGGGAGATTAGTTATGCCTATCCACCATCCTCACACGGCTCACCATCCCTACAGCTTTACTCTCCTCACAACTTTGTCCTACTCAGAGCTTTGCCCTGCCCACCTCATAATAAACAGGTCCCCTCTCTGTCACTGTGGCTAGCAGGAGTTTCTTCCTTACATTAGTTGCCAGACGGGCGGCTCCGGTCAACTGGCTATAATCCATACGGGCACTCTCAGGTATTACCTGAACCATCCACTTGGAGTGCGTCCTCCCTGGTTTCTTTCCACGTGCATATACCACAAAATCACAACCAAACTTTATACCTGGCTTGACTACATAGCCGCGTGCAAGTCGGAGATCGCGGAAAACATCATACTTCATAGCAAAGCCCTCATTCAGCGATTCACCTACCTCCATAAGCTTCTTCAGCGGAACCTTTTTACCACTTTTATCATAAACATCCAGCTTCTTCTCCTCGGCAAGGAGAAGGGCCTCGTAGATGTTCAGGTATAGGCCTCTTTTTTTGGTCTCACCAAAAGACCTATTGAGTAACTGGTTTGCCAGTTTCTCTTCATAGACTACAATCCTGTCGCCCGAGAGAATCGGCTTTAACTCATTGCTCTTTTTCCCCCTTATGATGGTTTTTTTTATTCCTGTCAGGACATTACCCACCTTCTTCCCTCCTGTGCTGTTTGACAATAGTTTCAATAACATGGTCTATTATTTCCACTATACTTCTCTCTACATCTGTGTTCTCTATCACCGGGATTCTATGCTCATCCGCCTTTTTCTTTATGAACCTTTGTATCTCCCTTATGCTTTTGAAATTTTCCAGATAACCTTCTACAGAGCGCTTGAATTTGGTCTCAAAGGCACGTGTATAAAGTCTGTTCTTATGTTCCTTCTCATTGTCTATGTGCAGGATGAACATCATGACATTATAGCGCGTCAGCAGTCCTTCGTTTATGAATCCCGGGACGACATGAAGTCCTTCTATCAGGGTGGGTGTTCCCTCCTTTATTGCCCGCTCTATGATGGCTTCAATACCAACGCTAACTTCAGTTACCTGTAGCTGAAAGCCTGTCAGGACAGCATCTTTCTCCTTTGAGATTGGAACCTTCATGCTCTTATGAGCATCGAACGAAGATGAGTGCAGCACAGGTAGTAGCTCCTCAGAGACAGTCTTTCGCATTATCTCACGTATGGAGTCAGTGGAGATGATGTTGCGGATACCTATTCGGTGGGCCACTTCAGTTCCCACAGTGGTAGTTCCTACACCAGTGCCTCCACCCAACAGTATTATCATCGGGTCTCTCTCACCCTTTTTGATGCTCCTCCAAGCATGGAACCTGTTTGCTACCTCCTCATTGACGTCCTTCAGCCTGTTATGAACCAGTGCGGCAAACTCCTCGCGCTCAATTTCCTCCTCCCCCTTTGCCAATAGTTCATCCTCTATCTCTCTTGCAAATGAGTGTGCCTGCCATGGCTTCATTCCTGCCCGCGTGAGTGACTCGACCAGCACCTCCCTCACAAAGGGCAAACTGCGCTCTTTGTCCTTAATCAGGATCATCTTCCCATAATTTACGGGCCGGATTAAAAAATAGTTGCTCAGATATTTATCTCCTCGGTCTCAACAGTCCCGTCCACAGACACGGCCAGAAAATGGCCCTTTGAACTAGGGCCGATATTGATAATCTTGGTATCGCCCACATGGTCCACACATTTGGCCTCATGTATGTGGCCGCAGACATTCAGGTTTGGCTGATACTTTTCTATTATGTGGCGTATGGCTCCACTTCCAACATGACCGGATGGCAGTTCATCTGCCTTTGTGTTGGCAGGCGGCTCATGGGTGAATAATATGAGCCTTTCCGCTCCCCTCTTCGCAGCCTCATCCATAAGCTCTGCCAGTGATTTTTCTATTTCGGTCTCACTGAACTCGCTTGGAGTATGGAAGGGTGTTGGGTGACTCCCGCCCCAGCCTATCAGGGCAGTCTTATGTATGAAGAAGAGTTTGTTGTGGAGGGATATGCCCTTATGTTCCAAGAACCTTTGAAGCTTGGGTGTATCGCAGTTGCCAAAGAGTGTCTTAATCTTTGCCATTTCGCTCAGCCTGCCGATGAGATATTCTGCATCTTCTATGTTGGATTTTTCATCACCAATTCTTTCTGAGAAGTCTCCCAGATAGACAACCATGTTGAAACCATCCTTCTCCAGAATTGTCCTTGCTATGTCCACTGCTCTCCGATTGCCATGCATGTCAGAGAATACCAGTATGCGATACACGTTTTCCATCCTAAGCTAGGTTTCCATCCCTGTCAATCTCTCCCTTCCTTATCCTCTCGCTGCTTATGGGTTGTCCATCCTGGGCCAGTACAAACGGAACTTGTACTACCATTAGTTCCTTCAGCCCTTTCTTCCGTCTTACAGCATTTATCTCCTTTGCCCGTAGTGCAGTCTCCTCGCTGACAAATATTGCCATCAGGTTTGGGTCGGTCGTGGATGGTCCATAAAAATCATTTATCTCTGTTATCCTGTAATCCTTCCCAAACTGCTCACAATAGTGCTTCAGCACCTCGCTCCTCTTCTTGAACGGCTCAACCTCTCCTGTTCTGAATCTCTGTGCAAACTGGTCACTGGTTATGCCGATCAAAACAAAATCACTTAGATCAAAGGCAACCCTCAGGAGTTCCTCATGGCCCAAGTGAAAATTGTCAAAAGTGCCACCTAAAATGGATTTTTTGAAAGGCATTTTAGAATCAGTCGTATATTTTGATGTTATGAAAAGAAAAAGATTACAAACAGCACACGCGGGTTATTCTATTGATATGGGCCGACCCTTAAGGCAAGACCCTTAAGGCAATAGCCCTAGATTGCCACTGGCCGGAGGTTGGGAAAGCCGGTGTGGGAGGCTATCCCGGGCAGCTACCCTATCACCCTGTTCACAGTGTCCCTCACTACAACCTTCATCGGCTCCCTTGGCGGGCCCGTGATGCTGATCTGATCCACAAGCTGTCTTGCCACCTCTCTCTTGGTTTTGATATCCAGGTTTGGAAACTCCTTAAACAGAAACTCCACGGCGCTCTTGAGCCAGGCTTCTGTTTCCATATCTATGTAGTAATCCTTGTGCACAACATCCAGATTTCTCAGATCCTCTTCGGCTTTCTTGAGCCTGAGTTCATCCTGCTTTTTGAGCTGTTCCTCTCGCTTCCTTCTGAGTATACCCTGCAGGACTATGTCATGGCTATCTCTGGGTGCCCTAATCTTCATTATTCATTCAGGATTCGTTATCCGGATTTTGCAGCGGTTCTCGTTCGCTGCCCCGGTACAAGCTATAATAGTCCTGAACATTGACCACTCTTCCCCTCTTATGGTGCTGTTCAGCACACGTAATTTTGGATTTTCCCCATGGCAGATATCACTCTGGCACTCAAAGGTTACCGGTCCTGTCTTTGCCATCCTGCTCAGCATTGTTCCGTCTATACTCTCACCGGCATCCAGGCAGATTACCTTTGTGTATTCAAACAGTCCGACCTTGGCGTTGTCCAAGCCCCGCATCAACTCGCGTGTGTTATTGGAAACACACTTGGGCGGACATTCTATCTCGGCTGACGGTATAACGGTAATGGCCCCCAGGGCTATAAGTGAGCACAGTATTCCAACAGCAAATCCCTCAACGAACTTTTTGGGGTTTATGTATATGGTCATAATGAACAGATAAAACTCCTTAGCAAATCATAAATAATGGCATCGTAGAGGAGAATGCCCACCATCGCACCTGCTGCAACTCCTGCCGCAAACATTATCTTGTCTGTTTTCATTCTACAGTTATATATAGTCTATATCTACGTCCACCTCATCTTGCAAAACCATACCCTCTTTGGCTGCTCCAGCCAAATGCATTTTTTCTTCCCCTGGAGCATAGCCTATGCTTCCCCTCCCTGCAAGTATGTCGCCATAAACAGCCTTGAAGTATCTTACAGCCAGTTCCAGATCCTTTCTGCCCTTTAGTGTGGGAGTATAAACCACACGTTTGTTGTCACGCTTGGACTCCACAAGGCCTTCTTGTTTGAGCTTGTTCAGGGCTGGATAAAGGGTTCCCGGGCTTGGAGCGTCAAATCTCATCTTTCCCAGTGCCTCAATGAGCTCCTCCCCACACATGCTCTGCCTGTTAAGTATCCACATTATCTGGAACGAGAGCAGGCCCTTCATGTCTATGAATTCAGGCTTCCGCATGACATACTAACGACTAGTTCTATAAAAATATGCGCTGTGGGCAATAGTCGGGTAACCGAGGATTAACCCAGCAGGTGGTTAATACCATTTACTATGGCCTGAACCGAAGCCATTACTATATCGGTGTCCGTGCCTGAGGCTGTGGTAACTCTCTCTCCCGATTTCATCCTGACCCTGACAGAAACAGTGGCATCCGTGCCGCCGGTTATTGCATCAACATGATACTCCTCCAGCTTTATATCCCTGTTGCCAACCACCTTCATTATCGCATTTATGGCAGCATCAACAGGCCCGTCACCCTCTGCCTCCTCTTTCATTTCCCTGTTGTCCATCCTGACAACCACTACGGCATGTGGGGTAATACTGCTTCCGGATTGGACCTTAAGGTCTATTACATCAAGGAACCTGCTCTCTTTTTCTCCCTTGACTTGGCGTACAATAGCACTCAGATCTGCATCCGTTATGGTTTTTCCCTTGTCGCCCATAGCCTTTATCTCCTCAAATATCTTCCTGAATTGCTCTTCGGTGACGCTTATCTTCAGGTCCTCAAGTATTGCCCTAAGACCCTTTCCACCCACGTGCTTACCAAAGCGAAAAACCTTCTGTCTTCCGACATACTCGGGCTTGACGAACTCATAAGTCTCCGGATGTTTCAGCAGACCGTCCACATGTATCCCTGATTCGTGCATGAACGCGTTCTTTCCGATCAGCGCCTTGTTCGGCTGGACTGCCACCCCTGTAAGATCCTCAACCAAGCGGGATACCTCATATATCCTGCCGGTCTTTATTCCTGTCTTATAGCCATAGAGCAACTCCAGAGAGGCCACGACTTCTTCCAGCGGCGCGTTGCCTGCACGCTCACCAAGGCCATTTATTGTTACATCCACAGTGTCTGCTCCTGCCCGGACGGATGCTAGGGTGTTTGCGACAGCCAGTCCCAGATCATCATGGCAGTGGGTCCCATAGGAGAGTTTTTTATATTCTGACAGTTCTCTGAAGAAGCGCGCCATCTTCTCCGGCGTCGCTGCACCAACAGTATCTGCTATCGTGAAACGGTCTATCCTCCCTCCGGCAGTATCCAGTATCCTTTTGAGATAGGATAATTCGGTTCTTGATCCATCCTCACAACACAGGTCTATGTAAAGTCCGCAGTCCCGACAGTGTTGGATAACTTTGTCAAGGGTCTTGAGGAACTGTTCAGGTGTTGTGCCCAGTTTGTATCTCACATGTGATTCACTGGTCGGGGCAACCAGAAAGAGACCATCAACGCCACAGGCACAGCACAGGTCCACCTCCTTTTCTATCACGCGCGAGAAGCTCAGGACCTTCGCGTCCAGCTTCTCCTGCGATATCAGCTTTATGCTCTCCGCCTCTCCTTGGCTTGTAGCAGCCGAGCCGGCCTCTATGTAGTCCACGCCTAGCCCGTCCAGCGCCTTGGCTATCTTCAGCTTCTCGTCGGGGCTCAGCGAGACGCCCGGCGTCTGCTCCCCGTCCCTCAGTGTGGTGTCCAGCACGTTTATGCGCATATTCAGGCTTATTTTGAAACGGGCGGGTTATAAATCACACTAGGTTCAGCTCGAGTTCCGTTCCAAGCTTGACGGCATCCCTGTACTCCTGCAGCGGCTTGTGCATGAGCTCCTGCACCTCATGCGCGCGCCATTCCGGGCGATACTGGTCCATGATATTGATGCGTGCATTTGGTAGGTTTTCTGACAACCATCGCAATATGGGTTTGGTGCAGCACTCAAAGTGGTTCGGCAGGACCAGGTGCCGCACTAGGACGTCCCCCTGCTTGTAAGCAAGGAGATGATTTCTCTTTACTATTTCAAGATAGTTTGGGGCATCGGAAAGGCGCTTGGCGCAGGTGTCATTCCCGTATTTGAAGTCTGTTAAATAGACGTCCATCACTCCATCCAACAGTTCCATCGCCTCCCTTGAACAGTACATGTTGGAATTCCATATTTGTGGAATACTGCGCTCACATATGGCAAGCACCTGAAGGATGTAATACAGATTGGGGGTGGGGTCTCCACCCACCCAGTTGACATTGCGCGCGCCAATGGTTGATATCTCTCCAGCCAGTTGCTCCGGCTCCACATAAACTCCCGATTTTGGATTTTGGCTTATGTCCCAGTTCTGGCAGTAGAGGCATTTCATGGTGCATCCGGAGAAGAATACGGTGAATGAGGGGACCAGCTCCGGCTCCTCGCCGTGATGCAGGAATCTGGAGGCTATTCCTGCTTTACCGACGCCACAATAGCCTCTCTCGCCCCTTGTCCTGTCTACTCCACATCTGCGCTCACAGAAATGACAGTCCTCGAGTATCTTATGGGCTTTCAAAGCCCTTTTTCCAATGCACGCATCCAAATATCCTGCCCTCTCATCTCCTTTGAGTATTGAAAAGTAGTGTGGAAGCACGTCTCTGGCTGTTTTCATAATCCATTCATAAAATTAGGTAATGGACAAAATAAAAGCGGCTTCTGAGGATTTCAGATATCTGCTTGACAGGGGCTACCGCCGTTCGACGGCCCTGAACTTTGTCTGTGGCCACTACCGACTTGGCAAAAAGCAGCGTAACATCATAGTCAGAAGTGTCTATTCGGAAAAGGAGATAAAAGACCACAGAAAGCGGCTCTGGCCCATCGAGAAGATAAGGGGAAGAAGGCTTGTAATCGACGGCTTCAATGTCCTGATAGGAGCGGAGTGCGCTCTTGGGAGAGGGCCCATAATCAAGGCACAGGATGGTCTCCATCGAGATTCACTTGGGCTGTCCGGCAGATACAAACCCGGGTTGTTCACCGAGCCTGCCATTGAAGGAATACTTAACATCCTGAAGAAGCATGGACCCAAGAAGGTTCTCTTTATCTTTGACTCGCAGGTATCCAGGAGCGGCGAACTGGCTGCTCTCGTCCGCAGGAAGATGGACGAAATGGGAGTGGATGGCGATGCGAGGACTGCCCCGAACGTGGACTATGAGATAAAGAGACTCAACTGGATAACGGCCACCAGTGATACGGCGATTATCGAAAAGGTGGACAGGGTAGTGGATTTGGTAGGGGAGATATAATCACTGTCTTCGTCTTCTGCGAGCTCTACTCTCTACATTGTCCAGTTTCTTTCTAAGAGCTACTAGGGCAAGGCCCATTGCAGTTATGGTGTTTAGTGCCCTATGTCGTACCCTCCCATGCAAATCGCTTTTTGGATTTCCGTTGGGCTCCAGACATTCAGAGAGAATGTGGTCAGTGGCATTTTTCAATCCTGCTGTCACAGAGTGTATGTGCTTTCTTAGCTCATCTATTCTCTTTACTCTTGCAGTCCCTCGAGTTTTTCCCAACAGCTTCTTGATATCAGGCTCCCACTCATTAGGCTTGTTCGGATCCATGCCGAGCGCTTTGAGAGAATTGTGTACTTGTTGGCCTAGCAGATTATTGATGACGTAGTTGTAGCATTGTTGTCTAGCCCTTTCAGAAAAAGGGTCATAATAATGCTTCTCTATACCTATTCCCATCGCCATCTCTCTAACTCCAGGGAGCTTTCTCCCTCCACTTGGACCTCTTTTCCTGAGCATTTTGTAATATTTTGAAATTCAAAGGTTTTAAACACGAAACCTCAATTACCAGTGATGATGCATCAGGAGACCGTTTGCGGCAGCAAGTCCAAGAGGCTCAAGGGCAAGCGCATAGTCCTGGCCGTCTGTGGCAGCATCGCCGCCATTGAGGCGCCCAAGCTGGCACGTGAGCTCATGCGTCATGGGGCGGGTGTCATCTGTGTTTTGTCCGAAAGCGGCCAGAAGATCATCCATCCATGGGCGCTGGAGTGCATCACTGGCAAAAAAACCATCACGGACATCACCGGCTCATGCGAGCATATCCAGCATTGCGGCAAGTGGGAGGGCAGGTGCGACCTGCTGTTGATATGCCCCGCTACTGCCAATACAATATCTAAAATAGCAAATGGAATAGACGACTCAGTGATAACAACCTTTGCTTCAACCGCTTTGGGCTCCGGGATGCCTGTGGTCATTGCCCCTGCCATGCACGCTTCAATGATGAACAACTCCTTTGTCCAAGAGAACATCGGGAAGCTCAAGAAAGCAGGCGTCAGGTTCGTCGAGCCGAGAAAGGAGGAGGGCAAGGCGAAGCTGGAGTGGGAAAGGGTAGCTGAGGCTGTTCTCAACTTTTTTTAATCCTGAGCCTCCAATTAACTGCTATGCCACGACGTGTGCCTCCGCTCCTCAGAAAGCGGGAGATAAGCAGTCTCTCATTATCCAGACGAGAGTGGAGATCAGGGATGGTCTCATTGGGCTCCCTGCGGGAAGGCCAGATGTTCTTAGCGCACATAAAGGCCGGAACTAGCGGTCATGTGCATCAAAAGGCCAGCTTCCTGGGCTTTGCAAGCGGTGGCAAATTCTTCCTCACACACATGTCAATAGCCCAATCTGGCAATAAAACTGGAAGGCGCCAGCAGTTTTTCGGTCTTTCAAGTCCCTTGAAAATTCCTCTTCAGGACATACACATAACCCACTTGGTAGAATCAACACGAGAATGACAAAAGTCCTAATAACAGCAGGCCCCACACAGGAGCCTATAGATGATGTGCGCTTCATAACCAATGCCAGCTCCGGCAAGATGGGAGCCGCACTGGCTGAGGAGGCTCGGAGGCGCGGCTATGAAGTGACTCTGGTCCACGGGCCGGTGGACATAAAGCTGCCAGATGTGAAGAAAATCAGGATCAAAACTGCACGCGAGATGGTGGATGCCGTCATGGGTGAGCTGAAGCATAGGTATAGCATCATGATATCCTGTGCAGCCATATCTGACTATTCCCCCAAAAAGGTTTGTGGCAAAATAAAGAGTGGAAAATGCATAAACCTCGTGCTAGAACCAACTCCCAAGCTCATAGATGAGGCAAGGAGAATGCACCCCCAGCTCTTTATAGCGGCATTCAAGGCCGAATATGGTATGCGCAGGGATGAGCTGAGGATTGTTGCTGAGGAATTCCTAAAGAAGAAAAAGGTGGATCTGGTGGTTGCAAATGATATTGAAAAAAACCCATTTGGTTCAGAAACAACAGAAGCCATACTGGTCAACAGGAATACAGTCAAGGAACTGGGCGTCTGTAGCAAGATGGACACTGCAAGGCACATCTGGGACGAGATTGAACTCATGAGAATGGCCAGCTGCCCGGTTTAGGATTTCCACAATTCCTTTCTTCGCGCCTCCAACATAGCGTTCTCCTTCCCCAGATACTCTGCTGCTGTCCTGACGCGGTTGTTATCAAAAAACGGAAAAACCTCTCTGTAGTCCAGGCTACGCAGAAGGTGGTGGTCCAGAATGATATCTGCTTTTGTCTCATCCAGCAGCCTCTGGAAGTTCTGCTTCGCCTGCTCTAGATTCTTGTGGGAAAACCTCCATCCCAGAAATAGTATCGGGGGGCCGTCTATGTAGATGAGATCCGGCTTCTGGGTTATTATCCAATCAGCGGTCTCATCGGCCACAGGACCTTGCACATCTGACGTGTGAATGAAGCGCATATCCCCATCATCCACCAGTGTCATTAGGACAAAACCGAGCCGTATTCCCGGAGGGCCGTGTGGGACTGGAGGCGAAAAGTGTATTGTCGTGTTTCCCTGTTTGAACTTCTGTCCATCTGCCTCAATTATCCTATGGGCAATACCAGACACTGCATTTCTGAACTTCTCTCCACGGATGGTCTGGGATTTGTTGATGTTTGTTCTGATGGATTTAACATAGAGCGTCTTCCCCCTGAAGTGCTCCCCCCAGATTTCAAAGTGATCAAAATGATAGTGCGATATAACTATCACATCAGACTCAGCGGCCGTCCTGTGGGCCAGATCAGTATAATATGCCAGTGCGTCCAGCTCTCTCTGATGGGGCGGAAGTCCATACCTAGACGGTCCAAGGGCAGCATCCGGATCTATGGCTATACTTGCATCTTTGGTCTTCACAAGTGTGGCCATCGAACGAACTCCGAGAGAATCCGCAGCTATGGGTATAATTTCCACATTTTAATTTAGAGTTTTTCATAACTTAAAGATGCATGCATTGAAATTTTCCGGAATTCTGGTCCTGCTTCTTATATCTCTAACTGCTGCAGAAAACCAGTCGCTTGAGGAGCTTTTTGCTTCTGGTGATGCGGCAATAACACCCCCCTCCGTAGAGGAAGCACTGGCTGGTGAGATGGCTGTAGGAAAGGGGAGCGATAGAAGGCCAGCAATGGCTCTTCCAATAGCAGGAGCAGAGGAGGAAAAAACAGAGACGGGAGGGCTTGTGCCATTGATCTTGAACCTCAGGGACATAACCAATTACCAGCCGATAACAAATGCACATATACGCCTTTATCTGGATAACGGCCAGCAGCGGGTGGCAACACTGCGCTTTGTTGGTGAGAATGGCAGGATGGTGATTCAGCTCCCCCCTGCTACCTGGAACATAATCCTAAAACTGGATCTGATGGACACTCCTGGCAAGGATTATTATTCGCAGTTTGAGACGATCCTGAGCAGTAGTCAGAACCTCACTGCCTTCCTGCAACCGGTTGGAAGCCTGCGGGGGGATGTTATTGATCGGGAGGGCAATCTCATAATCGGGGCACAGATAAAGTTTGAGTGCAGTGGAGATTATGGCGAAACCCAACCAACTGTGACGGACCAGTTTGGTTCTTTCTCGGCTGAATGGCTCCCAGTTGGGATGTGCAGGGTATCCGCCCTTAGCAAAAAGGCAGGATTCTCTGTTGTGAATATATCCCAAGGCCAGATATCTCACCTCACCATAACCCTGAAGCAGGGCCTTTCTGGACCGGAAGCGGATTATAGCTGGCCAGTCCTGATTCTGGTCGCAGTCATAGCCCTTCTAACCGGTCTGATACTATCAAAGATGATTGCAAAAAAATCGCAAGTGGAGGAGGTCAGGGTTATCGAACCAAATGGCCGTATGAGAGATATAATCTCGGCTCTGGATGAAAATGAGCGGAGGGTAATCGAATTTCTTATGCAAAAAGGCGGCAAATCACAGCAGAATCATATAGGCAGGGAGCTGGAATTTCCAAAATCTTCACTATCACGCATAATAAGCGGCCTTGAAGTAAGAAATTTGATAAAAACGGAAAAAATTGGTCGCATCAAGCGAGTGGAGCTCTCTGACTGGTTTTTGAACGGTAAGACTCCCTGAAGAGCTTGCTTTCGCCCAACGGAACCATCTGAAACCTTTTTGGTCTTCTCGTTCCACTAAAACCTTTAGTATGGTTGCAGACCTTAGTTAGTCGCATTTGCAAAATGATTTCAATATCAAGTCTCTGGTTGGCAATGCTGGGCCTCCTCTACTGTAACGAGTTCAAGCTGCTGGAGGAGTGCCCTCATGCTCACACAGTGCGCAAGGGAAAAAATGAGGCCGGTAAAAGGCTGATAATAGTAAAGGCTGATAAAAATTGGTGATTA
>CAZQBY010000002.1:15316-57409 GCA_964592405.1 uncultured archaeon | reverse complement strand
TGAACGACACGGGCGCTTTGAACGACACGGGCGCTTTGAACGACACGGGCGCTTTGAACGACACGGGCGATTTGAACGACACGGGCGCTTGCCCAATGGATGTAAAGCGGTGTCCGGATGGCACCTATGTTGGCAGGGTTCCTCCCAAATGCAATTTTGCGCCCTGCCCTGATGGGAACGATGTGTCTTTTGGCGTGTCCACCGATAGGGCCGAATACCCTGTAGGGAGCCGTGTAAAGATATCTGCAAAGCTTACCAGTCCATACCACAAGGCGGATGTCTGGGCGGTTGTGGAATACCCAAACGGCGAGGTCGGCGAGATAGATTTCGGCAAGGGCCTCTGCGCAGCTGTGGCGTGCATGTGTGTCGAGGGCGAGGTATGCAATTGCCCCCCTACCTCCTGCTACTATGAGGGCAGTATAACAGCCGGTCAGGAGGGCGCTTATTACATAACTGCTTATGCCAAGGGCAGCGGATTTGAGAAGAGGGCGGAGACCAAGTTCTATGTCTACTCCGGTGCACATCCTGAGGTGCAGTTCCGTGTCTACACAGATAAGCAGGAATACCGTGTGGGCGATAGGGCGAGGATAACCGCTTCGCTCTCCGGTTACCAATCTCAGGGAATTGAGGATGCTGATGTCTGGGCGATTGTAGAATATTCTAGCGGAGTCTCGCAAAAACTGAGGCTTGAAAGTACGGTATGCACAGGTTCTGCATGTAACTGTCCACCGGGGACGGAGTGTGAATGTCCTCCATCTACTGTATCATGCCAGTTCGAGAACAGAATAAATGTGAACCAAGAGGGCGCTTATTACATAATTGCCTACGCCGAGGGAGACGACTTCAAGAAGAGGGCGGAGACCAAGTTCTATGTCCATCGCAGCTCAGAAACAAAGTATGTCCGCATGAACAAGAAGTTTGACCTTGGCATAGAGCAGTCTGCTGTCGTTATAGACCATCCATACAACATCAGGCTGACGCTGGACAACATTGTGTATCCGAAGTGTGCCGTTGTTGAAGAGGCCCAGACTTTGAATTCTAATTCCGAGGGGATTGTCAAGTGTCTGAATGCCAGAGGTTCTGCTATTGTGACAGTGAGACTGCCACTTCCGGCAGGCATAGATGTAAAAGACTATGAAGAGACACAGGTGAGGATACAGGAGGGCGAGAGCGCTTATGTCTACGAAACAAAAATATCGCTCTTGGACTTGGACGAGGATAGGGCAATTTTTGTTGTCTCAAGAGAGGGTGGTGAGGATTATGTAGATGTCAAGGTGGAGCCCAGCAGGCAGAGCGTCGAGCTGGGTGAAACTGCGAAGTATGAAATAATCATAAGAGATAAACACCCAAAAGACAAACAATTAATGCCCGGAGGGATGCCCCACTATACCTACCAGATAAGAGTGCATGATCTCCCTTTTAACTTGGAGTATGATTCCCAAGTAGAGGTGGGGGCAGGTGAGGAGAAAAGCATACTATTGTATGTCTACACATCCTATGGCTATGCTGTGATGGAGCAGACACAGGAGACCCTGCGGGCGGCAGAGGCCCCACAGGCCCAAGTGCAGAATGAGATTAGGATAATCAATGCGGCCTCGGCTTCGGCAGAGAAAATCAAAGTGGCTCCCGACCTGATTGCCAATGGCAGGGCATACAGGTTCAGGGTAACCGTATCTGGAGAAGAAAATTCCCAAGACACTGCATATGCACTGCTGAACATTTTATATAATCCGCCCCCACCACCCCCCTCAGATGAGGTGGAGATCGGGCTGTCACAGGGCTGGAATTTGATAGCACTCCCGGGGGATGGTGAGCTTTCTAGGGGAACATGCTCCAGTATGGACAAACTCAACGCATTTGTTTATCTGAAGAGTGAGGAGCGCTATGTAACTATCCAGGAGGCCACACACATAATGGGCGAAGCCCGACTGAAGGAATATCTAAAAACGCACTCCTTCTGGGTATACTCATACAGGAACTGTGCAATGACATTCAGGCTTGAAGACGCAGCGAGCTTCAATGACCTGAGTCTGGAGGATGGCTGGAATTTCGTGCCAGTAACTCAGGATATGGAGGGCAACTCACTGAATGATGTTGGGGGAGACTGTAGCTTTGAGAAAGTATATTATTGGAACCCAAATGCTCAGGCATGGGAACCTCTGGATGCAAACAGGAGGCTCACAGATGCAATGCTGTATTATGGGTTTGTGGCTAAAGTGGAAGATGATTGCAGTTTTGGTTGGGGTGCCATAATCACACCCCCGTCGCTACCTGAATAATGGACAAAAAGATACTTGTGCTGGCTGTATTAATAGTGGTCTGTGCATTTACAGGTGGAATGCTGTTAAACAGGGGGGCTCCAAAGATAGGGGAACCGGGTGAGACCGGAGATTCTGTAGGCAATCTCCCCTCTCTCCCATCTGGGGAAACCGAGGTATCAGGCATGCCGCTGGAAGAACCTCAGGACAATTGGACGGATGGGGGGCTGACAGATATCTTTGCAGATTCCAATGCCATAGAACCACCCCCCATCCCTCCCTGATTATCTACAGCTATTGCATCCACTTCCTTGGGTTTTTTTCTTACTTTTTTACTTTCTTTTTACTTTCTTATGTTTTTTATATTTTTTCTTGGATAGATAGGAGACTATAATGGGTGTGCTTACTTATAGAGTTGCCGGGGTGTAAGATGACCAGAAAGGCTCTTATTGTGATATTTGCACTGATTTTGTCTACTGCTAGCGTATTAGCTGCAGATCCGGAGATAGAGGCGCTGTATGCTGTGCCCAATAACCCATACATAGGCACCTATTTTGATATCTATGTGCGTGCAGAAGACGCTGATGGTATAGATAGGATAAAATTCTATACGGATGGCAGCCTAGAGGAAACCAAGGACTGCGATGAGGAGGAGGAATGTGCCACATATTTTGATGTCTATGAAACCATTTATGGCTACCACACCTATAAGGTCAAAGTTTATGACACTGAGGGCGATACTGAGACTGATGAAATCAGGGTTTATGTGCGCCCCTACTATTATCCGCGCTACTGTGGGGACGGCAGATGCACTGCGGGTGAGAATGCATACAACTGTCCCCAAGACTGTCGCATTATCACATGTTCTGGCGAGGGCCAGATGATAGGGACATATCCCGGTGGCGGCATCTGCTGTGCAGGACTAACACCAATAAGTACTGTTTCCCCGGACTCAAGGGGCGTTTGTCCTTCCACACCAGTGGTTGGATCCAGCATCTGTACGCGCTGCGGTAATGGTATCTGCGGGATAGGTGAAAACTATTGCAACTGTCCCCAGGACTGTCCAAGGAATTATTGTGGCGACGGAATCTGCAATGCTGGAGAGAGCTGTGCTACATGCCCTCAGGACTGTGGCACCTGCGTGAGATGCGGCGACGGACGGTGTAGTCCAAGCGAGTCATGCTCCTCATGTCCCCAGGACTGTGGCACCTGTCAGACTCCAATCCCGGATGTGATTTACACCTGTGAGCAGAGAGGGGGCGAGTGCTGCGAGTATGGCGGACAGGGGGTGGTAAGCGGGGCTGCCGATTGCCCCTCAACCTGCTTCAGTGAGTGTAATCCGGCTCCTGAGCCGGAGCCGACTCCGGGAGGAGAGTCGGCACCCACTGGAGCTGTTGTGATGAGTGGCACCTCCCTTATGCTTTTAGGAGGCATGGTGGTGCTACTGATACTTGTAATATTCATAGCCTTTAGGGTTAGGTAGATTTATATCACAAATCACCTAACTATACGATGCCGAAGATTTCTGAGCTAATCAGGGAGCACCCGGAAGGCACAAGGACCTTTCCCATATGGAGGGCCAACAGCTTGGAGATGGGCAAGGTCTTTGCTGAGGCATCCATGGGCTTTCTTGGACAGGTTCAACACACCCTGAGGGATGGGAGGCTGATTGTTACAACATCCACAAGCCACCCGGTTCTGGCCACCCTTGGCTGTCAGCTTGCCGGATGGACGCTGGAGGAGGGCACCATGATAAGCGGGCCGCTGAGGATGAAGGTCAGAAAGCCTTCATTTATCTATGATATGCTCGATTTCGGGAGTGTCCCAAAGCTACCGGACATTGCCTGTGTTGAAGGCAGTGCATCTCCAACCAGCATCATCAATGAGATGGTGGAAAATGGTCTCAAAGGGGCGGAGATACTCCTGACTGATGAGGCTTCTGAAGCCCAATACATAAACGTCCCGGCGCGCGCAATAGAAATAGTGCTTTTCAGACTAATGTTTCTCACTGATTTGAATGGGGTGAGGATCTCAAAGGCAATTAGCAGGGTGATTGCACCCCTAGAGACGGACAATCCGGGGATAGGACTCAATGATGCTATAAGGTTTAATGGTCATGTAACCCTAATCGGCGATTTCAAGGGTTTCCGCGAGTTCGAGCCCATTGTCACCAAAAATGCTGGCTTTGCTGACCAGAAGTTTGAGACAGTCATGCGTGAGACTGGTTGTGTAGCTAACTGTCCGCTGGAGCTGTTTTCTGTTGCAAAACTTACAGTTATAGACAACGGGAAGACCCGCATTTATTAAAATCCTTCCTCAATCTATGTCCTGATATGTCAAAAAGACATCAAGATCCCAACCGTCAGCCCGGCAGACCTAGGGTATTTCGTGGAAACAAGATTCTGGATGGGAGGCGTGAAACGAGGAAACTCAGGGGCGAGCTTGCAAGAGAGCGACAGGGGGAGAGGAAGGGCAGGAGTCTCGGTTTGGTCAGGAATCGCACACTGCGGAGGAATAAAAGGACTGCAATAGGTACCATGCGGGATTATTGGAAGTACAGGAAGGAGGTTGGCTACAGGCATCCTGGGCTGGTCAGAGCGGCTAAAAATGCGCTGCGAAGACGGAGGCGCGACCGATTTCAGTCTTTTTAATTTCCCTCCCTTAATATACCTCTTCCTGGAAGTGTCTTGAATGGCTAAGAGGGAAGCGAGCGCAGGATTTGGGAAACTGAGGAAAAGGTATCCTGAGAAGTTCATCTCAGAGAAGAGAATATTCAAAAACATCCACCCAGGCGACCGCATCTTCATCGGCACCGCATGCGGCGAGCCCCAGCATCTGGTCAAGTCGCTCGTGGATTATGTGGAGACCAACCCCAAGGCCTTCTTCGACGCGGAAGTCTTGCAGGTCTGGACCTTGGGAGTGGCACCTTATACTCAGCAGAAGTTCAAGCGCAACTTCCGGCACAACTCCTTTTTCGTCGGCAGCAACACACGCGAGGCTGTCAACGAGGGCATGGCGGACTACACGCCAGTCTTTTTGTCAGAGGTCCCGGAGATGTTCTGCAAGGGCTTGGTGCCGATAGATGTGGCCCTAGTGCAGGTATCGCCGCCTGACGAGCACGGCTTCATGAGCTTGGGCATAAGCGTCGACATAACGAAGGCTGCGGTCGAGGCGGCCCGACTCGTCATAGCCCAGGTCAACCCCGAGATGCCCCGCACCCATGGGGACGCGTTCATACATGCGGATGAGGTGGACTACATGGTCTTCAAAAAAGAGCCGCTCTTGGAATACGAGTCTGGAGTCTCCAGCGACATAGCCGAGAGGATAGGCAAACACGTCGCGCGCATAATAGAGGAGGGAGACACGATCCAGGTGGGTTACGGCAGCATACCCAACGCCATCCTGGCCAACCTCCAGGATAAAAAGCACTTGGGAGTCCACACCGAGCTGCTCACCGACGGGATAGTCGAGCTGATGAAAAGCGGGGTGGTGGACAACAGCTTGAAGAGCATCGACCGCGGCAAGACTATCGCCACCTTCTGCATGGGTAAGAGGAGCACCTACGATTACCTACATGACAACCCGTCAGTGGAGTTCAGGCCGACCGACTACACCAACAACCCCCGAATAATCTCGGCAAACGATCGCATGACTGCCATAAACAGCGCGTTGGAAATAGATTTGACTGGCCAGGCGTCCGCCGAGTCCATAGGCAGGACCTTCTACAGCGGCATCGGGGGGCAGGCCGACTTCATGAGGGGCGCCGTTCTTTCAAAAGGAGGCAAGACCATCCTAGCCCTGCAGTCCACGGCTGACAACGGGAAAAAATCGCGCATAGTACCTTTCATAAGCGAGGGGGCTGGCGTGACCCTCAACAGGGGGGACGTCCACTATGTAGTCACGGAATACGGCATTGCCTACCTCCACGGCAAGAACATCAGAGAGAGGGCCATGGACCTGATAGCGATTGCCCATCCGAAATTCCAGCCGGAGCTTATCCGAGAGGCCAAGCGTCTGGGCCTGATATTCAAGGACCAGGCTTTCGTCCCCGGCAAGAGGGGCCAGTACCCCGAGCGGCTGGAGACGCACCGCACCACCAAGGAGGGGTTGGAGATAAGGCTCCGCCCAGTCAAGATAAGCGATGAGCCGCTGCTCAAGGACTTCTTTTATTCACTCTCCGACGACAGCATCTACAAGCGCTTTATATCCGCGCGCAGGGACATGCCCCACGAGCGGCTGCAGGAGTTCGTGGCCATAGACTACACAAAAGAGATGGTCATCTTGGCGGTCATGGGCAACGAAGGGAATGAAGAGGTAGTGGGGGTGGCTCAGTACGGCATAGATGAGCGCACCCACACCGCTGAGGTCGCGTTCGTAGTGAGAGATGACTACCAGGACAGGGGCATAGGTACAGAACTTCTCTCCTATCTGACCTACTTGGCCAAAAAGCAGGGGCTTCTGGGCTTCACCGCCGAGGTGCTGGTGGACAACAGGGAAATGCTCAGTCTGTTTGAAAAGGCGGGCTTCGACATCGACAAGCGGAGCGTTGAGGGAGTCTACGAGTTGAGGATGATGTTCAAGGATGAAAGGATGATGTTCAAGGATGAAAAGGCCTGATATTAAGTATCTGTTCAAGCCGCGCTCGATAGCCGTGGTTGGAGCGTCGCACCACAAGGAGAAAATAGGCTACAAGCTGCTGGCCAACATACTCTCGGGAGGCTACAAGGGCAGAGTATATCCCGTCAACCCCAAGGGTGGCGAGATAATGGGGCTGAAAGTCCGCAAGAGCGTCGCTGACATAGAGGGAGATGTGGACATGGCCTGCATAGTCATACCTGCCAAGTACGTCTTCGATGCGGTCAGGGAGTGTGCAGACAAGGGTGTGAAGTTCGCGCCGGTCATAGCCTCCGGATTCTCCGAAGTGGGTAACATCGCGGGGGAGAAGAGGATAGTCGACTATGCCAACAAGAAGGGGATGCGCATACTGGGCCCCAACATATTCGGCGTCTACTCCTCCGCCAGCTCCATGAACGCCACCTTCGGCCCGGACGACATAAAGCCGGGGAACGTGGCCATAGTTACCCAAAGCGGAGCGCTGGGGCTTTCCATGATAGGCAAGACGGCGGTGGAAAACATCGGGCTATCGGCCATAGTCTCAGTCGGCAACAAATCGGACATAGACGAGTCGGAGCTTCTGGACTACCTAGCCAAAGAGAAAGACACGAAGGTAATCCTGGCATATATCGAGGGCGTCCGCGACGGCGGCAGACTGATAAAGTCGTTCAAGAGGGCCACGAGGAAGAAGCCGGTCATAGTTATCAAGTCTGGCCGCTCCAAGAGGGGGGCCATGGCGGTCGCCTCGCATACGGGGTCGCTCGCCGGCGAGGACAACGTCTTCGACGACATCATGCGCCAGTGCGGCGTTCTCAGGGCCGAGAGCATCAAGGAGGCCTTCGACTGGTGCAAGTTCTTGGCGAACTCGCCGATGAGTCCGTGTAAGAACACTTTGGTCGTGACCAACGGCGGGGGAATAGGAGTCATGGCGGCCGATGCGTCGGAGAAGTTTGGCATTCCGCTTTACGACAATCCCGCGAAGCTCAAGGAGGCCTTCTCGGGGGCGGTGCCCGACTTCGGTTCGGTCAAGAACCCGGTGGATCTGACTGGAGGGGCTACTTCATCCAACTACAACAAGGCCTTGGAGGTGGCGCTGGAGATCAAAGAGGTGGATGCGGTCGTAGCTCTCTACTGCGAGACCGCGGTATTCGACGCGGAGAACCTGACCAAGATCATAGCGAAGAACTACGAGCGGTTCAAAAAGAGCAGCAAGCCGCTTGTGTTCTCCATATTCGGTGGCGAGAGTGTCGAGCGCACAATCAGCGAGCTTAGGAGGAAGTCAATCCCCATATTCGACAGTGTCTACGACGCGGTGTCATGCTTGGGGGCAATGCGACGGTATCATGGCTATGTGAAAGGCCACAGGCGCAGGCCGGAGGAGGCCGGCATAGACGCTAAAGCTATAGAAAAAGTGGCAAAGAAGGCACTCAAACAGGGCAGATCCTTTTTGCTGGCCCACGAGGCCAGGGAGGTGATGGGCATAGTCGGTATACCTGTCCCAGAGAGCAGGATAGCGCGCAGTATCGGTGAGGCTGTCGGGCACGCCGAGGCTATAGGTTATCCTGTTGTGATGAAGGTGGTATCCAAGGACATCCTTCACAAAAGCGACGTGGGCGGAGTGGTCCTGAACTTACAGAGCAAGAGGGAGGTCATGGATGCCTATGAGGTCATGATGCGCAGGTGCAAGTCCCACTACTCCAATGCGGACATAGAGGGTGTGGAAATAGCGGAGATGGTGAGCACGAAGACGGAGATAATAGTCGGCGCCCGCCGGGACAACAAGTTCGGACCGGTGGTCATGGTCGGGCTTGGTGGCATCTATGTCGAGGTCATGAAAGACGTCTCCTTCAGGGCCGCGCCGCTGGACCGGAGAGAAGTCATGAGCATGATAAAGCAGATACGCTCTTATCCCATCCTGCTGGGTGTGAGGGGTGAGGACAAGAAGGACATATCGGCTTTGGTAGACACGATTATTAAGGCCGGGGAGATAATAAACAAGTGCGGGAGCATCGCCGACATCGAGATGAACCCGGTCGCCGTCTACGAGAAGGGGGTCAAAGCGGTGGACGTTCGGATTTTACTTTCAAAAACCGAGGGAGAAAATGGATAAAATAGTCGTCGCATCTATGCGCAGGGGCGCCGGTAAGACCAGCCTGATAGTGGGCATGGCGGAGGCGCTGAAGAAGAAGTTGGGGTACATGAAGCCCTTTGGGGACCGCCTCATGTACAAAAAGAAGAGGCTGTGGGACTACGACACGGCCCTGATGACGAACCTCTACGGGCTGGAAGAGAACCCCGAGGACATGTGCTTTGGTTTTGACCACTCCAAGCTGAGCTACATGTACAGTGACCAGGGGATCAAGGAGAAGCTGCTGGAGTCCGTTGAGGTCGTTGGCAAGGGGAAGGACATACTTTTCATAGAAGGCGGAAAGGATTTGATGCATGGCACCTACATCCATCTTGGCTCCCTCTCGGTGGCCAAGCACACTGGCGCGCGGCTGTTCGTCGTCGTGAGTGGCGACCACGACAGCATAGTGGATGACGTCGCGTTCCTGAAGAAGTATCTGGACAGGAAGGACTTCGACTTCGGCGGCGTCATAATAAACAAGGTGAACAAGACCGATGAGTTCGAAGAGACTCATCTGCCCGAGATAGAAAAGCTGGGGGTGGATGTCGTGGGCGTGGTCCCTCATAAAGAGGAGCTGACCCACCTCTCTGTCAGCTACTTGGCCGACATGCTGTTGGCCAAGGTGGTAACGGGCGAGGAGAGCCTGGGCAGGGTAGTGAGGAACATACTGATAGGAGCTATGTCGGTGGACAGGCCGCTGCAGAAGATACTCTCTGAGAGGGAGGAGAAGCTCATGATAACCCCTGGGGACCGCCACGACATGATACTGGCCGCTCTAGAGAGCGACACCGAGGCCCTGCTCCTGACCAACAACATCCTGCCGCCGCCCCAGATAATCTCTAAAGCGGAGGAAAAGGGCGTCCCCATACTTCTGGTGCCCTACGACACTTACAAGACCGCCAAGATGGTGGATGGGCTGGAGGCCATGCTGACCAAAGACGACAAGGACAAGGTCAAGCTGCTGGGCAGACTGGCCAAGAATAATCTGGATTTGAAGAGGGTGACGGGATAGTTTTTTTCAGAGTATGCGATAATTATAAGATGAAAGTAGCACGGGAGTTTACCTTCGATGCGGCGCACTACATAGTGGATGATAAGGGCAGTCCCTGTGAGGAGCCGCATGGGCACACATATAAGCTTCGTGTTGTGGTGGAAGGACCCGTTAAGGACGGCATGGTCATGGACTTCAGGGAGATAAAGAAGATAGTCAATGAGGAGGTTATGGTCAAGCTGGATCATAAGGATCTGAACAGGATTATGAAAAACCCTACTGCCGAGAACATCGCCCAGTGGATATATGACAGGCTCAGGAAGAGGATGAATGTGGTCTCTGTGCGGGTCTGGGAGGGTTCTGGCAAGTGGGTAGAGCTCTAACGTTTTTATTGAACCCTTAATAAGAATATCAATCATCCAAAATGGCCCGTAAGAAGAAACCGGATATTGAAGAGGAACTCAAGAGGATTGAACGGGAGGAAAGACTCATTGAATCTGAGGAGCGGAGAATAGAGCAGAAGGAGGACATTGTTCGTGCTTTTGAGGAGTTGGGGCTTATGCGCTGGAAGAGCTACTATATTCTGACTGCTGGGGCGATTCTGCTGCTTGCGCTTACATTTGTAACCGCCTTATGGGTTATGCATGACCAGCTTTATGACTTACAGGTGTCAGTTGATGCCCTAGCCACAGAAATGGCTGCAGTCGAGAACAAGATAGCTTCCCTGCCTGCTCCGGCTGCGCGTGATTGGTGTCCGGAGGGTCAGACAATAAGCATAGACTTGGGTTCTCTGGGAGGAAGTACCCAGATTGAGGTCATGGGTAAAGAACTGCGCGAAGGCAAGGAGATGTGCCACGGCATCATAACAACTGACAGCGGCGAGGGCCCCGAGGTTGTTGAGATGTGGTGGGATGAGGTAGGCAACATTGAGATGTCCTAAGGCTTGGTTTCTTGCCGTTCTTTATAGTGGTTGGCATGTTCTCTGGCTCATCACCAACCCAGATCATAATCAGCCTCTTTGGCAGTGGAATACCTACTTGTACACTCTGTCATGATGCTCATACTCAAAGAGCCTGATGACCCCCGGTTCTCGTCTATGGAATAGGGCAAGACAAAGCTTCCCACGTTGGTCCTCCGCCTGCCCTGCAGGACCTTCACTATGTTCAGGATTCTGTTGGCATTCTCATTTAGGTTGATTATTGCTTGAACCATATTAGTTCACCTTATATCCCATAAGTTTAAGTTCTAAAAATCCCATTTCCCACCTCTGGCCGGAGCTTCCGAACCCCCAGCAACCCACTTTGGTCAGGGTTTTTTAGCCTTGCTGGGGGCCGATAATCTCCTCTCAACATACGTCCAGATGCCTAGCGGCACCAAGAAGATCAGCGACCAACCAAGCGCGAACCTGCCCAAGTCGAGGACGTATCTTTGCGTCGCCCAGTCCCATCTGTTGAACCCCGAGGTCTCAACGACAGTCCAGATTATCCCGACGACTAGGGCCAGCATGACTAGGAACATCCAAAGCTTCTTCCGGTCTTCCGCGTTCTCCTGCACGTAGAAGAGGCCTACGGGCAGGGAGACCCATAACACCCCGAACACTACGACAAAGAACGGCATCAATACAAACAAGGGCACCAAGAAATAAAAGAGATAATCCTGGCTCATGTCGAACGAGAGTAGGGACAGCAGCAGTATGACGAACTCCAGCAACCCCGTCCAGAGGAGCAGCTTCCTATCTCCCCGCTTCAGCCCCAAGAAGAGGGCTGCCGAGAGGCCAAAGAAGAGCGATGATGTCATGAACGTTTTGGCAGTGCCATAGTAGGTGTAAGCACTCACATTGAACAAGACCACTATAGCCGTTAGAAGGGTAAGCACCAAAATCAACACCCAAACGACGAATGGCTCGGTCGCCTTGCTCCCGGAGGCGTCTTTTGTAAAAAGCTCGGACTTCTCCACTCGCCTGGCTCGAATCAGACTCACAACCACGATGACCAACAGGAGAAACAAAATCCAGCTGGGATCCGGAGGCAGCACGCCTTTTTCTAGGACGTCTATCCCCGACCCAGCTATCTCAAAGTCCGCCGCCCTCCTGGCAAGCCTCTCCTCCTCACTATACTCCCAAGAAAGATACTCCGCGAAGGAATTGGCGTGGACCTCGATCCGGTATCCCCTCTCGAGATGGCTATGCCATGTGGGCCCGGTACAGGACATAGGCCCCACGGAATAATACAGCAGACGGACCCTGTCACCCGGCGCAATGCCTTTACGGGTCTTGAAGACCTCGGTGACCTCAACGTCGGCGACCATGTCTACTGAACAGCCCCAAATCATAATCGGCCTCACCGACTGGACAACCCCGATGAAATGCTCTCGAGCATTATTTTTCGCCTTTTCATAGGCTGACGAGGGCAACATCCCCGCAGCTAGGCAGGAAAAGAGGACCACGAAAGTCAGAGGCAATAAGGTTTTTTTCATTTTGTTTGATTTGAATCTTTAAACCGTCACAATATCAAAATCCTCAGCTAACTTCGTCTTCGGGAAAACCTTCCTCGCTTCATCTTCAAGAACCCTCGGTTTTTTATACCTCTGACTTATATGCGTCAGGAGTAGCCTTTTCACACCGGCCTTCTTCGCAATTTCGGCAGCCTCCTTGGCAGTTGAGTGTTTTCCTTCTATGGCTGATTTCTGCATATCATTGGCGTAAGTGGCCTCATGTATCAGGAAGTCAGCACCCTTCGCCAGCTGAACTGTGGCAGTACAGGGTCTGGAATCCGAAGCGTAAACAACCTTCCTTCCCCTTACCGGTTTGGCCAAGACATCATCCGGTTTAATAACCCTTTTGCCTATTTTCACATTTTCACCGGCTTGTAGCCTGCTGAACAAGGGTCCTTCGGGGACCCCCAACTTAAGGGCCTTCTCCTTCAGAAACCTTCGCTTTTCCCGTTCCTCAAAGCTGTAGCCGAGACAGGGTACGGTGTGATTCAGCTGTGCGCACTTTATGATGTAATCCTTATCAGCATATATCTGTTTGATTCCTCTGGATCTGATCTCATTTATCTCCAAATCAAAGCCCTCTAGGATGAAGTTTCCTGTGGTTATCACCTTTTCAATAACATCTTGGGTACCCTTCGGCCCGTATATCTCCAGCTTCTTTTGGCGCCTGAGCAGATCCATAGTCTGTATCAGGCCACCAAGCCCAAGGCAGTGGTCTGCATGAAAATGGCTTATGAAGATTCGCTCCAGCTTCATAAAAGGTAGTCCGGCTATCCTCATCTGTCGCTGTGTCCCCTCGCCGCAGTCAAAGAGCATCCGATGCCCCTGATACTCGAGATACACGGCCGGCATGCCGCGTCTTTCAGTTGGCACGGTTCCTGATGTCCCAAGGAACTGGATTTTTATCATGGTAGTTTAGGCCTCACCTTTGAATAAAGTCTTATTTTTCATCTTAAACTATCAAAAATACCCATTAAAAGATAACAAATTACGATGAAGAAACTTTTGGAGGAGCTTACTAGTGCAAAAGGCATCAGTGGATATGAGGAAGAGATACGTGCTCTGATGAAAAAGCACCTCTCCAGATATGGGGAGACGGAGGTGGACAGATTTGGCAATGTCATCTGCAAAAAGGGTAGCGGCAAGCCCAGAATCATGATAGCTGCCCACATGGATGAGATAGGCCTGCTTGTCAAATACATAGATGAAAACGGGTTTATACGGTTTATCCCGATGGGTGGTATAGATGATGAGACCCTGCCGGCGACCAGCGTTACAATCCTCACCGAGAGTGGTGAACTGCCCGGGATTATAGGCTTCAAACCTCCTCATCTCAAGAGGGAGGAGGAGGACAAGAAGAAAAAACTCAAGCTGGATGACATGTATGTAGATACGGGTCTGGACAAGGATGAGGTTAACAAAAGGGTCCAGATAGGAGACCCTATAATCTTTGATTCCAGATTCATAGACCTTGGCAAGAACTTTATTGGCAAGGCCCTGGATAACCGCACGGGTTGTGCAGCCCTCATCGAGACTATAAAACGATTGGATGATTTCAGGGGAACCGTCTATGGAGTGGCCACTGTCCAGGAAGAGCTTGGACTCAAGGGTGCGCGCACATCAGCCTTTGCCATAAAACCAGATTTTGCACTTGTTCTGGATACCGGCATAGCTGGCGACACTCCCGACATCAATAAGAGTGAAACCTCCCTTGAACTTGGCAAGGGGCCGGCAATAACGGTTGTGGAGTCCAGCGGTCGCGGGCTGGTTCCATCGCCGCAGGTCAAGAGACACCTCATACGCTGTGCGCGTGATGCCAAGATACCCTATCAGCTGGAGGCCACAAAAGGGGGAATGACTGATGGAGCCATAATCTATATGAGCAATGAGGGTGTCCAAACTGGCGGTATATCCATCCCCACTCGTTACATACACTCTCCCAGTGGAATAGCAAATTATGAAGATATAGATAATGCAGTAAAGCTGGCTGGAGAGTTCATCAGCCGTATAGGAGAGTTGCTCTAGGTAAAGACAAAATTCACCTTGGATACATTGAGCTTCCTTCTTATCAGTTCCTTCAGGATCCTTATCTGTCTGCCGGAAATCTCATCCCTTTGGCTCCTTAGGACGTCTATACGTATCTCATCACCGATGTTCGGGCTGGCCTTCAGGGGCTTGCAGACATTGATTATGAACCTGCGCGGATTGTCAGAGTCCTCAAACACTATCAGTCGTTTACCGAACTTCTTTCTCGCGCGGTTTATGGTTTCGCCTCCCCTGCCAATAGCCCTGCCCAGATGTCCCTCCTTGACCAGGAATACTATGGTATCATCCATCTGGAAGCAGTCAAGAGTCCGGGCGTGGGTTATGGATTCAAAGGCGTTCATCAACTGGATATCTCGGGTATTCAAGAGCATCTTGATTTATATCTAAGTATTATATCTTAAGTATTCTGCTCGTTCCCTCCTTCACAACCGCAATGGTTGACACAGAAAAGGGCTTTGCACAGGCATAGCCAAGTTCCTTAGAGGATTCGGGATACTCATAATATCTGATATTTGACATTTCGGCATATCTCTTGAAATCCTCCTTCATACTCTGGGATGCATTCTTTGCGACAATTACCATCTTGACACCGCCCTTTAACAGACCCTTCTTCACTTTCTTCTCACCGATAACAAGCTCTCCGTCTTTGAGAACCTTTTTTACTTCTTCTTCAAAACCCATTTCTCAGTTGGAACATAAACCCCGCCTTTAATTTGAAGACGTTGGTATAAAAAGCTTGCTAACCTATCAAATCAAAAACAGTCCAGTACAGTCGAGAGTCTTTTGCCTGTCTCCGGGTCAAAGTGTGCCATGTGGACTGGCAGGGAGGGAGCGCCACGTACGAATTCTGTTCTTGTCAGTATCTGGTCCTTAAGTGTGTATTGCACGTCCATTGGTGCTCCTATGCGCGCCCTCTTGCCATTTGGCAGGAATGGCCGGGTCAGCAGATACCTCGCCCCCATCAGTCCGCCACCCAGAGCGGTGTACACATGGCCAAAAAATTCGGAGTATTCACTAGCCTTGATTCTCTCTATCAGCCTCCTGGGCAGGTGTTCACTTCTGCGGTGTCTGGGCATGAGTATTATGTTGCAATAGCTCTCCTCTTTCATTTAGCGGCCCAATGAAATGCTCTTTACCGTTCTTATCAGTTATCCTTATCCAGTGTATCTTCCTACCTTTCACAGCAGCACTCCCAACTGCAATGTCCTTGTGCGGTGTTGTTTTTACAGTAAGGGTCTGTTTGTGGACAGGCCATTTTTCATAATAACTCCTTTCCCTTGGAAGAATGCTAATCAGTTCTCTGATTACTTCGATGTGGGCAGGATTGCCACTCCTCAACCTTTCCACGAACTTTTCTCTCTTTCTGCGATTTCTAAGGTGACCAGCCTTTGGACCAAAGAGCGGCATATTGGGCATTAATTTTTGGGTTTAAATATTAAAAATACTCTCTACACCGGCAGCTCCCCATCCTTTTGATTAGGATGTTACCCATATTGTCAAAGAGCATCATATGCACCCTCATACCCCTCAATATGCGGCCAACTGGAGCCTGCACACCAAACAGTACGCCCCCCGCTCCCAAGGTTTTAAGCCCATATCTTCATACCACCAACATCCACAAGTCTGCCCTCTCCCGGATGGTTTTTTAGATGATGTTGGAGCCTGGGCCATAATCTATGATATCTGAGATTTAGACGCTCACTAACGCTCATCAGCTCTTTCACCTCAGCAGGGGTGAATCCAGCAGGTTCGCTGGGACCTTTCCTCTCTTTTCTTTTTCTTCTCCGCCAGAGTGGTGACATGCTCCTATTTTATGCTTCAAGGCTAAAAATTAGCGTGGGCGAGTTCCTGCAGAAGCTGGATGCGGTCGTGAAGAGCCAGTGCGAGAAGGAGACTGGCGTAATCTTCTCCGGCGGGGTGGACTCCAGCCTGCTGGCGGTTCTGGCCGCACGCCACTGCAGCGTGACGGCCTACACCGTGGGCGTGGAGGGCGCACCCGACATCCCCTTCGCACGCAATCTGAAGAGCCATTTTGACTTGGACATAATCAAGCTCAGCGAGGAGGATATGGAGGAGGCACTCCCTGCCATAACCCCCATAATCAACAAAATGGAGGGCCACGTCAGCCCGGTTCGCGTGGGCGCTGAGCTCCCGTCTTATTTCGCCTCCAAGGCAGCAGCCCAAGATGGCTTCAAGGTCATGCTCTCCGGCCAGGGCCCGGACGAGATGTTCGGCGGATATGCGCGCTATATACCCATATTGCTTGAGAAGGGCTATGATGCCCTCAAACGACTGCTCAAAAAGGACACCCTCGAGCTCAAGAACGAGATAATCAGGATAGGCCGCGCAGTCTGTGCAAAGAATGGCATCGAGCTGCGAAACCCCTTCCTGGAGGATGGCTTCGTGGAATACGGGCTCTCTATAGACGTCAGGGACCGCCTCTGGATGGGCGACAGGAAGCCCAGATACCCCTATGAGAAGCATGGCCAAAAATTCATCATTCGCAAGTTCTGTGAGAAGAGAGCAGCTGAGGAGATCCTGCCCAAGGAAATAGTCTGGCGCCCGAAGAAGGCCGCCCAGTACGGCAGTGGCGTGCACAAGGCTCTGGACCGGCTGGCGCGCAGGAAGGGCTTTAAGGAGAGGGCGTGGAAGCAGGGTAAGAAACAATACTTGACGATGTTTCTGGAGAGCTATCTGGAGAATGGATCAAAAGGATAGGGGCGACAGGAGCGAGATGAAGGCGGCCGTGGTGAGCGCTTTTGCCCTCGGGGCCTTCGCAGGAATCTCCACTGCCATTCCCAGCCTCCCCCGGCCCAAGCACCTCCAGGCGCACATCGACGAGGCTGAGAGGCTTAGGAAGGAGATAATACGGCAGGGGGCCGTCCGGCCGGGGAGGCGGGCGGACAGGAGGGGCTCGATGGAGATAGACCCCTATGAGATTGCCATAACCAAGCTCTCGCCAAAGACGAAGAGCGACCTCCAAGCCTTCTGGAGGGAGCAGAAGAGGCTCAAGCCCGAGTTCCGCAGGTACTGGCGGAGGCAGGGCAGGAGGCTCATAGGCGGCGCGCTTCTCGGGGGCATCGGCGGAGCCAGCATCGCCGTCACCGCATTCGCGGCCAGCGATTTGGCCAGGAGGCGCAGGGAGGGCAGGAAGAAGAGAAAAGGCAGGAAAAGGCGGAAAAAATAACCTTTTTATTCCTAGAACCTCAACTGTTCCGGCGAATCAACATGAAAAAGGTATCCATAATAGGCGCCGGCCATGTGGGCGCGACCACCGGCCACCTGATAGCGCTCAAGGGGCTGGCCGATGTGGTCTTGATAGACATTGTCGAAGGCCTGCCGCAGGGAAAGGCTTTGGACATGATGCAGGCGCGCATGGTCGAGAAGTTCGCGCCCACGATAACCGGGACAAACGACTACAAGGACACAGCCGGCTCTGACATAGTCATCGTGACCGCGGGCCTGGCCAGGAAGCCCGGAATGACGCGCAAGGACCTCCTTGAGACGAATTCCAAGATAGTCAGCTTGGTCGTCAAGGAGGCAGTCAAGCACTCGCCTGATGCCATTTTCCTCATAGTCACAAACCCACTGGACGGAATAGTCAGGGTGGCCAAGGAGGTGGGGGACATCCCAAAGAGCCGTATTCTGGGCATGTCAGGGGGGCTCGACTCTTCACGCTTTCGCTATTTCATAGCTCACGAGCTGGGGGCATCCCCAGATGAGGTGCACGGTATTGTTATAGGCGCTCATTCAACAGCTATGGTCCCCTTGGCCAGCAGGGCAACTGTTGGGGGCAAGCCACTGAAAGAGCTCCTCTCTCGTGAAAAAGTCCTTGAGATTATAGAAAAGACGCGCAATGGTGGGGCTGAGATTGTTGGCCTTTTGAAAACCGGCAGCGCCTTCTATGCTCCAGCTTCGGCAATAACAGAGATTGTTGAGAGCATCATAAGGGATCTCAAGAGGGTCCTGCCCTGTTCCGTTCTCCTTGAAGGCCAGTATGGCGTCCGGGATATCTTTATGTGTGTGCCCGCATGCATAGGTGCTGGTGGCATCGAAGGGGTTGTAGAATACGAGCTCGATAACTGGGAGAAAGAGGAACTCAGGAAGTCGGTAGAGTACATAAAGAACCTCATCAAGTGATTCTCGGATCCTGATGGACCTCACTAATGCTATCCTAGAGCTAATCAAGAGGATTTCCACAGACTTACCCTCGGACATACGAATCTTGCTGGAGACGGCTAAAGAGAGTGAGTCTGGAACCGCGAAGCAGATACTCACTGACATACTGGAGAACGTCAGGATAGCGCGCATTAAGGGGCTGCCCATGTGCCAGGACACGGGCGCGCTCAATTTCTTCGTCAGGAAGGGCGACTACACGGAGGATGAGCTCAAAATCATGATAATGGAGGCTACGGAAATGGCCACCGCACAGGGTCTGCTGCGCCCCAATTCTGTAGACCCGATTAGTGGCAGGAACATGGGAAACCTGCCAATAATCCACTTTGAGAAGGGCGATTTCGAGATCAGGCTGCTATCCAAGGGCGGAGGCTCGGAGAACGTATGCGCGCAATACAAGCTTCCCGACGCCTCGCTGGAGGCGGGGCGCGATATGGAGGGCGTCGAGAAGTGTATAATGGATGCGGTCTTCAAGGCGCAGGGAAAGGGCTGCCCACCCTACATCCTGGGGGTGTGCATAGGCGGCCAGCGCGAGTCCGGATATATGGAGGCGAAGAAGCAGTTGTTCAGGAAGATGGGCGAACGTGGGAAGCTTGCCGGGCTGGAGGCCCGCTTGAAAGGGAAGCTGAACAGCCTAGGGATAGGCCCGATGGGACTGGGAGGCAAGACCACTGTTTTAGAAGTCTTCGCTACCTCGCTGCCAAGGCTTCCTGCCTGCTATTTCGTATCAATCTCAATCAACTGCTGGGCGCTTCGCAGGTGGACACTGACCATAAAGGATGGAAAACCCTATTACTCTTAAGACGCCTCTGAAAGAGGGAGATGTCAGGGAGCTGAAGGCAGGGGACCCTGTGTTAGTGTCAGGCACTATCTACACTGCGCGCGACTTGGTGCACAAGCTCCTGTTTGAAAAGATGCCGGACGAGCTCAAGATACCCCTAAACGGCTCGATAATCTACCATTGCGGCCCAATCATCAAGAACAACAGGATAATCTCCGCCGGCCCGACCACCAGCATACGCGAGGAACCATATGAGGCCGAGCTTATCAGGCACTATGGCATCGGAGCCATAATCGGCAAGGGCGGAATGGGCGAGAAAACCATGCGCGCGCTTATAGAGAATGGGGCAGTATATCTGGCCGCCACCGGCGGGGCTGGTGCCCTCCTGGCCGACTCCATAAAGGAGATAAAGTCTGTGAGGTTCGAGGAGTTTGGTGTCCCCGAAGCCATGTACGAGTTGATAGTTAGGGACTTCCCGGCCATAGTTGCCATGGACTCTCACGGCAGGAGTTTGTATGATGAAATCCTTGAGGAATCTAGGCGCAACATGGAGAAGCTTTAATTCCTCCTGCATCTAATTAACCAATGCCAGACGAAAAGAGGGTCTTGGAAGAGGGTAAGAAGCTTATAGAGGAGTTCTCAGAAGCGCTGAAGGATATCCCAAGAAGAGAAGAGGTGCATTATGTCATCGACCTGAAGAATATCACCCGCCCAGACGACAAAGGCTACTGTGACCCCCGGTTTGCCAAGAAATTTGAAAAACTGGCGCCCAAATGGGACTACGGCTATGTCAAGGTAGAGAAGAAGAGATGAGCGAGCATCTTGAACAACTGCTGGAAAAAAAGGATAAGATTAATGCATTCATAAAGAGGTATCCTGAGGAAGCAAGAAAACATGCTGAAGCAGACAGTGGAAGGTTAGCCGGTGTGGTTCTGGCAGTAAAATCCAATATATGTGTAGAGAGCTACCTTACATCCTGCGCCTCCAAAACGCTGGAAAACTACATCGCACCATATAATGCTACGGTTATTGAGCGGATAAGGGCTGAAGATGGCATAATCTTGGGTATGGCCAATATGGACGAATTCGCCTGTGGTGTCAGTGGTGAATCATCCTATTATGGCCCGACAGACAATCCGGCTGCTCCCGGGAGAATACCTGGTGGTTCGTCTTCGGGCTCTGCAGCTGCAGTAGCTGCCGGATATGTGGATATGGCCCTTGGTTCGGACACCGGTGGTTCTATAAGAAATCCTGCCTCCCATTGCGGAGTCGTTGGGTTCAAACCCACCTATGGACTGGTCTCCAGATACGGCCTTTGCGACATGGCCATGAGTTTAGAGCAGATAGGCCCTATTGCGCGCAATGTGAAGGATACGGCCCTTCTTTTGGATATCATAGCCGGGCAGGACCCTAAGGACGCGACTTCGCTCAATTCTAGGAGCGGCTATGTCGAGAGGCTGGAGAGAGACCTCAGGAACAGAAAAATCGGTTATCCCAAACAGTTTGATGCCCTCATAGCCAATGACGGTATAAGGAATGTAGTGTGTGCAGCCATAGACAAACTCAAAGAGGCAGGAGCTAGGATTGTGGATGTTGAGCTACCATCTTTGGATAAGGGCATTCCAACTTATTACCTAAATGTCTATGTTGAATTCTTCTCGGCCACACGAAAATATGATGGTCGCAGATATGGCTACAGGATTGAGGATGTATGTGGCGAGGAAGTGCTAAGAAGGATCACCTTGGGCAGGTATATAAGCCAGAAGGAGTGGCAGAACAGATTTTACCGCAGGGCCCTGCAGGCGCGCTCCGTGATACGCAATGAACTTCTGCGTGCTCTGAAGGATGTGGATGTCTTGGTCGGCCCAGTGGTTCCTGATCTCCCACACAAATTGGGGAGTAAGATAAAGGACCCTAGGGTGCTTTATGCCTATGATATATTTACGGTTCCTGCCAATCTAGCAGGTGTTCCTGCAGGATCAGTTCCTGCAGGCGATGTGAAGGGTATACCCACAGGGCTCCAGGTAATTGGCAAGCCGCTGGAAGACCAGAGGGTCTTGGACGTCATGGCAGGATTTGAGGCCTTGGCTTAGATGAGAAGGCGTGCTTCCCCTCACAACATATACACTTCGGGTTTCTGCATCATCCTAATCGCTCTGTATAATACTCTTCAGTCGTTCAACACCTCCCAACTTCTTTATCACACGTGCGACTCCCTCTGGCACGAGGGATTCCCATTCCTCCCCCCTTATCATCCTCTCTCTTATCTTTGTCCCACTGTATTTTTCCCTGTCAAAAAGTGGTTGTGCCCTAACCCTAATATCCGCCTCCTCAAATAGCCTCTTGGAGAGCGGGTTTCTGGTGTAAACAACATCAAATGGCGGACAAAATGCTTTCACATGGCTTACCCACAGGGCATTGTTGTTGATATCGGGTATTGGCACAATTACATATCTGTGGGATGGTATGTTCTCACCGGCTAGGGCCTCTTCTATCATGCTCAGCCTCTCCCCTCCCGTAAAGGGATTCTCTTTTGTGTGGCTATACTGTGAGCTACCTATGCCTATTATCAACAGATCACACTCTCCGAGTATCTCCCTTACTACCTCTAGATGACCCCTGTGGAAGGGTTGATAGCGCCCGATTAACAATCCTGTAGTCATTTCAATCTATTTTACACATTTTTTAACTAAAAACCTCAAAAACGCCGTTTTTTAAGATGGCAATTCCGAAATCTCATCCCAGATACAAATCCCTTCTGCTGAGGCACAAGATAGAGAAGGGTGTGAAGGAAGGCTATGTTACGCCAACGGGTATGATAGCCCATGGCAGGGGTGAGGCTTTTGACTATCTCATCGGCGAGAGAACAACCCCACCTGCCCTGTTTGCGGAAAAAGCGGCGGTTGCCAAACTCTCGCATATCCGAAGTGTTATTTCTGTCAATGGTAATGTCGCAGCTCTTTGCCCGGAGGATGTCGTTCGGCTGGCTGGGGCACTTGGTGCCAAGATCGAAGTGAACCTTTTTTATTGGAGCAGGGAGCGGGAAGTCAAAATAGCTGAGATTCTGAAGAAAGCGGGCGCAAAGGTGGTTTATGGATTGGACAAGAAGGTTCACATACCAAATCTGGAATCTCCCCGTGGTATGGTTGACCCCGAAGGCATATACAAGGCGGATGCTGTCTTGGTCATGCTGGAGGATGGGGATCGCACTGAGGCCCTCAGGGCAATGGGCAAATTTGTGGTTGCCATAGACCTCAATCCATTCTCCAGGACAGCACAGATGGCCGACATAACGATAGTGGACAATGTTGTGCGCGCACTGCCAAATATGATTAAGTTTGCGAAGGAAGGTTGTAGCGTAAGAGGCTTTGACAACAAAAAAAATCTAAGAGAATCAGTCAGCGAGATACAAAAGACCTTACTCCCTTGATTGCAATATATTCAAAATCGTTCTCATCTCCTCCAGCGTTAGCTGGCCTTCGGCTGATTCTTTGCCCCTTTCAAGAGATGCATAGGTGAGATATGAGCCTATCAATGGTCCAAATACGCGTGTCATAACACCAAGTTTTCCCATTGCTATGCCTATTACATCCCTATCCTTTGATTTGAATTCCTCAACAACACCTAGGACACTTGCCACATCCTCAATGCTTCTTGGCGTGACAGCTATTTTGGCTATGGCTGCCCCGGCTGCATATTCGTTCTTGCAGATGTCAATCATCTCCTGTTTGTTGGGAGTCCTTTCAAAATCATGGTGGGATATTATCATTTTGGCCCCATTCTCCTTGCATGTCTTTGAGATTTCATACCTCCAGCCAATATCTGTAGACTCCTCAACATCCACATACTCTGCTCCAAAACTCAGACAGGTCTGCAGATGGTTTATCCTGTATCTCTCCTCACCCTTCCAGAAGCCCCCTTCCCCTTCAGGTCTTATAGTGGCGATTTTTGGTATCTCCACCCCGTCTACAAGATCACCGATTTTTGCATCGTCCAGCTGACCTATATAGTCAAGCCGCAGTTCCACCAGATCAGCTCCCTTCTCCTTTGCCATTTCCATAGCTTTCAGTGCATCCTCAACATTTGCCTCTGTTATGGGCACACATATCCTGCTCATTTTTCCTTGATACTCTCCCTCACAGACATACCAAAGTGCCTTCCACCTTCCTCAACATAAGCGAGCACCTCATCACCCCTTTTGAGTTGGGCAACTGATATAGCCTTCCCATCCCTGCCTGTTAGACGTATGGTCTCCGCGTTTTGCAGGATGGTTTTGATGGTCTTTTTTCCCACCTTTGCCTCTACCAAAATCAGCGGCCTTTTCTCTATTTTCAGCCGCCCGATTACCATTGTCCGCGTGTTACCCCTGTAGTTAACCGCAAGAATCTCATCTCCGCTGTCCAGCTCGCTGAGGTAGGTGGTCTTTCCATCCGGCAGGAGCGTGTATGCATGCACAGGCCCTGCATTCACCCTGAACGGCCGGGCGGCTACATACGGCGATTCGAGTGTTTCAGAGTGGACCAAAAACAGACCAGAACTGGCCGACCCGACGAGCATTCCCTCGCCCTTCTCAAAGAGTGAGCAGGTGTCCACACAGACCCTGTCCCCCATACCAACTGGCCGAACATTTGTAACAACAGCAGTAACAAGTTCAATTTTTTGTGAGCCAATTTTCTCTATAAGCTCCTTGATCCTCTTTATATCAGATGTTTTTCCTTCGAAGAGTATTCCATCTACACCAGCCTCAAGTGTCTCCAGGGCAACCTTTGCATCAGGAACGGAAGCAACGCGCGCGATGAGGGTACCCTTTCCCTTCTGCTTGGCAGCTATAAGATTTTCCAATGGGATGATAGTCCAGTCAGTGGTAGAGACAATGACAGTCCCCGACTTTGCTTCCTTGGCGGCCTTTAGCTCATCATTCTTGTTTTTTATCTCGATGAATTTGGCTTTGATATCCTCACCAACCACTGCTATGTTTCCCAGCTCCTTGACCTTCTTGGCTTCGCCGGAATTAACCAGCACCGCACCAGCGCCTGCTTCAAGAGCAGCGGTTATCCTCTCCTTTCGCTTCTCCCATGGCGTATTACCGATGGCAGAAACCCACAGAAGTTTGCTCATTGTTTGGGGTTGCAGAATAAGGACTGATATTTGCTGAATGCACAATAAAAATGGCTTGCCTCAGTGGTTTATAGGCAAAACCCGGCCTCTCTTTAGTAGAATGTTGCTTCAGCCGGCGGGAATGGGACTAATTGAGCCTATTTCTGTTTTCTTCTCCAGTCGTTCAGAATCCTCATAAGCTCAGCCTTCCTTAGCCTGGCGATCCATTCTGCATGGAAGTTCTCCCAGCCTATGCCCTTCATTGGCGCATCTCCATATTTCCTGCGCCATGCCCTGCGGGCACTTTCAAGGCTTCTTTCATCGTCCCTAGGGGAGAGAACGGCCAGATGCCTGTCCCATATGCTGGTACCTCCTCCAAAACGCCTTCTTCTTTCAATAGTGAATTCCCCCGCACGGATCCTGACGTTGCTTAACCAGTCTACTCCTGCCTTGGCAACTGTGCGTTTTGTGGGCAGAAGCACCACTACTGGTTTATCCGGGCTGGCATGGAATTTTAGGAAATGCCTTAATGCCTGATGGAAATCCCTTCTGCTCATGTTTTGCGGCTCAAAGAAATAGGCGTGCCCGTAGTATTCATCCACTTCATGGGGCAGGACTCCCTTTGTGGATGTGTGGACTCCAAATGTTGGCAGCTCCCTGTGACTTACCCTGCGCGCCATTGTAATAATTGATATTTTTATGAAAATTTTTGTTATGAAATTACTTGTGCGGTCTCCTGGGATGGTACCACCACGACATACCATGCCCGGTTGTCCTCCTTTTGAGGAGGTGGTCGGCGATAAATTTGTGGCCCGCTTCTCTAGCCCTGTGGTCTGCATAGCGTCCCTTCTTGTCAACCCACTCCGGATTCCCCCCATACTCAAATATCAAATCAAGCAGGTCTCCCCGGCCCATATCCGCAGCCTTATGGAGAACTGTGTCACCTCTGTGGTCCCTAATCGCAGGGTCTGCGCCGTTCAGGAGCAGAAATTGGACTAGTTTGTAGTCTCCCCTCTCCACAGCCCTATGCAGCGGTGTCTTTCCATCAACCGGGGTGTTGAGGCTGGGCTTCCATTGCATATGGTCTGCCACTTGCTCAAAACTGCCTTCCTCAACGAACCGGCTGAACTGGCGGTCCACCTCATTCGGCTTTGTGCGGACTATCCTTCTTCCCAAGGGGAGCCCCCCACCTTTTGAGGACATCTTGATGTGCAAAATTATGAATAAAATTTAAAAAGCTTAAAGAATAAGGACTGATATTTTGAGTTAGTGGAATAAAATGGAGAATCTAACGGTGCCGGCGTTTGCTTCCCCTCGGGGGCCTGAGCAACCCGCTTATGACTTTCTGCCCCCTCCTGCGCGCTATCTCGTGCGGAAGAGCTCCCTCCCGCTTGTTCTTTAGACTCAAATTCGGGTTTGCTCTAAGATAGGCTCTCACAGCCGCTACATGCTCCGGATTTCTGTCTTCAGCCTTCCTGGCTAGTATGTGTCCAACGCTGTCGCCTTCGTTGGTTCTTGCGTCAGCCAAACTGCCATGCTGCTGCAATAGATAATCTAGAATCTCTGCAGCTCCCGACTTCGCTGCGTGATGTATTGCCAGTCCCCCTGCTATCTCCTCAGTGACGTCGGCGCCCCTTGCCACGAGCCTCCTCACCTCGGCGAGATTCTTCGCTCTGATGGCGCGCAACAGCTCTATGGTCAGCTGTCTCCTTTCCTTTTGGAGCTGCTCTCTGATGTCCCTGTCCTCGGGCATCTTCCAAAGTTTATCAGGAAAAGGAAGAAAAGCCAGCTTAGGATAACCTAGCCGGATATGTTCATGCTCTCCATAAACTCACTTCAGGATGTCAAGCGCCTCTTCCACGCTCTTGTCTTTATGCACTATTGCAGCTACTGCGGCCACCATCTTGGCAGGATCATCGGCTTGGAAGACATTTCTGCCCATGGCTACTCCGGCTCCGCCTGCTTCTACACTGTCCTTGACTGTCTGCAGGACATCGCGGATGTTCTTGGCCTTCTCGCCGCCTGCGATGACTACAGGCACCCTACCTGCTCCCCTGATCACCTCGCGGAAGCTGTCCGGGTCGCCGGTGTAGTTGGTTTTGATAATGTCAGCGCCCAGCTCCACGCCTATGCGCGTCGCCAGTTTTACGACGTCGACGTCATACGGGTCTTTTACATCATGACCTCTTGGATACATCATGGCCAGCAGGGGCATACCCCATTCATCAGCCACCTCTGAAATCATGCCAAGATCCTGTAGCATCTCCCCCTCTGTCTCTGCGCCTATGTTTATGTGCACAGAAACTGCGTCGGCACCCATCTTGACCGCCTGCTCCACAGTTGTCACAAGCTTCTTGGCGTTCGGGTCCGGTGCCATTGATGTTGAGCCTGAAAGATGGATTATGAGGCCGACGTCCCTGCCATAGCCCCGGTGGCCGCTGCTCACGATGCCCTTGTGGAGCAGCACCGCGTTCGCGCCGCCGTTGACCACTGAGTCGACTGCCCTGGCCATGTTCTCGAGCCCCGCGATAGGGCCGGAGCTGATGCCGTGGTCCATGGGGACGATTATGGTCCTCATGGTCTTCCTGTCCATTATCCGCTCCATGCGAATGCTCTTGCCAGAAATCATTGTGGATATCTTTGACGCGTGAGATTTAAAAACCAGGTAATGAAATAAATACGTGCCTAAGAAGAAGATTCTGGGGAATAAAGAGCTCGAAGCAGTCAAAGCCCGGATAGATGATATCCGCGCCAGACCATGATTATCTGGTCCCGATCAATGAGCTGGCCAATGAGATGGGCTTCACTATGGATGCCTATATGTGGACCCCCTGGCAGTTCTCCAGGAACGAACCCCACTTCTCCAGTCCATTCTCCATAATACATGGCCGTGACTTTCTAACATCGCTCATGGTGAGAGAGCAATTGGCAAAGATGACAAAAAGGCGCATGCCGGACAAGAATAAATATCACATATAGAAGTATGTTATTCCATAAAGCTGTTTGGAAACAGAATGCCATTACATATTTTCTCCAAATCGAAACCTTTTTATCCTATAAGGGTTTAATAACTCGTATAACTACAAAATCGGGGTCGGTAAAAATGACAGTCAGAATAGGCATAAACGGTTTTGGAAGGACGGGCAGGCTCGCCATGCGTGCGGCTGAAGGGAGGAAGGACGTGGAAGTGGTCATGGTCAACACACGCAGCTCCGACAACGAGCAGATGGCCCATCTGTACAAATACGACTCTGTGCACGGCATCTTGGGCAAAGAGGTTAGGGCCACGGATGACGGCATCTCAGTGGACGGCAGGGAAGTGAAGTTCACCGCAATCAGCGATTCGCTGGCTAACATACCCTGGGGGGAGAACGGCGTGGACATAGTCATAGAGTCAACGGGCAAGTTCCGCAAGGGGCCGCAGGCCGCTGACCACCTCAAGGCCGGCGCCAAAAAGGTCATAATCAGCGCGCCGGGCAAGGATGTGGACGCCACCTTCGTGCTTGGTGTCAACGAGGACACCTACGACCCGGACAAGCACAACGTCGTTTCTAACGCCTCCTGCACCACCAACTGCCTGGCCCCTGTGGCTAAGGTGCTGAATGGCGCCTTGGAAATCAAAAGCGGCTTCTGCACCACAATACATGCCTACACCGGCGACCAGAGGCTGCTCGACGGCTCCCACAAGAAGGATTTCCGCAGGGCCCGCGCCGCGGCCATGTCGATGGTCCCCACATCCACGGGCGCAGCAAAAGCCACGGGTCTGGTCATCCCGGAGCTCAAGGGCAAGCTTGACGGGGTGGCGGTGAGAGTCCCGACGCCCGACGTGTCCATAGTGGACCTGGTGGCCAAGGTGGGCAGGGAGACCAGCGTGGAGGAAATCAATTCAATCTACAAAAAGGCGGCCGCAGGGAAGCTCAAAGGAATCCTGTCCTACACTGAAGTCCCATTGGTTTCGGTGGACTACACGACTACTATGGATTCTGCCATAGTCGACGGCCTGATGACCAACGTGATAGGCGACCTGGTCAAGGTCTTTGCCTGGTATGACAACGAGATGGGTTACTCTGCGCGCCTGATAGACTTGGCAGCATTCATGGCGGAGAAGGGGCTGTAAACAGTTAATCCCCATGGGGTCCGAGAGCATATATGATAGGCAGACGTTTCGAGCCGAATTTTGAATCACACAGTTTCCCAATCCTCCTTTTGACCTCCTTAGGGAGAATTATCTTACCAGTAGTCTTTGAGCGCAATTTAAAGTCTCTTATAGTTTTTCCTATCTCTGTTCTTGGATGTGCCTGAACTATTATGTGACTAGGATTGCCTTCCTCATCATACGCCATGTGGAGTTGAAGCCTCACGTCCATTATACTACTACCTCTTGTTATCTTCACAGTTTCATGAACGGGTTCCCCAACCCTAGGGAATAGCCTTCGAAAATCCCCCCTAATTGTTATGTGCCTCAGCGACATGTTCTTAGGAATCTTAGGAACCTTATTAGGGTGTTTGGTGACCATTTTTTCCAATTTATTAAGGAGTTGATTATGAAAAAGATTTGCCCATGAAAAATGTAAAAGGGTTTTTGCCCTCTGAGCCTCAAAAATAAGGTATGATGACAGCATAACCCAGTCACTGAGCCCTGCTGTGATGAGACGGGTAGCTACTGACATCTACATTTATAACATTTTCCTGTTAATTTATTGAGGGGTGGATATACAGACCTATTTGAGGAGACTTGACGAACAGGTGGCTGCACAGTATAAAATAGCTGCGGCAGCGCGCACAAAAGGGTTTGATCCGTCCTTGGAGGTGGAGGCCCTTCCTACTCGGAACCTGGCCGAAAGGGTCGAGGGGCTGGTCGGTCCAAAATATATTGCAGACGAGATAAAAAAAGCACAGGATGAGGGCCTGTCAAGAGAGAGAATAGTCGAGCATATCATAGACTGGATAATAAAGGGCACCTATCTCAAGGACCAGAGCAGGGAGCAAAGGATAGAGCAGGCCGTCAGAACTGCGCTTGCCATCCTCACAGAAGGTGTGGTTTCTGCTCCCTTGGAGGGAATATCCAAGGTCTGCATTGAGAGGAATCCGGACGGCTCCGACTACCTGAGCATATATTTTGCAGGACCCATCAGAGGGGCAGGGGGCACTGCTGCAGCTCTTAGTGTTCTGCTTGGAGACTATATACGCCGCAAGGTGGGAATTAGCGATTACCGTCCCACAAACACAGAAATAGAGCGCTATAAAGAGGAGATAAAGATATACCACCGCAGGATTGTCAGGCTGCAATACATGCCCACTGATGAAGAGATAGAACTGATACTTCGCAATGTTCCTGTATGTATAGATGGTGATCCAACTGAGGATAAAGAGGTAGACATTTACAAGGGTCTTGAGCGCATAAAGACAGACCGGATACGGGGGGGCGTCTGCCTAGTGATAGGGGAGGGCATTGCACAAAAATACAAAAAAGTCCTCAAGTTTGCCGAGGCTATCGGACTGGAGGGCTGGGAATGGCTAAAGGATATGAAGAAAGGCAGCTCTGGCGAGGTTCAAACACAGAGAACTGAGATGCGTCCCAACCGCAAATATCTGGATGATATTGTTGCCGGGAGGCCCATATTTGCCTATCCTTCCAGACCGGGAGGCTTCCGTCTCCGGTATGGTAGGAGCAATATGTGCGGAATAGCCTCCAAGGCAATACATCCGGCTACCATGATAATACTCAATGAATTCCCAGCTGTGGGTACACAGATGCGCGTGGAGCGCCCCGGCAAGGGCATGATAGCAGTCCCATGTGCTGAAATTGAGGGCCCGACCATAAAGGACAATACTGGCAGTGTCAGAATACTGAAGACTGTCAAAGAGGCAGAAGAGGCTAAGAACAACATAGCAGAGATACTCTCGCTGGGTGATATGCTCATCCCCTTTGGCGATTTTCTCAACTCAAATGAGGTGCTTCCGCCATCGGGCTATGTTGAGGAGTGGTGGGAACAGGAGTACGTTCGGGCGGAGGGATCTCCTAAAACCGGTAAAACTGGTATAGACGGTATAAAAGCAGTTGAAATATCCAAAAAACTGGGCATACCATTGCATCCACGATATACGCTCCCATGGCATGATATAACAGTTATGGAGTTAAAACAGCTTGTTAAGTGGATTGAACACTCACTTGTGAGTTTCAGATGGGAGGACAATCGATTGATCCTGAAGAACAAAAACAAAGAGGCCAAGCGCGTTCTTGAAGTTCTATTGGTTCCGCATATCGTCTCAGGTGAGGATGTTGTGATAGAGGATTATGCAATACCCCTACTGGTTTCAATGGGTCTGATGGACGGCCAGAAACCAGATTTCAGCAGATTCTCCAAGATTACAGAATCTATGGATGATCAGGCCAGTGCGCTCCAAGCCATACAGAAACTCTCACCCATCACGATCAGAAGAAAGGTGGGGTGCTACATAGGTGCGCGCATGGGGCGGCCGGAGAAGGCAAAAGAGCGGAAAATGGAACCCCCTCCACATGTCCTGTTTCCAGTTGGCGAGAGAGCAGGCAATACTAGGAGCGTGGACAAGGCGGCGGAGAACACCTTTGTCAGGACTGAGGTTGCCAGAATGAGATGTCCCAAGTGCAAGAAACTCACATTTTTGTCCACATGTCCGGACTGCGGTTCCCGGACACAGGTGGAATACAAATGTTCCTGCGGTTCTACAGGTCATGAAAAGAATTGTCCACGCTGCAGGAAGGAGAGACTTCCATATGAGATGCGGGAGGTCCCCGTTAGGGCACTGCTGACCATGGCTGAATCAAGAGTCAGACGCAAGAAGGGGGGTGAGCTCAAGGGCGTAAGGGGAATGACCTCCACCATAAAGATACCTGAGCCACTTGAGAAGGGTATATTGCGTGCCAACAATGGGGTATTTGTGTTCAAGGACGGTACCATACGCTACGATGCCACAGACATTCCAACTACCCATTTTAGGCCAAAGGACATAAACGTTCCGGTTGAGAGACTGAGGGAGTTGGGTTACACCACGGATATAAATGGCAAACCACTGGAGAACAGCAGCCAGATACTCCGCTTGTTGCCACAGGATGTTATAATCCCGAAAGACTCTGCGGATTACATGAAGGGGGTGTGTAACTTTATAGATGATCTGCTGGAGCAGTTATACAGCCTAAAACCCTTTTATAATGCAAGGAGTCGGATGGACCTCGTAGGACAGCTCATAGTTGGTCTGGCGCCACATACGTCAGCTGCTATTCTCGGCAGAATAATCGGTTTTGCTGACGTAAAGGGTATAATCGCACACCCATTCTGGCACTCAGCGAAAAGAAGGAACTGCGACGGGGATGAGGATTCCATAATGATGCTCATGGATGTTCTCCTGAACTTTTCCTATGCATATCTTCCGGAAAGCCGTGGAGGGAGGATGGATGCTCCCCTTGTTATAAACACGAACTTGGATCCAAAAGAGGTAGACAATGAAGCACATTGCATAGAAGTTGTTTCTTCATATCCTCTGGAGTTTTATGAACGGACTCAAAATCTTCCATTGGCAAAGGAGGTGGACATAGATATTGTGGAGAAGCATCTGGATAATGACCCATTTGATATCGGCATGACAAAATTTTCCACATGGATGGGAGCTCCAAAGTCCTCCAGATATGTAGAGCTTGGCAGCATGGAGGAAAAGACAAATGTCGAACTGGATTTGTGCAGGAAGATACGGGCAGTTGATATCTCTGATATGGCCAAAAGGCTTGTAAACTCACATCTGATAAGGGATACGTACGGAAATCTGCGTGCCTTCGCCCGCCAGAAGTTCCGCTGTGTTAAATGCAACAGAAAATACAGGCGGGTTCCCCTGTGCGGCAAGTGTGAGAATTGTGGTGGCAGGATAATACTGACGGTGTCAAAGGGCACTGTGGAGAAGTATGTCCGGCTTACAGATGATGTTGTGAGGAAGCATCTCAATTCTGATGATTACGTCAAGCAACGCATGATACTTGTAAAGGATGAAATAGAGTCGCTTTTTGAGAACGACCGCGTGAAACAGTTTTCCCTCTCTGATTTTGCCTGATTCACAATGGACAAATATGTCATAAGGGGCCTGAAAAAGGCCCTTTCACTGGCAACAATAAAACTAAATCTGGGCGAGGAATATGGAACCAAAATCATTGGATTCAACAACAGGCCGTTACAACTTGTCAAGCTCCTGTCCGGAAGGAATGTGCTGACCTTGGAGGAGGGTAGGAAGCATGTAGATTTCCTCAGAAAATCCCTCGATCTCACAAATCCGGAATCCACTGCCAAAACATTTATCCAGCTGATGGAGATTATCGAGGGCGCCAAGCGCGAGTTTGAGCCAACCCAAAAACCCTATGTTGGCTATATAGGCGACGATATGGTGAGGAGTTTTGAGGGACAGCAGGCCAACATACTCCTGTTCTCCAATTCAATGACCAAGGGATTGAACTTCTATGTTGGTTGGGAGATCCCGGAGGGAAGCATCCCCCTAGGCCGGACACAGTCCTCAGCCGTGTTCTTTCTTCAGATGGCCTTTAGATCAGATTACTTCTCTGATCAGGGAAAATTGAAGAACACAGCCTCAACACTTGGGAGGAGAAATGTTCTGGCTGATGCTCTTCATTTTTCCCTCGGGACCTTTGGGGCATCTCTCAGGGAGGATTTTAAAAATCAAACAGAAAAATAAGCGCATGCCACTCTTCGATAATATTCTGAGTGAGGGCGAAACGCTCTTTAGGAATGAGGATACGCTGGAATTTGACTATCTGCCGTCTCTATTGCCATACAGGGAAAACCAACAGCAATATATTGCAGAATGTATCAAGCCGCTGGCACAGGGAAGACAGGGCAAAAATCTCCTGGTCAGCGGTGCCCCCGGTATCGGCAAGACCTCCTGTGTCAGATTTGTCTTCAGGGAGCTAGAGGAGAAGACAAGTGATATCAGGCCCTTGTTCGTCAACTGCTGGAAGAAGCAGACTACAAATCAGGTATTGACAGAGATGGCGAAGCAACTGGGAGTTACCGGTTCCCAGTTCCGAAACAACGAGGAGCTTTGGGGCAAGATAGAAGAGGCGCTCCCGCGCTTCAAAGGGGTTGCGATAGCCTTGGATGAGGTAGATGCCGCCAATGACTATGATTTCCTGTATCAGATTGCCGAGAACATCCCTCGCTTTACCCTGCTCATGATAACCAATGAAGAGGATTTCCTTGCGAGTATGGATGCACGCATACGCTCACGTCTGGTCATTGAAGGGGTGCAGTTCCCTGCCTATAAGAGAGCAGAAGTAGAGGGTATACTGCGTGAGAGAATGCGGGTTGCCTTCCATCCGGGGGTGTGGGGTAGGGAGGCCTTCCAGATGGTTGTTGACAGGTGTTATGAAAAGGGCGACATACGTGTGGGACTTATCATGATGCGTGAGGCCGGAAGAAATGCAGAGAAGTCAGCCTCTAAGCGTATTACAGTGGAGCATGTGATAGAGTGTAAGGCAAAGATAGTGGATCCTGAGAGAATGGAACTTGATGAGAGAGCAAAATGTATAGTGAATGTGATAAGAAACAACCCCGGCATCGAGAGCGGTCATCTCAGCGAACTGGTAAGAAAGGAGGGGTTGAGGATTCCAGACTCAACACTCCGCAGGATTATACAGAAACTGGACAGGGATGGTGTTATATTCAGACAGCCTGCCCAGACAGATCATGGGGGGCAGACAATGAAGCATTTTGTGGATGAGTAGTCTAACTCGCATATCCGATATTTATATAAAAATGACGTGCTCACGCTGTAAAAAAGAAAAGACTGTAATAAATCTACCATATGTAAACCAGAGCCTCTGCGAGGAATGCTTTGTAAGGTTCTTCGAGAGTCGCGTCAGGCGCACCATCCGGCGATATGAGTTACTTGAACCAGACGACAAAATAGCGGTTGCCCTTTCAGGTGGGAAGGACTCCATGACTGTGCTGACCATCCTGGCCAAGCTGGCCCATAAAGCCCCAAAGTCAGAGCTATTTGCGATAATAATAAATGAAGGCTCGGGCGAGTACCGCGACCGGCTGGTAGACACCGCCAGGCAATACTGTGATATGCTAGGGGTCCCCTGCCACATTTTCAGTTTCAAGGAAGAACTGGGCGCGACAATCAAGGAAATAATGGCAAGGGTTGCGGAGTCTCCAAACAGGATGCCTTCATGCAGCTACTGCGGCGTTTTCCGAAGGCAACTTCTCAATCTTAAGGCCAGAGAACTTGGCGCAACCAAACTTGCGACTGGCCACAACCTTGATGATGAGGTGCAGACGGGTCTTATGAACTTTGTAAGGGGGGATGCCTACCGCATCGCGCGGGCAGGCGCGATGGTCGGGGCCATAGGTCACGAGAAGTTTGTTCCCAGAATAAAGCCGTTGCGTGAGACTCCGGAATCCGAGGTCAAGCTTTACACGCAGATAATGGAGATCCCAACTTCCTACTGTGCGTGCCCATACAATACCGAAGCCTTCAGGATAAGCATGAAGAAGATTGTTCTGGAGCTTGAGGAGAAATATCCCGGAACCCGTTATCAGACACTTGCGAGCATAGACGAACTGGCGCCAATACTCAGGGAATACTACATTACCAAGGAGGGTCAAGGTCCAAGGATATGTGAGAAATGTGGTGAGGTGAGCTCCGGGAGGTGGTGCAAATTCTGCCAGATGAAGAAGGCGTTGGGCTTGGACTGATTTTCTTTGGACTGATTTTTTAATCACCTTTCCTAACTATAGCACCATGAAGACTGGTGGGAAGTTCATTTTGTGGTTTGACCAGCTTGGGATAAGAGACGTTTCCTTGGTTGGAGGTAAGAATGCCTCTCTTGGAGAGATGTATCGCAAGTTGACCAAAAAGGGCGTTAATATCCCCAACGGCTTTGCCATCACAGCCGAGGCATACCGTTATCTTCTTAGGGAGGCTGGAATTGAGGATGATATCAAAAAACTCCTCAAGGGCCTCAACACACATGATATCAAAAATCTGCGCAGTCGTGGATTGGAAATCAGGAAGAGAATCCTAGAGGCACAATTCCCTCTGGATTTGGAAGATGCAATAAATTCAGCTTATAGAGAACTCTGCAGAGAGTATGGGCCAGACACAGATGTTGCAGTCCGTTCCTCCGCTACCGCAGAGGATCTCCCGGATGCATCATTTGCCGGCCAGCAGGAAACCTATCTGAACATCCGTGGCAAATATGCTCTCCTCGAGGCGTGCAAAAAATGCTTCGCTTCCCTCTTTACAGACCGTGCCATATCATACCGCAAGGACAAGGGTTTTGATCACTTTAAGGTTGCGTTGTCCATAGGTGTTCAGAAGATGGTCCGCTCAGACAAGGCTGCTGCCGGTGTGATGTTTACACTCGATACTGAAAGCGGGTTTAGGGATGTTGTATTCATAACATCCTCATACGGCCTTGGTGAGAATGTTGTTCAGGGTGCAGTCAACCCCGACGAGTTCTATGTCTTTAAACCTACTCTGAGAAAGGGTTTTAAACCCATAATCTCCAAGACCTTGGGCGGGAAGTCAATAAGGATGATATATGCAGAGGATGGTTCAAAACATCCGACCAAGAATGTTGGTGTGCCTGACGAACTGCGCCGTCAGTTTTCCATCAGTGATGATGAAATCCTCCAGCTAGCCAGATGGGCGTGTATAATTGAAGACCATTACAAGAAGCCTATGGATATGGAATGGGCCAAGGACGGAATCACAAACGAGCTTTTTATTGTCCAAGCCCGCCCGGAGACTGTCCAGAGCCAGAGGGACAAGACAACCTTTGAGGATTACCGTATGCTGGAGAAAGGGAGGATTTTGATACGCGGGCAGAGTGTAGGGTCAAAGATAGGTGCAGGGAGGGTCAAGGTCATAAAGGATGCACACGAGATGCATCGTTTCAAAAAGGGCGAAGTTCTTGTTACAGATATGACCGATCCAGACTGGGAGCCGATAATGAAGATAGCCTCTGCAATTGTTACCAACCGCGGAGGCCGCACCTGCCATGCTGCAATAGTCTCACGCGAATTGGGTATACCATGCGTCGTTGGCACTCTGCGCGCGACAGAGATCCTGAAGAATGGTCAGCTTGTGACAGTGTCCTGTGGTGAGGGTGAAGAAGGTTTTGTTTATGATGGCCTGCTCCGATATACAGTGGACAGGATAAGGCTCGACAAGATTCCAAAGACGCGAACCAAAATAATGATGAATCTTGCCAATCCAGAACAGGCCTTTGAGGCCAGTTTCCTGCCGAACGACGGTGTCGGCCTGGCGCGTGAGGAATTCATCATCAACAGCCACATCAAGATACATCCATTAGCCCTGCTCAACTACAAAACACTCAAGAAAAGACGTGAAAATGCTGACTTAATAGAAGAGATAGACTCCCTCACATATGGTTACTCGGACAAGGCAGACTTTTTTGTTGACAAGCTGGCACAGGGTATTGGCATGATAGCTGCAGCATTCTACCCAAAGGATGTCATACTACGCTTCAGTGATTTTAAAAGCAATGAATATGCCAATCTCATAGGCGGCCGGCTTTATGAGCCCTGTGAGAACAACCCAATGATAGGTTGGAGGGGCGCATCCCGTTATTACTCCCCCCAATATGAACAGGCCTTTGCCTTGGAGTGCAAAGCGGTAAGGAAAGTCAGAGAGGAGTTCGGTTTGACCAATCTTAAGGTCATGATACCATTTTGCAGGACGGTTGAAGAGGGCAAGAAGGTCCTGTCTGTTATGCGCAAGAACGGTCTCAAGAGAGGCATAAAGGGGCTGGAGGTTTATGTCATGTGTGAGATACCCAGCAATGTCATACTTGCAGATCACTTCTCCCAGATATTTGATGGATTCAGCATCGGCTCCAATGATCTGACGCAGCTGGCCCTTGGCTTGGACAGGGATTCGGAGCTTGTCAACCACATATACGATGAACGCAATGAGGCTGTGAAGAGGCTAATAGCAGATGTTATCAGGACTGCCAAGAAGAACAGGCGCAAGATAGGCATATGTGGTCAGGCCCCGTCTGACTTCCCAGATTTTGCAGAGTTTTTGGTCGAACAAGGAATCGACTCGATCTCCCTCAACCCGGACACAGTTATAAAAACAAGACTGCGCATTGCGAAGAAGGAGAGGGAGATGGCAAAAAAGAGAGTCTAGCGGTTTTCTACACAACACCTTTCTACTTGTGTGCCAGATAAAGACTTATCCCTCCAAAGAGCAGAAGGATACTCCCCAAAAAGGTCTCAAGGACTGACAAGACCTGTTCTCCAGAATTTCCATCTCTCCATGCCCTCAGCAGAAAGAATATACCAAATGCCACCAGCAGACAGCCGGCTCCCCAGATTACAGAGTTTCCAGTCTGCCCCTTGCATCTCATCTCCCACCTATGCTTGCTTTCAAGACAAGTTCAACCTCCTTTTTTAGAGCCCCTGCCACCTTGTCCTGCAATTCCTTTCCGGGCGTAAGGGCGACCATATAACCACCCCCACCGCCCCCGGTGAGTTTGGCCCCATAAGCTCCGGCATCTCTTGCTACACTGATGAGCTCCTCAAGTTTTGGATGGCTGACTCCAATCTCCCTTAGAAGCTCTTGGTTTTTGTCCATGAGCATGCCCACTGATTTCCAGTCGCCGGCCTTGAGAGCCCTGAATGCATCCTCAAACAACTTTTTGTAATCCTCAAACAACTTTTTGTATTTTTCAGGTTCCTTCTCTTTTCGCTCTTTCACTCCTGCTACAAGGGCTTTGGTGTTTGCGGGTATGCCGGTATTGGCCATGACAATCCCAACACTGTTATCCAGTTTGAGCCTCTCGATGACATTTCCATCCGGCCTGCGCTGGAATTTTATCAGTGTGCCGTAGGTGGCACAGGTGTTATCCAAACCTGATGGAGAGCCATGATAACCCTTCTCGCCTTCATATGCTATCCTGTTGATGCGCTCGTCGTCAAAACCCAAATTAAAGAATTCATTTATGGCGCGCGCAATGGCCGCACAGGCGGCAGCTGAGGCTCCTACACCCGAAGCGGCAACCAAATTTCCACCCAGTATTATTCTGATGCCGTTTTTTTCCCAGTCCACCTCCGGTATCGCTTTTTTTATGTATTCCAAGCTCTCTTTAAACTGCTCTGCTTTACTCTCCTTGTAACCTGCAACTGCGGGGCGTTTATCTACGACATGAAGGCCCGGCTCATTGCTTGTCTCGGCCTCAGCCGTGGTCTTGTTGTCTATTCCACCAGCTATCCCCGGAAGCCCATATACAACAAAATGCTCGCCAAACAGGATTACCTTTCCTGAACCGTATCCAACCATTTTATTTTAAACAAAATGGAAATTAAAAGCTTGGGTATCAACACTCTCTACACTAGCGCTCTTCGGCTTCCAATGCCTGCATAAGTATCTGTTTTGCCTCCCGTATCTGTCTCCTCCTGAGGAGCTCGGCAGCACTTTCTGCAGCATGATGTAGTCTTGTTCCAGGCACAAGTTGACCTATCCTTCTTAGCAGCTCCCCGATATCCCTCGCACTTAGTGGTTCATGTGACTTGGGTGAATGCCAGTATTCTAGATTGTCTCTAAAGAGCCTCAACTGCCTTTCGGCGATCATTTCTTTGAACCTTCTGCTCTGGCTCTGGGCAACCTGATCAAGCCTTGACGGGTAGAGCCATGTATATCGCGCGTTTGATGCAAGTATTGCACGAGCTCCACGCCTTAGGCTTCCTATGGCCCTCTGGATATCTGGTCTTCGTCCCCGAAGGGCATCCACAGCTTCTCTGACATGCCTTGCGGCATTCTCCCTCAGCTCTGGCTCAGGCCTGTTATCCAGAGTGCTAATCAACTGCCTTAATCTGGTCAGAAGCTCCCTCTTTATGGGTCCTGCTCTTGGAATACCCTCTCTCCTGAGTCTAGTCCGGTGGGCTATAACTTCATCTAGCAGTCGGAATGCTGTTTCATCCAAGTGGGTTTTCCTTTCTATAAGGGCTTTCCTCATGCGTTCTGTAAACCTCATCTGTGGTAGCAGGACATTCCTCCTAGCAGTTAGATCATTGGCTACTCCCACCAGTGTAGCAGCTATTTCACCCGGTCTTCGCCTATCAAGAAGTCTCTCAAGCCGCTCAACAGCCTTTTTTCTGTCTCTTGCATCCAAATCGCTTATCCGTCTACGTCCCCTGAGCGCAGTGCGTATCTGTTCAAGATGCCTCCATACCTCTTCCTTTTCTTCCGCTGTCATGGAGTTCCAGTGGTCAACTACACGTGCATGTATCATCTCTACCGCATGTCTTATCCTTAGCATCCTGCGGTTTGCGCTCCTCTCACCCTCAAGCTTATGAACCTGCTGTCGTATAGCGGTTGGCAGGTCCATGAGGCGTATCATGTCCGGTGTCTCCCTAAGACTTCCGTCTTCCATAACCGGCCAGCGTGGCACATATACATGAGTGGGGCTTATCCTTACATGTAACTGCTCTAACGGTTTTGGTCTTGGTTTTCCCGGCCTTATTAGTGTTCCACGCCAGATGTGCCTTTCCCGTGCCTCTCTCCAGGTGATTTCCCTCTCCTGAAGATAGCCGCGCCTCCTAGCCATCGCCAACTCTAGAGCATAAACAAAGAAAAAGCTAGCGCAAACAAAGAAAAACCAGCGCATAGAGAGGCATAAGCAGGGGGGGAGAATTGAACTCCCGTAAACCGGTCTGCAGCCGGTTGCATGGCCACTATGCTACCCCTGCCTACAGCGCCTTGCACCTACAGCGCCTTACACAGACCTTAATTAGAGACAGGCGATATTAAAATAATGTAAAATTCGCTACAACTGGACACAATTATAGTCGAAGGCATGGCTGACAGCAACTATATTTTGGGGAATGTCCTCAGAGCGTTATCGTGTCTCCGTTTCTCATCAGATGAACATCAGTATTAGCCCTGTAACCCTCCTCCTCCGCCAAGTCAAAGTATGAGGCCAGCATTTTTATATCTCCGTGTGCAGGTATGATGTTTTCCGGATTCAGTATTCTTATCAATTTGCGGTGCTCCTCACGGTAAGCATGGCCGGAGACATGCGCCTCATCATATATCCTCACACCGATATTCTTCATTTTGTCCACCATCTGACTGCGGTTGGCGATGTTTACGTCTGTCGGTATGGTTCGCGATGAGAATATCACAGAATCCCCCTTTTCAAACCCAAATTTCAGTTTGCCATCCACAATCCTTGACAATACCGAGCCTGGCTCTCCCTGATGGCCCGTAGCCAGAATAAAATACTTGTCTCTTTCGTTCTTGATCTTTTTGAAAACATTTTCCAGCCCTCTCCCAGCGATGACTGCGTCATCTGGCAGACTCAGCAGACCCATTTCCCTTCCCATATTGCAGTTTGGTACATAGCTGCTTCCGGCTATGACTATCTTTCTGCCAAGCCTGCTGGCTACCTGTACCATCCTTTGTATTCTCTCCAGATGTGTGGAGAAGGTGGTGGCAAATATTGCTCCACTGTTCTCATGTGCGAATTCCATAACATCTCTTATCTTGGCACGGGCGACCTTTTCTGAGTCGCACTTGCCTTCCTTATCCACATTGAGAGACTCGACTATAAGACACTTCACCCCCTGTTTTCCAATACTTTTGAGTCTCTTGTAATTGGTTTTGGCTATTCTGGAATGATCATCAAATTTATAGTCACAGGCATAGACAATATCGCCTTCAGAGGAGTGTATATCCACTATGGAGGCTTGGGGTATGGAATGTGTTACCTGAACCAGTTCGGCAGACAGACGGGGTGTCACTTTTATACTCTGGCCAAAACTGACTTCAGATACCCTGTCCAGCTGGCCCTTCACGAGCCATCTTTTTATCAGGCCTGCAGCGTAATGCGTGCAGAAGACTTGGGCAGGATGCGAGTCTATAAAACGGCTTAATCCCCCTATATGGTCTAGGTGACCATGTGATATTATAAAGGCATCTATAGTTCCTACATCTCCCAGCTCCGGCAGTGCCCCCACGGCTAGCAGATCCTTAGTGGGTATATCCTCAAAGTTTTTTTCAGTCCTGCCGTAATACAGCAGGTATGAATCTAGCTTGAGTCCACAATCCAGTGCCAGCTGAGCCCCATCTACCCTCACTAATGTCATATTGCGGCCTATAGCTTCATATCCGCCTACTGCGTGTATTTCCATATTTATCCTCTGTTTATTTCCAACTCCTTCTCAATAAACAATTCAAACTACCTGAAATAATCAATCTCTTTTTTCTCGGAGGTTTTTTCAAATTAATATTTTACCCCAGTTTGTTATAATATTTTGTTCTGGTTTGTTATAAGTTTTATCCCAACTTAGTCTAACTAAATCTATAGTTATGTGCTGACTTTGATTTTTCCCTTGCTAGATCTGATTTCATTGTTGTAATTCCTTCCAATTTCCATCAATTTAATTCTTTGTTTTCCATATTTACGGAGGTTTTTTCAAATATTTGATTTAATATT
>CAZQBY010000002.1:0-15216 GCA_964592405.1 uncultured archaeon | reverse complement strand
TTTCCCTTGCTAGACCTAATTTCATTGTTGTAATTCCTTCCAATTTCCATATTCTTTTTGTCTCTTTTGCTTTACCCTGTTTGTTTTTGAACAACAATCAGGAAATCCAGTCTCTGGCCCTGCCCAGAACCTTGTACTCTTTCCTCTGCAGGCTTTTCAGGTCCCGTGCACCGGTGAGGAACATTGCCACCCTAAGCTCATCCACAACCTGATGGATATAGTCAATGACGCCGTCCTCCCCATTATCATCCAATGCCCTCAGCAGTGGAAGTGCCATGCCGATAATATCAGCCCCCATAGCAATAGCCTTTGCGGCTTCTATACCATGACGTATGCCACCGCTGGCTATTTTGCGGCAGTCCAGCTCTCTGAGCTCTAAAAGAGAAATTGCAGTTGGTATTCCCCAGTGCTCAAATATCTCAGATATTTCTCTTTTTTCACCCTCAGCTCTATAACCCTCAATCTTGTTCCAGGAGGTCCCTCCAAAACCACTGATATCTATGCATTCAACACCGGCCGTTACAAGTTTCTCGGCAACCTTCTTTGAGATTCCACAGCCGACTTCCTTGACAATGACGGGGACGGAAAGCTTTGAGCATATCTCTTCTATTTTGGGCAAGAGATCAGCAAAGTTGACATTTCCCTCCGGCTGTACAACCTCCTGAAGGGGGTTCAGGTGCAACGCTAGGGCATCCGCATTTATCATATCAACAGCCATCTGACATTCGGTTATCCCATAGGTGTAGTTCAGCTGTACGGCCCCCAAATTGGCTATCCTTAGAGTGTTCTTGGCTGCCTTACTGACAATACCATAGGTTTCTTCCAGTTTCTTGTCCTCTATTGCCGGTCTTTGACTACCCACCTCAATTCCTATTCCCAACTCTTCTGCAACATTGGCCAGAGCCTCATTTATGTACATGGCCTCCTCAGTCCCACCAGTCATGGCCTCTATGAGTATGGGATATTTCAGTTTTTTGCCAAGGAACTCCGCCCCCAGGTCTATCTCATCAAGGTTGAGCTCCGGCAGGGCCGTATGGATTAGTTCAATATTCTCAAATCCATTGCTTCCGACCTCAACCTCCCTCTCAAGAGAGATCTTGATGTGATCTGCTTTTCTGTCCTTCATTCCAAACGAACTCCTTCTTGTGAAAATCTGGTGCTTATTATTTTGCTATCCATACTACTTAAAGCCGTTGTGACCTTCTCTCTCAGGTTCTCATCCACCAAGGCGATAACAACACCGCCCCTTCCTGCTCCTGAGAGCTTGGCCCCATATGCCCCCACCCTACACGCCCTAGTTACCAAATCGTCCAGCCGCGCACATGAAACTCCCATATCTCTCAACAGCAAGTGATTTTTGTTCATAAGTTCTCCCAGTGTGGCCCAATCCCCTTCCCTGATAGCATCCCTGCCGCTCAGGACTATCCTTTTTGATTCCTCCAAAAAGGCTCTGAATCTTTTTGGCTCCTTTTTCCTGACCCTGTCCACATCACTGACAATGTCTCCTGTATCGCTGGATATTCCTGAGTGGGCAATAATGAAGGGAGGGTATTCATCTGCTTCAAGCCTCTCTGCCCTCAGTTTTTGGTAAAGGCAGAGTCCCCCATAGACAACAGCAAAGGTGTCCACCCCACTGCTTCTTTTGTGCACCATATGTTCGCATTCCAGGGCATCATGAGCCAGTCTTTGGATATTCAAATCCTGTCCAGTCTCCGCTTTTAATGCCATCAGGAGGGCCGATGCAATAGCAGCTGAGGATCCAAGACCGGATGCTATTGGTATGTCCGATTTTATCCTTATATCAAAACCCGTCTTATGCCCAACCAGTTCAATTGCCTTTCTGACCAGCTGCGTCCCTCTCTGGTTCCTCTTTAGAGGTGCATTTCTCAGGCCAAGGTCTTCTGAAGTTATACTTGTTTTTTGGTCCCTGCGCGCGGAAACGCTAACATATGCGCGCAGGTCAAGGGCCATGACCAAGACAGGGTTTCCATAGAGGGCTGTATGCTCTCCCAGTATTATGGCTTTTGCGGGGGCAGAAGCAGTTATCATCCTACAAACTTCGGACGCTTGGAAAGCTCCGGAGCAAGAGGCAGGCTGCTGAAGGGCATTCCACTGGTTTTCTTTCTTATTATATCCACAAGTTCCCCGATTTCCATAACCCTCTGTTTCTTTTCAGCCCTTATTCTCACAGCCAGCTTTTTTGATTTCTCTTCTTTTTCACCTATTACAATAACATATGGTATCCACTCCTGTTCAGCATCCCTTATCCTCTTGCCCAAAGTCAGCTCACGGTCGTCGATGTCTGCCCGGATACTGTTGCCGGTCAGTTTATTCATGATGTCTCGTGCATATTTTATATTATCCTCTGCTATCGGGATGATCCTGACCTGCGTGGGTGAAAGCCACAACGGCAACATGGAGACGCCCCCACCTTCCTGCTCCATATAGGCGGTCTCCAGTAAGGCGTATATTATCCTCTCTATGGCACCACTGGGCGAAAGATGCATAATAAGCGGATGCTTTTCAGCTCCATCTTTGTCCACATATGTTATTCCATATGTCTTGGCGTTTTCCACATCTATCTGGTCTGTTGTGAGAGCCGATGCCTTTTCCAGATAATCGATGAAGTTCCACTCGTATTTCATGACAAAATAGAAGAACCGGGAATCCCACATCTCAACCAAAACCGGCCTGCCCCACTTCCGGACAAGAGCATGAATGAAATCCCTGTGTTCTTCATAGAAGTCTTTGACTATCCTGAGCCCCATTGCCAGCCTGCTGACATCGACACCAGAATTTCTTAGTATCCGGTCAGCAAGCTCAAAGCGCCGTAGCATCTCCTCCTTGGCCATATCAAAATCGGCAACAAAGGCATGGCAGTCAGGCATCGTGAAAGAGCGCAGCCTTCTCAGTCCGGTAAGCTCACCCCGTTTCTCTACCCGAAAGCTGTAGCGTGTCATTTCATACAGCCGCATCGGAAGGTTTCTATAGGATATTGTGGCATCGTGGGCCATCAGAAACTGGCCAAAACAGGCAGCAAACCTCAAAAATACCCTCTTATTTGGCGTATCGATCGTATACTGGCGTGCAGGGAAGCGGTTGAGATATTTCTTCAGGCTTGGATGCTCAAAATCATACATGATTGGCGCCTCAATCTCCATGGCGCCGTAGTTCTTCACCTCTTTTGTAACATAATCCTCCAAAAGTCCCTTGATAAGCCTCCCCTTGGGATAATAGCGAAGGTTCCCCGGGTCGCTTCCGGGTTCATAGTCCACCAATTCCAGCTTCTTCATAAGCTCCACGTGCGGCGGCTCCCTGTCAACCACCCGACTCTTTGCCAGCTCATATCTGGCGAACTTTTCCAGTTCAGGATATTGTGAGAAATCAAAGCCTTTTATTTCTCCCTTCTCATATGAAATAGGATGCATTTTTCCTTCAGGGGTCAGGATTGCCCATGAGGATTTAATCTTCTCTTCGGCCTTTAGGGCTTCGGACACCTCTTCCCCCTTTTTCACTTCCTCAATGATAATCTCCCTGCTCAGCTCCGACATTGGATGACCCTTGCCGCTTATACGGAAGGCCTTATACCAGCCAAACGGGGCTTTTATTGTTTTATATCCCCTGGACTTGAGTTTTTCATATATGAGGTGCAGAATCTTCTCCGCTGTGGCAGGAGATGACAGATTGGATGAAAGGTGGGCGTAGGGGTAAACAACCACAACATCTGCCTTTACCTTTCCGAGGATATCCTCAGCCTCGATAACGGCCCTCTCAGCGACAGCCTGTTCCCTTCCCTCATCTGTTTTCTCCACGGCTATGAATGCCACAAGGGCATTCTCCGCCCGAGCACATCTTTCTTCCTCCCCGGGCTCCTTGGCACTCTTGAGGGCCCTTCGCGTGACCTCAAACTCAAACGACTCCGCATGATTAAACAGTATTTTCATCCCTCATAAACCCAAAAATAAACTTCAAAAGCAGGGTTACTTCTCGCTCTTAATCTTTACCGAGGGAAGCTGTATTGGTGCCGGCAGCTGAAGAGTCTTTGCAAGTATAATGGACTCTATTATGCCCCTGCGGAGGACAAAGTTGGAAACTTCTCTAAGCGCATCCCCCTTTAGAACAAGACCCTTCTTACCCTTTATCTCCTTTTCCTCAACCTTATCGGCAAGGTTATCGGTAAAATAGGTCAGTGTGCCTTCAAGGGCAAGCTTTCCAATATTCTTGTAGTCTGTGTTGAAGGTCCATGAGACTTCCAACATCTGGGCGTTCTTCTTCTTGACGTCGCCAATGGAGAAACCCTCTTTCACATCTACATTTTCTATATCCCGTTTTTCCACTTTTCCTTCTATTTTATCTATTTTGTATCCTGTAATGCCCATTTTTATCCCCCTTTTTCTGAATTTGGTTTGTTTTTGGTTTGTTGTTTGATACAATGTTTGTTATTTGATACAACTAAAATATAACTCATATAACAATACATACCACACATATAACTATGATATGTATGTTGTCTATGTTATTTGTCTATGTTATTAAATTTGTCTATGTATAAATCTATGGTTATAAAATCCTCAATCCACCATACCCTACTACAGCTGACATGTCCCCGGTGGTATTTCCAGATGTCATATAGGCTACTTTCTCACCTTTTCTGGCTCCGAGCTGTTTGCAAGCAACAATTGTGGCTGCAACACCTGCATATCCGCACATTGATATCATGTCTTCCAATATTACCTCAAATAAACCTGCCTCATCCAGCCTCTCAATTGCTTCCATAGCCCTGTAATCCTTTGCATTTGCCATCTCCTGTGGTTCATAGTGTGTGAAATCAGTAGATGCCACCAAGAGGGAATCCTTCCGAGCGACTAGATCAGCAATGTTTCTACCCAATTCTCTGCAGGCATTGAGGAACTGGGCATCTGGTGCATAGTGCTTTATTGACAGGGGAACTATCCTGAAATCATCCAAGACCATCTGCAAAAACGGCAGCTGTACCTCTATGGAGTGCTCTCTTATGTGGGCCATATCGTCCAGCTCTGCTATGGAGGTGTCTGCAAGCTTCTGGGCCAGCCCTGTGTCCACCTTCACCTCTCCAAGCGGGGTTTCCCAGGCATCATCACTTGAAATCGAGAAATCCGGACCCATGCCGGAGTGATTTGGTCCCATAATGATTATGGTCTTGCTCTTTGGCACATCAGCAAAAACCCTTGCAGCAACATAACCCGAATAGGCCCATCCGGCATGTGGAACCACTATCCCTCTGCAACCCACTCTCTTCCTCCTGTGAAGACTATCAAGGTCTATATTCCAGTAGGAAAAAAGCTCTCTAAGCTGGGCAACAACCGCCTCTTTTGAGAATGGATAGAATGCTCCAGCCACAGCCGGGCTTCTTGTTTTCATCCTTTGAATCTTTCCTTGCGTTTGGATTTGATAAGGGCCTCAATACGCTTTGTTGGCTGTATCTGTGAGATGTAATCCTCTAGTGAATCCTTAAGTTTGTCCTTTGGTTTCATCTCACCGCGTTCAACAAGATACTGTTTTGTAAGTAACCAGAACATCAAGGCTATGGACTGTTTTCCCTTGTTGTTTAGAGGGATAATAAGGTCTATATTACGAGTCAGTGCATTGGAGTCACACACTCCTATAACTGGTATACCGACCTTGGCAGCCTCTCTTACTGCCTGTTTGTCAGCTATTGGATCAGCAACCAAAATAATCTTGGGCTCTCTAAAGTTCTTCTCTTGCGGATTTGTGAAAGAACCGGGTCTGAACCGGCCGGAAACATATTTTACGCCCGTGTTCTCTGCAAACTTTCTAACAGGTCTTCTGGCATATGCCCTTGAACCTATAACCAAGACATCGTCTTTCTCAAACTTGGCCAGCATCTTTGCCGCTAGGCGTATTCGTTCATCTATTGCATTGAGGCTGAATATACTTAGACGATCACTTCTGACCTTATAAATGAATTTTCGCATATTGCCTGTCCGATAGGTCAGACCTATGTGGGTTCCATTCTTCAAATAGGTTTCTGGATCCACCAAAAGCTCTTTTCCCTCAGCCGAAGATATATAATCCTCGGTCTCAGTCATTCCATCTTCCCCGGATTTTTCTTTTGCTTCTTCCCTTAGCTCCTCCCCCCGTTCTTCTGCTGGTTCATCCAAGTCCTTACTCTCTGCCAGTCCTGTATCCTCTTCCTCAGTCTCCAATACAGGTCCCTCTGGCACTGTTTCTTGCGCTACAACGTCCGGGGACGTTTCTGCTGCTCCTTCTGTCTCCACTTTTTTCTCTTTATTGACCATCTTGCTCTCTCTTTACAACTATGGGTATAACATCCTGTTCCAGCTCCATCCTAGCTATTTCGAGAGGATCTATAATATTTTTCGGAATTTTTAGCAATACCGGAGCCCCTAGCGAAATCTGGAGTGCCCTAGCCCCAATGATTCTTGCCTTCTCATATTTGGTGAGTTTTTCCATCTTCAATTACCTCTCCAAGAGAGACCTGTTTGGATTGATGGGACCGCCGAGATTTGAACTCGGGTCACCGGCACCCCAAGCCGAGAGGATCGTCCTGGCTACCCCACGGTCCCGCATAGGTCAGTGAGTCGCATATACTGGCGTCTCACGTCCCTAGGCCAATAGGCCCGAGTTCCCAGCTCTGGTCACCCTTATTCTATTATCTTGTGTAGAGCAGGAGATTATCGATGAGATCTGCGTGTGTCAGCAACATGCGCCGACAGCAGTATCTCTTCAGACCAAGGGAATCCATGACTTTCCCGGGGTCCTCGCCCTTTCCTACTCTCTCTTCATACTCCTCCCATAGATGAGCTATGGGTTTTCCGCAGGTGAAACACCTGATAGGTATTATCATCGTCTATATTGCGTTTTTATCTATAAGATTACCTGTAAGATTTCTGTCTCTTTGCCCTTGGCCCTCTGGAGCTCTTTGAAGGTTTATGTGGTTCGGTTCTCCTTGAATCACCACTCACCAACGAGCGGTCATATGATACCAACAGCTCTCTCAGCTCGGAATCCTTCTTGAGGGTTTTGGCATATGAAATCAAAGCCCTTGAAAGACTGGTCCTTATAGCATCTATCTGGCCGCTAAATCCACCCCCCTTGACATCTATTCTTACATCCAGTTTGTCCAAGTCCAGAACCTTCTTTGCAAGAATCAGCGGTTCCCTGAGCCTAAGTTGTGCCAGTGATTCGCCATATAACTCTAGTGGCACAGAATTTATCCTGATTGTGCCTTTGCCCTCCCTTATAGTCGTTCTGGCAAATGCCCTCTTCCTTTTTCCGGCCTCATGTATTACTGATTTCTTATTCATTTCTTCCCCCCAGATAGGCGCATAATTCTCCCAGAGTTATAAAATAATCATAATGCCTTTTCAGCTCTGAATTGTCCACTAGCTGCATCTTGGAAAGCTCTATTCCCTCCCTCCTAATGATTTCTTTCTCAGGTCTTCCCATATAAACCAAAACATGCCTGAAGGCCTTTCTTCCCCCTGGTTTGTCCCATGGCAACATACCCCTTATGACACGTCGCAGGAACCGATCCGGATTTTTTGGTCTCTTGGGTCCATATCGTTTTGGATTTGTTTTGCTCTTGGCATCATATCTCTTTTTGTAATCCCGGAATATGTGGTCTTTTCTGCCTGAGATAACGGCTTTTTCTGCGTTGATTATGATGATTCTATTACCCTTAAGGGCCTCCTTGGCGGCATAAGCTGCCAATCTTCCCATAGTACATCCTTCGGCATCCACTATCTTCCTTTCAGTCATCTTAATATTTTGACCTTTGTGCCCTTTGGGTTCTTTTCAAGAAGGTCTTTTATTGTTATTATACTGCCGTTTGCTTGTTCCACTTTCTTCCTTGCCTGTTCCGAGATCCTGAAGCAGGCTATGGTAACCTCATGGTCCAGGATTCCATCGCCCAGCACCTTTCCTGCAACTACAACAGTGTCTCTGGGCCTAGTCAGTCTGTTTATCTTTTCCAAATTGACCTGAGCGCGGTTCTTTCTGCTTTTGCCCAGATCTTCCGCTAGGCAGATCCACAGGGGCTGTCCCCTACCCTCTCTTCTGAGGTATTCTATAAGATCCAACCGGTTTGGATCTTCATATCCCTTTCCTTCCATTTGTAAGCTGATGAAGTCCAAGTCGATTATCCTGTCTGTTCTGGTGCGGGGGACGCGATTCGAACGCGCGCAGGCCTAAGCCACACGGCCCTCAACCGTGCCCGTTTGACCAGACTCCGGCACCCCCGCAAATTGGTTTACCGTTTCCGGCTTACAGTTTACGGCAGACCTACTCCTTCCTGCTTTTCTTCTTTTTGGTCTTTGTTGCCTTTTTTGTTGCCTTTTTGGCCTTTGAGGCAGCCTTGTGCGACTTCCCCTCACCAAAAAAGGCATTTTCAAGTTCACTGAGCCTCTTATTGAGGGCTGATATGGCCGTCTCGATTATCTCCTCTATTGTCAGATTGTTATACGACTCAACAACGAATCTAAATTCATCATCACCCCTGAGTTGTCCACATGAAGCAAGGACTCCCTGATACTTGGCATGCTCAGTCATAAAGCCCAGACGGGCAGTCATCTCCATCTTTATTTTCTGTCCCTCACCAAGTTTCACAATGATCATCCTGTCGTGAACTGGTTTTATCTTTGGATCCCGGGGTTTTATGTCACCGGAATAAACAACACTTGGTCCGCTCTTTTCAAGTATCAGAGCGGTCTCACAGCGTGCGCATCCCTTTCCACCACATTTACACTCTGTCCTCATATTGTATGTCTTAAGATCCGTGGTGAGCGGTATCAGCCCTATTCGATGAGCAAGTATCTCATCATACAGGGGAGAAGTATTCTCATAAACAGTTATTCGCTCAACGGCCATAGATGGAACATAGGTCATTAGCGCCCTCCTTAAGGCATTCGCTCTAGCAAAGTCAATGCCACTGGCGATAAAGGTCGCCTTGTTGTCCCCCCTCTTTAGGTATCTGATGTTCATTTTGCAGTATGACCCGATACAAATAAGTTATACTCTCATACCCTCCTTCCCCTCTTTCCGCCTGGTGGCTTACATCCACCATGGGCTATTGGAGTTACATCTTCTATCCGCCTGATCCTGATTCCGGACCGGGCGAGTATCTTTATGACTGTCGATGCAGCCCTCCCCGGACTTTTTTGTCCGCTGTGTCCTCCCTTTCCCCTCAAAAGGACATCTACCTTCTGCACGCCGTTATCCTTCAGTATGGTTGCCAGCCTCTTTGCTATCTGTCCCCCGGCAAATGGGGATTTCTCCTCCCTGCCGGTCTTGGACACCATACCCCCACTGGCTCTTCCCAGAGTCTCTGATCCAGAGAGATCAGTTACTGTAACTATGGTATTGTTCTTAGAGGCATGTACATGGACTACTGCAACAAATTCGGATTTCTTTGGAGTAGCCTGAAGCGATGGCTTCTTTTCCTCAATTATTCCCTTTTTGACCTCCTCTACAAGCTTCCTGCTTATATTGTCTTTCTTATCCTCTTTTGTGATACCCGGGGCTGTCTGTTCTGGAGCTTCCTCTCTGGCCGGTTTCTTTTCTCCGGTCTTCTCTTTAACTCCACTTACCTTCTTGGAGGTTTTTTTGTTGGAGCCTTCAGAAACCTCTTTTTTTCCAGACTTTTCACTCTCTTCCACCTTTTTTTCCTCTTTGCTCCTTTCCTTGGTTTTTTTAGTCATTATTGGTTTCAGAAACTTCCCTCAGAACACTCTTACCCGGTTCCGCCTCTTCACCAGAGGTGTCTGCTCCGCTATTGGATGTTTTGATATCCTCAGTATTTATCTTCTTATCGGCTTTCTCCGAAGAGGCCTTCTTCTCAATTCTTCTTACCGGATGCTCCGGATTCCGAAGTGGCGAGCCGGCATAGAAATCCACAGTCTCGCCCTCTTCCAGTGTTGTCAGATGACCCGGAGATGTCATACGACCTCCACCAACCGAGATATGCCCATGAACTATCTCCTGCCTTGCCTGCTTGATGGTTGTTGTTAGGCCCCTCTTGTAGACTACGGTCTGCAATCTCCGGTCCAGTATGTCCTCAAGGGTTATCGCCAGAACATCTTCAAGTTTTGCGTCCTTCTTAAGGAGCCCCAGTCTCTTCAGCCGGCCCATGAGATCAGAGATGACTGCCTCATCCGGCTTTGCAAGCAGCTTTCTGGCAAGAGCCCTTATGCGTGCAACCTCGCTCTTGGCCTTCCAGAGCTCCCTTGCGTTCTTGAGACCATAAGCCTTGATAAGTTCAGCCTCCCCCTCCCTGCCTTTAAACATGTGTTTTGGAGTACTGTATCTCCTTCGCTGTTTTTTTGGTTGACCCATCTTACTTAGACTTGCCTGGTTGTTGCTTCTTTCTCTGGACACCAACCACTCTGCTACCCCTGCCTGTTGAAGCGGTCCTCTGGCCGCGGACCTTCAGGCCTTTTGTATGTCGCAGACCCTTGTAGGACTTTATTTCACCCATGCGGTTGATATCCTCCCTCACGGCAAATGTCAGATCAGAAGTGTTAAGATGGATGTCCCTGCCAGTGTCATGATCCCTTCTTCTGTTAAACATCCAGCCGGGTATCCCAAGGGCCGCCGGATCAGAGATTGCATTTTCAATCCTTTCAATCTCCTCCTCAGATAGGTCCACCAGCCTCTTTCTGCGGTCCAAACCAAGCCGCACCACCAGGACATTGGCCATATTGTGACCCACTCCCTTCACACATGAAATACCGGTTATAAGCTTCTTGGAACTGTCTATATCAGTCGCAAGTATTCTAACCTTATGTATGCTCTTCTTCTTACTCTCTACCTTTGTATCCTCCGGCTTCTTACTGGATTTTTCTGCCATTGCAGATCAGCTACTCGCCACGTTCTAGGACCTTCACCGAACCGTCCGGGTAACCGACAAAGACCATTTCAGGCCTTCTTTTGGTGAAAAACCCGTTGTCTACAACACCTGGGATTTCATTGATGTCGACTTCAAGCCTGTCCGGCTCGCCGACGGTCGGAGAAACATCAACCACGTAGTTAGAATTATCAGTTATAAAAACCTTTCCTCCAGTTTCACGCAGCTTGACCTCACCAAATTTCTTCAGTCTTGCCATGACCTCACGGTAGTATTCAGGTATGACCTCCACCGGTATCGGGAAGCTTCCTACCAGTTTTGGCACAATCTTTGAGTTGTCAACAATACAGCAGAAGAGTCTGGAGGCAGTGGCTATATTCTTCTCCCTAGTATGTGCTCCCCCGCCCCCCTTTATCAGGCGGAACTCCGGATCTACACAGTCTGCACCATCTATGTCTATGTCTATTGATGCACCCGAATCCTTATCCCACTCCTTGGCAAGGAACTCTTCATAGGGTATGATTGGTATCTTGACAATCTCTGCAAGCCTCTGTGTATGCCTAGATGTGGGCACTCCCTTTATGCGCAATCCGTCCCTGACCATCTGTCCCAGCCTTCTGATGGCATACTCTGCAGTAGAACCTGTTCCCAGACCAATAATCATGCCATCCTCTACCAGTTCACAGGCCTTTTCAGCAGCAGCTTTCTTGGCTAAATCCATAGTAGGGGTTATTTTGAGATTCGCAGGAAAAAAGGCTATTTTCTGCCGTGGATGGCTGTGGGCATGACCGCGCCCTCCCTGTACCATGCCTTGGCCTTGTACATCGCCCTGTCAGCGGCCTTGAGCGGGTCTCTGCATCTTTTGGGATCAAACTGCGCTATCCCCACGCTGGCGCTGAGCCCCCTGTCGGCCAGGGCACTATGTATCCTCCGGGCGACCCTTTTCATCTCATCGACATCCCCGGGCACCAGCAGGGCGAACTCGTCTCCCCCTAGCCTGCCAGCCAAGTCGTCGGCCCTGACGTTGCCCCTTATCGCCTCGGCGGCATCCTGAAGGGCCTTGTCTCCGGCGGCGTGGCCCTTTTCGTCGTTCAGCTCCTTGAATCTGTTCAGGTCTAGGTAAATCACGCCGAAGGGTCTGGCCGGACGCTTCTCCCTTCGCTCCCTTGTCTTGCTGGCCTCCAAGGCGATTCTTTTGTACCTCCTCAACTCGTCCATGAAATGGGAGCGGGTGTGCAGCCCGGTGAGCGGGTCTATCGCCCGCGCCTCCCCAAGGGCCCTCTGCTCCCTTCTTTTCTCCATAAGCAGGCCTATCTCGCGGCTGATGACTTCGTTCCTCGCTCTTTTATCAGGTATCATCCCCCTGAGCTGCCTGTCGCGCATGCGCCTGTATCTGGGCCGGACGCCGTTCTCCACGAGCCGGGGGTGCCTCTCACCCCTGCCAAGGGCGCGGGCCGTCTTCCGCTCCATGACCGAAGCCGGGTGTTTTGGAGGCTTTTTCCTTTTCCCTGCCATTGGTTATATTGATAGTAAAAGAACTAAAAGCGCCTGAACCTGCGCCTGAACCTCTCCAGAACCCTTATCATCCGTCCCCCGAATATCAGGAAGAAGGCCGCATTGCCCAAGCCATGCAGCGTGTCCATCCAGAAGCTAACCGCCTGGAGCGCTACAACAGACTGGAGCGTAAGCGGGAAGCCGAATGCGGTCAGATACCAGAGGTTCATTATGAAGCCGAACACATAGCCCCAGAGGAAGCCGAAGAAAGCCAGGATGGCTATGGTGAGCCTTCCTGTCTTGAGTCCTCGGTCTTTGGTCCTCTGGGGGGGAGCCTGAGACCGGAGACCGGAAGCTGAGAACCGAAGATTGGAGATGCACCGACCGAGCCATGCCAGGGCCGAAAAGAAGGCGCCGACCGATCCCCATGCGAGCATCTGGTAGAGCGTCCAGGGCCCCATGCCAAGGAAAAAATTGGAGATGAGCGCGGTCAGCGCGCCGACCATGAAGCCGGAGACCGGGCCAAAGGCGTAGCCGCTGACCGCCACTATGAATGTCGAGGGCTGCAGGCTGGGGAAAGCGCCGAATGGGATTCGTGTCACGGCCGATATCGCCCCCAGCATCGCCGTCAGGGAGATCTCCCTGGAAGAGCCTGCCCTTTGCCCGAACTCCAGGAACATCGCTAGGCTTACCATGCCTGCGAAGGCCAGCGAGAGGAGGCCCCAGTGTGGCATCAGCCACGGGGCAGCAGCTATGGGCGGCATGGAGAGCAGCAGGAGCCCGATTATCAAAAGCCCCCATCTCATAGCCTGAGCCTCCTCGTGGCGCACTTCGCCATGTAGTCGTCGTGCGTCGCCATTATAACAAGGTTGCCTTTCCTGATGTAATGTAACAGGTATTCGGCCAGCTTCTTCTTCAGCGCGTGATCCATCCCCCTCGTCGGCTCATCCAGCAGGAGGACCTTCGGCTCGGCGACCAATATTGAGGCTAGGGCCACCCTCTGCTTCTCGCCGCCAGAAAGATAGCGCGGATAGGCTTTTTTGCAGTGCAAAATCCCGAAGTCGTCTAGGATTTTGTCAACATCGCCCTCCCTGTTTGTATTTTTTAATATGAATTCGATTTCCTCCTTGACCGTTTCCGCGAAGAGATGATTGTCTGGGTTCTGGAATACATAACCCACCGCTCCCGCGGTTTGCTCCACGGAGGGATTCTCCAGCCCGCCCACGTTGATTTTGCCTTCATCCGCGCGCAGCAGGCCCATTATGAGTTTCAGGAGTGTGGTCTTTCCCGAGCCGTTGGGGCCCTCCACGACTACCAGCTCGCCCTCGCGGAAGCTCTGGGAGAAGGATTTGAAGACGCGGTTGTTTTCATAAGAGAAAGAGACGCTCTCCAGGTCAACTAGCACTTGGCCTGTCTCTATCCTCTCACTCCTGACCGGCTCGCCGTTCTTTCTCGGTTTGCCATCGTATGCGATTTTGCCGCCCTCCAATGAGATTTCCCTTGTGGCGTGGGCGTGTACCTTCTCCGTCCGCTGCTCTATGAGGATTATTGTCCTGCCGCCTTCGTTTAGCTTCCTGAGCAGGCCCATCAGCCTCCCGGCCGATGAGTGGTCCACCTCCGACAGCGGCTCGTCCAGGACCAGAACCTCCGGCCCGGTCGCCATCACCGATGCCAGGGCCACCAGCTGCTTCTCGCCGCCGGACAGCTCGCGAAGGCTCCTTCCGACGAGGCGCTCTATGCCCAACTCAGCCATTATGCTTTTGACCATTTCACCAACACTCTGATATCCGAGTGTTAAAGGCGTGAAGGCTATCTCGCTCTCCACGGTCTCGGTGACGAACATGTCCTCGGGGTTCTGGAAGAGCATGCCAACGAGGCGCGCCATGTCCTTGGGCGGTGTGCTCAGGGCGTTCCTGCCTCCCACCATGACTGAGCCCTCCAGCCTTCCACCATGGAAGCTTGGGATAAGACCATTCAGGCACCGGACCAGAGTGCTCTTTCCGGAGCCGGAGGGGCCGGTCAGCAGGACAAACTCGCCGCTCTTGATGTCCAGGTCTATGCCGTCCAGCGCCTTTTGCCCGCCGGCGTAGGTGAAGCTCAGATTCCTTATTTTTATCATTCTCTGTCCCCACAGTTTCGCTCATTTCCCAATCCAGCGCCGCTTCCCGAGCCGAACCCGCGCGCCTCCATGGCCTCGGCCACGCTCACGCTCCGCTCCAGCGAGTTGGAAAGCAGGGGAATGATTATCGGCCCCTTGCCCCTTATGCCTCTGAGCTTTGCGCCGCGCGCCCTCTGCACCTGGCTGAGCGTCTCCATATCCTCCAGCAGAGATGGCACAAAGCGCGTCGCGAGGGATGTCAGAAAAACGGACTTTTCGGGCACCCTGAGCCTCCTCATGAGCTGCATGAGCTGGTCTGGCGAGACGGTGAGCGAGAATATGGCAAAGGCCGACATCACCGCCGCCATCCGCAGGGCCATGACCAGCCCGAAAAGGACCGACTCCAGGGTTATCCGCAGGCTCTGGAAGAGGGGGAGCCCCAGATGCGCGCGGAAGAGAACAGTCTCTCCGCCCTGGTTAAGCAGGAGGTTCAGCAGGAATATCATCCCACCTATCCATGCAGCCACCCTCATGTAGAACAGCCACCCGCGCGCGATTCGGGCCTCCAGGACTATCGCGGCAGTCAGGGCGAAGATAGCCAGCAGGGCGGGAGGCTCATCAAGGAGCAGGGACATGGCCACTATCGCCGCGACCGCCACAGACTTGGTCCCCGCGCCAAGATTGTGGAAGCGAGTGTCCTTGTACTTGTAGAAGAATTCCCTCATGGTTGGATATTATATCCAGGGGGGAGAAAAATCAT
>CAZQBY010000001.1:142836-161491 GCA_964592405.1 uncultured archaeon | reverse complement strand
GCCATCCCGGCTCGGGCACTCTCAGGCTTGAGGTCTTCAGTCCTCAGTTTTCTGTTTTGTGAGGTGGCATTGTGAGAGCCGGTTTTTATTCTCATAAGTTATATATTAGTTATAACAAACTATAGGGGGTCTATAATGTACACGACTATCCAGGTGGAAAAATCCGTAGCGAAATCCTTGAAGGAATCCAAGGAGTACCCCCGGCAGACCTACAACGAGCTGATATCCCGCATGATTGAGACATACAGGGCCGTGAAGGAGCGGAACCAGTACGACGAATTCCTGCACAAGATACAACAGCAGAAGATGCAGGAACTGTGGGACAACAAAGAGGATGAAGCATGGGAGAGCGCTTAGAGCCGGTGATGTAGTCCTAACGAGAATACAATTCGTAGACACGTTCGAAGTCAAAGTCAGGCCCGCCCTGGTTCTGTTCGAAGAGAAGGACAATGTGGTTGTCGCAGGGATAACGAGCAACCTCAGGATGAGTGGGATTCCATTGACTAAAGAGGATGGTGCGATTAAGGATAGCGTGGTAAAACCCAACTACATCTTCACGGTCTCTTCCGCGATGATATCAAAGATCCTGTTCCACCTGCCCGAAGAGAAGAAGGAGGAGGTTTTCAGCGAGCTGGTAAAAAGGCTAGGCTCATTAAAAGAGTAGGTGACACTGAATAGCTTCTGGGCATTCTTCAGCGTTTCCTCTTTGGTCCTGCCGATGGTTATTATCTCGGCACTCTCTTTTCCGGCGCTGTGTCCAACAAACCCGGGGAAGGTCCAAGAACAGGCCGCGGCTGTCCGGGCGGAAATGCCGGATTTTTATTTTTGTCAGCTAATAGAAAGGGATATGACAATAAAGGCCATCTTTTTTGATGTGGGGGATACACTCTACCATAATCCAGAGTTTAGAGATGCCCAGTCAAAGCAGCCCATAAAACAGCTGAGTGAGGCCAGAGGGATAACATATGAGGAGGCAAAGGCATTGTTCAAAAAAACAAGAGAAGAACTAAAGAACAGACTGCCCTATGTCACAAAGGTGGCTGTGATGGGAGAACTGGGAATCTCCAGGCTGGAGATGCACAGATATATGGCAAGATTAAATCCAAAGGAGTTTCTGCAGCCTGACAAAAGGCTTGGGGAGATCCTGAAAAGACTTGGCAGACGGTATGAACTTGGCATAATCACGAATGTTCTTGAGGAGCTTCTAGATAAAGTCCTTGATACTCTGGGAATAAACAAATCGGTTTTCAGATATGTTGTATCTGTAGATAACACAAAAAATAGCAAACCCCACGAGGAGCCCTTCCTGAAGGCACTGGAACTGGCAGGTGTCAAAGCCGAGGAATGCATTTATGTGGGCGATAGTCTGGGTAAGGACATTGCCCCTGCCAAAAGGATTGGAATGAAAACCATATGGATATCAGGGGGGCAGGAGCTGCCGGAGGATGTCAGCGTGGATGCCTCCATCAGCTCGATTTATGAAGTGGAAGATGCAGTATCCAGAATCAAATGACCTGCCCGCGCTTTGGCGGATAGCTGCGATAAAAAATTTTTATTTTTCGCATTTCTATAATACTGGTGATCCAGGATGGCCCTTTTTGATGAGATACAACGGATGATAGAAGAATCTATGGCCCGTCCATATTTTGAGCGCGAGGGTGTGAGAACCTATTCGGACATCGCGGAAACAGACAAGGAGATCATACTCACCATAGAGCTTCCAGGAGTCGAAAAGAAGGATATTAATATTGAGGCCTCAGAGGACTCCATAAGGGTCTCTGTGGAATCAAAAAAGAAGAAGGAAATCAAGAGGAAGAATCTCTACAAGGCCGGTTCCAGATATTTTGAATTCAAGTCGACATACACCATGCCCTGTGAGATAGACCCAAAGGGTGTGAGCGCAACCTACACAAATGGTGTGCTTGAGATAAGGGCCAAGAAGCTCAAGGCGGCAAAGAAGGGCTGGAAGGTCTCCATAAAGTAAGACAAAATAAGGTAAGACAATCTTACTTTACCTTGAGAGAGGGGTCTTGTATGTGACATCCAGATAATCTAGTTTTCCGGAGGAGCCGTAGCCGTGTTCAGCTCCCTGAGTCTGTGATCCAGCGGAATGGTCTTTTCCCACTTGTGTTCAAACAGGTGGCCCAGTGCCTTTATAAAATAGGGGCTATTTATCAGGAGGCCTGTTTCCGTATGGTGGGTTACACCATCCTCATCGGAATGGAGTATTATAAGACCCCTTTGATCATCGCTCAAGACGAATCGGGCCGATACTGAATTGCCGTGGTGAAGCAGGAATTCCTCAACTGCGTCCCTGACAATCTCGGCATTTGCCTTGGTTATTGGTGCCAGAAGCCGGACGTCCACTCCCCTCCTTACTGCATCTACAAGACTGTTCTTGTGCCGGAAGAGCTTTCTGATTATGCCCTTTTCAGTTGTAGCAGCCAGAACCTTGCTTCTGGACTCTTTTACAAGCTTGTCGATTGTGTTGTAAAGATTGTCCCTGCCACGGATTATCCAGACAACCTCTTCCTCACCACCGGTGTCCTTCTCCAGATCCATGAGACTTTTCCGGAGCTCCTTGTGAATCTCAGATATCTGCTCGATCCTGTGCTCGTATTCCTTCTTGGCTGCATCTGTGAGTTTTCTGATTACATCATCCAGTGGGACAGATTTGAATTTAGATGGGCGTGTTGATGTTGAGACTGCAAATCCCTGCCGCTCAAGGCTTCTGAGAACCTCATAAACCTTGGCTCTTGGAATCCCTGACCTCTCCGCGAGTTTTCCGGCTGTGCTGATGCCGGATGAGACCAGCGCAAGATAGGCCTTTGACTCATATCTGTTGAGGCCAAGTTTTCTGAGTATGGACACAAGCTTTTCCATCTTCTGAATTATCTTCTGAATTAGTTTTACACATACAAGCATAAAAAGGATACTACATTTCAGAGACAACTAAATAAACTCCCACAGATTTGTTGTTTTTGTGTTGTTTTTGTTGTTTTTGTTGTTTTTATACTTTTAGGTTCATACCTACAATGTGCATACCTGCAAATGGAGAGGCAATGCACACCTACATATGGGGGTGACAGCAATGAAGATCATTAACCTTGCCCTGCTGATCCTGCTTGCAGTCTCGCTTGGAGGCAGTGCTCAGGGCACCGTAATCTATTATAGCAGTGGATACTATCCATATGGCTCCCAGATAGGGGTCGGATATTACGCATATCCCTATTATCCCTACTATTATGCCTATTACCCATATTATTACTACCCCTATTACCATAGCTACTTCCATTATGGTTATGCTTATGGCTACGATTATGGGGGCATATACTGTAGTGCCGGCTGTAGCTGGGTTGGAGGATACTGCTACTGCTAGCCGGTCTGTGGAGGTTCTCTTTTTTATAAAAACATGTAGTAATAGCTAATTGTATCCAACACCGAAAAGCTTTTTATAGTGTAACCACTAAATAGTAGTAACAACTGTTGGAGGGTTTAAATGGAATCTAGGAGACTATTGGTTGGAACCGCATGCATGCTGCTATTTTTGACTCTAACCACGACACCTGTAATGGGCTCGGTCTGGGATGTGGGTATCTCATGCCAGGGGGCCTATTGGAAAAACTACTGGAACGGCTATAACTGGGTGACACCGACCCTGTATTATCCAACATATTCCACGTACTACCCCTATTATAGATATCGCAGTGGATATGCTTATGATATCGGGTATGGTTACAATACCGGATGCACCGCTCAGTCTTGCACCAATATTGTTGTGGTCAAACAAGAAAAACAGACAGAACCAACATATTCCAAGAGTTCCACCCAAAGTCCCACCAGTACTCGCTGTGGAGATGGTTGGTGCTCCGGCAGCGAGACGCAATACAGCTGCCCCGCTGACTGCAGGCCCCTTTCCTACTGCGGGGATGGGGTCTGCAACAACGGGGAAACTGAAAGCTCATGCTACTACGACTGCGCGCCGAAGCAGCCTGCTCCCTACTGCGGGGACGGCATATGCAACGGCGGTGAAACCAAATACAGCTGCCAGACAGACTGCGGTCAGCCGCCCTACTGCGGCGATGGGGTCTGCAACGGCGCAGAGACAAAGCAGACCTGCCCGGAGGACTGTGGCCTTGCCCCCTACTGCGGGGATGGTAACTGCGACAGAGACGAAAGCAGATACAACTGTGCCAAAGACTGCGGCCTCCCTCCATACTGCGGAGACGGTAAGTGCGACCCTGATGAATCACCCTATACCTGTTCTCTGGACTGCGGAGAACCAAAATGCACAAACCCGTCCGGTGAAGAGGGGGAGGAGACATGCAGGGATCGCCAGAAGCTCGTATGCCGCGACGGCAACTGGCAGTTTGAGCAGAGCGTACAGTGTTGTGGTGATGGAGACTGCCCATCAGGATATAAGTGCAGTGGCAACCGCTGCGAGCTGAGAACCTACTGTGGGGATGGCAGATGCCTTGACGCTGAGAATCCCTATAACTGTCCAGTCGACTGTGCAGCCATACTGCCTGCACCGCCCGTACCATGCCGACAGCCTTCATGCCAACTCCAGAGCTACTGTGGTGATGGGGTTTGTAATGGCGACGAAACATGCCAGAGTTGCCCAGGCGACTGTGGCAGTTGTGCAAGGTGTGGCGACGGGGTTTGTAATCTCCAGACCGAAAACCAGCAGACCTGTCCGGAAGATTGTGGCGAGCCGGCAAGGCATTTCATAGAACTGGGAGTCCTGGATGAGTGCCATGAGATAGTGCAGGGAGGGAATGGCTCCTTTACGTTAATAGCAAGTAACAAGGGAAACGTGCCGGAAACGCTAACACTGGAGGTCGGTGGTGATATGGCTCCATGGATCCACCAGCCGGGGAGTGTTACTATTGCTCCAAATGCTGTAGAGACCTGGAAACTGGAGATAAGAGTGCCTGAGAGCATGGCTCCCGGCCTGTATGATATCCCTGTAACTGCTCGGAATGGCAATGTCCAAGATTCGACAATACTGCATGTGGATGTTAGATTGCCTGCCCCCGAAACACCTCTTGAAATGGTGGGGGAAGCGGAAAACCGCACAGAGGAGGCAGGAGGGAACAGGACCATAGCTGCTCCGACCGGGGCTATCGTCATTGGAGATGTGCTTATTCCGGACTGGATACTCATACTTGGCATATTGGCCCTGATTACCTTGCTTTTTATATTTTTGCTTAGTAGTAGAAGCACTGGAGAGAGTGCCGCCCACAAGCGGCTTGGAGTCATCTCGCATAAAGTCAAGGAACCTATACTTACGCCGGATGGCGGTTCGGGATCTGAAATCAGAAAATGGTGAGATTGGACGTCAATAAGCTCTATGTAGTTCTCGGAATTGCAGCCATTGTGATGTCAGTTGGCATCAGCGGTGCTAGGAGTGAAGGGGCCGAAGCCGAAGAGGTGGAAATATCGCCGCACATTCAGAGCATGTGTTGTGGCACAGTAACCTACAATATCCACATAACCAATAACCACCGCTTCCAAAGAGCATACGATTTCCGGACAGAGTCACCGGACAGTAAGGATATATGGATCAGCCTTGAACCAAAGACCGTACTGGTTCCTTCGGGTCAGGAAGAGGATCTGGTGATGTTTGTAAGGGCTGGCTGTGACCTCCCGCATGGAGATTACCGGATACGCCTGATTGTCAGCAAGTTTGAGGAGTCTTTGGAAAGAGAGGTGCTGCTGCGAATACCGGGGGGCTGTGCAAGAAAGCAGCCAGAAAAGGCTGAACAGGCCACGGAGGGGGCAGCCGGGCAGGAAGTTGGAAAAGAAAAGACAGATGAGGATAGGGATGTAGATGGAATAGCAGCCCATGCCCCTGCAGGCGCTGCTGTAACCGTGGTGAGGGGTGGTAAAGACAACCGAGCCTTTGCGACCGGGCTGCTGCTCGTGCTACTTGGAGTGCTATCTATTCTTATAGCAACAATACTGAGAGGTCAAAAATGACAGGAATGAAAACATCAGTAATGGCCCTTCTTCTGGGCATTATTATACTAAATGGAGCGCAGGCAGTGTGTAATGACTGCATATTGCAGATCATTCCGGTATCAAACAACCTGTGTCAGGGAGAACCGGTTGTCTATGACATCCAGATAACGAATGTCAATGACAATGCAAGAGCCATATCGCTCTCTGCTGCAGGAGACATACCCATGACCTCAGATATGCCATCTCAGATAACTGTTGGTCCATATCAGACGGAGAGAATCAGGACTACATTTACTCCGGCACAGGACATACTGGGTCAGCACAGAATATCGATAACTGCCAGTGGATATGGGGTTTCGGATTCTGATGATGCCATCTTTAGCGTAAACGACTGCTATTCAGCGGACCTGCAGATCCTGCAGCAATCCATAGATCTCTGTGAGGGTTCGGTTGGCAGAGTGGACTTCATAGTCAGGAACACCGGCCAGAGGAAGGATGATTATACCATCTTCGTGAGGGGGGTTACAGGCATCATAGGTGTCTCTTTTGCTGGTGGCAGGATGTCTCTAGCGCCGGGAGAATCCAGAACAGGTTCTATCACACTCAGGGGCCTGAGCAATGACTATGGAAGCTATGATGTGGAACTGATAGTAAAATCTCCAATGAAATCTGTCTCAAAAAAGCTCAGAGTTAATCTTGTCAACTGTTATTATGCGACGGTTTCGGCACCCGATGAGTTTGTCAGCTGTCCGGAGGCCGGCCTGACTTACACAGTCAATATCAGGAACAAAGGCTGTGTTCCAAACACATATTCATTGGAGCTCAGCGGCACGTGTAGGGCCCATCTGACTCAGGATTCTATATATCTGGAAGCCGGAGAAGAGAAGGATATAGCCGTTACCCTGGAACCGGACATGGGTGAATGCAATCTTACACTGGCTGCTGTCAGTGCCTATGACTCCCATTCCGATACTACCAATGTCAAGCTTATGGAGTGTTATGATGTGGATCTGGAGATTATACCTCCTGAAATAACTGCATGCCATGGAGAGCCGGTAACCTATGACCTGAAAGTCAGAAACACAGGCTACTATGCCGATGATTATACCCTTAGTATAAGTGGTATGGATGTCCCGCTTGAGAGAGATTTCTTCTCACTGGCCAGCGGAGAAAGCGGAGAGACCAGTTTTGATGTTATGGGAACGTGGTGTGTAACAGATGCAGAAATACCATTCACGGTCAGTGCCACAGGCCATGCCACAGACACTGAGAACGGCTATCTCAGGCTTCTGCCATTTGGCGAAGGTTCATGTGCAGACATCGAGCTGGTTCCGGAACTGGATCCGACACAGATAGACTGCCGCGGGGATGCATATACCTTCTACGTAAAGAACACCGGATATGTAAAACAGCAGGTTTCTCTGTCTCTGGAAGGTGGAAATTATCTCATCCAGCCGGACAGTATACTCCTGAGACCCAAGGAGACAAGACCTGTCGCACTTTATATTCTGCCTTTAGACGTTCCGGAGCATTCCAAGATAACAGTAGTGGCTACCGGAGAGAACAAGCAGGCCTTCATGGAGCTGAACATTGACCTTGAGGGGCCCGTGTGCATGGTTTCAAGACCTCCGGAGCTGGAGATAAGCGAGCCGGCTGGGCCGGTGCTGCCGACCATATCTACCATCGCTTCAGAAAGCGGGCCTGAAAACCAGAGCACTGGAGAAACACCTGCCGGTGCTGCTGCAGCTGTTGCAGGTGCTGAAAGCAGCAGCCTGCTGTTGCTGCTGATGGCACTGCTTGTGCTTATGCTCTTCCTCTTTATCCTGTTGCTGATAGGGGTGAAATCTAGGACAAAAGGAAAGAGGGGATTCAGTTTTCCTGAGATAAAGAGTGCGATAAGGGGCAGTCAAACCAAGGGCGAGCATACAGACCTTGAAGTCTGAACCGGTTTTTATAGTGGAATCCTAGCCGGATTTTTGATTCTGGACACAACCATTTCTATGCGATATTTTCAGGCATCGGTTAGTTGTAACTGGCTGTGGTTGGATGTGGTAAGAAAGTAAGAAAACCGGTTACTTGGAGTGGTTTTGGGTAAGAAAGTAAGAAAAACTTGCTGAGTTTTTTATATTTTAAGAACGCTATTTCCCCCAAACCTTATTATCTACAGAGGTGAATAAGATGAAGACAAAAAATGTTCTAATGTTCCTGGCAGTCTTAGTTTTACTTATGCTTGTGATAGATTGCGCATCCGCAACCTACTACTATACAGATGAATATTTCAAGAAGACCTTTGGCAAGGTTAAGCCGGTTCCGAAGCTGAAACATGATGTCATGATGTATGTGGATTCGGACGCCTTTCATGAAAAGTTTGGCATTATGCCAACAGCGAAACCGCCTGAGGCAGAAGAGCTTCCGCTAGAAGCCGAAGAGGTGCCCGAGGCAGAAGAGGCAGTTGCCGAGACCGGTGGAGAAGAGGAGATAGTGGTCGTGCCCGTTGAGGAGAAGCCAGAGGAAAAACCCTCTGTCCTTGTAGAACCATCTGAAGAAGAAGCCGGAAAACCCTCTGTAGTCATTACTGAGGAGGGAGGCGGCGAAGCTGAAGCCGGAGAGGCAGAGGAAGCAAAGGCAGAGGCTGGCAGGGAGGGTGAGGCGCTCCCAGAAGCCGGGGCTGCCGGAGCCGCCGTGGCAGGTGCAGACAACAGCATGCAGATAGCCATAATAGCCTTCCTGGTAGTTGTGATAGTGATTATGCTTATCATACTTCTGGCACGGGAGGAGGAAGACCTAGAGGCATATACGAAGAAGGCCAAGAAAGAGATCAAGAAGGAGAAAAAGAAAGGAGAAAAGGGATGGGAAGAAGGCGCCTTCCTTAAGAAGTCCAAGACGCCCAAGACCAAGAAAACGGCTGGAGAGGAAGAGAAGGAAGGAGCAAAAAAAGCGTCCAGAAAGAAAGAGGAAAAGAAAGAGGCAGGGTCCAAGGAAGCCGAAGCAGAGGAAAAGAAGGGGGTGAAAGAGGAGGATACAGGAGATACAAAGCCGGCCAAGATTGAGAAAAAGGAGGTCAAACCATTCCTGCTGAAAATCAAGGAGGAAATATAGAAGGGAGCTTAGACAAGAGCAGAAAAACATAGAACAATTAGAAATACAGGAGAAATAGCTAGGGAATATAGAGAAATAAGAGATACGGGAGAAATAGAACGGCCCAAAGACTAGGCTTTCCAATCCTCAAGATAGTGCTATTTAAAGGGGGTGGCCACTCCTGTTTTTTATGTCATCACAGACATAAATTAATCAGAATATCCATAATATTTTTATACTTATCCCCCTTAATAGTTGGATTTTTGATAATTTTGGGTGGGAAAAATGGCATTCTCTAAGAAAAGTTTATTAGTGGCTGCACTGGTGGCCATTATGCTTATGCCGGTGGTATCGGCAGCGGTTGATGTTGATATAAAGGTTGTGGACAAAGATGGAGAGGAGATAGAAGACGCCAATATTGTCATTACAAACAGCAGTGATGACCAGATGTGTGATGAGGACACAGACGATGATGGGGAGGCGCAGTGCAATGACTTGGAGGATGCGGATGATTCATACAGGATCAGGGTTACCCATGCTGACTACAAGGAGATTGACGACGATGAAGCCCTGGAGGATCTTGATGATGATGCAGACATTCTCGTAGTCATGCGCCCGAAGGAGTTTGACCTTGAGATTGAAGTTGTGGATCAGTACAGAGACCCCGTCGAGAATGCAGATGTCACAGTAAGGAGCCTCGATGAGGAACTTGATGACAACGATGTTGACCCGGATGAAGATTACGACATAATCATCTTTCCGGATGAGAAATCCAAATATGAACCATTTGAGATAGACGAGGATGATGAGACGGACGAAACGGACGAAGACGGCCTGGTCACGTTCAAGGACCTTGAGTGGGGCGTCGATTATGAGATAACCGTGGAGAAGAGAGGCTTTCAGGACACAACAACAATATTTGACAGCTGGGACCGCGCCAGGGATGAGGATACACGAATTGAGATGATAGAGCCCGGGACCGCCACCCTCACGGCGGTGGTCAGGGATCTGGAAACAAATGAGTTCATAGAGGGGGCTACAGTCCAGATTATGTCCAGGGATAATGCCTCTGAAGAAACTGGTATTACGGATACTAACGGTGCCGTTAGTTTTGAGGTGGACACGCCGGCCTGCTATGATATAGCAGTAACGAAAGACGGTTACAGCACAGACTCCTCGCCCCCTGTGTGTCTGCAAAACAATGATACTATCACAGCACCGTTCTTTCTGACAGCACAGAACAATCCGCCAGTGGCAGATGCTGGCGAAGACCAGTATGTTATGGTGGGTGATGTGGTCACTCTTGATGCCTCCGGTTCAAGCGACCCGGATGGGGATGAGCTGACCTATACATGGGAGGACTCGTTCGGTCAGGAAATACCGGATGGTGTCAACCCGCAGGTGGTTTTTGATTCAGCCAGAGAGCATGTCATAACCCTTACGGTAAGCGATGGCAGGGAAACTGCAACCGATACAGTCACGGTGGTTGTGGACAGCCCCCAGAACTGCGGAGATGGAGTCTGCAGTCTCTCGGAGAAGAATGCCGAAGGAACAGACAATGCGTGCCCTGTGGACTGCCCAGTGTGTAAGGATGACATCTGCGGAGCAGGCGAGGGAGACCCGGGGGCAGAGCAGTATTGCCCTGTTGACTGTGGTATAAGGGTCTCCATAACGACAATAAACAGCTCAGCACTTGTAGCCGGCAACAGTACCACAATCATAACATTGGACCCGAACACCGGCGGACCGGTGGAGGCTCTTGAGGTCAAGATAACTGCACCAAACGGCAGTGTAGCGACCCTTACACCGGCCGGCGGGCAGGTTGAATACAAATTCTCTGATGCAGGAGTATACAGAATAGAGGTTACTGCTGAGAGATACCTGCCGCTCACAACCACAATTGAAGTCCGCAGCACAGGTGGCGGGTGGCTGTTGTGCGTAGTGGTGATAATAGTCGTGGTTGTGGTCATTCTGTTCATCATCCGTCTGGTGAACAAGAGAGGATTTGGTCTGGGAGGCAAAAGGGGCTACAGAGCCAAGCGCTACCGCAGGAGAAAACCCACCCTGAGCTCCGTTTAGGCGGGGCTTTTCTTTTTCTTTATTATATCTAGGTAGTGTCAAGAGGAGGTGCAAGGCTGGATTGTGTATTAGGGAAATATAAATGAGGATGCAGGCGCCGAAGAGGTATCAATAAACTCATTTATTGAGCCGGGAACCTCAAAGCAGTAACAATTGTTCAGGACATTTTCTTTACATGTGCAAGAACCAACACATTTATATACTTTTCCCTCTATCCCATCCGGCGGCTTGGTGACATCGTCTGTCCCCTGTACGTCAAATATCCCCCCGCCGAGGAGCAATGAGGGCGCCCCGCTCGCCCAGTTGCCGCCAACATTAAACGTTATTGTTTTTATGGCAGGCACCCTCTCGCCACTGCTGACGCCCGGGTTTATACTGAAAGGAGTCTTGACAGAGGCCTTTGCGACAGTGTATGAGCCCGGGTTTATCTCCAAGTCCTTGGAGAACGCCGAGAACGCCGCTGAACTGATTGCATCAATTACCATATAAGGTACCAGAATCTTCCTGCCTACCCAATTCATTCCCCTGCCCAACCAGCGACCTGTTCTGCCAAGGAAGCCTGCCAATTTGCCCATTCTTGTGGAGAGCCTACTCACCTTAACAAACTTAGTCCCGACACTCTTGGCAGCTTCACCTGCGGCCTTCATTATGTCATCAGCTATGGTTCGTGTCTCGCCCAATTTCCAAAGGACATTTTGAACCCTTTTAACTCCATCCAGACCGGCAATCCTGTAGGCCCGAGTGGCTGCCTGCTTGCCTAATGATCTAGCAGTTCCAGTATTGCTGGCAGACAGTAGCCGCAGTTTTGATTCAAGGTCTTTCGTTATTTTGGCGATGGAAGTGCTTTTCACCCCCGCCACTGCACCGGCCACTGAGCTTATCCGCAGGACATGGGCCAGCCCGCTGACTGGCATCTCGTTGCAGGGATATCCGGCGATGCATTTGGTATAATCAATGAACTCATGGAACTTGTAATCGTCGCCCGGCTCTTTGGAGCTGCAACCCCTGGCGCCTATAGTAAGATAGTATAAAGCTCTGGCACCTAAGGCTCTGGAAATTCCATAACCCAATGCTCCAATGACGTGCCATTCATCTATTGGTTTATCCTTCACAGAAACCTGCCGGCTACCCACAAAGATGACCGGCCCCTTATCGGCCATGCTTATCTCATCCAGCTTCAGTGAGAGCTCCTCCTTCTGATCCTTGGAGGTGCACATGCCCACCTTCATAAGAGCTGCCAGCTCCTCACTGTTTATACAAGCGGGGTTTTCTACAGCACATACATCCTTTAGACCGTTGCTGTTGATGTCCTTGCCTGTAGTGCCCCTGGCGCACGCACAATCCAGATTCGCATCCCTTAGTGCATCCCGTATATACGCCTCCCAGTCTATACTGTCTCTCGAAATCCTCTGGTCATTGTCTGCATTCTGGGCAGTCAGCGGCACGCTGCCGGGAATTATGCCGGGGCATCCGGTCATAGTTGGTAGCATATCGCACTTCACAAGTATATTGGGGTTTCCTCCCTCCTGGGCCTTCGGCACAGAGCCCTTCCTGCAGCTGCACTGCAGGTTCTTCTGCTGCAACTGGCGGATGAGAGACGGATTCCACTCCTTGTCGGGCATCGAACTTACCGCTCCAACACCTGCTCTCACCGGATAGTTAGGGTCAGCATCGCTCCTAGCACTCAGAACACTGTTAGGTACTATGCTCCCGCACTCATCCTTCACACAGACACCGTTTATCAGGGCGGAGTCGCTCTTGCAGCAGCAGACTATTGGGCTGCCGTCCGGCTTGGTTGCTCCGGGTATCGGGCCCACCCTCCTGCGAGCCCGCTCCTCTTTCTGCGCGTCGGTGAGCTTGCTGACGTCCGTTCCCCTGAACTCCTCCGGGCACTCCATAAGCTCCCCGCGGCCTTCCTGCTTCCCCCACTGCGCACAGGCACTATCCTGAGCCCCTGCCTCCTTGACGCACTTGTAGCCGCCGAGCGTTTCGGCCGTCTGCACCTTCTTGTAATCGGCGGCGCAGCAGCAGTCTATATTCACACCACCAGACGCTATCGAGCCGAGAGGCGTCTCGGCCTGCGCGTTCGGGCTGCATACCTTGACGCCCTCCTTTCCAAAGCGCTGCTGACAGATAGTATCCTGCTGGCTGGTCTTGCCGTAGATACATCTGCCGTTTTCTATCCTGAGGAAGTCCTGATCCCCGCTCTTCTTGGCGCAGCGGCAGCCTATGTCCACCCCGCCCACGCGCAAGACTGCCTCAGCCTCGGCATTTTCGTCGGTGTAATAGACAGCATTCGGGTCAAGCGTCCTACCCTTGCAGAGCACGCACTTGGTTTTATCCTCATTCATTACATAGTGCTGACCGTTCGCCGCACCACAATAGCAACCGGTTGTCTCTGGAGCCGGAGTGCCAACCCTCTTCATTAACGGGCCCTTATACTGCTTAAAGATTTCCTCTATAGGAGGAACAACAGCATTTAGATTGTTGGTTATATACGGGTAGTTGCCGAAGACCGATTTACACTCACTGAGGCTCCAGCCGCGGTAAACTACACCGGCAAGAGAGCTATCGGCCCTGTCCGCCCCATCAGCCAGTGCAAGGGGTGTTGCCAGCATTGAGATCAGGAACATTGCCAAAATCCATACAGTCGTTATCATCTCCCCTGTCCCAGCTTTCATCTTCCCGATATTTGACTTCATCTTGACTCTATGTGCATTGAGTAGCTGCCGCCAAGCTGCATATTGCCCTCCGTCTGGCCGCTCTCTATGGCTTCGCAGAAGAGCTTCTCCCACGGTTGCACCTGTTTGGCTCCTATCTGTGCGCGGGCTTCATGACAGGCCATTCCCTTCTGTCCGACCTCTATATGACCCATATACCTATCATAGGTATTGACATAAACCTTACAGTCAAGAGGTGATTTTCTGAGGCGGGTCCGTATGTATTCTCCAATACGGGATACAAGATTTTCCAGTGTAGATGGCATGGCAGGCTTTGTCCCCTTGAACTCTATCACTATCTTGTGTTCTGCAGCAGTCTTGTCCCGGATTCCCCGGGAAACAACCCTGCTCTTGTCTGTATTTGCCCTTGAGTCTATACAATAGGGCAGAGTACCTATTGTAACAACACCACCCGAGAATGTCAGATGGTCCTTCAGCTCAGGCAGATCGCTGACGCCGCGTATCTTTTTGGTGGCACCGACTAGGGGATTCACTTTTATCCTGACAGGCTCGAACCTCTGCACGGAGGTGCGTGTAGTGGTCTTTCTTTTGGATATCTCTATGTCGCCTATCTGCAGCAGATTCCCGTCCAGTGTGAGGGTAAACTCATTTTCAAGTGTAGGATCGTTGCTGTCCCAACATTGACGTTTTGAGTATATTGTGATGGTATCCGTAACCGTGCTCTGTCCCTTTCTTATTGAGAGCATCCTGCCGGCTCCGGGCAGGGTGGATTCACCGCCTATCTCATAACAGTTGTTGCCTGTCAGGGTGTATCTTATGGAATAGTCCAGATTCTCCTCCGCACCCTGATTGAGGGAGTAGGTTACACGCAGATTTATGTCACGGTCAATATCATTGATAAGGGGATAGACATTGGCACTGTTCCTGCGATCGGAGTCTGAAGGATTCCAGGAGGGGCTTTCCAGCTCCACCTTTCTGGCAGGGTTGTTGATATCTCCCCCTCCCATACGGGAAGCGCCCAGCCTCTTGAGCCGGACCGTGATTGTCAGGGCAGTTCCTGCTGTACCGGATGTTATACTTATTCTGGTCCGGTCTCCTGATGCGCTGTCATAGGTCTCGTATCCGCTTTTGGAGACCCTAAGATGGAAGTTCGTGAAGAATGTTCCTAGGCCCAGACCCCGGACGGAGGTATATCCAATAAAGGTGCGGCAGTTGTCGCTGCGGTATGCAACCTCCCATTGCTGGCCATAGCTGGGACCGTAAGAGTATGATGGATATTGCATACGGGGATATCCGGAGTAGGGGGCTTGCGGATTATATGCTTGTGGCTGTGGACGCACACCGCCCGTATGGTAGAGCGATATGCCCGCATCATATATCGGAAGGCCCAAATCGCTCTGGACACAGATTCTTATAGAGTTTTGATAGTATTGCGGGAACTGCTGTGGTATGTAATCCGGGATTGCATCACGGTTGATGTCCATATCTGGATACCATTGGGTAGCATCGTTCGGAAAGGCATCGAGCCGGTCTGGCACGCCGTCGCCGTCTGCATCTGGAACCTGCGGTATTGGACAGCCGTCTGCGCTCACCTGCACTCCGGGAGGAGTATTTGGACACTTGTCCCTGTCATCCGGCACACTGTCGCCATCGGAATCCTGACTACTGGCTATTGGACATCCGCTGGCATCAACAACAGCATCTGGTGGCGTTCTGGGACATTTGTCGTCCTCATCCAAAACACCATCATCATCTTCATCACCATCTCCGACTATCAGGACCAACAGCCTCTGGTCGCCCTGACAACTGTTGCACTCGGGAATACTCGCTGTAAGGGTTATGTCATACCGCCCCTCCGCACTTGGCGCTATGAAGGGCATGGCATACCTGCCCTCTGATGCGCTGACTGTTCTGACAACTCCCACATTGACATCCCCCGTAAGCCCTATGAGAACCTCCGTCCCGTCATCTGCCAGTATCTTGTTTTGCCCTCCGGCAGAGATAGTGCCTCCAGTAGCGGGTTTACTGTTAACCCTCAGTATGAATTCTATCTCCCTGCTTTCGCTTGGCATTGCCTCTATCTGCATACCGACTATGCCATCAAGGGTAACCGTAGCATATTGTTTTATGGTCTTCAGGTCTATCCTGCCACAGGAGCCCTTGGTAACCTGACTCAGCGCGAAGTTTTCTATCTTCTCCTTGACAATGCGGTCCAGATTGGCCACCGCTTTGACAGTTATTGACTGGATATCAGAGTTGAAGATAACATGACCATCTGCCCCGGTCTTCTTGACCTCTAGTATCTGATTGCACTGGGCATTGGCACAAAGAGATACATCTGCCCCCTCAAGGGGTCTTCCGTCATTTTCCACCACTATACAGATACCCTCGCCCTTGGAAAGCCTGACCTCCATGGGAATTGTTTCCTGTGGCTGCACTGCAACAACATTGCCTTCAATCTTGCCGTTGTAGGTGGAGTAACCAGAGGCAGAGACTATGGGATAAACTCTGACTGGTGATAAAACCCCCTGATAGTCTGTTTTCTCTGTGGGAAGCTCGCGGAACAGGGCACAGCCGTCTGAAGCCGTTGTGAGGCGATACTGGCCAGTCCAGGAGGGAGAATCCAAATCAAAGTCATAGAGTATGACCTCAGCACCCGGCAGGGCATTGTTTCTCGTGTCCTTGACACAGACCTTGACATCGCCGGAGGGTGGAGCATTTGGCGGGAGGGAGTTGAATGTTATATTTATTTGGGTTATGCCCTGCTGGAGGGGTATAAGCTGATGAGCCTCCGTCTCTACTGGTGAGTGGCTATCGCTGGTTGCACGCACATACACCGACCATTCCCTCGGAAGGTCTGTGAATGTTATACAATTATCCTCATCCTGTCCCCCAATAGTATCACCCAAGTCTATCAGGGCACCCGATACACCATAGAGCAGCTCGACCGTGGATGTGGCAGGAGAGAGTTCATTGTTTATGTTTGTATAGGTGCAGACCCTGACATTGGCGGAATTGGCCGGGTTGGAGACCTCCAGCACTGCCTCATGTGTGCCCGGACCGATATCTTCAAGAAGCTTCCTGAGATAGCCGGATCTGAACAGAGCTACATTGTATCTCCTGTTTGCATCTACATCAAAGCTGAGGTTGTCCGTATTGGACAGTGAAGAGACAAAGCCTGTTTCAACATCTGAGAGGATGGCAGTAACACCATCGATTTTATCACCGAACGCATCCCTGACGTCTATGGTTATCATGGAGCGTATGAAGGAACCATCGCGCTCCAGGGCAACTGTAAAGGTTCGTGCGGCCGATCCGTATATAACCGGCTGGGCATCCTCTTTATTTTCATAGTCCTTGAATCCGGTTTTTGTAACTACTGGATAAACCTCAATATTCTCCTCAAAGCCTGTGAAACTGACCCTGCCCTCGCTATCCGTCTGCTTTGTCTCACTCAGGATATCGCCGGACTTGGCCCTGATATAGACTGAAGCACCGCTTATGTATGCCCGGCTCTCCTTGTCCCAGACAATAACCTCCACCCTGCCGTTAAGAGGCAGGCTTACTTCTATGACCTCCTGTGTGCTGTGAACCGTTTTCTTGTAGACATTCTTGGAGGTGTAGGCATCCAGCTGACCATATCTTTTGTCGTTTGGGACGAATACAACCGGATATACAGAGGTTCCAATGGCTATGTTATAAAATGTTGTCTCACCAAGGGCATCTGTAACCTGCTGCGTACCTATCATCGCCTCAGAGCGGCCGTTGTAAAGCACGACTGTGGCGTCCGGGACTGCATTCCCATTTTCGTCCCTCACCACAATCTTCACGGCTGCAGAGTCCGCAGCATCTGCACTCAGCGTGAACTGGGCCTCATAAACCTTTTCCTCCTTCAGCTCTTCTATCCTGCTCTCTAGTTCGCCGCCGGATGCAGATTTTACAACAATCCTGTATATGCCAAGGGGTAACTCGAAATCATAGCCGGATGAACCATCAAGGGTTTCTGATGCAACCACAGTGCCGCTTATGAAATCCTTTACATCCACGGAACCAGCAGATATATAGCCGCCGGCACTGTCCAAGACAACAACCCGGAGAGTGGCCTTTATCGTCTGGGCCGTGATTTTTATGTCGGCCTTGTCGCTATTTATAGTTATGGGCTTTGTTCCCTTGTATCTACTGGAGTCTATGGTTATAGTAACTGTCGTATATGGCAGCTCGTCCACCTTTGCAACACCGTTCAGATCTGTCCTCTCTCTGCGCATAGCGCCCTCATAACTCACTGTAAAGTCTGTCTGAATGGGGTTGCCGTTCTCATCCTCTATAGTAACTGTCAAAACGGCATTGCCGGCTGCAGCCCCGCCCCCGCTCACGAGCATCAGTATTATTATGAGAGCGACTATTATGCCGAGGAACAACAGCAACGGGCTGATGCTCTTGTCCTCACAGAAGCTGGCCAGGGGTATCCCCTTGTCTTCCAGAAAATCGGCTAGGCTCCAGGCTTGGTCCTCCAGAGTGTGCCACATATCAGACAAGGTATCTGTTAGGGTCATCTTGGGATCGCATGCTCACTTGATGCGCCTCTTGCACGAGTGTCCTGGACAATCGTGCTTCTCTTCGCCACCATCTTATTAGGGGCTGTGCCTGTTGTGGCACACCGGTGCCCTCCTTCGCATTATTTCCCCTTGCTCTCCTTATGCTTCCTTCTCAGTTGTCTGCTTCCGCACTTCCTGCAACGCTCCGCATCCAATGGGTTGCGGGCATTGCATTTCCTGCAAACCTTAACCTCCAGGTTTCGCTTCTCTGCCTCTTCAAATCTCGCCATATTATTCCCGTTATTGCTATATTTATGC
>CAZQBY010000001.1:18458-142736 GCA_964592405.1 uncultured archaeon | reverse complement strand
TATTTATGCTAGATACTATTTATGCTGGCCTATTCAAGCCAACCAGTTATTGTTATAAAATAGTCTTTAAAAACATATAAAGATAGTTGGATGTTTTTATTCTTGGAGGTTAAAATTTAGCGGAATGGCCAAGGAGAAACGGGAGAGAAAGGGAAAAAAGAGACCAGAGGGTATACTTGTCGTGAGGGGGGACAACAAGGTGGCGGACAAGGCACTGGAAGAGGGTGGTATTGAAACCACTTTTTTTATAGAGTCACACGGTAGCGATCAGGAAACCGTCGCGGAGGCGCTAAAGGCGACACTTCTAAAGGATCTGCGGAATGAGGATGGAGTTGCTGTGAGAGAAGTCAAGTTCCATCCGGTTATTGAGAAGGAGAAGCTCTACTCGGGGTTTGTAGAGTGCAATTTCGTGGCAAGAGATCCGCAGACCGTTATATATTTGTCTCTAAGATACGGCCCATCGGCTATTGAGATCACGCGGCCGGACAAGTTTACACTAACCAACGGTGAGCTGCAGAACATTGCCGCTGATGTGAGCGCAGCCGTACAAGCCCTCACTGGCAGGATACTGGAGATGATGACGCCGGAGGAGAGGACAAAGGCACTCAAGAAGGGATTAGAGCTGGAGTAAGTCTCTGATTCCCAAATAATCCCGGTCTCTGCTTGCAGGTTCTTGTGGGAGTTTCAGAATAGCAGGTCTTCCCGCAGTATCATGGTCCTGCTCCTCTGCGGGCCGGAGGAGAGGATAGATATGGGTGCCCCCGTAAGCTCTTCTATGCGCTTTACATAAGCCCTAGCCTCGGCCGGCAGGTCGCTGAAGGTCGTAATGCCGGAGATATCACTGTCCCAGCCGTCCATTTCCTCGTAAACAGGTCTCACCCTTTCCAGTATATGCAAGTCGGTCGGATAGTCTTTTGTTATCCTGCCATCCACCTCATAAGCTACACACAGCTTTATATGCTTAAGGTCAGAGAGGCAATCCAGCTTTGTGACGGCTATTGAAGTCAGCCCGTTTATGATGCGCGCATAGCGCGCCACAACTCCATCAAACCAGCCGGTCCTGCGCGCCCGGCCGGTTGTGGTGCCGTATTCCGCACCACGCTTCCGCAGGACCTTTCCTATCGAATATTCGTCCCCCCTGTTGGCTTTTTCTATATCCTCTTTTGTCAGAGGAGTATCCCTAGCTTCACTCATCGTTTGCTCATCTGTTCCGAGCTCTGTGGGAAACGGACCCCTGCCGACGCGTGTGGTGTAAGCCTTTATGACACCTATGACCTCATCTATGCGTGTCGGTCCGATACCCAATCCCGTGCATGCGCCTCCTGCAGTTGGATTGGAAGAAGTGACATAAGGGTATGTCCCGTGGTCTATATCCAACATAGTCCCCTGCGCGCCCTCCACCAGAACATTCTTCCCCTCATCTATTGCCTTGTTGATTACAGAATAGGTATCCCCAGCGAATGGTCTGAGTTTTTTTGCCTCGGGAATATCCTGCCTGACGAACTGTGACATGCGCATACCGGTCCTCCCTATCTTGGCCATGTAGCACGGTCCTATTCCCCGCCCGGTTGTGCCCACCTTCTTGCCCGTCTTCTTGTCAGTCTCTATATGCTCTTCCGTTATGATGTGGGCGGCTGAGCTGATGAGCAGGTTCTTGTCAGTGAGGTGGAAACCCTTCTCTTCCAGGGTGTTTATCTCCCTGATTATCTGCGGCGGGTAGATGACCATGCCGTTGCCGCATATGTTGAGTTTTCCGGGGTGAATGGTGCCGGATGGAAGCAAATGGAACTTGAAGGTCTTGTCGCCGACCACGACCGTGTGGCCCGCGTTGTTGCCGCCAGTGGCCCTTGCGATTACATCTGCCTTTTCCGCCAGGAAATCCACTATCTTGCCCTTGCCTTCATCACCCCACTGACCGCCGACTATGACTATCGTCTTGCCCATTTTTCTTGCTCCCATTTTGCTTGCAGAGTTGTTTTTGATATAGATTGCTCTTGATGTAGATTAGAGCATTTATGCTTAAAACCCGGCATGTATCATGGTCCGTGCCGTTTATACGGCATTGCCCCAGATAATCCCCGCAGTCTGAAAAGACTGGTTATCGGAGGAACGCCGGTAGGTGACAACCAGCTCTTGCCTGTAGGCCTTTCCCGGAGACGGGCAGATGTCGGGCGTCTTGGTGCAGACGGTGGTCTCACCCGGTGGGAGATCCGATGGTATGCAGGTATCTCCTCCCAAGACTGCTACCGAACTCAGGTCTTCACCTGCGCCATTGGAAAATACCACCGACAGAGAGCATGTGGTCGGGCTGGTCGTAGTGAATTCCCAGTCAATCGGGACCAAGATGCTGAATCCTGAATAATGGGGCGATATCCTGCTGCTAAAGTCAAAAAATCCCATCTGCCAGAGCACCACGCCTACTATGACAACTACCAGCACCGCCCACCCGTAGGTGGTGATATACTCCATGGCCGCTTGGGCCTTTTGACCCATCTGAGCCCTCATTGCAACGGTATATGACTGTATGATTAAGAAAAACGGAATTGGTAACTCCAGAGTCCCTCCCAGACTGCAAACAGACACAAACAAACACAATCGCCTGAATTCGCCCTGAAAGCGGCTTGAAGGGGGCGTTGCAATAGCGTTGCAAATAGGGAAAAAGCAGGGAAAAGAATAAACAAGCAGGGAAAAAAGAATAAGAAAAAAGAAAGAGGGGATACTGGCAAAATAAAACCTTATTCTGCCGGGCCCCAGACTTTTCCGGTGCTCTTTCTGCTCAGGCCGGTCTCGGTAGTATAGGTCAGAGTCACAGTGGACTCGAACCTACTGCCAGCAGTGGCACTAGCACAGTCGCTTTCACCGGTTATTGTGCAGGTGGTTGTTTCGCCGGCAGCTAGTGTGGTGTTAGTGCAGGTCCCGCCGGATATAGTCAGGTCGGAGATCTGCTGTCCGGCAGCATTGACAACTGCCAAGGTCAGAGTACCATCATCTGCATTACATGCCCACTCATTTGGCTTGACGGTTGTAAAGCCACTCATGCCGGGGGCAGCCCCTCCAGACGGGTTGAATATGCCCATCTGCCAGAGCACCACGCCTACTATGATGACCACGAGTATTGCCCACCCGTAGGTCATCAAGTATTCCATAGCACCTTGTCCTTTTCTGTGCGTCATTTTTTGTAACCTCTTTGTTTGGGTTGTGGTTGTATCCTAAGGTTGTGTTTCCTAGGGTTGTAGCTGTGTAATTTTACGGCTATTCCTATAAAAATGCTTATTTTGGCAGAAATGAGACTTTCTAGCTTCCTGCTTTACACCGGGGTGGGAACCGGCTGGAATTTTTAAGCAGCATAGCATAATTAACCATATGGAGGTTCTGGAAGAATACGAAAACGTGCGGATAAAGGAGGAAGAGGGAGAGGCAACACCCCTGTATACAGTAATAGAGCCTAGGCTCACCAAGGCTGACGTGGAGGTGCTGCGGAACTACAGGAAGGTGGTTATGCAAAGGGACATAAATAACATCAGGGCTGAGCCAGATATCTCGGCCCGGTGGGAAATGCTCAAAAACCAGATAAAGAAGAGGCTGTCCAAGTCTCCCCACCGAGACTTCCTTGCAAAGAAGATGACAGGCATGGCGCTTGGCTATGGCAGACTTGGATTGTTGGTAGATGATGACAATCTTGAGGAGATAATGGTCAATGGGATAAACCTCCCTGTTTATGTCTATCACAGGAAATACGGCATGTGTAAAACAAACATTATATTTCCAGATACTGAGGAAATCAGTGCCCTCATTTCCCAGCTATGTATGGTCAACAACAAGGCAACTGAGCACATAGTTGATCTGGCCGCCATTGACGGCAACAGGATAAATATAACTGCCGGACCACTGCCATCAAAGGGCCCAACCGTGACAATAAGAAAACAAAGGAGAAAGACCTTCAGTATTATTGAGCTTATAGAACAGGGCACATTATCGCTGGACTTGGCAGCCTTTATGTGGATGGCTGTGGAAGGCATGAAACTGACACCTGCCAATATCATAATAGCCGGCTCAATAGGGAGCGGAAAGACCACAACGCTGAATGCTCTGTGCACGTTTATACCACCAACCGAGAGGGTAATAACAATTGAAGACACACTGGAACTGAATCCAAACAACATAGAGAACAAGGTCCAGTTGGAGGCAAGCCGCGGATATGATATGGATGCCCTGCTGAGAGACACCCTGAGAATGAGACCAGACCGTGTGATAATAGGTGAGATAAGGGGCAAAGAGGCCATTACACTCTTCAATGCCATGAACATAGGCAGGGTTGGTATGGGGACCCTTCACTCCTCAAGTGCGCGGGAGGTGGCCTCACGCTTGGAGAGCGCACCGATGAACGTGCCTGCGAGCATAATAGGCTCGCTGGACATTATAATGGTCCAGAACAAGTTTGTCCACAAGGACAAACTGGTCAGACGGGTAACCGAAGTTGTAGAGGTTACCGGTGCCATAAAGGATACAGTAATGATGGGCCAGATATATCAGTGGGATCCCCAGATAGATCAAGTGGTAAGAAGCAGCGAACAGGGTCTCAAAACACCAATACTGTTCCTGGACAAGCTCTCACATGCCACAAAATTTGACAAGGCGAAGATTGTCAAGGAGTTGGAGTTGAGGCAAGCGGTGCTGGCGTACATGCTGAGGCACCAGATAAGGGCACAGGAGGATGTGGCAGCATTCATCAAGAGGTTCTATCTGGACCTGGAGGGTCTTATCAGGGAGACGCCAGATTTGTTTGGAAGGCCGCCACAGCCGTCCCAAGAGCCCGGTAAGCGATAAACATTAAAAGGTAAATGACAAGCAGGAGACGAGGCCAGGCAGCCATGGAGTATCTAGTCCTGACCGGATTCACCATGCTTGTACTGTTGATACTGCTTGTCGCAGCCTATAACCGCATTAACAGTTCGGAGAAAGAGATAGACATAAACAGCGCCGAAAGAGCCGTGACCCGGATGAAGGAGGCTGCAGACTTTGTCTACATACACGGCCACCCGACCAAACTGAAAATCAGTGTTTATATCCCGAGTGACATAGATGAAACCCGTAGCTTCATTGCCAACAAAACCATCAACCTTGCAGTCAATGTTGCTGGCAGCCACACTGATGTTTGGAGATCGACGCGAGGAGAGGTGGGATGGGATCTTTATGGCAGCTCGACTGCCTTTCCATCAAAAGAGGGGTATTATGTGTTGACAGTCGAATCAACGGATTATGAGTCCGTCTACAACGGGACCATAAACATATACCAATAGCCTGTATCATAAATAGGCAACATAATAGGCAAGAGCCCGATGGCCAAGGGAAGGATGAGATGTAAATCCCAAGGGAGCCCGGAGTTCAATGTGGTGGTATCATTTGTAATGCTCGTCTTTTTGGTGATACTGTTGATAGTGTTCCAAAAACAGGACGAGTCATACAAATTCCAGCGATATCTTGATGCAAAGAGGGTGGCCACAAGCATAGCAGACAACATCAACGTAATCTCCATAAATGGGCACGGATATTACAGATATTTCTCGGTTCCTGAAGTCCTCTACGGAAATACTGAATACAATATCTCAGCTGGTGATAATTTCCTGTGGATTAATTATGCTGACGAGAACACGGTAGCTCCGCTCGTCACAGACAACGTTACAATAGTGCATCTGGAGAAGGGGGAAAGTGAATCAAACTGCGTATATAATTCCTATGGCGAAGTTCTGGTAAACGACATCTGCGGATTGTCAGATATGGGATGTGGGAGCGTCCAGAGCTGCGATGCGGGCGATTTTGATACCTGTCCAACCTGCGACGTTCCGGACCCTGTGCAGATTCATCAGAACAGCATAAGCCAGTGTTCTTTTTATGGGTGTTCTACGGATGAGTGGCATATCTACAAGATAGTTCCCGAAAAGAGCGGTAATCTCAAGATAACCTTCCGGGGAAGCGGAACCATGACCGGTTCGGACAAAACTGATATGATATTCTATGACTATACGGCAAATGGGTGCAACTCACCTGAAAGTATATTCCAGCTCGAGACACAAACAAGTCATGTGTTTAGTGTTCAGGGAGGAAATACCTACATACTTGGACTGGATGTGGATTCTCCAGATTGTTCTTACAATGGCACATATACCCTCATAACAGAACTAAAATGAAAGGACAGCTCTTCAGCGGAGACATTGCGATAGCGACATTCGTTTTCTTGGCATCGCTGGCCATGGCCCTCTTCCTGTGGAACAGCACCACAGAGGACATAAATCGCGCAGAGAACCTCCGAAACATGCAGAAAATAGCCTTCCAGGCCGTTGAGCAGCTGATAAGAACCCCCGGCACGCCGGAGGACTGGAACTACTTCACGGTGGATGTGCCGGGGCTGTCGAGCGAGGACAGGATAATAAACAAAACAAAAGCCCTGGATTTCATCGATCTTATGGACTCAAACGGCTCCAACTATGATGAAAACAAGTATCTTGTGAGCATAGATCCGTATGAGTTTTATATGAATGCCACATATCTGAACGGCTCCATAGTCAAAATCAACGGAAGAGACTTCATAGCCGGCAAGATGCCGGTGGATGAAACAGAGACTCTTGCCATTTTGAGGACAGCCATTTTCAATAATACAATAATAAGATTCAACTTTGTTGTCTGGATATGACCAATGGCACCCAAGGACAATGATTTGGGACTGATGGAATTGAAAAAGGTGCAAAATGCAAAATGAAACAACGAGGATTTAGCCTTACGCTGGATGCAGTAATATCAATGATGTTTATACTCCTGATATTCCTGGCCATGTCTGCCTACCGCTATACAGACCTAAGTGAAACCACCACAATAGCATTTATAAACCTCCATGCGATTTCTGAGGACGTGCTTGACGTGATGAACAAGATGGGCATACTCGACAGGATAGGACAGGAGTGGGTCGGAGGGAACGAGAGTGGTGCCGCCAATCTGAGCAGGCAGTATTTTGATCTACTGGTTCCGGCAAATATTGGTTACGAAGTGCTGTTTGACAGGGAGCGTGTAGCCTATAATGCAAGGGTTCCCGAAAGCAGCGCGATAGCCAAGACCTCCGCAATGCGCCTGCTGGCCGGATATGAAAAGAACCGGACCACCATAGGCAGTGTGGCCAGGGGCTTCCTGACCGGCATAACACAGAAAACCAGCTCGGTCTATGCCTACTTTGGAGGTTTTGCCGGACAGGGCAACCTGACAAAATATTTGTATGTTCCGAACGGCGTTACCATAACAGGCGCATATATGGAGATGGATGCGGGGAGCCAGTTCAATATGTATGTAAACGGACAATCCTGCAATAATCCGCATACGCCCTCTGGCGGATACCTTTCGGCCGACATTCAGGAAGACATAAGTTCCTGTGCATTCACCACAGGCAAAAACACTATAGAAATTGATTTCACGGGCAGTGATGAACAGCAATGGTTTATAGGGGGGGGATTCATAAGGGTTACATACAATACAAGCCTCCTGAACGAGACCTCCGATACCGGGGAGAAGACCTTTGAATTCCCGGGGATAGACGGGCTGATAAATTACTACTCCTCTTTCTATGTGCCGGGCACACTGGAATCCATGGACATCCATCTGGTCTTTGACAACAACTACACAACGTTCCTGAAGATAGGAGATGTGCTGGTATACAACTCCACAGGAAGTGCATCCACACAGACTGTTGATTTGGATGATTCTTACCTGCAGACAAAGCTGAACTACAATGCCCTGAGCGAGAACACTGTGCCCATAAGGCTGGGCACATCCAACATCTCCGAGGTTGTGCAGGCAGGCAATGCGGATGTTATACTCATAACAGACACCTCAGGAAGCATGGCGTGGAGAACAGGTTACGCCGACAGTGTTGACGGTGTGGACAGGGAATGTAATGACTCCCATCTGCTGGATAATGACACCAGCAGGATAAGCCTTGCCAAATGCCTTGACAAGCTGTTTGTTGACATAATACTAAACAATACGGGCAATCGTGTGGGACTTGTGAGCTTCCGCAACAATGCCAATGACTACCACAGCCTCTCTACAGATCAGGAGAGCCTTGAGAGCGAGATAGACGGGTATTATGCGTCCGGAGGAACGTGTATCTGCTGTGCCATAAACAGGGCATATAACATCCTAAACTCCCAGTCATCGCCGGAGAGAGAGAAGTTCATAGTAGTAATGAGCGATGGAATAACCAACTACTGTTGTGGAATAACCGGGTGGTGGTGGTGGGCATGGTGCAACTCACAGGGAACAAGCACAACAGGGCTGATATGGGTATGCGGCGGGGGTTCATCCGATTGTAGTGGTAGCCAGTGTGATGGAGCTATAAACAATGCCATATGGTCCGCCCAGAGGGCCCATGATGACATACCTGCTACCATCCACTCCGTCGGCTTCGGCCCGGTCGAGGACTGCTACAATGGCAACTATACAATGGCAAGGATAGCCGAGGTGGGGAACGGGTCCTACTGCTCCAGCAGGGATCCCGCGGATTTGAGAAACTGCTATATCCTCTTTGCGGAAAACATAGTATCCGGGGCGATAAAGTCGCAGATAGTAAACCTCACGGGCTCGGTTACATGGTCGAGACTTGATCCCGGTTCCTACATACACTACACCTATGATCCCGCAAGCCCATCACTTGGGTATGGTGAGCTTTCACTGACATATGATACTGAAAGGTTTAATGACAATACTACATGTTTGGGGCACATTTACCTGCCCTCTGATGTAGAGGCCATAGATGCCAAGGTTACATCATATTCCTCGGAGCACTGGACACACTACCTACACGTGCAGAACAGCCACGGGACCAGGGTTGCCTATCGCCTAAGCGATTATGGCACAGACTATTTTGTCCTGGGGGACCCATACATCGTCAGCATACCTGCCGATTACATCAACTCGGGTGAAAACAACACCATACAACTGACCACAGGGGATTCCCCCACAAACGAGACAGGATGTTCCTTGGACAACCGGGCGATAGTAACAATAAAGATGGGCGGCTCCACACCGTATGGCAATGTCTTTCCATCCGCAGAGGGGTGTAACTGGGACATTGAATTTGATGATGGAGACACGACAACGCTTGCGATACCCGAGACATATACAGGCAACAGCATATGCACCTACCTGCCGGGTAATATCAGCTATTCAACGAACGATGCCATTGCGGATGCAACCTACCGCCTGTTCTCAATGCTCGATTTGGATGATGACGGCAGGCTGGATATAAAGTTTGACGCAAATCAGATAAGTCTGGACACCGGCAGTATTGGAGGGGTTCGCTCCCTCTGGGGACCGGCACAGCTTGAGCTGGTACTATGGATATAAAACCAAAAAGCGGAAGAGGGATAGGCAGGAGGGGCTACCTGTACACAATAGCCGTAATACTTTTAGTCATACCACTGACACTGCTGATACTGTTTTATACCAGCACAACAAGAACAAAACTGGAGGACTTGTCAGGGCGTATAAGATGTGATGAGCTTTATTATTTTGTGCAGGATGTTGAGTATGACCTGGAGAGGGCCATGCTTATTTTTGGAAGGCGGGCTGCCATCTATGCTATAGACGATGTTGTCACAAACAACAGAACCCTGCATAATTACACCTTCCATAACTGTACTGACTACGTCTATACAAACAACGGCTCCGAGGCGGCACTGGCTGAGCTGGTACTCTGCGGCACCCTTTATGGCCAGAACGTCACCTACATGGTCAACCACACAGTTCCCATATGGCTGGACAGGATAGAGGCAGATGCTGAGGAGAGGGGATACTCACTGGACATAGATATCCAGAACATTACCATAGTCCCCTACAATGCATGGAACTTCGCAATAATCCTGGATAACAATGTGCGGATTGAGGATGAAACAGGACTGTGCTACTATACAGGAACAAACGTCACTTTTGAGTCGTTGACGGATATAATAGGTCTTGAGGACCCGCTCTATCCACTGCACACCAGCAACAGGATTACCAAGTACATCTACAACTGCAGTCCGGATATCAGCATCGAGAGTCTTGCCGGATGTAGCACGGAGAACTGGGGCGATGGGACCGGGGCAGGCAATATAGTCTTCTATTCCAATATAAAGGATGATCCCGGTCTTGGCGAGTACTGCGCCACGACGTCTGACATAAACGATGTTATACTTGTATTTGACATGGCCTTTGGTGCTTGTTCCGGACTGGAATACGACTGCTTCGACATAACAAATCCACACCACCTGGCAGGTGTCATAGAATACGCAAAGAACGACCCTGAGAGTAGCTTTGTAGACAAATGCAATGTGACTATACCATGGATATCTGCCACCGGAAAGATAGACAATGAGACCCAGCAGGGCCAGGGGCATCAGGCGGATCCGGACTGTCAGGATGGGTATCTCACCACCGGAACATGCGCGCTGATAAAGAACATACCCGACTGTGACGTGCATAATGTTCTACTAGGCTACAGCAGTGATGAGGTAAATACCACATGCTATGTTATAAGCAACGTGACGCAATATGAGGCAGGTTGCGATGAAAGATACCCGAATGGCCCTTCCTTCTTCGACCGGCTGGATGGAAGGCTAAACCTCTCAGAGAAGTACATGAACCAGTCTCTGGAGCATTTCGGCAATCCATACATAGGCATAGAGACCCTTGTCAGCCTTTATGATCTGGCTGAGCATGGTGTCAGCCCAAACACCGGGGCTACATGGGTGGATTATCTCTACTGGGCAAACAAGACAGGATCTCCTGTAATGGGTGTCTGTGCAGGAGGGACCTATGAATTTAGACTGGACTGCCAGCATGCTTACGCATATTCACTTGATACCGCAGAGGTCAATGCATCTGGAGTCCCGCCCGTTTCCATAGTCCTAGAACCTGCCAATGATACCCTGCGGGAGGGCTGCTCATCCGTTCATATTAATGGAAGTGCCGATGACTGTGATGGTGATGTAGAGGAAGTGCAACTGTCAATAAACGGTGTATGGTATAACACCACATGGGATGGGGGCTGGTGGAATTACACATTCACCCCGCAGGAGACAAATAAATACACCCTGATATCAAGGGCCGTAGATAATGACGGGCTTTACGAAACCCCATCTACTGAGACGGTGATATTTGTGGCCAACTGCACCGGCGGGGACAATAATCCACCGACAACTCCACAGCTTATCTCTCCGGCTGATGGAGAGACAGGAGTGGAGAGGGATCCAACCTTTGCCTGGTTTGCAGCATCCGATGCAAGTGGGATATATCGCTATCAGTTACAGTGCGATCAGAGCGCTCCCGATTGGGATAACCCCGAAATAGATGTATATGTCTGGGAAACAATTTACCATTACGATTCCAGCCTCTCCAACAACAAGTGGTATTCCTGGCGCGTCCGTGCGCAGGACAATGCCGGCAATTGGGGCGACTGGAGTGAGATCTGGGAATTTAAGACATAGATACTTAGGACATAACGGAGCATGCCAGACACACTAGAAGAAGAGGAAGAGTCAAAGTCAGATTTTAAGTCTTGATAAGCAAATATAATGTAGGCAATATGGCGGATGCACAGATGCACAAATATTTTGTGGTATATTTTGATGGTGCTGGATGATGGAAAGGGTCTCTACGGGTCTGGAGAAGCTGGATGAGATGCTTGGCGGCGGCCTGATACCGGGTTCGATGATACTCGTGATAGGTGAACCCGGAGCCGGTAAGACTACACTGCTCAGGAACTTCCTTTACCGGGGTGCCAGCAACAATGATGAAGGCATTTATCTGCTGACAAATTACTCCCTAGACCGCGCCCTGTTAAGTATGGAAAGGTGCGGATGGAATGTGCGGGACAATCCCAATGTAAAGTTCATCTTATACAATGGTGTGGTCAATAAAAGGGTACCCTCCCTGGTGGGTAACTTTGAGGATCTGATAGACATAGCCTACAACTGTGAGCGCCTCACCTCCAGTTTTGAGTCCGAGAATCCGAGGATGATAGTTGATGACCTATCTTATCTTTTCCTCATGAACAAGAAGGATGTTGTTTTTAAGTTCATACAGAGGATAAGCCAGATAGTTAGGGGGAAAAATATTGTATGTCTGCTTGAGATGCAAAAAGGCATGTTTGAGCCCCATATAGTAACGGCTGTAGAATCAATGACCGAGGGGACTATTGAAATTAAAAGGGAACGCAACGTGCGAATGCTTAGGGTTCCAAGGATGGAAGGGGGCGATATCCATGAGGAATGGGGGGGTGTGGATATCCTGAGCGGGAGCAGTATTGAAGCAGAGGCGGAAAGAACACTCAACGAGTGGCAGAAGGTACTTACAGAAGGCGATAGTGAACTTGATGCCGAGAAGGTGAGGGAGGCCCTGCAGGCAATGAGAAAAGAGGTTAGGGAAAAAGAGAAAAAGAGGCGGTTTTTTGGATTTTGAGAACGGCTCAGGGAACGACCCAACTCCTTTTTTATTCTCTGCGACATTAATAGGTGTCTATAATATTAAGAATATGAAGAATATGAAGGAGTTGCTGGATTACATAAGATCTCTGCCCAAGAACCTAATAGTTCTCATAAACGTGAAAAGTGTTGACTACCAGAAGACAAACATTGAGATACTCAGGGTGCTTGCCAATGAGGAAAATCTGCCCGGAGTTTATATAACAGTCAATAAGCCCTATAAGACAATGAAAAGAATACTTGAGGAAGAGGGAATCAAGACTGACAATCTCTTCTTCATCGACTGTATAACCAAGACATCGGGGGGAGAGATAGACCAGAATGACAAGAAGGTTTTTTATCTTGACACACCCGAAAACCTGACCGGTATAGGTGTGGCGATGGGGGAGGCTATCCGGCACATACCCTCTGAGGACAAGTTTCTGTTTATGGATTCGCTCTCCACACTGTTGATATACCGGAGTGTTGGGACTGTGGCCAAGTTCAGCCATTTCCTGACTGGCAGGATGCGTGTCTGGGGCCTGAGGGGCATACTCATGTCGGTTGAAAAGGAAACAGACCCGGAATTTATCAGTCAGCTTACTCAGTTCTGTGATGCTGTAATCACACTCGATGAAAATGGATGATGCAATACTTGTGGTGATCATATACCTCATCATCGCCATGGGTTTCATCTCGCTGGCATGGCTGAGGAAGGCAGGAAAGGGCATAACCGATACACTGATAAGCAACCTTTTCCGCTACCTGGTCGCTCTGACTATAGTGGCTATAGTATTTGCCTGCTGGATAATGGTGCTGTTAAAGATGGAGAAACTGGCCGGAGACAGTAACTTCTATGTGGTTACCATATTTCTGGTAGCCCTCTTTGCACTGATATCCGGCTCTTCCCTGGCAGCCAAGAGAGTGGGAGAGATGTATGGCTTTGCAGCTGACTAGAAAGCTGCTTATATAGGAGATGTTTAATCAGACAAAAATAGAAAATGGCAAAAAGAATGGATACCGGCGGTCCTGAGGTGGAAAACCCCTACAATCTGGAGTATTCACCAACATATGTCTCCACCTTTGACAGAATGCTAGATACGGAGGGATTAGAGAGAGGCAGTACAATTTTAATATCAGGAGGATGTGGCAGTGGGAAGACCATGTTTGTCACCCAGTCAGCATATCACGCTGCCCTGAATGGTGAGAAGGTTGTGTTTTTCTCGCTAAATGAGGAACCCGAGAGGATAAAGGGCCACATGTATAACAGTTTCGGCTGGGATCTGGACAAACTTGAGAAAAATGGAAATTTTGCTATAAAAAGGGTTGAGCCGTATGATATCGCCCGCTCAATTGAGACAATAGTCAAAGAGAGGAGCATCGAGCAGGTTATAGGCAGGTTGAAGAACATGTCCGTGGATATAAAAGAGGTCACCATGCCATTTCATCCAGACAGGGTTATAATAGACTCGCTCTCGGACCTAGCAGTAGCATTTTCGGACGATAGGAAATACAGGGCGTATATCAAAGTGCTGTTTGACTCATTAAGGGGATATAATTCAGTTAATCTGGTTACCACTGAATGTGAGCAGGAACCCAATGTGTATAGTCGAAACGGCATTGAGGAATTTGTGGTTGATGGTGTGGTTGTCCTTTATAACATAAGGCGGGATTCTGTGAGGACACGAGCCATAGAGGTCCTCAAGATGAGATTCACCAACCATCTGAAAAAGATGGTGCCTTTCAAGATAGGGGATGAGGGAATAGTTATATATCTGGAAGAACAGGTGTTCTGAGATGGATGAGGGGGTCTCGACAAGCATGGATCAGCTCGTAGAGTTGTTAGAGAAAAAAGACACTATTAAGGTCTCGGATGCCGCCAAGGAACTTGGAACAGATAAAGAGCACATAGAGAGCTGGACGCGTATGCTGGAGAAGGCTGGACTTGTGGAGCTACACTACTCCGTCATAGGCGGAGCCTTTGTCAAGAGAGGACCCAAGTTTGACACCCTTCTGACAGGAGGTGGCAAGGAGGGCATCCAAGCCCCGGGATTGAAGACCGAAGAGACAAAATCTGCTCCAGCCGCAGGTGTAACTGCACCTGCAGTGAAGGCACAAGTCCCACAGAAGCCTGCAGGAGAAGCAAAAGCAGTTGCCATGACCACCACGGCTACTCCGGCTGTTGGGAAGCCGGAACCGGCAAAACAGGAAAAACCCATTGATACATCCATGAAGTATCTCCTCATAAGAAAGCGGATAGAGGATGAGGAGGCAATAGTGCAGGAGAACATGAGGAAGCTTCAGGACGAAGAACAGAAGGTCATGGAGTATATGAATCTGCTTATCGCGGAGGGGAAGAAGCTCACGGAATACATCGAGACTCTCCGCCAGATACTGGAGGAGTTGAAGAAGGGGGAACAGGGAGTTGCACCAACTGCATCAGCAAATAAGAGCAACGGGCAGACCAAAGGCAGAACGAAGTCCGCTGTAACAAGAAAAAAGAACAGCAGTAGAGGGTAATCCATATTATGGCTGGGGAAACCAAAATCAAAGAGCAATACAACCTGAAGGCTGGGAAGATACCCGTACTTGTGGAAATTGCTGATGTGGGCGACTATGTTCTTCACTACAATGCGAAGGTGCCAGAGGTAAGTACAACTACACGGGTTGTAATGAATGATGTGAAATCCAGACTTGTTGCCGATATGGAGATAGAAGCCCGAGAGATATTAGACCCAAGACTGTTTTTGGAACTCAAGGAGAAGTTCAGAAAGGATGCAGAGAATGCACTCGGCAAGGAACTGCCCAACATGAAGCAAGAAATAAAGGAAATGCTTTCAACCCGGATAGTGAATGAGATGATAGGGCTTGGCGACTTGGAGCTCTTTCTGGCTGATGATAGCCTTGAAGAGATAGTTGTCAACAGTGCCAGAGAACCCGTCTGGGTCTACAGCAAGAAGTACGGCTGGCTTAAATCCAATATTAGCATGGGGACAGAAGAGGCTATACAAAATCTGGCATCGAGGGTTGCCCGGCTGGTGAGCCGAGAGATAACCTCCGCTGAGCCACTGCTGGACGCCCACCTGACCACCGGAGACCGAGTCAATGCCACCCTTTTCCCGATATCTACGGCAGGAAACACAATAACAATACGGCGGTTTAGCAGAATACCGTGGACCATCATACACCTAATAGACCCCAAGATCAAGACTGTGCAGGTGGATGTGGCAGCTCTGCTCTGGCTTGCCATGGAGTATGAATTGTCTATGCTTGTAGCTGGTGGGACTGCATCCGGTAAGACAACACTGCTGAACGCACTTATGCCATTCATCCCGCCGAATCACAGAGTCGTGACAATTGAGGATACCCGAGAGCTGAACCTGCCCTCTTTCCTCCATTGGGTTCCATTGAATACACGACCGCCAAATCCGCGCGGTGAGGGAGAGGTGGGGATGCTGGACCTGATGGAGAACTCCCTGCGAATGAGGCCAGACCGGATAGTGGTAGGTGAAGTTAGAAGGAAGCGGGAGGCTGAGGTCCTCTTTGAGGCTATGCATACGGGTCATTCAGTGTATGGTACATTCCACGCAGAAAGGGCTTATCAAGTGGTTAAGAGGCTAACCAACCCACCCATGGATGTGCCAAAGACCGTTATGGAATCGCTCCATCTTATAGTTGTTCAGTACAGAAACAGAAGAACCGGTGCCAGACGGACATTTGAGTTGGCTGAGGTGCTCACCACTGAAGGTGAGGAGCCAGAGATAAACATCCTCTACCGGTGGGATGCCAAGACGGATTCAATCAAACCCGTTAATAAGAGCAGGAGGCTTATAGATGAGATAGAAATGCACACAGGCTATACGGAGGCCGAGATAAGAAAGAATCTCAAAGACAAGATGTCTGTACTGAATTGGATGCTGGACAACGGGGTAAGGGATGTTGACTCTGTTGGGAGGGTAGTTTCAGAGTATTACATGGATAGGGAAAGGGTTATGCAGGAGATTGGAGCAGGTAGCACGTATGAGCAACTGATGGCCGGAAAGGCAGAACTTGAAGGGCTGAAGAGATAACTGCTGGATACTGACACGGGTATTCAGATTATTCATTTAATAAAGATAATAAGGATAACATAATGGTAAAATAAAGTAATGCCATGCCCTCAGCCTTTGAATCCCAAAGACTTATAAACACATCAAAGCCGTTTATAGGGTTAGCCCAGAAGCTTGAGAGGATTACACCGGGGCTTGAGTGGGATCTTGAGAGGGCAGGCATACATGTTACCCCCCTGACTTATATTTCCATTGTCATATATATGGCTTTGTCCGTGGGATTGGCAACATTTGTTGGCATAGCCCTCCCTGCTTATCTTGTAAACAAACTAGATATTGGCCTGCCGATGGCCATAGGTGCCTCAGTGGGCCTCAGCATATTTATGCTCATCTACATGCTCCTGATGCCAAAGGTCAAGATAAGAAAGAGATCTGCCATGATAGAGAAGAACTTGGGCTATGCGCTTAAGGATCTTGAAATACAGACAAGTGCCGGAATACCAATCTTTGATGCTCTGGTGCATGTGGCCAACGGCGGCTATGGGGAATGCTCAGAAGAGTTCGGCGAGGTTATCAAGAAGGTAGAAAGCGGCGAGTCAGTTATCCGGGCCCTAGATGAAGTGGGTATGCACACATCTTCACCCTTCCTGAGGAGGATAATATGGCAGATAGTGAACAGTATGTACACCGGCTCAGATGTAAGCATTGCCCTGAAGGCCATCAGCAATGATCTGACACGCGACAAGGAGACAAAAATCAAAGCATATGGTCAGGAGATGAATCTTTGGTCCCTGATGTACATGCTTATGGTGATTGTCCTTCCCTCGCAGGGCATAACCCTCCTTATTATACTCTCAACACTTGTCGACATTTTTGGTGCCATAGACAAAAATCTGGTTTTTGGAGGGATAGTGGTGTTCATGTTTTTCTTTCAGTTCATGCTTGTAGGTATAATAAAGAACAAGAGGCCCATAGTCTAAAGGAGGATCAAAATGATACGCTTGAAAAGGAATGAGGAGGGAGGAAAGAGGGGACCGGCCGTTATAGTTTCTGTCACTAATCAGGGTTATATGAAGAGATTGTCACTCGACAAATATCGTGCCCAGCGAAGGGGTGGTAAGGGTGTGAAGGGCCTGAGGACGAGAAAGGGTGACTTCCTAGCGAGAATATTTGTGGCTTCAACCAAGGACCTGATGTTGTTCTTCACAGACAGGGGGAGGGTGCATTGGTTGGAGGTTGGCAGGATACCTGCCAAGGGGCGCAGTAAACCTATCACAAAACTCCTAGAATTGAAGAAGCTGGAGGAGATAACCTCAGCTATGAGGATAAGCGAATTTAGGAAGGATTATTATCTCACCATGGTGACTAAGGAGGGTATGATAAAGAAGACCAATCTGAGTGAGTATAGTCATCCAAGACGGGGAGGCATTATAGCAATAAAACTGGGAGAGTATGATGATCTCGTAAGGGTTCTATTGACTACAGGTAAAGATGAGATACTGGTCTCGACCAGTGATGGTTATGCAATAAAATTCAGCGAGGAGGAGGTATCACCAACAGGGAGAGGGACCATGGGGGTTAGGGCAATCAGACTCAAGAAAGGAAGTAGTGTGATTGGTGCTACTGTGGTGGCCAAGGGTGCTACACTCCTCACTGCAACTGAAAATGGTTACGGTAAACGCACATCATTTGACAAGTATCCCCTTCAGAGACGTGGTGGACTTGGAGTCAAAGACATAAAGACTAATGAGCGTAATGGTTTAGTAGTAGCTGCAAGGGCTGTTCGTGGAGATGATGAGGTTATGTTTACAACATCTACAGGTCGTGTCTTAAGGATGGCGGCAGGTGAAATACCTGAGATGGGGCGTAATGTTCAGGGTGTCAGGATAATGAAGCTCGAAGGAAGTGGCAAACTGGTTTCAGCCACACTTATAGTGAGTGAGAAGGAACAGGCAGAGGTTGAAAAGGGTTGGACAAGAAAGCCCCTAAAGAGCATCCGGGAGGCCCTCAGGGAAGAAGTGGAAAAAGAAGAGGCTGGAGATAGATTACTTAAAAAGGCCAGAGAAGCCGTTAAAGAGGAACTTGGGGTGGAGGGGCAAATCCCGGAGGAGGCGAAAGAGAAGACCAAGGAGGGGACGGGGGTTAAAGAGGAAGTTGGAAGGGAAGAAACGGCAAAAGCGGTGCAAAAAAGCCCTGAGGAAGGGGAGATACCCGAGGAGGAGATAATTGGCACAGGGCGGGAGGTGCTCACAGAAATAGACCGGTTACTGGAGATTCTTGACCATAGAGAGAAGATAAGCATAGGCAATGCCGTCAAAGAGCTTGGAGTCGACAAAAAGCTTTTGGAAGGCTGGGTAAAGATGTTGGAGGATGCCGGACTTGTGAAATCCCAATACTCCATCATAGGTGGCACGATTATCACGAAGGGGCCGAAGTTTGATGCGGTAGAGGACGAGCTTAGGGAAACAGAAGATACAGGGCCTATATACTATAATTTCAGATAGGATTTTTGAGATATCAAATGAAGATTCGACAGGATCGCTGGCGTGAGCCCAGTAGGTGGCAGTGGGAAGATGGATATAAAATCCCTGGATGAGATAATAGAGGAAGAACGCAGAAGCAAAGCCGCACCGTCTGGAGATGGAGCAAAAGTGAAGAGGACTGGCAAGAAGGAGGTTTTGGTTCCACTCAGACCCGGGATTGCGGCTCTCAAAACAGAGGAGCTTCTTTCAGCCCTATTGCAGACAAAAAAGGGATTATTTGGCAGTCCGGAGAAGAAACTCAGGAAGGACATCATGAAGAGGCTTGGTGTGAGTGAGGAAGAAGCTCTAAAAAGGGGCACACTGCTGGCCTATTCAAGACTCAAGGATATTGACAAGGCACTGAGCAGGGTTCTGGATAGGTGGAAATCCGAGAAAAAGGAGAAAAAAGTCAAAAAAGAGGCCAGAGTAGTAGCTAAGAAAGCAGAGGAGAGCAAAAAACCGGAAGGGAAAACTCCAAGCAGAACAGGCTGGGAGGGAAAACATGGAGAAGAGAAACATGCAGAAGAGGATAAAGACCAGGCTATTGCTCCTGCCGGCGGAACTGTTGGCGGAAAGGATCTCCCTCTTACGGAGATTTATAAAATCAATAAGGCAAAAGCCGCCAAAAAGGAGCCTACATTCAGGATAGTTGATAAGAGGGGATCCAAAGCAGGCATGGTATCCAAAGAGGAGAAGGTTGGGCTTGCTGGTCCCAAAACCATAAGTCCTTATATCTCCGAGAGAGCCAAGAGAATTCAGGAGATTTTAGAGGAACAAAGAATTATTGAGGAGGCTGAAGCCCAGAAAAAACTGGAGAGGCGGGAGAAGAGAAGAAGGACCATCAGCAGCCCGTTCAGGGCAGTCAGCAGAGGGATTAGAGGCATGTTTGGTAGGATGTCCCACAGTGTATTTGTGTTCTTTACGACCATTCTCTCTATCCCAATAAACCTAGGCAAGCTCGTGGCAAAGGGAGTCTCCGGCTTCCTGCAGGGCATATACAGGAGGGTTGGGAGGTTCTCACCATTTGGCTGGAAGAAAAAGATAAACATGCTCATCATCTACAGCGGTATTGAGAAGACACAGATTGAGATAACCGGTATCACAATAGTCAATGGAGTGGTTCTGGCGGCTCTAGTATCTACAATCGGCTTTTTTCTTTTGAACTGGGATCTGTTACTTGTGGTTATTGCAGCAATTTTTTCCTTTGGCATAGTCTGGGTGATCATATATTCGGTTATCAATATGATGGCAGATAAGCGTACAGATGAAGTTGAGAATGCCTTACCCGACGTTCTTCAGATAGTCAGTGCCAACATATCAGCTGGTATGACACCCTATAATGCCCTCTGGGTCTCCGCCAGAAAGGAGTTTGGAGCCCTTGCAGAGGAGATAAAAATAGCGCAGAAGGAAACTTTGGGAGGCAAATCCTTCGCAGATGCCCTGACAGATATGGGGAACCGGGTGAGATCCAATGTCCTCCAGAGAACCATACGCCTTCTTATTCAGGGTATGAAAGCTGGTGGCGAACTGCCACAGATTCTGCAGGGTATTGGCAATGATATAAGACAGATGAGGCTCTTACAAAAAGAGATGGCCGCAAACACCATGTCCTATATACTATTCATTCTCTTTGGCATGGTTCTTGGAGCGCCACTGCTCTTCTCAGTTTCTATTCAGTTTGTTGATATTATGAACAGATTCCAGCCTGAGGAGATGGATATCGACATCTCATCCGCAGGAGCTGGACCTATGATGGGCGGTATGCAGGGTTTTGATATGCTCTCGCTTGGCGGGGGCGGATGCCCCAAGGATTTTGACCGCGATGGTATAGCAGATACATGGGAAAGGGAGCATGGATTGAATCCAAAGAACAGCACCGATGCACAAAACATCAACCCTGAGCTTGGCATAACTTATCTGGAACAGTATGAAAGAGGTGCTCCTCCCTTACCTCCCTCCTGCATAAAGCCGGAGTATCTGGAAATCTTTGCTATGATCTCCCTGTTCAGTGTAGGATTCTTCGGCTCACTGCTCATAGGTCTCATAAGGAAGGGTAAACAAAGCGCTGGACTGAAACTCGCTCCCTTGTTGGTACCAGCTACTTTGGGCATGTTCATTCTGATGAAGACCGGAATGGCCTTTTTCTTTGGTTCTATGTTCGGCACATAGTCTATGTCCGGCACATAGATAAAGCATACCCTAGAACTGGAAGACACAGACAGCCGGGAGTGCAAATGTAACATCAGGATATTTCCGGTGTGGTTGCCAGTTGGCTCCGGGTTATCGCAAGCACTGGCAACCACACATGGGGTCATGACGCCCATTCAGATCCCATGATCCCATTGTTAAGCCACCAACACCCACAGGAGTATCCGGCGGCTGTAAATAAGAGGCGTGTTTCGACCCTACTCCACGCCTCAATAGATTAGTATCCCCAGCTATATAAAAGATGCACGTGGAGAGCTATTTTATGCTTTATATATCCATAAGTGTGTAGTAGATTACTACTATACTATAGGGTATACCCTTTTATCACCCTTTTATATGATCACGGTATAAACTATAAACACCTTTTATTTTGGATGATTTCTTTGGATTTCTTTTGAGATGAACGAACTTGAAAAGCTCCCAAGGTGGTTGGGGATCACCAAGCAACAGTTTCATATAATTGAAGCCATAGTCAGTTTACAGAAGGAGGGAAAACAGGCTAGTCCGAAGGCAATTATAGATAGGGATGCAGAACTGCATCAGTCCAGGAGAATACAAAAATCAAATTTCTTTGCCCAACTCAAGAATCTGCGCGAGCGGGGATTTGTCAAGAAGACTGATGAAGCATCTTATGAGATAGATTTCAACGCAATAAAGAAGGCTCTGGATGAAGCCAGAAACTTTCTCGACACTGAGATATATGAGCTTGATGAGATTAGGGGCGGGGTTATGGAGTTCTTCGGGCGGCTCTCAGTCAAGAGAAAGGAGCCTGCTGTCATGTTTTTTGATTATGATGATATGTATTACAAAACTGCTGGACTCCTGAAAACCGCAAAGATATGTTATGTTACTGGCATATTTCCCCGGATTCTCTACGCCCAATCACCATCCCTGATGCAGATTCCGGGCGCCCGGCTGTATGTGCAGACCCTTTGGGAGAGATGTATTATGAAGAAGGAACTAGAAGTCAACTATCTGACACACTTTGACATCGAATACCTCTTTAGGAGGCTGGCGAGAGCCTATAAGAATCCAAGATATGCTTATGATGAGATTAATATGGTCCTTAATGGCTTGGCAGACTTCATAACCAATAATGAAAAGCTGAAGCTGTTCTACAGCCCCTCTCCCTATGGTCTCGACATGATAATACCGCATAATGAAGATATGAATGAGTTCTTCCTGATGGTCCGAGATGAGAAAAGCATGGGTGTCGGAGCTGTTTATATAAATTCGCCGGAACTGGCAAATAGGTTCAAGGGACTGTTTGAGGCTGAATGCAGTAGGGCTGTAAGAATAGATAAGGAGGAGGCTGATAAGATAACTGGTAAGCTGAGAAAGAGAGTTGAGACCATTTATTCAAGATATAAAAAGCGGGAGGGATGATGGGGGATAAAACTATCTCACCCGGGGCCGTGCTTTTGCTCTGACTTTAGCTCTCTTCGCTCTTATTGTCTGCCACAGGCCCTTTCTTCTAAGCCAAGCCACCATGGAGGGGGTGTATACCATCTTTCCTGTTCCTGCCCCTTTAACTCTTTAATTCTATTAATTCTATTTATAACCTATAACCCGGATCATAACTTTAGATGATATAACTTAAATAAATATTTTATTTGAGTTATTTATATGAAATCCCCTTATATTAGCGCTATCTTCCAATTCCTTTTTACGCAAATATTCACACATAGCTGAAGTCAGTACCATGGCACCCCCCTACCTCAAATAAAAGTTTTTTTGTAGTAATTTTTGATAGTTATCAGATAAGACTATAAAAGGTTTACTTTAATACTACAAAGCTTTATATTCTTTTGAGTTATAATTTTGGTGTTAACTCCCTTATCTCATCAAAATGTTTTCTGAAGTTTTGAAGGAGCTCAAGACCAGTTTCTATCTCAAAAAGAACCATTTGGTCATACTAAAGCTCTTGTCAGCAGAGGCGTGCACTGCAGATGAAATATGTGCTAGAACGACAATACCCAAAGGCAGGATTTACAACCTTCTGAATGAGCTGATAGAAATGAAACTGATAGAGCGTGAGGATGGCGTTCCCGCGGTCTATTCCATGAGGAATCCCAACGACAGGATACTGGACTTTCTGCAGTATAAATTTGAAAAGGAGATGGAAAAGCAGAGCCGGCTGCTCTCATTACTTGAAGAGAAAACGAAGATTGAGCGGGTTGAGGTTATTACAGACAACCGGGGGTATGATTATGAACTGATAGGACTTATCTCAAAGGCTGAATGGCTCAAGACTATCCACAGAGAACTTTCAATTTCATGGTTCATACAGCCAAGGGATGAAGAGGAATTCTGGAAGATACGCCAAGTGATAAACAAGAGGAGGCGCGCGGCAACAACACCTTCCAAAGAGATATCGCTTTTAAAATATAGGGCGTATATGGATTTCTACATGGAGAAACCCATCGAGCAGATAATGACCAAAGAAGCCCTAGATGCCTATGTGAAGATAATCAGGGAGATCTACGGGAACGCCTCTGTCAAAAAATGGGCAGGAGAGATCTTAGAGGACCTAAAAAATCACAAGAATGTAAAACTTTTCATACTGGATACAGCCTCATCAGTATTTAATACCTATGTGTCGGATAGGGAAGTTCTCCTGATACTTGTTTTCATGGGGGAGATCTCCGGTATAAGGGTCATAGGAAAAAGAGTAAGCGATCTATATGAAAAGGCATTTGAGGAGCTGAGATCAAGGGCAACTCCAATTGAGCATTATCTTGAGAAGCTGACTTAGGACTGCCCAGCTAGATGAAGAGAAATCGGCATCAGTTTCCTCCCATTAATTAGGCCCAGAGAACCGGTCCGGCAGGCCCTCTCACCAAATGATACTACTTTATCCCGTGTAATCTCTCCCCCAGATATCTCCCCCCCAGATATGAGGAGGGGAACAGGATCCGAGGAGTGTGTTCTGAGATGGCATGGTGTAGCATGATCGGATGTAACAACTAACAAAGTATTTTCCAGAAGCGGTAGCAGGGTTCCAAAAAAGTAGCAGTCTATCATCTCTATAGATTCTTTTTTTCCCTCAGCATCTCCGTCATGCCCCGGATTATCCGGTCCCTTGAGATGCAGATAAATGATATCCAGCTTCCTTAATTCTTCCGCAATCAGATGGGCAAGTCTTCTGTAGTTTTCCTTTGGAGATCTACTACGGCTTTTGTGCTCGATGATTTTCATGCCCATAAGGGTGCCGATGCCCACCTCACATGGCATTTCCGCAAACATGCCGAACCTGGCATTATATCTCTCATTTATGTTTTGAAATTTGGGGAGCCTGTCGCCAGCATCCCGCGTGAGGATGATGTTGGCCTTTTGTTGTCCCCTTCTAATGCGCGCTGAATTGACCGGATGCTCCCCCAACACATCTCGCGACCGGGCTATAAATTCATTGGTGATCTCCGCGGCTTCTGCCGCCTCCTGTGTATTGTCAAGAGGTATACACGGCTTCAGATGCAGGTCCATCTTGGGATTCCCTATGCTGAATGCCCCCCTTTTTATGTAGCCGGGATCCACATTGCTGATATTGCCGGAGAACTGCCCGCCATCGAGCCTGTGGATCAGTAGCACGCCCCTGAAGCCACGAAAATTTTTCAGACGCAGTTCTGATGGGTATTTGGTCAGAGTGATCTCCGTGTTTATTGCATCTGCGAGCTGGGAGGCTTCCTCATTGGAGAGGTCCCTGCAGACACGCCTGTCAACTATTACATTATTGTCATTTATAGTGGCAAAATTGACCCTGAAAGCCAGATCGCCCTCCTGTATCTTAAGACCGGCTCCAAGGGCCTCCAGAGGTCCCCTGCCGGTGTATGAATTCAGGACATCATATCCAAGCAGACTGATTGCCGCAGAATCGGACTCGGGGGCAAAGCCCTTGGCTATCGGGTACATCATACCCGTAACTCCGCTTTGGGCCAATGCATCCATATTTGGGGTTTTGGCAGCTTCAAGCGGAGTCCTGCCTCCAAGCTCTGGGCAGGGAATATCAGCAGCGCCATCCAAGATCGCAAACAGGATTTTTTTCATATTAGCGTTTTATATCGATTTTATATTGGCTCATTGAGTATATTGGTATATTTGCCTGAATTTTTGCCTGAATTCATATCAGAAACTGTCCACAGAAGAAGACTATTTGTCCAGATTATCCATAAATTCATTAGCCAGCTTTGGTATATCAGCGTTCTCATCAGTAGTCAGGGCCCTAATCAGTTTTAGATTAATTGGCATAACGAACTCCTCAAGAAATCTTCTGAGTTTCCCAGTGTTTTGCATTATGCTCTGGGACAAATCTCCATGGAGCTCCTTGAACATACATGAAAGCTGAGTATCCTCCTCATAGGTAAATGATATTATCTCCTTTGTATTGACTATGTGCCTCAGTGGCAAGACAAGTCTGCTGCCAAGCTCCTTGACCGCCTTCTTGTAGTAGTCTATGGCCATGGGTATCTGGCTTGGTTTTATCCTGCCGTCATGGGAATCCCTCTCACCCCCGATTATCTTGCTCCCGCCCAGTGCCTTCACCAGAGGGGCTCTTATAGTATGGAAATACATATGGCAGGGTATGCAGGGCGTGTAAAACCCATAGTGGCTAATTACTTCCCTCATATATTTGGCTACAAGGGTCTTATACAGCTCGTGCTCCTTAATGAAAATAAGACTATGCACTCTTGCCCCATATTCCTCAGCCTTCTTTCTGAGCCAGAAAACCGGGCTAAAGGCCTCATTGAAGTCACCATACTGGGGCGGTATGTCATCAGCTACTGGTAGAATATCATCCCCACCTCCGTCCATTATAAATTTCAGTGCAGCAGCGATACTGTCTCTCCCAGATATCTCAGCTATAGCAATGTTCTTTACCCCTGAGAGTTCCTCTGCCAATACAGAAGGAAAAACACACAGGATATCCTCGCCCTTTGCGATCGCCCTGTATACGTCTCTGAGCTCCACACAAAACCAGGAGGAATGTTTTCTCATTTTTATGGTATTTGAACTCCTAGAACAATACAAGCCTGCCTTTTGGAGATTCAACGACGTTGCCTATGAGCTCTGCTTCCACCCCTTGTTCCCTCATCTTGTTCAGGAGCACATCTGCTTTTTTGGATGAGACCGAAATTAGCAATCCCCCAGATGTTTGAGGATCGTAGAGGAGATCCAACATAATTTTTGATGGTTTCTTTAATAAATCAACATGCCTTGAGAAATAATCCCTGTTGAGGCAGGTTATTCTCATCTCTTCTGCGAGTTCTGCCGCTTCTTTTAGATAAGGTATTGCATCCACCTCTATTTTCATGCCCACACTGCTGCCCCTGGCCATCTCTAGAGAATGACCTATGAAACCAAACCCTGTTATGTCAGTACAGGCGTTGACACCAGTTTCCCTCATAATACTGCAAGCCTTGTCATTCAGCTGTGTCATGTATCTGCAAGCTGTTTTGATGGCCTTTTGGCTTGCAAGACCCTGTTTGATGGCAGTAGCTATAATACCAACACCAAGTGGTTTAGTGAGTATCAGCCTATCACCGGCCCTGGCAGTGCAGTTCCTACAGAGGTCCTTGGATTCCACGCTTCCCAGAACTGCCATACCATACTTTAGCTCAGAGCCCCTCAGAGTATGGCCGCCGACTATCCTAGCGCCAGCTTCAAGAGCCTTGTCTTGTCCCCCTTTCACAATTTTGGTCAGTATCTCGGCATTGAGCTGGTCTGCCGGAAATTCCATGAGATTGAGAATTGTCAGGGGAGTTCCGCCCATGGCATAGATGTCATTCATGGCATTCGCTGCGACTATCTGGCCAAATGTGTATGGATCATCCACTATCGGAGTGAAGAAGTCTGCAGTCAGGAGGAGGGTCATACCTCCAATTTTGTAAATTGCGGCGTCGTCTAGGGTCTCCAGACCGGTAGAACCGGTAGAACCCTCAGTTTTGCCTCCGCAAATTGCACTCAGGAGGGCATCCAGGTGTTCTGCAGGTAATTTGGCGCCACATCCTCCATAAGAACTGAATGATGTAAGCCGGATTTCTTCCATGGTAGTGTGATTTATAGTCTAGATTTACGGCCTATCAGTTTTGGTCTATCTATAACTCAGAATTAATGGATTTGTCAGAATTGTGGACATGCTGCCCAATTCTTGGATAATAGCACATGGTTTGAGGTTTTTGGTTTAAAAATAGACAATAGCCGATTTTTGGCATGTCTACGGCCCGTTCTGCGTGTCGGGCCCTGGAGGCAGACATTAGTTAGAATTTCTCTCCAGTAATCCTCTCAAACAAATCCCTATAAAGCCCAGCTGTCTTGTCGACCATCTCCTTGGAGAGCGGGGGTATCCCAACCTGTGGCTTTTTGTCCTCCCTCAGCCTGTCTAGGAACTGCTTGTATGAGAATGTGCCACTACATACCGGGCAATTGTAGATGACCTCATTCTCATACCATTTGCGGACAAATTCCTTGGATATCTCAACTATGTTGCCCTTCCCATACTCCTCAGCATCCCACCAGCGATCCTCGTCCGCGGTTCCAAAGGTGTCTATCAGCATTATATTCCGGTTCTCATCCATGGCAAATTCCTTTTTTCCGTCTACATGAATGAGCCCGCGTTTGCCTACCTCCTTCTGCATCATCTTGTCTATTTTGATACATATCTCCTTGATTTTCTCCAGTTCATCTTCATTCAGGCCGGATATCTCCAGTGCCTCCTCCCGACTCAGTTTGCGGTCCACATGTTCTAGTTTTGTAGTCTGTTCGAAATACGGTTCATCCAGTTTCTCCCCGTATTCGGGCATATGATCCAAACCAAAGTCTTCCGGCTTCTTTTTTCCAGTGCTGAGGGCCCGGTAAAACGAGCCGGCGCAGTACCACCGCAGGACTATCTCCAGCGGGATCTGATAATTGGTTGTCTCCTCATTCAGCTTTGAGTAATCCCTTATAACCCGGACCCTTTTAACGCGCATCTCATCAGGCTTGGGCAGGTCTATAAAATGTGTTTTTATGCCCATGTCTGCGACCTTTTCAAACCAGAATGCACTTTCCCTAGCCAAAGACTCCCCCTTGCGGGGTATCATGGATGGGATAATCTGGTCAAAAACGGATATGCGATCCGAAAACCTGAACAGAAGTTCATCCCCACTCAGCTCATAGATGTCCTTCACCTTGCCCTGATTTATGAGTTTCATTTTGGTGCGATTGTTTTTTACCCGCCAATCATAATTACATAACATATTTATAATAAGTATGATTCCTTTTAACCCTCTATGTTTTAGCTTCCGTCATAAAAAACAAATGATAGAAGATAACCGAATATGAGAAAGATACTCCTATCCAGATACTTCAGAAATGAGAACATAATAACTAGAGAGGATCTGCTGGAACTGAAACCGTCCTCAAAGGGTCTGGAGAAACTAAAGAACCGGCTGGACCTAAAGAACTGGGAGATGCTCTATGTGGGGGATGGCCACGATGATTTTCTTGCTGCCAAGAGGGCAAAGGTATTCTTTGCCATGATAGCTCAGGGGCTCGTTAGGGATATCTCAACTATCAAAAGCATGAAGGAGGATGTAGAATTCGGAGGAGCATTTGTGAAAAGAAACAAGTCCATGCTGCCCAAGTTTATAGTTGTATTTAACTACAACGAACTCTGGTGGTGGTTTAAGCAGTTTCCTGATTTTGCTGAGAAGGTAAAGGCTGTCTGTTTTGATCTTGGGGATACCCTGATTATTGGTGGCAGGGAAGAAGCCTACAGGCTCACTGACAAAAACTGGCCAACATGGGAGGTGGACAAGCTAATGGAAGAAAAGAAGGTGGACAAAAAGCTGAAGGATGCAATATTCGGGATAAGAATTGAGAATGGGTGGCAGAGACTGGGCAGTCTTCCAGGTATGAACTCCTCTGAGGCCAGGATCGCTTCCTTCTTTCTGTTGCGCCTGTTTGATCTGAAGGAAAGAGATCTGGTTTCCGTCCTTTATTCAGAAGTTGATAAAGACATGTGCAGTTGTGTGAATGATCTCTCGAAGAGGGCCGGAATCCCTGTTAACACAAAGACCCTGCCGGATAGGATAACAGTCCGGGAGCTGGCCGGCATCTTTCCTCCGGAACAGTTCTCCCTGTTCATTGCTGCCGGATTATTGCAGATATTGATGAGGGAAAACAGACAGCCTACAATAGATGATGTTGCCATAGTCCTGCAGTCCTCACTCATCTGGGTATCACAATACAGAAAACACGAGATAGATGCGTATAGAGAATACTGCAGGGTACCAAGGGGTCTAAAGGAACTTCTTGACCTACTTGTGCAAAGGAAGAAGATTCTCTGCATCTTTACATCCAAGAGCAGAAAAATCGTGGAGACCACCCTAGCCTATGAGAAAGTAATTGAAGGGACCTGAATATCTTATTTTTATTGGAACTTCAATAATAAGGGGGACAGGAGTGAAGATGGACCTGAGACTGCATGCTCTTCTCTTTTCCACAGCGCTGCTTGCAATGGCATCAGCCCAAGGCATCAATGAAGCAGTGTTTGAGATGGATGCGACTGGGAATGCGAGGATGATATTCCGGGAGGCCCTGGACTGGGAGGCACAGGAGCTTAATGTTATGGTCTCGGCCAATGCCAAAAGCAATGTAGTGAGCTTCAGCGGAACCATTACCGATACGGCATTGGCCCTGAACCCGGATTACAAAGCCGATATCAATGTCAAAGGGGATGTCGCTGACCTGACATTTGAGGCCAGTGGTGCTGAAATAGCCCGCCTCCTAGAGATCCTGGGAGATTTCAACCTAGACATCACAGTGGAGGAATCATCAGGTGCGCTGAAACTGGATGCATCAGCTTTGATTCAGAGGAGTGTAGTGCAGGACCTATTACTGATAGACGTCGACTCGATTCAGGCAGATCCGGCAGTAGCGGAAAGTGAGTTTGAGGCACAACTGAATGAACTGTTCTCCCAAATGCCGCTTGATATGAGACCCAGAATCAGCATAGATGAACTAGGTATAACTGGGAGTGATACCCTCTCCATCACTCTAAAGATGACCATAGAGGGATGGAGCGATTTTATAGCCTCTGTGATAGCTATGAGCTATCAGCAAGATAATGAAGACCGGGATTTCCTCACATGCCTTGGCCTGAGCGTCGAGGAGCTGGTCTCCGCTACGCTGGGGTCCAGCAGCAGGAGCACTATGAGCGTGTCGGGCTCTGGTGATCGGATATCAGGCAGTGTGAATACGGTGTTGCTGGACGACAAAACCGCAAGCTGGCCATCTTTAGAATCCATGGATGCGGAGCTGTCTAAAACAGGGATGACCATGACACTGCAAGGATCTGTCATCGTAAAGGATGTACAAACTCTGATGACTTGTGTAGTGAGGAGTTATATGCCGGGAGATTATACCATCGAGAACTTGGATTACACGCTTGTCAGGGGCAAAGACGGAATGGCTATGCAGTCCCTCAGCGGGAGAATAATCGATCTGGGCAAAAAAAGCGGTGGGGAGTATCAGTTATCATTCCCGGAGGAGATGACATTGGATTTTGATGTAATCGTTAACGTGCCAGCTGGTATGGAAATAAAATCTGTAAGTGGGGGAAACATCACCAGTAGCAGGTCTGCAATGTCTGAAATTGGAGAGATTTTTACAGTCACCTACGGCAGGGCAGAACCCGGACCTGTGGTGGGGTTGGACACAAATATGGTAATTGTTGTTGGCATAGTGTTGTTTTTGTTAATCTTGCTCTTGGTGACCAGGAGAAGAAGTAGGACTGGTTAGATGCTGCCTATCCGCGTTCAGCACGCTGTCAGAACCTTTTTCTTCCCTCTGACCAAGGCGATGGTGTCTTCACTTCTTGTGCCAAAATCTGGGGTATATATCCCGGGCTCTATTGTAAAGACCATGCCGTTCTGAAATACATCCTTCTCATCCGGTCCTATAGAGGGCTTCTCATGGATATCCAGACCTACGCCATGACCGGAGAGATGGGCAAACTTATAACCCCTTTCCTCTATCCTGCGCTCTATATACTCATGTATCTCAGATATCCTGCCACCAACCCTAATCATGTCAATTGCTTCTTTCCTGAGCTCGCCTACAAAGCCGGCCAAGACATGCCGCTGCCTGGAGACCCTCCCAATTTCAATTGTCCTTGTCATATCGCTGTGATATCCGTGAAAGACAGCACCAAGGTCCAATATCAGAAGGTCGCCCTTTTGAATGCGCCGGTGTGTGGATGGTGCATGTGGATATTTGGTATTTGGACCGCTCAGACAGAGCATGCCGCTGGAGAAAGGTGGCCTCTCGGAGCCACTTTTGCGTATCTGGGATTCCACAAGTGCTGCCAGCTCAAGCTCAGTCATGCCGGTGACTCTGGATTCTATAACTGTGCGCATGGCATCAGAGGCTATCTCTCCTGCGACCGAAAGGAGTTCAAGCTCTGCTTTGGATTTTATCTTTCTCAGATTCTCACATATATCTGTTGGCTTTATAAGTCTTCTAAGCTTTGGCTCAAATGAGTTATAGTGAGAGAGTGTAACTTCATCCACCCCAACCTTCTTAAACCCTCTTGAGTAGATGAATTTCTTCACGCAGTCCTTTTCGTAGGGTATAGGGTTCAAATAAGAATTGTGGACCCTGTCCCAATAGACCTCATTGAGCCAGAATATAGCACCACTGTCCCATATCAGGAGGCGACCACTATCCACACCAGTAAAGTAGCGGAGGTTTTGTTCACATCTTACAAGCAGGGCATCTAGGTCTCTAAGCCAGCCCTGGGCGTTCCTTATCCTTCTCCTATATTCAGCTTTGGAAAAGACCATTCTAAGAGAGCCGAAATCAGAAATCAGGTGAGCTCACCATATTCCTTTCTTATGGCAATTCGCATTTCCTTCTGTCTAGTGACTATCTCTTCTATATTTGACTGTCGGACCTCATCATACTTGGGTTTCAGCCCGTGTTCCTCAAAGTATGTCCGAATTTCGGTCCTTAGAAGCTTCAGCTTGTCTTGGCTGTAGTTCCACCTCCTCACAAAATCCCATACGTCTGGATATGCATCGACTATCGGCCACAATGCCATAAGACTTATCGAGCTGACAGCCAGGTTTGCCCTTGGCACACTGTACTGATTACCATTAAATGAAATCGCTACACCTCCGGCCTTCCTGACACCCTCCAGCATGTTTATGTCAGTTATGGAGTCGCCCACTACTATGAAATTGCTCACGGCAACATTTCGCTCCTTGGATATTCTCTCGACGACGTCCAACTTTCTTTGTCCTCCACACACCTTTGTCCTTAGATAATCGTATTCCATCTCACCCCAGAAGAGAGCATCCAGATCCTGCTTGACAGATTGCATACCACCTGTTTTGTATTTCTCAAATAATTCCAGAAGCCTGTTCATGTAGGGAAAATCCCTGTATTTTGGTAAGTGAGTGCAGTTGACATTTTCCGGGGGTATGCCCAGCCTTTTTGATATTGTAAGGGCATGTTGCTGGTAGGACGTAGAGGCGACATAGACATTGTCCGGGTCCAAGATTGTCATAAGATCCTTGGCACCAGGGGTGAGTTCTGCTTCCTCTGATATCTCAGTCAGTTCTTCATCACTCAGTTGTGTGGAGACTATTGGTGCTATTAGCCTCAGGGTATCCCCGGGGTTGTATCCGGGTTTGCCTTCTAGAGTAAGCTCGTCATCGTAGAGGCTTAACATCTGGAAGAACTGAAAGAAATCCGGCCGCCCCAGTTTGTTGCCTATGATACGCATGGCTTCAGCTGCATGGTCCATCGGGCTTAGGGGTCCTTCCAGATCAAATACAAATATCATCCTGAGATCCTCCCAAAATTATCCTGAGTCAGATTAGTTCCCTCAGTCGGATGTGATATCTTCCAAGCTTCCCGCCATAGTTGCCTGCGGATATTCGCGCAACACCATCAACCTCAGCCCCTGCATAGATTGCAACTTTCATTCCCTCTTTCACCGATTCCAGATCCAGACCATCTATAACTATCTCCGGTATTGATTTTATTCCATCCGGAACCTTTGAATCCGGTATTTCCGATCTGCATGTCGGGCAGAATGGGTGGTTGGTGGTCGGCCCGATCTCCGGGAAGTTTGTCTCCACTTTTGAACCTGCAGAGCAGATATCGAAGGGCGTTATGACTCCGCCTACATCCCTTAGTGCATCCACCGCCCTGTCGCCCGCTTCCAAGGCAGCGCTTTCGCTCTCACAGAAGAACCACACATTCCCGCCCATTACTCCACTTCTCACACCCAGCATTCTTTCAATGAGGAAATCACCCATCATGAGTGGAATGCTTATCATCTCGCGCCCAAATGCCCTTATGACCCTCTCGTAGCCATCACCACAGTGCCCCACCTTGGCCATGGTGTCGATATAATCTTCAGCCTGCAGCTTGGGGTCTTTGTTTTTTGAGCTCAGGGCATTGAATATACGTGTTGTAGGGACCACAAGTATCCCCTGTCGGATGCGCTTTGCGAGCTCGTGCTCCAGCGTCTCATGGGCTTTCTTGGTGTGATTTACCCATAGCTGTATTATGGCTCCTAGACGTCCATCAGGCGTCTCAGAGGGCTTCAGGAGCTTTTCTATTCCGCCCTCAGCCTCATTGAAGACCGTAGATGGCAGGGCTGTAGCAGAATTCACGGCCCTCAGCAGAAGTTTCTCTGTCTTGGCTGTGACAAGTATGCGCGCGAGGAGACCATCAAATGCCTCGCAGTAGGTGTCTTCCACTGGAACCCCCTTGACTTCCATGATATCTTTATAGAAATAATATCAAAAATCAATAATATCAAAAATCAATCCCGACCCTTGATATAGTGCCCTTCTTCATCGGATGCTTTATCTCCCGCATCTCTGTAACCAGGTCGGCTATTTCAATTATCTCTCTCGGTGCCCCCCTGCCGGTCAGAACCAGTTCAACCTCCGGAGATTTACTTCTGATAAGGTCAAGAACTTCTGAAACTGGAATAATCTTCTTGGCCATGACAACATTTATCTCATCAAGGATGACCACGTCAAAGTCTCCGGATGTTGTGGCCTCGCGCGCAAAATCCATACCTATCTGGGATTTTTTGATATCCTCCTTGTGTATGCTAAAGCAGTATCTGCATGAGCCGCAATGTATGACGCCCTTCTCCATGTCCTTGGACCACGGGCATGGAGCACCAAACTGGAATATCTTGAAGTTCTTCAGCCTGCGTGCAGATTCAAGCTCGCCTAGATAGTGCGCACCCTTCAGAAACTGTATCATACAAACCCTAAGTCCATGACCAACTGCCCTGAGCGCCAATCCCAAGGCGGTGGTTGTCTTCCCTTTTCCATTTCCTGTATAAACCTCTACCAATCCTTCCATGACTGGGTTCCCGTGATTTATTCTCCGCACTTTGGACAAACTTCTTGTCTTTTTTCGCTGACTATATTAAGAACCTGCTTCTTTCTGCTCTGGTCCCGGTAAATGGTCACTCCCTTGCATCCAAGTTTGTATGCCAATAGATAGACCTTTTCAACGTCTTGGGTCGTAGCGTAACTTGGGAAATTGACTGTCTTGCTAACTGCATTGTCTGTGTACTTCTGGAAGGCGGCCTGCATTCTGATGTGGTCCTCCGGCGTTATATCGTGTGCAGTAACGAAAATGCGGCGGATATCCTCAGGTATCCTATGCATGTTCTGGATGCTGCCTTTAGTGGCTATCTCACGCATTAAATCCTCACTGTAAAAACCCTTTTCATAAGCAATCCTCTCAAAGAGGGGGTTTACTTCTATCAGTTCATCACCCTGATCAAGGATGTTTTTTCTGACATAGGATATGGCAAATATTGGCTCAATACCGCTGGAACATCCAGCTATTATACTTATTGTGCCTGTAGGCGCTATGGTGGTTATGGTTGCGTTCCTCCTCGGTTCCTCATTTCTGAAGATACTCTCCTTGAAGTTGGGGAATGGTCCCCTCTCCCTAGCCAGTTCCTGCGACATCAGAACACCCTCATCATGAATAAACTTCATCACTTCCTCGCCTATCCTGATGGCTTCCTCCGAATTATAAGGCACATTGAGCATTATTAACATGTCAGCGAACCCCATTACCCCCAGTCCGATCTTTCGGTTCGCATGTGTCATTTCAGCTATTTCGGAGAGGGGATAGTTGTTCATATCTATAACATTATCCAAGAAATGGACAGCAGTTCTTACAGTTTTCCTAAGCTTTGGATAATCTATCTTTGCCTCGCCCCCATGATAGGAAATCATTTTTGAGAGGTTGATGGAACCAAGATTACACGACTCGTATGGAAGAAGCGGCTGCTCTCCACAGGGATTGGTACTCTCTATCTCACCCAAACTTGGTGTTGGGTTGTCCTTATTAAGGCGGTCAAGGAAAACTATCCCGGGCTCGCCATTCTTCCAAGCCATTGTAATAATCAGATCAAACACCCTGCGGGCGCTTAGGGTATTGACCGGTTTTTTTGTTCGCGGATCAATAAGCTCATAATCCCCATCGTTTTCTACTGCCTGCATAAACTTTTCTGTTATACCGACAGAGATATTGAAGTTATTCAGGGAGTTTTCCCTCTCCTTGGCCACAATGAAATCCAATATGTCTGGATGATCAACCCGTAGGATAGCCATGTTGGCACCCCTTCGTGTCCCGCCCTGTTTTATTACCTCTGTGGCAACATTGAAGACCTTCATGAATGATATGGGTCCGGAGGCAACACCGCTGGTTGATCTTACCCTGGCACCGGCCTGTCGGAGACGGGAGAATGAAAACCCAGTGCCACCACCGCTCTTATGTATAAGCGCGGTGTATTTTAGGGCCTCAAATATACTCTCCATATCGTCCTCGATCGGAAGGACAAAGCATGCAGATAACTGTTGCAGATCCCTGCCGGCATTCATCAGGGTCGGGGAGTTTGGCAGAAACTCCAGACGTGTCATCATCGTATAGAACGCCTTTTCAGTCTTTCGCACAGTTGATTCCGATGCTCCATACTTCAAATCTGCCTGAGCGATGTTCTTGGCGACCCTCCGGAACATTTCCTTGGGAGTTTCTATGACATTTCCCTCAAAATCCTTCTTGAGATATCGCTTCTCCAAGACCTTTATTGCATTTAATGTGAGCTTTATATCATCCTCCACGCCAAGGAGGGACTTGGCTTTCCTTATATCGGCCCGTTTCTGCCGATAGAGTATATATGCCTTGGCAGTCTTGGAGTGTCCTGATTCTATCAGCACCTTTTCAACGAAATCCTGCACTTCCTCTACCGTGGGTATGGTATGGCCATCATATTCCTCCTCCAACAGGGCCACCACCTTGTCAGAAAGCTTTTCGGCCAGTTTTCTGTCGCTACCACCAACCGCCTGAGCTGCCTTGAATATGGCATTAGTTATCTTCTCTTGGTCAAACTTTACTATCCTTCCATCCCTCTTTCTTATTTTCTTGACACTCGTCTGCATCATTTCTAGGTCCTTATTTGTTGTCTAACAAGTCTGCTGACTTCTCTTTCGAAGTCATCAATACCCTCAAACTCCCTGTAAACAGATGCAAATCTGAGATATGCAACCTTATCCAGCTTCTTGAGGCGCTTCATGACGAGCCGGCCTATCTTCCTGCTGTAGACCTCTCTAGAAGGGTCTTTCCTGAGTTCTGATTCGATATCATCCGCCAGCTTTTCCATGACTGAGACAGAGATTGGACGCTTTTCACAGGCCCGCACTATACCACGCAGGACCTTTGCCCTATCAAATGGTTCTGTACGCCCATCCTTCTTCCTCACTATTATCTGGGATATGTCTGGGCGCTCATAGGTAGTGAACCTTCTGTGGCATTTCAGACATTCCCTCCTCCGGCGAGTGACATCAAGTTCGGCCGAGTCACGTTTATCCACAACCCTTGTTTCCGAGAATCCACAGAGCGGACATTTCATCTCGATTGCCCGATTCTTCTAATTGGTGTAAGACCACAACATATTGTGGTGTTCGGCGCGAAACACAACAACATGTTGTTGCTGGTTATTATGGGATTAGGTATAAAAATCAAACCGTTTTTGCGGCTTTCGGGCGGAATTCAACTATTTGAAAGCATACTTTCCCGGGGGTTTTTTCCGGGACAAGAATTCTCAAGATTTATATATCTTTAATAGTATAGACTAAAGTGATTGAAAAATGCCAAGGAAATCCCCAGAAAAACCCAAACATCCTTTTCTGAATAAATCGGTTCTCTCTAGAAAACACATACGTTCCATTCATACTCCTGCGAGTGCCTGGATGATTCCGCGTGGAGCACCCGTGACTTTCTATGTGGAGGAGGGTGGAAGACGGCGCAGTTATTTCGGCAGGAGGTCAAAGAACGGTGTGACACCCACACATAGAGCCATCAGTACCGATCCAGGAGAGCTCATACATGACAGAATCGAAGGTCCTGTGAAGGAGCTCCCTATCGGCGGTAGAGCAATTAGTGGGAGAAGGCGACTGGGTGATAGTATGGCAAGAAGACGGTCAAGGGTCAGCAACGTAACCGAGATTGAATTCCACCCGCCGAGTATAGTGAATGCTCCTCAGTTCAGGGAGCAGTTCCTGCGAGACCAGGAAAGAAGGCGCGGCAAACTAAACCCAAAGGTCCTCTAAATCATCAGCTGCAGGACGTCCGCCTTGGTCAGAATGCCGGCTATATGTGGTCCGTTCCTTATCAGAACAGCCGGGCTCTTCGTGAGAAGATGCACAGCCCGGTCCATAGGCGCTGAGATATCTAGCTCCGGGAGCGGTTTTGACATCACAGAGGATATCTTTCTGCGTGAGGAGCGGGCACCCTTCTTGGCCAGTATTCGCACCAGATGCGTGTCTGTTATGGAGCCTACAGGTTTTCCCCCCTCCATGACCGGCATCTGGGAGATGGCATTTTCCTCCATCAGGGCTACAACCCTCTTTATAGGATCAAAAGCCTTGCAGTATATGACAGGAGAAACCATATAATCTTTTATTTCCAAGGATCTTGATTCTTTAGAGCCCTCAGACTCTCGTATAACATCAAGTATTCTGCGCGCAGTACCCAGTTTTGTATCTATGTCCCCCTTCTCTATGCGCGCTATCAGCGATTGGCTGAGTCCAGCCCTTTCGGCCAGCTCCTTCTGCGTCAGTCCGGCTTTTTTCCTGAGATGTCTGAATTCCTTGGCCGTCGGCAGCATTTTAGATGTTTATTTTCTTCTTTTTAATCAGCAAGGCGATTAAAGCCGTCGCAAAGAGAATGGCTGCGGCGACCAGGAGATACGGAAGTCCACCTCCCCCACCGGCTTTGAATTCGGTCTTGGCCAGCTTTTTCGGCTCTGGTGGCGGGATTTCGCTGGCCACTTCTCCGGCAGACTTGCCCTCATCGTTTGCGTTGCCGCCTGCATCGACCATGTCCTCGGTGCTGTTAGAAGAGGGCTCCTGGGGGTCTTCGGCCTCGACTTCAAAACTCAAAACAGCGTCTCCGCCCGATATTTCATAGCTCCCGGCTTCCTCGATCGTAAAGCTTAGATATCCGTTTTCATTGGATATGAGATTCAGCAGTTCCCGGGAGTCGAGAGCCACGCGAACGTCGAGGTTCTTGGCCGGGACGTAATTCCCCTCCAGCTCCTTGATCGCCCAGAATTCGAACTTCTGGCCCAGAGCGGGCTCCGATTCCGTGTAGAAGCTCAGGTTCACGGCCTCACCTATGCTGCAGTCGAAGCCTATTACCTTACCCTCGGCTCCGGGCCTGTTGCACTGGCAGTGGATGCTGGCTAAGGCTGCGGACAGCATCGCTACCGCAAGTATGGCCGCCAAGGCTGTCGGACCCTTCATTTTTTCAGATAATCGTAAGCGCTCTTAGCCGCCACGACCCCCTGCGCGGCGCCGGTTATCGCCTGTTTGAAGCTGCCAGAGGTGACGTCGCCCGCGGCATAGACGCCCGCGACGTTGGTCTCTGAACCGCGGCCTATGACGATTTCCCCGGCCTTGTCCAGCTTGATGCCAAGCCCCTCCGCCAGCTCGCTCTGCGGGTCGTGGCCTATCTCAATGAACACGCCGTCCAGCTTGAGCTCCCTGCTGCCCTTGTAGGGCTTGTCAAGCACGACTGACTGCACGAACTTGTCTCCCCTTATCTCTAGGACGTTCGTGTTGTTTATTACTTCGATCTTCCTGTTGGCCTCCACGCGCTCGGTGTTTATGGGCTCTGCGCGTATTTTCTCTCTTCTATAGATTATATAAACCTTCTTGACATATCTACTTAGGAAAAGGGCCTCTTTTGCGGCGGAATCGCTGCCCCCCACAACAGCCACTATTTTGTCTTTAAAAAAGGCGGCATCGCAGACGGCGCAGTAGCTCACGCCCCTGCCATAGAACTCCTTTTCTCCGGGCACGCCCAGCTTGCGGTGCTTTGTACCTGTAGCAAGCAGGACAGACCTCGCCTCGAAGTCACCTGCGTCGCTCTTGAGCAGGAAGTTCCCGGCCTTTTTCCTGATCTCCCTGACCTCCGCCTGCCTAATCTCCACGCCCACACTCCTGACATGGTCGGATAGCCTCTCCATCAGCTCCGCACCACTGATGCTCTTGAACCCGGGCCAGTTTTCAATCAGATGTGTATTAACCACTGTGCCTCCCGGTTCCCGGGCCAGCACTATGGTCTTCATTCTAAACCTGCCTGCATAGATGGCGGCACTGAGGCCCGCCGGTCCGCCCCCCACGATGACGAGGTCGTAGATCATCCGGCCAGCTTTTTCTCCAGCGCGGCCTTGTCGAAGCCGATGATTATCTGGCCGTCGATGTCGATGACCGGCACCCCCATCTGCCCAGATTTGTCAATCATCTCCTGCGCCTTCGCCTTGTCAGCAGCCACGTTCACGTCCTTGAACTCCACCTTCTTCTCGGTTAGGTACTCCTTCACCATCTTGCAGTAAGGGCAAGTCGGCGTCGAGTACACTGTTATGTTCATTTTGGATATTCACCCGGGTAATTTTAGGGGTCCTGATTAAAAAAGAGAGTTTTAAACCTCCCTGTTTGCGATATTTATATTTCAGTCCGCTTAAACATAGGGTTTAAAATTAAATTTCTTCTTTAAATAGGATGTCGATTATCGTCGCCGCGGTCGGTGAGAGCATGGACGACCTTTTCGTAGCCGTGCGCGAGTTCTCGACGGAGAAGGTGATTCTGATAAACTATCCCGGCAAGGGCGACGCGGCGGAGAAGACCCGAGAGGCGCTGGGCAGGTTCAAGATCCCGGTGAATATCATAGAGACGAGGGACAACGTCTGGGAGGACACGTTCAAGGTCGTGCACGGCATCAGGAAGGCCAATGAGGGAAAGGACCTGCTGATAAACGTCTCGACAGGCGACAAGATAACGCGCTGCGCGATGACTTCAGCCGCCTTCGTCAACGGGCTGAAGGCCTTCTCCGTCATGGACGGGAAGGTCTCCATGCTGCCCGTGCTCAAGTTTTCATACTACAAGCTCATCACCGACAGGAAGATGAAGATACTGGAAACGCTCTACAGGGAGAAGGACTGCTGCTCGTCGCTGGAGCAGCTCAGCAAGAAGTGCGGCATGAGCCTCCCGCTGGTCTCCTACCACATAAATGGCAACCCGAAGTCCGAAGGCCTCAAGGACATGGCTCTCGTGGAGACTATAAACAAGAAGGGTCGTGTGGAGGTCACGCTCTCGCTGCTGGGCAGGCTTCTGATGAAGGGTTATGTAGATTAGGTCCCCGGTTTTGGGTCTTGGGTCCTGTTATTTCAGCCTGCTTTTTGACTCCCGGTCAGCATCTAGATCATAGCCATCTGCGCCGCGAGCGCGTCCAGCTGTATCTTCTCGTTCGCCCCCTCCACCAGGCGGAAGTTGTATTCGCCGATTAGGTTGACAAGCGCCAGCTTCTTCTCGTTCGGCACGTCCAGGTTTTCTATCTCCTTGTGCATCTGGAGGAGTATCTCCTCGCCCGATATCGAGCGGTTTATGAGCAGGTCGTCCAATATGCTGCGCGCTTCCACGAACTTTCCGCCCATAGCAAGCATCATCATCTTCCTTACCAGTTCAGGTTTTGCACGGGAAGCGATATTGAAGACCTCCTCCTTCGTTATGGACTTAGCCACAGCCGCTGTGGACTGTAGGACATTTATTGCATAGCGCATATCGCCCTCTGAGATATAGAGAATGGCCTTTAGGCCGTCGTTGTCATATTTTAGGCCCTCTTTATCGGCTATCCATCTGAGCCTTTCCTCCATTATATCATCTCCTATTCTTGTGAATCTGAAAAGCGCGCATCTCGACTGAACCGGTGCAATTATCTTACTGGAATAGTTACAGCTCAGTATGAAACGACACGTGCGGGTGTAGCGCTCCATAGTCCTTCTCAATGCATTCTGGGCTTCCGGAGTGAGGGCATCTGCCTCATCCAAAAAAATTATCTTGAAGGGTATTGCACCAAGACTCATGGTCCGTGCAAAGTCTTTTATCTTGTTTCTCACGACATCTATGCCACGATCATCTGAAGCATTCAGCTCCAGGAAATTGCCATCCAGTTGCCCGGAGAAAAGCTCATTAGCCAAGGCAAGGGCCGAAGTTGTCTTTCCAGTACCTGCCGGACCGGCAAACAGCAGATGCGGCATTGAACACTCCCTGGCGTAGACCTGAAGTCTCTTCTTTATCTCATCATGACCGGCCACCTCAGATATCTTCTTCGGACGATATTTCTCCACCCACGGCGTTTCCAGTTCCATTGGCCTTTTATTTACATCCTTTCAAAATAAAAGCGAACATGGCCAAAGAAGGCAATTTTTTGCTATGCACCACAGACGTGCCGGATGGATATAAACTCAAGAAGGTCTTGGGCATGGCGTGGGGCAGTGAAGTCAAGTCAAGAGGTGCCAGCGGGAATATTGTAGCCCTCCTGCGCAGTTTCAAGGGAGGTAATGTCCCGGAGTTACAGAACATGGCCATGGAAGCCCGCAGAGTAAGTGTTGACCGCATGATACAGGCTGCAAAGAAGATGGGTGCAAACGGTCTTATTGGCGTCAATCTGACCGCCCTGACGTTCAAGTCTGACATAGTTGAGTTCATAGCTTATGGGACAGCAGTGGTAGTGGAGAAAAGAAGATAGGGTATAGCATAATTCAATAATTATTTTTCATATGCACTATTTCAGATAACCCACATATCAGGGTTATATCAGGTTAAACGAAGAGATGGTTTCTAATGAAAATAAGAAATTAGAGGAGCTTCGCAACAAGGTCAAGGAGGCCAAGAAGGTAAGGGATGGGCTCAATGCCAAGCTCAAGTCAAAGAGGGATAGTGTAATGGGGCTTTATAATGAGATAGACAAATTATTGAAGGAAGCCAGAAAACAGAAGGAGATTAGGGATGCAGCGAACAAGCGGGTGTCTGAATACAAAAAGAATCGAGATAAAGCCAATTCAAGAATGGCTGAACTGGGCAAGAAGCTGGGCGAGCTCAAAAACCAGAGCAGGGGGTTGCCATCTAGGCGCGAGTATGAGAGGCTCAAATCCGACTATGAGAAGCTCAACTGGAAAATCCAGACCTCACCTCTTCCAAAAGACAAGGAAACCGCCATGGTGAAGCGACTCGAAGAGCTCGAAATTAGGCTAAGGGAATATGAGTTGCTGAATCCTGTAGGGGAGGAGATAAGTAAACTTGAGAAGGAGCTTAAAGAAACAAGAAAAAAAGCTGATTCATATCACAAAAAGCTCTTGGAAAGTTCTGATGAGGGTGAGAAAGCCCATATAGAGATGCATGAAATCTACAAGAGGGTCGACAACAAACGAAAGAAGGCCAAGAAAGCTGAGGAGGAGTTCCTAGCTATCAAGAAGAAAGTCGAAGATGCCCACAAGAGGTTTGTGGAAATCCTCAATGAGCTCAGGGCTGAAGAGAAGCGCCTCGGCATAAAACGCATTCAGGAGAGAAAGGTCAGGAGCAAGAATCTAAAGAAGGAACAAGCAGCCAAGGAAATAGATTTGTTATCAGAGCTTAGGAAGGGAGGGGTTATCAAGACTGATGATCTGCTTTTCCTCCAGGAAGTGGAAAAGGAGCAAGAAGAGGGGAAATAGATAGTGGGATAGGTATATGGTGAACCAACCTGCCAGCTACTGGTTGCTAAAGAACCACAGGCCTCTTGTTCTCCTGTTTTTTTCTGCGTATTATCCTCGTCTCACTGGGCTTCAGTGGAACCAGTTCATCTGCAGAGAGCGTAAGGCTGAATTTGTCTCCCTGTCTGGTACCCCTTCCTTTGAGTTCCTTCTCCACACGAGAACCAATAATCAGCCGGTAGGTGTTCCAGTCCGGAGCAAGCTTGCTTTCTAGGCCACAGTCCTTGGAGAGTCTCTGGACAAGCACGTACCGGCTGAGGTTTTCAAGAAAATCTGCCGTCAGACCAACATATTCGCTCATTCCCAATGGGCGATAGTTGCCACTCTTAAATTGTTTTTCAAGTATGGTTCTCCTCATGACAATAAGAGGGTAGAGTTTGACTGCATCTACTCCCAAGGCAGAGACTATACGTGCAGTCTCCACAGTCTCGGCGGGGGTTTCATAGGGCAGACCCTGTATCAGAAAGAATATGACAGATATGCCCCTCCTATGCGCCTCCTGAACTGCGCGTATGCTCTCTGCAAAGCCGTGGCGCCGCTGTATACGCTCAAGGGTATGATAATGAACGGACTGCGTTCCTATCTCCAGCCATATATGTTTTCCCTTTTTGACATAGCCGCCCAAAAGGTCAAAAACCTCATCCGGAAGGCAGTCAGGACGTGTTCCTATAGATAATCCGACAACATCCTTGTGTTTCAAAGAGGCATCAAACAGCTTCCTGAGCTCCCCTACTGGCTTGTATGTGTTTGTCCCAAATGCTATGTAAACAAGCGCCTTGTCGCCAGCTCCCATCTCCTTGTAATGCCTGACCTGGTGTCTGACCTGCTCTTTAATATCCTTGTCCATGACATTCCTGAAACTCTCATAGGTGAACTGACGGGCGAATGAGGGGCAGAATATGCATCCCTCGTCACTTATCCTGCCATCCCAGTTCGGGCAGGTAAACTGGGCATTGAGAGGAACCTTAAAAACCTTGTAGCCATACTTTCTTCTCCAGTATGCTCCAAAGGAGGAGTAGATGGCACCATCCCTATAAAGAGAATCCACGATTCTTCTATCTACAAGACTGTTCTTCATTTTTATAGGCCTTTTATAGGACTTCAAGTTCGGGAGAGAGTCCAACAGATGCTATGGAAGAAGCTATGTTTGGATATATAATATCCCCCAGTATTATAGAAATTCTGTCAACAGTATTACAGTCGGAATACTGGAAAACTATCTCGTTACTTGTTATATTTAGAAGGTCGGACCTGCCCCGCATCATTTTTATCACAAAAACATCATCACTGGGCTGAGGGCACTCCCCAACAAAGGTCTCATTGGCAAAGGGCGCGCAGACATCACCTTCCATGCGATAATGATTGAGCTCGAATCCCAGCTCAGCCTGTTTAAAACCCAGTGAGGAGAGTATGTCGCCTTCAGCGCTTATTATATGGCCGTAGTTTGGACAGGTGTTCTCCATATTCTGCACAAGATAAACCTCTCTCCTGCCTTCCAAGAGTCTCGGAACATCGAATATATCCACATCAGATTTTATTTGAAGTCCGGAGATTATGGAATTGAAAGTCCAGACGGCCTTCCAGAATTCGCTCCTTGTAGTTCCCTCTATCCTTATGATGCCATCATCTATGAATATCCCGGTCCTGTCCCCCAGACCGGCATAGAGTGTGTAACTCCTCGGAGAGGCTGCAGAATGGCTGGACTGACCAATGATGACGGATATCTCATTCAGGGCGTTCTTGGAATCCTCCAGATCGTCCAGGCGTTTTCCCTCAATGTGCATGTTGACAAGGTCCCTGACGGCGGCTTCCGGATCATAAGGGGCCTGTATTTCTATGCCGTTGATATAGATGGTCTGCATCTCCTTTGGTTGCAGATTTTTTGACATGAAAAACAGGGTAAAGGCTATAACTAGAACTATAAACAGTGCCCAGAGCAGGTTGTTGTTCATCTGAAAACCGCTCTTTTTTTCCTCCTCCACAGGTTCCTCGTGGATCTCCCATCCCTCAGGGATGTCCAAATCAGGTTCCCTCTTCTTCGCCCTTACCATACTGCTAACGCTAAACAGACAGGATATTAGAAGCAGGAATTAGAAAAAGGAATTGGAAAAAGAAAAATAAAAAGGAAAAAGGCCCCCCTTTAGGGGGGAATACTGGCTTATGCGAGCTTCTCCTTCAACCAGGTCTGTAGGGCTTCTGCAGCAGATGCTGTGTCAGCAGCCTCACAACCGGCTACAACCAGCTTGCTGCCGCTCAGCTTTATGACCTCGTTGTTCGGACAGAGCTCATCGACTGACACGATGCCCTTCGTCAAGCTGTTGACTGACGGACCACCGATCAGCACCAGGTTGGTAGCTGTCTGTGAGCCCTCAACTACAACCAGCTTGTATTTCAGATCAGCCGGGGCCTTGGTCTCCACGGTGACGTCGGGGCAGGTTACTGTCTGTCCTGGACAGCTCACCTCCACCTCTTCACCGACGACCAGTCCGCCTCCGGTGACTGAAACGCCGAAGTCCTCTACTGTCACATCGACTCCACCGATGTTGACCACTGAACCCTCATCAGCCTCCGTTATGGTTATGGAGGACGTGTTCAGTGTGCTCTGGACACCGAAGAAGATGGTCGGCCTTAGCTCATCCTCCGGTACTACCAGGGTTACCTGGGATAGAACATCTGTGTCCTCACCGGAGTCCTCTGGCTCCTCAATCTCCGAGGTGTCGGTGGTTATCTGCGCACCGCTCAGTGAGATTAGTGAGCCATCTTCCTCATTTCCGAAGTCCTCACAGTCGCCGTCGTCGTACGAGCAGGCGCTGCAACCCTCCTCGTTGAGGGTTATCGACGTGGTGTCGGCCAGGTTTATCTCAACCTCATCCTCGCCGCCCGTGTCGGTAGCACCGTCGAGGATTATGGTGTCGCCATAGGCGCAGAACCAGACATCGTTCTTGAACTCTGTGCTGACCCTGCCGCCTGAAGAAGCACAGCAGGAGTCGCCACATGTGTTCGCGAGCTCCATGTCCTGGTCAGCGTCCCTGTCGACCCACAGCTCCCACTCGTTCTCGTTGGTCTCACTTAGGTTCCTGACGATCCAGTCACTGGTGGACGAGCCACATGAGGTGGTGTGCCAGCCCTCCGTGAAGTTGACTGTCTCATCCTGCACCTGTGAGTTGACGGTCACGTTCTCATAGGTCCCTTCTGCGTTGGCTGTCGAGATGTTACACGCTTCTCCGGCATCGGCGTCGCTCTCCTTCTCGTACTCGGTCCACTCGGCGCCCTCCTTGGCGGAGTATTCGACTACTACCTCGTCCCGATCTTCCGAATACTCGATGGAGTCCACACGGTAGACGGTGTTGCAGTCGAAGAATAGATCGCCCTCCTGGTATGGACCTTCATCTATCCTGACGTCGTCCATCATGTCGCCCCACTGGTCGACGAAATCGACTGTCACCTCCCTGTAGAGCGCCTCGTCCTCATCAGTGTTGTTGCGGACCTTGATGTCGCTCACATCGATGTTGATGGTCGTGGTGTCCACAAGGTCGTCCGGCAGGAAGTCCTCGTTCATCAGGCCCATGTAGCCGAACTGCAGGTCGCTCAGTAGATACAAACCGTCGTTGAACGGCAGCTGTATCATCTCGCCCTCCGGCAGCTCTGTGTCGTCCTCCCTCTGCAGAGAGAACTCCAGGTACCTGACGATTTCGGTTTCCTCGTCGTCCTCGTCCACCTCGTCGTAGCAGTCATCCCACTGGTCGTTCTCCTCTATGTCGTCCGGCAGTGGCACACCGCTGACAAGCTCCTCGTCGTCCTCCAGATCCTCGACATCAGTGACGTACAGGGTTTCTCCGCCGTTGAAGTCCAGTTCCCAGATTCCGTCGCTGTCCTCTACGCCCTCTGCCGTGTAGCGCTCATCGTCCTCAAACGTATACTCGGAGGGGACGTACCAGACCAGCAGGTCAGCCGAGAAGGACTGTTCACCTGTTATCACATTGGATGCTGCTGTTCCCTTCTGGAGCTTTACCTTGATGTCACCAACGACCGGTGTTCCGGAGATTCCGGAGGTCACCTGTTCGGTGGTTCCATCAGGCTTCGTTACCTCAAGGGTTACGTCAACAACACCCTTCTCCTCGATTGTCTGCGCACCGACCAGTTTTATGGAGTATTCCTGTCCGCTGTCAGCAGCGTCACAGGCGCTTCCTTCAGCCGGAGGTGTGTAGACCATCGGGGTCGAAGTCGTCGCTGTACCAGTGTCACCGCAGACTATGGTTATCGAATCATCGGTGATGTCTTCAACATAGTACTCGTTCTGGCCCAAGATCATCTTCCCGAGGTATGACTGGCCTATCAGGTCGCCGTCCTCGTCAAGGACGTCCTTGGTCAGCACATCGTCCATGAAGACATTGTACTTGATGGCATTGTCTTCCACAACAAGCACAAGTGCCTCGTTGTCGCAGTCGTATCCTAGTGACATGTAGCCGCAGGTTATGTTCACCCACTCAGACATGAGGTGGGGCTCACATCCAAGGGCTATGTCACAGTAGTTGTAACAGACTGTGCATATCTCATTTGCAAACTCCCCTGACTTCAGGAGTGTTACATCAGCTCCGGCACCAGTCTCACAGGCGCCTACCAGCGTGGTTCCCACTGTATCCTCTGGTCCGTACACCTCCGAAGAGGTCTTGTCAGAATCACAGAAGGAGCCACTGTCACCTCCGTCGTCCAGGTCGGTCATTAACAGACCGTCCGAATTCTCGTAGATGTCACAGTCCATCTGCTTCTGCTGCAACTCACCTACCATTCCTACGGCCTCCCAGCTAAGTGTCACCTGGCCTTCAGCTTCACCAGCCTGACACTCGGCTGAAGATGGCGTGCACGTTGTCGTGCCACCCTCGACATCCACGGTTCCACCACTTGCAGTGGTCGTGGTAGTCTTAAATGCCATGTTGCCAATTATGGCTGCAATTTGTCCTGCCACTGCACCGTCCGAGGCCTGAGCCTTCTCACCGACCACAACCTGAACGTTGGGGTTCATGTTCTGGTCGAGGAAGAAGCCGCTATCCAGATTATTCGGAACGGTTACCTGCGCTCCCGCAAGAGCGCTGGCAATAGCAGTACCCAACATTGCAGCACCGGTCACAATAGCACCGATCCTTCCAATTGTTGTGGTCTTCATTTTTTCACCAAATTGTTTTATGTAGATAACACGGCAAATCGCCGTTAAAAACATGATTTTTTCTTTGTTTTGTTATTTTTTTGTTTTGGTTTTCGTTATGTTTTGTGTTTTGCGACTCCGTCTGGGATAGTCACAAAACTGAGACTAAACCCTGCTCCTGAAACTTCGCTTCTCTTGGATTCTCTTAGATTTTTGTGTATGTTAAACCCACAACCTATAAAAAGGTTTCGTTTCCCGACCCTTTTTTGGGTTATGGTTTTTGTTTATTTTTTGTTTTTTGTTTGAGAGATATGTTCAGGGACATGTTATCAGGTGATACCTCTCCGGCTGGCGTATATTCTAGATGATTGGCCTATAAAAATGCCGATTCGGCCGGCCAGGCAGCTATTTGAGTATCTTCTGAAGTTCTTCTTTTATCCTCCTCATATCCTCAAGCTCCTTTGTGACCTGTTTATCCTTGGCAGCGACGCGTTTTTCCCTCCTGAGGAGCTCCTTCTCCCTTTCCTCCAGATCCTCGACAAGCGACTCAAGCTTCTCCAGATCTATGTTTATTTGATTTTCCTTTGAGCGTATGTCTTTCTCCACCTCTTCAATCTTTTCCAGAATGGACCTTGTGATGACCGCCGGACTTTCTTCTCTGGCCTTCTTCTCTTCACCTGCGGTCTTTTCTGTTTTTTCCTCTTTTGTCTGTTTCTCTTTTGTCTGTTTCTCTTCTGTTTTTTCCGGAAGTGTGACCTTCATGTCCCCGCCCTCTCCCGGGGATTTCATTGCCTTCAGCTTTTCCAGAAGGTCCATCAGTTCTTCGTTCTCGTCGGCCATCATACACCTCTCGAGATTTTGGGTTGTTTAATTTACTGTCTTGGTTATGAAAAAGGGAGGATAATTCCTTTACCCGTGGTGCAGCCTTCGGCGCATGTGATTTGCCCGGGGGATGCTACCTGTTTTTGCACACCTCCACAAAGTTTTTCAGTATGGTTTTGCCGCCGTGGGTATGGAAAACCTCCGGATGGAACTGGACTCCGAAGATCGGCCTATTTTTGTGGCGCATGGCCTCGATTCTACAGGTCTCAGAATGTGCAAGTGCTACAAAACCCGGTGGAAGCTCTACAACCTCATCACGGTGGGACACCCACGCCTGAAAGCTCTTGGGCATCCCCCGTAGTATAATATCCTCATCATCCACAACTATCATACTGTAGCCGTACTCACCCCTGTCCCCGTACTTTACCCTGCCCCCCATAGCATGTGCTATGAACTGGTGTCCCCAGCATATGCCAAGCACGGGCAAGTCCCGCTCAAGCAGCTCTCTGGAAAGACCCAAATCATCATCATAAACGGATGTGGGGCCGCCGCTTAGTATGATACCGGCGGGTTTTTCGGATACCAGCTTCTCATGAACCCGGACAGGCTTTACCATCTTGGAGTCCATGCCTATCTCGCGCAGGCTGCGCCAGATGCGGTGGACGTACTGTCCCCCGTTATCTACGATCAGTATTCTGGTCATTTACTTACTGCATTCATTTATCTACCGGATCAAATGACAAAAAAGTGCTCAATGTATGCGCCCAGAAAGACCAGCAGGGCTGCTATTATCATAAAAAGCATGCCGTCGAAGACTGTCAGCCAAAAGCGCTCACTCCTGAAATGGTGGCGGGCTACAGCAACAGAGACTATGCCACCAGCTATGCCTGCGACCAGATAGGCAAGAATCTCCGGTATGGCCCAAAGGGCAATACTCAGCGAGTAGTAGGGAAAGCCTATGAGGTAGGCATACACCGGTGAAACCGGGAACAGTTCGGTTCTTATTAGACTGCCTATGAAAACACCTATGGTGGAGGCATTCCAGGCTATTAGCCATATAGCCCCTGCACCAAAGAGGAAGGATGCCAGAAAACAGAACAGCATTATCCGCATATTGTTTTCATACAGAAGAGTAAACCTGTTACTGACTGTGGCCGGGTCCTCAGGCATCCCGCTCTTCGCAGCTTCCAGTGCCCTGCCGGTTATATGCTGCTGCAGGCCGGTGATGGCCGACTCCTGAACTCCGAAGACTGTACTGCCGGACGGCATGCCATCGGCCTCATAAGGGAGAACCACATACCAGAAGGAAAAAGCCGCCAAGAGGCCAACAAACAGAAATGAATACATGCCTATAACATCTATGTGCCGCGTTATGAAACCGGTTAGAGAGCCATGGCAACAGGCTTCCTCCTCCCATTCCTCTATGACAATAACCCGGTGCATCAGCGGTGCCAGGGCAATGATTGCCACAGCGAGGACCACCATAGAGGCCGGTACCAGCATGTAACCTGCCAGATAATAACCCAACCAGACCGCTACACTCGCTATGACAAAACCCAGGATTGTCATGTCCCAAGGTTTTCTCTCTGCGGTCCCGGGAGAGATTATTGACTCAAGCATGTTCTTTTTTCTTATGTAAGGATATATTAAAAGTCCCAAAAGGAAATGGTCCAAGAAAGGCGCTAAGGGCACTATTGGCACTATTTTATTGGCACTATTTAATACTATAAAAATACTAAATACTATAAACACAGTACAAAATACTATAAACGCGGATAACACAATAACAACAAATAACAACAAACCCGAAAATGAAAGAGAGACCCAAGGATGTCCTGATAGGATTAAGAAGAGAGGCAGAAGAACTTAGAAATGCTATTAAATCCCATGGAGGTCGTGAAGACGGGCAGAAAGCCCCTGAGTGGATGACAACAAGGCTGAAGGATGTGCAGGATGGCATCAGGATTATTGAAGATTCCATGAGGAGAGGTGAAGATCCGAAGAGAGCGGTCCTGATATGGAAGGTCGAAGAAGCACAAAGGAAGTTCAAAAGGACAAGGGGGTCCGGCCTGATTCCGACGATGGGTGCGATGATAGTTACAGGATCTCGAGAGGCTGAGAGGAGGCTTGAAAAAGCCCTGAAGGCCCTGGAAGAGTACGACCTCAGGAAAAGACTCCAAGAGAAAGGGAGTAAAAGGGATCCTGTTGCGATTAGGCCTCGGAGGGCTAGAAATAAGCCAAAGCCTGCCGGCCCAGTGGGCGTCAGAGTCGGTCGCAGGAAGCCCCGCCGCTGAGAGGGCAACGCCGAAAAATATTTATTTGTCGAATTCCAAATTACCGGCAAATGGTTGAAGGAACTGCCAATCCAGCCCCGTTGGGGCTGCTGGGCTTCGGACTGACGACCGTCCTGCTGAACATCCACAATGCAGGACTCCTTGGGATGGACTCCCTAGGCATGATAATGGCCATGGGGATATTCTACGGAGGCCTCGCCCAGATATTCGCCGGGGTCATGGAATACAAGAACGGAAATACATTTGGTACTACGGCCTTTTTGTCCTACGGGCTCTTCTGGCTGTCGCTCGTGGCAATACTGCTGCTGCCCCAGCTGGGGCTCTCGGTGGCCGTCTCCAAGGGCGCCATGGCCGCCTATCTGGCTATGTGGGGCGTGTTCACGGCGTTCATGTTCGTGGGGACGCTCAAGCTGAACCGGTCTTTGCAGGTTGTCTTCCTGACACTGACCATACTGTTCTTCCTGCTGGCAATCGGCGATGCCACGGGCATCGCGGCGATAACCGTTATCGCGGGCTTTGAGGGCATATTGTGCGGGTTCTCCGCCATCTACACCGCCGCCGGGCAGGTGCTGAATGAGGTCTACGGGAAGAGAGTGCTGCCGCTGTAAGAAGTGGCGCTCTTTCTTTATTTTTTGCAGAATCTAACCCGGCTTAAGGTAAAAAAGAACAAGGAAAAAAGAGGAAAAGAATTAAAAGGCGGACTTAGTCGTCCGCTATCGTCGACAAATCGCCGGTCGGCAGACCCAGCTCCCTCGCCTTCAGGACGCGCCTCATTATCTTCCCGCTTCGCGTCTTGGGGAGCTTGTCCACGAACTCTATTTCCCTCGGCTTCGCGTGCGCGGCCAGGTGCGTCTTGACGAAGTCCATTATCTCCTTCTTGAGCTCTTCCGTGCCCTCGACGCCCGGATTAAGGGAGACGAAGGCCTTGATTATCTGGCCCCTGATTGGGTCTGGCTTCCCGATGACGCCGGCCTCGGCGACCGCAGGGTGCTCGATGAGGGCAGACTCAACCTCGAAGGGCCCGACCCTTTCTCCACTGGTCTTTATGACGTCGTCTATCCTGCCCTCGAAAAAGAAGTAGCCATCCTCGTCTACATATGCGCTGTCGCCGCTCATGTACCACGGGTCGAACTCGAAATAACTCTTATATTTCTCAGGATTGTTCCATATCTGTTGCATCATACCTGGCCACCCCTTCTTAATAACAAGATTTCCTATGACATTCGGCCCCACCTCCTTACCATTGTCATCAAGGATGGTCGCATCAACACCCGGTATCGGCTTTCCCATTGAACCCGGTTTTATGGGCATACACTGGTAGTTGCATATCAGCTGGTGACCGGTCTCGGTCATCCACCAAGTGTCATGGATTGGAACACCATAAGCATCAAGACCCCACCATATGACTTCGGGGTTCAGGGGTTCACCTACTGAGTAGATCGCCCTGAGACTGGAGAGATCATAGTTCTTCTCCCTGCCTTGGCCCCTTGCCATCAGAAGTCTAAAGGCGGTTGGTGCACTATACCACACCGTAACCTTGTGCTCCTGAATACACTTATACCATTTATCAACGTCAAATCTCCCTCCCTTGAGAACATTGGTCACTCCAAGCAGGAAAGGGGCAAATATTCCATAGGACGTGCCGGTCACCCAACCCGGATCAGCAGTACACCAATAGACATCATCCGGCTTCAGATCCAATACCCAAAGCCCTGTCTGGTAGTGCCCCACCATTGCCCTCTGGACATGCAGGACGCCCTTGGGTTTGCCGGTTGAGCCGGATGTGTAGTGGAGTATCAGAGGATCGTCAAGACCGAGCCATTCTATCTCTGCGTCTTCCGAGGCGACATCCATCTCTGCATGGTAGTTGATAAGCTTTATATCGTCCCTTATGTCTGCATCCGCCTCATGTCTGTAATCCTGCTTTGACTCCTTGTCAGCAAGGACATAGATTATGTTTTTCAGATCAGGGAGGTCGTTTACAGGGACACGCTGGCGCAGCTCGGGTGTGGTTATAAGCATGACGGCCTGACTGTCAAGCATGCGGTCCTTTACAGCCTCTCCCATGAATGCCTCAAACAGCGGGCCGGGTATTGCCCCGATCTTCAGGATACCCAGAATCGCTATATACATCTCCGGAGAGCGCGGCATGAAGATGAAGACTCTGTCGCCCTTCTTTATGCCGTATTTGCGCAGCACGTTGGCGAACTTGTTGGAGAGCCTCCTCAAATCGTCATAAGTGTACTTCTCGGTTCCTTCATCACTGTCATATATCAAAGCAGTCTTATCCGCTATGCCGTTCTCGCAATGGCGATCGATACACTCATAGGCCATATTGACCTTGCCTGTTTCGTTCCATGAGAAATTTTTGTGCACATCTTCCCATCTGAATGTCTTTCTTGCCTCCTCGTAATCCTTAAGATTGTGTTCTATGTTGTCCTTCTCACAGTATGGCTTTTTTATAAGTTTTGGTTTTACCTCAACCATTTTTTCAGTCATTTTCCAAACATCCGGTTTTATGTTTTTGAGCGATAGTCCGCCCTATTCTTAATATAATCTCAAAAGAGTCGGGAATATAGAATAAACTCGTTTAAAAACGTTTTTATTTCTTCAGCTGCTTCCCGACAATCTCATCCATGCGCTGGAGGAACTCCTCTCTTTTTTCGGGAGGTATCTTGGCACCGGCAGCGACATTGTGCCCGCCGCCTTCCCCTCCCAGCGGTCTGGTTGCCTCATCAAGGGCCTCGCCCAGCCTCAGTCCCTTTCTCACAAGATCATAGTTGCCACGCGCGGATATCTTCATCTCTCCCTCATCCGTGAGACCGAAGGCCACTATGGGTTTGTCAGTCCTGACGTCCATAGAACCATAAATCATACCGGCAATGACTCCGACAAGCGTTTCCTTTATAACCCCACTCGCGTCGAAATAGTAAATATTCTTCATCTCGTTCACTCCGTTATACCTGACCCACTCAAGACCTGCGCGCAGATCCCTGCGGTGTTTCTCCAGAAGACGTTTGGCTTTGGACCATGCCTCCCCCCGCTCACCCATACAGATAGCCACGCCAACCTCACCTTCCTCGTGCCGGCCGCAGGCATTGAGAACGGTGGCAAATTCCTTGGCATCACGCAGCTCGGTCCTGGGCTTTTCCTTGAGGAACTCATAGACCTCTCCAATGAGCATATCAGTAACCAGATTGGGGGCGTTGTGATCCAGTAAAAGCATATAAAGCGCTGTAGTGAGCTTCTGCCTCTCCTCATGGTTCAGGTCCACATAGTATCTGGGCTTTCCGGTCTGTGGATCCCTTACATCTATCCCCAGCTGCTCTATGAACTTGAGGCAGGCCACATAGTTGCCGGTTAAACCGGGGAGCATCGGCTCGGAGCAGTATTCAAGCATCTTGGGGAGCGGCCTTGAGTGCCGGCCGAAGAGTGTGAGGTTTCTGTGTGCGTTCAGGAGGCCGAGCTCCTCAGCATCTTTTATTATCCTGCGGTTTGCACCCACAAGCCCGCCGTGCAAGTCCTGCATATCACCGACGGCCCCCACAACACCCACTTGGGACAGGTCCCTGTTCCTCTCATCCATGGTCTTAGAGACAAAATAGGCCACCCCGGTTGCGGACAGCTCCCGCGTCCCGTCGATGCCATGATGGAATGGATTGATTTGGTTGGGGGTTTCTTTCACAGGAGGATGATGGTCTACTATGTAGAACTTGCCTTTTATCTCCTTCTCCAAAAGCTCTATCTGGCCGGACCCCATGTCCACGAAGACTATTGGGTGGTCAAAGCCGTTGACCTCCTTTATGTGGTCCGAGTCTATCTGGCGGGTGTTGATGAAGTCGGCCTCCACCCCTGCGCGGCGCAGGGCTTTGACCATTATGGCTGTGGAGGCAAGGCCGTCGGCGTCGTAATGCCCCACGACTGTCAGCCTCTTCTCTTTGACGAGCTGGTCTGCTATGCTCTTGCACTTCTGGTAAAACTGCTCAAAGGTCATCCGAGGTTTTAGAGATAGGATAAAGAAAAGGTTGGGTTTAACCCCCGATTTTTAACCTGCTAGCTTCAAGTCTATCATGGGCCTCCTAGGACTCTTCGGCGGAGACGAAAAGAAGAAGAAGAACCGCGACCCGCGTGCTTATTACGTCAGGCCGGTCCCCAAGAGCGACGAGAACAGCCCGCCGCCGTGGGTGCAGGCCCTCCAGCAGGCCAACAGCACCCGCTCGACCTTCTGGAACAATATCAAGGGCGAGGGCGTCGGCCAGTCCTGGAACCGGGCCGGCAACCGCATACAGAAGATGAAGGAGAGGGCCCGGATGAGGAGGCGGAGGCTGTTGTGACCTACCAGTGAAGATGGCGAAGAGGAGGGGAATCAAAAATGCCCGCAAGGGGGGAGACAATCGCAGAACTCCAGTACGAGGAGTACTGAGACTGGTGAAGGTCGGCAGAATGCGCTAACTTGGGGCAAATCACAGGCGGGCTGCGCCCGCGCCGCAGGACAGGTAGGCAGTAATCGCCTATAAAAACCTTTTTATACCATAACCTTCTAATAAGACCCGGTTTTCTATAAAAAGCTTGTTCTATACACGCATATTTCTAGGAGTCAAAAATGGCAAAAGTCAAATGGGACAAAAAACTCGAGAACCTGGTCGTTTCTGTATCCATCGATCAGCGCATAAACCTCGAGCAGTTCGCCAGGAGGGCGAAGGACATAGAATACGACCCCGACCACTTCCCAGGCGCGATTTACCGCATGAAGGAGCCGAGGGTGTCCGCGCTCATATTCTCCTCGGGCAAGGTCAACTGCACCGGCGCGCGCCACTGGGACGAGATACCAATAATTGTCAAGCAGTTGGAGAAGAAGTTCAAGGAGGGTGGCCTCAAAATCAAAAAGATAGAAAGCAAGGTTCAGAATCTTGTAGTCTCAGCAAACCTTGGCTATGAGGTGAACATTGACGTTGCAGCCACTGAACTGGATAATGTTGAGTATGAACCGGAACAGTTTCCCGGGCTCATCTTCCGCGTCAGGGACCCGAAATGCGTTGCATTGGTCTTCACCAGTGGGAAAATCAATGTAGTGGGGGCCAAGGAATGGAAAAACATCGACAAGGCCATTGCCCAAGTGGACAAGTCATTGAGGGAGGTCGGAGCTGTCATGGAATAGGGCCGCCCGTCATATATTTCCTATTTTAAACCAATCCATTTTTTAATACCATATTTCAAAGATAACCCCAGGTCTGGGGGGGTCCGCAGGACAAGATCTGATTCTAAAATGCCGGAAGAGGCCAGCGAAATTGAATGGAACGACATCGAGGCTTTCCTGACTGAGCACTGCAGGGATGAGCTGAATCTGATAGGAGAGCTCTACCCAAAGAAACAATCGGTTTTGATAGATTTTCAGGAGCTGCAGGAGTTCTCTCCACTGCTGAGCGATCGTCTGCTGAACAGCCCGGATGAGGTCATTGCTGAATTCAACAGGGCACTGGAAAAGGAAAAAAAACACATAACCTTCTCCAAGGCTGATGACGATCCGCGGATATCCGTGCGCTTTTGTAACCTGCCCTCAGAGAGAGAGATAATGGTCAGGGACTGTACCTCCCATTATCTTGGCCAGTTCTTCGCAGTACAGGGTCTGGTCACAAAGGTTACAGACGTCCTGCCACGTGTCTGGAAGGGTGTGTTTATGTGCAAGAGGTGCAAGGCCGAGGTCGGTTCCATCCAAGTGGAGAGGGTCCTGAAGACGCCCATAGCGTGTGACCAGTGCGGCAGGAAAGAGTTCGACCTTGTGGTGGAGAAGTCCAAATTCATCGACTTCCAGAAGATAGAGGTCCAAGAGCCACTGGAGATACTCAAAGGAGGTGAGCAGGCCAAGAGGATAAGTGTCTGGCTGGAGGATGATCTAACCAACAAGGTTCTGCCGGGCCAGAGGATAATCATTGCAGGCATCCTCCGGATGGAGGCTCCCAAGACCAAAGGTACAGTCTACCAGAAGTTTATCGAGGCCAACAGCATATCCTTCACCGAGCAGGAATTCGAAGAGCTTGAGATAAGTGGGGAAGAGGAGAAGGAGATAAAGAAGCTCGCCAAGGATCCAAAGATTGTTGACAAGTTCATAGCATCAATCGCCCCCTCTATATATGGCCATACTGAAGTGAAGGAGGCTATAGCTCTCCAGCTGTGTGGAGGAACCCCCAACAAGCGGCTTCCTGATGGAATGAAGATCAGAGACAATATCCACATACTCCTGATAGGCGATCCCGGAACAGCTAAATCGCAGATGCTGAAATATGTTGACCGCCTGGCACCCAAATCGCTTTATGTTTCTGGCAAGTCGGCTACTGGTGGAGGTCTGACTGCCATAGCAGAAAAGGATGAGTTTGGTGAGGGCGGCTGGGTCCTGAAGGCAGGTGCCTTGGTGCTGGCCAGCGGCGGGCTGGCATGTATTGACGAGTTCGACAAGATGAGTGAGGAAGACCGCTCTGCCATCCATGAAGCACTGGAGCAGCAGACGGTAAGTGTGGCCAAGGCGGGAATCATTGCTACCTTCAAGTCGGAGAGTGCTGTGCTGGCTGCAGCCAACCCAAAATACTCCCGCTTCGATCCATATAAAACTCCGGCAGAACAGTTTGACATACCTCCCACCCTGATATCAAGATTTGACCTGATATTCCCGGTTAAGGATGTATTGGATGAAACAAGGGACAGGGAACTTGCCAGCCACATACTCAGCAGACACAAGCTCTCGCAGCAGATAGCCAGCTCCTCCAGAGAGGAGATGAGAGAGGATATCGAAAAACAGGCTCCCCCAATAGATCCGGAACTGCTGAAAAAGTATATTGCATACAGCAGAAGAAACTGTCATCCGGTTCTGACTGACGAGGCCATAAGGAAGCTGCAGGAGTATTATGTCGATCTGAGAAAGCGCGGCAGTGGGGGAAGTGTCCCCCTGACACCCAGACAGCTGGAGGGTCTGGTAAGACTGGCTGAAGCCTCTGCCAAGCTCCACCTGAGGAACCGGGTTGAAATGTCAGATGCTGAGAGGGCAATACGTTTGGTGGAATTTGTGCTGAGGGAGGTTGGCATGGAGAAGGAAGCAGGCGTATTTGACATAGACAGAATTGTCGCCGAACACCCGAAGTCAGAGCGCGATAAGATATACGCAATAACCGGGATTGTCAAGGGCCTTGAGGAGGAATACGACATGGTGCCTTTGGCCCGCATTTTGGATGAGGCGGAGGAATACCACAATATAGATAGGAAGACATCAGAAAAGCTGATAAATGAGCTCATAAACAAGGGAGATCTCTATGAGCCCAGGCATGGATATCTGAAGACTGTGAGCAGAGGATGAATCATGTGTTATCAGGAGATAAAACACTTTTCTTTGTCTCAATATTCCTGTTTTCTACAATCTTGGGGCTCTATGTCGGGTATAACCTCATTCCAGAGGTGGGTGAGACCAATCCGCTGACCGGTGGCAGTGTTGATGACCCGGCTGGGAGTCTGTATATACTGGCAGTTGTGCTTGTCAGCACAGTGGTTCTGTTGCTGGTTCTTAGATTCTATAGGGGAAGGCTGTTGTTTTTGTTTCTTGAGATCTATATTGTGTTCATTGGTTCCTTTATGGTCTGGCAGTTCGTCCTGTTCGACATTCTCAAGACCATCCCATTTGTGACGCAGGAGCAGTATATGGCAGGGGTCATCATAGTTTCTGCTCTTACAGTAGCCGTGAGGTTCATCAGGCGCACCTTTGCCGTCAAGAACATAACCCTTGCCATAGCAATCGCAGGGGCTGGTGGGACACTCGGCTCATTCATGGGATTTCTGCCATCACTCCTCCTTGTAGTAGCGCTTGGCACGTATGATATCATAGCCGTCTTCAAGACCGGGCATATGATAAAACTGGCAGACCAGTCACGTCTGAGGGAGATACCTGTGATGTTCGAAACACCATCCAAGGGCATCAAGACCGGAGCACGGAGAGGTGTCAAAAAAGGAAAGGATGTTCTGGGGCTGGGGACAGGAGATATTGCAATACCGCTGATATTCTTCGTTTCTATACTCCGGACCTTCCGAAACTGGCTGCCTGTCCTCGGGGCAGTTGTCGGGGCAACCATCGGTCTTGGGCTGACCATATATTATGTCACACAGATTAGGAGGGTGGCACTGCCCGCCCTGCCCCCTATAATAGGGCTGTCAATAGGCGGTTTTCTGGTTTCCCTTCTCCTGATCTAAAGGCCCATGCAGAGTGGGAGCACCGCTCATATTTTTATACCCGAACAGTCAAATAAAGCCTCAGCCCGCTGGGGGCATCAAAACAGATTAGCGTTAGCTCAGTCTGGATAAAAATGGATAGCATAGGCAAATACGTGAATGGTGAGGCTTATATAAAGGCACTGAAGGAGCATGGTTTCAAATACGATCCGATAACCAAGAGCCTTTTACTGTCATATCCTTATCTTCCCGATGAGTTCAGAGACATGGCTGTTCAAATCTCACTATATCGGCCACCTGCTTCGAGCATAGCACAAGTCGCCTCTATAAGTTTTTACAGAAGGGGCTCCGACTACAAAGAGGTTAAAGAGCCGGGCAAGAGATTCAAAGAATATCTGGACGGCATTCTCAGGGAAGCTATAGAGAAGGCTAGACCGTCCTGCGTCCGGTGTTGATTATTTCCAAAAAGTAATATTATTCAGGTCTCCAAAATTTTTCCGGCAGAAACTATAACACGTTTAAACCCGTATATATGACAGTGTGTTCTGAAATGGTCTCTCTCGTCTGGATCCGGTGCAAGACAAGAGTCTGTGAGGTCTGCGGAAGAGTCATGGAAATCAACGAGCCGTATGCGGACAGATGCAAGAACTGCCACTCTGATTTCTGTTGTAACTGTGGGAGCCAGCACGGATTGTGCAAGTCCTGTGCAGATTCATCTTTATCCCAGGCTGGGTTCCGGCCCGGCTACGGGGTAAAAGTAGGAGGCGGACTGTAAGGGAGGTTGAGGCGGTCCCTTTGCGGGACCGCACTCACGCTTATTGGCATTTGCAATATTGACATTTGCATTTGCAATAAACAGTACCTCATTTCTTTGGTTTGTTTCTCTTTATCTTTCTCTGCTGTATTAAAAGGAACTGTTTTAGGGCTGCAGTGTGCACCTCCAGCTGGGGTGCGGTTAGCTGTGTCTGGTCATTGACTATTGCATCGCCGGTAAGGATTGTATACTCATTGATCTTTGGATCCAAGGACTCTGATTTTGGCTGCATTATAACCGCTCCGGTCTGCCTGCGAACCGTGATTATCGGGACTCCCGCAAATCTCTTCTGAAATCTGGGATCCTGTTCCAGCAGGTTCAGCAGGCGTCTCTGGAGAGCATAGGCCTTACTGCCTCCAGTGTGCTTTTCCGGGCGGACGGTTCTCAGATATCCAGTAATCTCTCTTATCCTAGCGGTCTGTTCAGCTGGCGTCAGAACGGCCCTTTCCAGTAATTCAGCTCCAAGGCCCTCATAGGCCTCCTTTCTTGTAAGCACCCTCTTGTCTTCCCTCCAAAGATGTTTTCTGCCTCTGACAAAGAGATCCAGATATGACTCATACAGGCCAAGCTCCTCCGCCTTGTATCTGTTGAGGAGTATCCGGCTTCGTTCAAACCAGGGTTCTGAATGGGCCTTATGCCATCGCGGGAGGGTATTGACACCTTCCAAATCCCCAGTGCGATAGTTTACAACGCCAAAGGCAAAGTCCTCCCCCAACCACATTGAATCGACTCCAAACTCTCCGGACTCCAGACCCTTTTCAAGCGGGTAAAGGAATGCGGATTCGGATGGGTGCCCGCGACCGCTCAGGGCGAATTCCACAGCCCTCTGCATGGCCGGAGGCATCTCCCCGTACTTCATGAGAATCTCCGGAATCTCAAGTTTTGCCATCTTTGATTGCTCACTTCAGTGCTTTCTCTAGCTCCTCAACAAAATCCCTGTTGCCTATATATATGGGTGTCCGCTGGGTTATATCCTCTGGCTGAATATCCAATATTGGTTTTTTTCCGTCACTTGCCGCCCCACCTGCCCTAGTCATGATGAACGCCATCGGATTGCACTCGATGACCAGTCTGAGCTTGCCCTTTGGCTTTTTACTGGTCGCAGGATAGCAGAATATCCCCCCATAGTTCAACACCTGATTGACGTCACCCACAAAGGAGCCCCCATAGCGCAGTTTCACCTTGCGCGCAACCAAGCTACCTATGAAGTTGGAGAATTTTGGATCCCAGCCATCATTGCCACCACCTGCACTATAGAGCTTGCCCTCCTCGGGCAATGTTATGTTCTCCTTCACCAGATAATACCTCCCGGCCCTCTCGTCATAGTCATACTCATTGACACCCTTTTCTGTTGCCATAACAATGCTGGTCAGCGGGCCGTACATGACGTAGAAGGCGACTATCTGGTTTTTTCCCTCTGTCAGTATTTCCGGCTGATTGTGTATGCCTATTATTGTCCCAAAGATATTGTTGCTCTTTATATTAGAGGAGCCGTCCAGCGGGTCCATGGTAATCACATAGTTCCCACTTCCCATTGTCGGCTTTTCTCTCTCCTCAGACACTATTGCACGCACTTTACCTGTGGCAAGTAGCTCCTTGGTCAGCACCTTATCCGCCCAGACATCCAGTTTCTGCTGCGTTTCGCCATAGACGTTCTTGGTCTCCGCCGCACCCCTCTTGCCAGGAAAGTCAAGACGCATCTCCGCGGATACTGTAGCTATCCTTAGGATGATCTCCTGGAGATTGGGATTCATCCAGGCTATGGATTGCTCAAGGCTTTTTCTTTCCATTTTTAGTTTTTCATATTTTTTCAAAGAATTTTTATAATCAGACTAGTTAATGTTTCCTAAATTAAAAATGGACCTTAGTATTTCTGCCAAGGATGTCAAGGTGCCTGCAGGGGTGCCGGAGGATGCCAGAGAAGAGTATATCAAGAACTATCTTGAGATAACAAAGGGAACCGGGAGGCTCATGCTGTTTGCAGGAGACCAGAAGGTCGAACATCTGAATAACGATTTCTACGGCGAGGGCATTGCCGAAGACGATGCGGATCCAGAGCATCTCTTTAGGATAGCTTCCCAAGGTGAAATCGGTGTGTTTGCCACACAGCTGGGGCTTATTGCCAGATATGGCTTGGATTATAGGGACGTAACATATCTGGTAAAGCTGAACTCAAAGACCAATTTAGTGAAGACTGAACAAATGGATCCCTTCAGTAACCAGTGGCTCAGCGTGGATAAGATAGTGGAGTTCAAGAGGAACAGCGGGCTGAAGATTGTGGGTGTGGGCTACACGATTTATCTGGGCAGTGAGTTTGAGAAGGATATGCTCCAGCAGGCTGCCAACATAGTCTATGATGCCCACAAGAACGGGCTGGTGGTGGTTCTTTGGATATATCCCCGCGGCAAGGCAGTGCCGGATGAAAAGGACCCGCATCTGATTGCAGGAGCGACCGGTGTGGGTGCTTGTCTGGGAGCAGACTTTGTCAAGGTCAATTACCCCAAGAAAGAAGGTGCCAACAGCGCAGAGATAATGAAGGAGGCGGTAGCTGCGGCAGGCAGGACCAAGGTTGTCTGTGCCGGAGGCTCCTCAACTGATGTCAGAAAATTCCTGCAGCGATTGCACGACCAGATATACATCAGCGGGGCCTGGGGCAACGCGACCGGACGCAACATCCACCAGAAGCCGCTGAATGAAGCAGTCGCCATGTGCAATGCCATCTCGGCCATCACCCTGCACGGAAAGAGCGTAGATGAAGCCATGGCTATCTATGAAAAGGGTGCCAAATAGGAGGTTATGCACTCTTTGACAAAATGGGCAAAAAGGTCAGTGCCACAGCCGGGGCGATGCTGATACTGCTGTTCGCGGTAGCTATAGTCCTGTTCGCGTGGGCGCTCTGGACAAGGTTCGTGGGGTAAGTTACACTACAGACGCGAGAAAGGCTATTTTATTCTTTTAAGGCTTAACTTTAGGTATGGCTTCCAAGAAGAATGCAAAGCCACCGAGACACCCATCTTTCAGAGAAGCCCTTGGAATGAGCAGGAAAAGGCTCGGAAGCTTTGCTAGGGATATGTCCAAACCTGTCAAGAAAGAGCCACTCCCCGAGGATATCGAGAAAGAGCTTACAGAGGAGATAAGGTTGATTGAAGCCCGCAATCCGCGACACAAAAGGCTTCCCACAAAGAAGATGGCACGCGCCCTGCTCAGGGAATTAAAAGGGCATCCCTATAAACCGACTGCCATGCAGGTTGCACAGGCGCTTGTGCGGAGCAGGGGAACGCACAGGGATAAGCTACTGCCATGGATGAATGCCGCTCTTTCCCTCCAGAGACGCCTGAGCCTTAAGGGTATTGATATAATTAACGGAAAGCTGGAAGCCCTGAATCAGCTAGTGAGGAAGAATATCCTGCATGATATCAGGAGAGAGCTGACACGTAAGGATGGTCCTCACACCTCTCTGGAGCTGGCCGAAAAAACGGGAAACAATCATCGGTTGGTTATAAATGCCCTGAACCTGCTGGAAGCAGCTGGAATGGCTGAACGGGTCTCAATAGAGGGCAGTCGCAGAAGCAAACAGGCCTACAGATGGATGGCTGCTGAGAGGAGCCACCGGGCACCCATTCCGACACAGAGTATGGGATACAAGCTCTGGAGTGTCCTTGGCACTGAACCCAAAAACATCAGCGAACTGGCAAAAGCTGCCGGAATACAAACAGAGCACGTTGACAGATATCTTGACAGGTTCGTCACAGCCGGGCTCGTGGAAGCCAGAAAACGGGGCAGGGCTGTGACATATTCGCTTACAAAGAGCGGTCGGAGGCTCAGCACCAATCAGAGGAAAAGTCGGTATTTCCTGCCGGAATTGAGGCGTGTAATCATGATGGGATCGGGTGAGAAAGGCAACAGAAGGACGGGCAGTAAGTCAGTTCTAGCAGGTCTTACCAGAAGACGTATAGAGAGATACAGAAAGACGGCACTCTGCATGCGCATAAGAGCCGAGTATAAAGAGCTTGCGAGGAATGAGAAAGGACTGGTCAAAAGGGGTCAGGTCAAAAAACTGGCCAGAAAATATGGACTCACAAAAAATCAGGTATGGCAGATGGTTGACCATCTGCCGACAGGAAACATGACAGTGCACCGCATGTGGGCTGAGGTTCTGCCGGCGATGCGCGAGATAGATCCTCAGGGTGCTATACTGTTTGAAAGGTTTTTGCTGGAGAATGAGGGCAATTTGAAGGAGTCTGCTGTAGAGAGGCTGCGCAGGGCAGCAGAAAGAGAAAGGAAGAAAGCTGTCAGGAGAGTGGCGATGAGAGAGCGGGCCGAGACTTCTTTACGAGAGAGAAGGGAAGAACTGGCCGCTGAGAGGGGCAGATTTGCCGGACGATTAAGGGCAACTATGGAGCAACCTGAAAGTGCGGCAGTCAGAAAGGAACGGGCCGGCGTACTCAGAAAGCTGAAGGAACTTGATGAGCAGATGGTGGAGATAGACGAAAAGATCGCCAAACTGAGGGGCAGAGGGCCATTAGAAGGCCCAGTGAGACGGAAAAGGGCACCTCTCAGCAAAGAAGAGCGGCTGAAGCTCATCAGGAGGCGCCACAGGAGGTTGCTGGAAGAAAGAGAGGGAATCTACGAGACAGATGAGTTGCCCGGGGATCGTTCTGAATTGGATATTATTGAGAAGTTTCGCAGAAGGTCTGAAAGAGGATACTGACATAAGCCGGGGGCTCAAGCTAAGCCAAGAATAACGGAAAGCCCCCGGCGGGATCCGAACCCGCGACCTCGTCCTCATTGGCTGTTTCCACAGCACCCCGTTCTTTGGGGGTGAAGCCCGAAGTTCACTTTTGTGAACTTGGGCGCAGGTTCGCTTTCGCGAACCTCGCGCACCTTTCTTTTGAAGAAAGGGGCTCTACCAAGGACGCGCTCTACCAGACTGAGCTACGGAGGCAAGCGGCTCATTTCGCTTGGATTATGCTCGCGCTTAACTCGGGCGAGCGGTGCTTGGATAAGCAACTTGCCTATCTGAAGCGGGATATTTTGTGTTACACTACATAAAAAGAGTGCGAAAACGAAAAAGCATTTAAGTGTAGTGTAACTCCTTGTCACCGGTGAAAAGTAACGGAATAGCAAAGCTTTTTAAGGCGCATTAAAGAGGTTTTTATTCTTTTCCTCTTTAACATCCTTGTTTATAAAGAAAGGTTTTTTAATATGCCCTCTCTAAATAAATCGGAAATGGCCCAGCTGCCCGAAAGCCTGACAGAGATAAAGGAATACTGCTCCAATTGTGGAAGGGTTCTCGGCAAGGGGAGCAGCTATGTGAGGGCAATCATAGAGCAGGTTACATCAGGGGATGAAGCAATCCTTATTGATTGCGATAATCAATACTTCTGTAAGGAGTGTCTGAAGAAGGGCATCTATATCAATCTCAGAAACCCAGATACCAGAGATGTCCACTGATGAGAGGGTAGGACTGCTCGCATATTTATCAAAAACCAAGGGCATAGGCGGGACCTTAAAGAGGGAGCCCAGAGATTTTATTGTTGAGGAGATAACCCCTGGGGGAGTTATTCTGGAGGTGGGTAAAAACCAGTGCTTTAAGGACACTCAGGGAGATTACACCCACTTCACGCTGGAGAAGACCAACTGGGACACCATGCGTGCAGTTAAGGCCATTGCACGCGCATGCGGAGTCTCCCACAAACGACTGAAATTTGCCGGGACGAAAGACCGCCGGTCAGTCAGTGCACAGAGGGTTTCCATATGGAAAGTGCCGAAAGAGAGGTTAGAAGGAGTGCACATTAGGGACATAATCCTGCGCGACTTTTCCGTTTCGGATGGACCGGTCAATCTTGGGATGCTTAAGGGAAACCGGTTTACGGTCATCATCCACGATGTTGCAAAAAATGCTGACAAGCTTGTAAAGAAAACCATCAGGCAACTGGATGGAAAGATGCCCAACTTCTTCGGCACGCAACGCTTTGGTCTGCGGCTCAACAACCATCTTGTAGGCCGGCATATACTCGGGGGCGAGTTCAAGGAGGCTGTCATGTCATTTCTCTGTGATACTGGCAACGAGCCGGAGGAAGCCACCACAGTCAGGGAAAGGCTGAGGGAAACAGGAGACTTTAAGAAAGCCTTTGAAGAGTTCCCCAACTATCTGGGCTTTGAGAAAAGTGTATTGAATCATCTGGCAAAAACGCCTACAGACTACATCGGCGCATTGCGGGTTCTTCCGAAGAAGCTGAGACTAATGTTTATCCATGCATATCAGGGGTATATATTCAATCTTGCATTAAGCGAATACCTTAGGTCTGGAGAAATGCCAAAAGAGCTACCGCTTGTTGGTTATACTACACCACTAGATAACGTTACAGAAGAGATACTCAAAAGAGAAGAAATCCACAAAGGACAGTTTCGGGTTCCCTCCATGCCTGAGATGGCCATGGAGGGGGAAATGCGGAGCAGTCTTGCCAAGTTCAGCGACTTCATGATTCTTGGTTTTAATAAAGAAGATTCTAACATAAAGGTAAGATTTGTTCTCCCTCCTGGCACCTATGCGACAATACTCCTGAGGGAGCTTATGAAATGATTTTTGGAAGAGTATAATGACATAAGGCAAAACCATGGAGTGGACATACCCCCTAGTATTCGCTGTCCCTTTTGTGCTGGTACTGATCCTGATCCGGCTGCTGAAGGACAGGATGCTGTCTTTTGGTATCAGTGGCGTGGATATAAACAAAGGGGATAAACCCCGCATTCCCGAATCCGGTGGCATACTCATCCTGCCCGGAATATGGATACCCGTCCTGCTGTTGGTACATTTTGAGGTTATAAATCCGCTGGCATACGTATTTCTGTTTACCACTACATGCTTTGCCGCAATAGGCTTTTTTGATGACGGCTTTCGGCTGTTCAAGAGAGAGGAGAGGTGGACAAAATATGTTGTCAATCGCGCGATTGTTCTCTTCATTTTTACCCTGCCCTTCACATATCTGGTGCTCCCGTCGGTTATCAACGAATGCGGTATAGGGTTGTATCTTTATATGGTCTTGGGGAGCTTCCTTATCCTTGCAACAGCATCGCTGTTCAACTCCTTTGCCGGACTCAACGGCTGGGAGACAGGATCCTCCACGATAGTGCTGGCAGGTCTGACAATCATGGTTACCTTCTCCCGCATTTATACTGACACGCTTATAATCCTCGGTCTGATAATGGTTGGGGCCGCAGGAGGATTATTTTATTTCAACCGCTATCCTGCACGCATCTTCCCCGGCGACAGCGGCACACTCCTCTTCGGTGCCTTCGCCGGCTGCATGGTCCTCTTCATAGATCAGTGGTATCTGGCCCTAGGGCTGTTCGCGCCCCACATATATGACATACTGCTCAAGCTGAAGACCAATCCGGAGGACATGAGCCAGAAGAAGGAGAGACCCTACGTTTTGAAAGACGGCAGGTTGCACGTCCCCAAATCGGGCAAACTGGATTTCGCCAAGCTCATCATAAGCAAGCTGGGGCCGATGACCGAGAAGGCGCTCTCGCGAAAGATACTCGTGATAGTAATCAACAACACTCTCTTCTGGACCTTGCTTTACATTCTCTTAAAGATAATTTAGGGGATGTTTTAAGATGAAAATAGGCTTCTTCACAGACACATATTTTCCGCAGATAAACGGCGTTACCTACACGGTCAGCCTCTGGAAGCGGGAGCTGGAGAAGCTGGGTCATGAGGTCTTCCTTTATTATCCAAAGGATGAGGGTTACAAACCCCAGCATAACGAGATTCCGCTCCCCTCCATTCCGTTCTTCTTCTATGAGGGATACAGGATAGGCCTGCCCTCCTTCAAGAAGATAGAAAAAAATTTGGAGATGGTTCACCTCCACGGCTTCGTCACCATGGCAACTCTCGGGCTGGCCGTGGCTAGGAAGCAGAGGGTGCCGCGGGTGCTGACCTACCATACTCCCCCCGACCTCTATATCAGGCAGATAAGCTCCAACCCCTTGGTAGAAGCATCACTCAAGGTATTTTATTACCGATATGAGAAGGAGCTTCTTGAGAGATGCCAGCTGATAACTGCTCCATCCCCTGTTCTGATAAATCTGCTCAGGGAGCGTCTTGGCAGATACATCTCCAAAACAATAGCATTTTCAAATGGAATAGACACTGACTTCTTCAAAGAGACGAGAACGGACCAGTTCAAAAGTGACTATGATATTCCAGACGGTAGGATTATCGGATTCGCCGGCAGGCACTCCTGGGAGAAGCGTCTGGAGGATTTAATAAATTTTGCTGACGAATTTGACGGAACAATTCTGATAGTCGGCGGGGGCAAACAGCATGAAGAGTACAAGAAACTTGCGGAGGGAAAGAAAAACGTCCGCTTTCTTGGTTTTCTTCCGAGGAACCGGCTACCGGAGTTTTATTCCTGTCTGGATCTTCTGATATTGCCTTCCACAGCTGAAACAGAAGGACTCGTAGTTTTAGAGGCAAACGCCTGTGGAACGCCGGCAGTGGGTGCTGATGCAATGGCTCTAAAGACAACCATAGAGGCTGGAGTTAATGGTTACCACTACAAACCCGGAGATCTGAGCGACTTAAAGACAAAAGTAGAGATGTCCTACAGGAATCTCAGAAGATTAAAATCGTCCTCAAAAAAACATGCAAGGAAGCACAGTATTGAGAATACTATCAAAAAGCTTGTGAGGATTTATGAGGATTTAGAAAATGAGGGTGTGCCTGTATCTTGAGGGCAATCTGCTGCTGAGAAGAAGCGGCATAGGGGTAGCACTGGAGAGACAAAAAAAGGCATTGGAAAAGGCCGGGGTGGAATACACTACAAACCCGCTGGATGATTATGATATCCTCCATATAAATACCATATTTCCAAAATCCCTGTTCTACACCAAACTAGCCAAAGAGAAGGGCAGAAAGGTTATCATACATGCCCACACACTGGAGGAGGATACCCGTAACAGCTTTGTTATGAGTAACACACTGGCTCCGGTTTTCAAGAGATATCTCAAATTCTTTTATGGTCAGGCTGATCATATAATTTGTCCCAGCGAATACACAAAAAACCAGCTTAAGAAATACGGGCTGAAACAGTCAATAACAACTGTGAGCAATGGTGTTGACCTGGACAGATTCAGGTTTAGCAAAAGAGAAAGGCAGGAATACAGGGAGAGATACGGGATGGAAGGCATGGTTCCCTTCTCCGTGGGTCATGTCTTCATGCGAAAGGGTGTCAGAACGTTCATAGAAGTGGCACGGAGTTTTGAGAACCAGTTCATATGGTTTGGCAATGTTTTCAGGGGAGGTCTGGCCAGAAACAAGGAGCTGGATGAAGCCCTAGAAAGCAAGCCGGATAACGTCAGGTTTACTGGTTATGTCAATAATATAGTAGCAGCCTATTCAGCAGGAGACATATTCTTTTTTCCATCGCTTGCAGAGACGCAGGGCATAGTCATACTGGAGGCTTGGGCTATGGGGCGACCTGTTTTGATACGCGATCTGCCTGTCTTTCGCGACTGGACTCGTGATGGAAAAGACTGCCTACGAGCGAAAACTGATGAGGAATTTGAGGATTATCTAAGACAACTGATTGAGGATGGCAACATGAGGAAACGCCTGATCAGGAATGGGCTGGAGAGTGTGAAGGAGCATTCCCTAGAGAAGGTGGGCATGCAGTTAAAAGAAGTCTATGAGGTGGTTCTCAATGAAGGTTAGATATGTTATCATAGGCCTGTTTTTATTGAGTCTGAGCATCCGGATATACCCCCCACTGACCAACGATTTTCTGGTCAATTTTGATTCGATATATCACGCGCGCATAGGACAGATTGTGGCGGAAACCGGCTGGGTCCCATCTTGGGATTATGCAGCAGGAGGGAGACCTCATCTGTATCCGCCGTTATATCATCTGTTGTTGGGTTATACGAGTATAATATCAGGAATCCCGGCTATTGAACTGGTAAAATACATACTGCCTCTGGCGAGTGCACTTCTTATCCTGCCTATCTTCTTTCTGATAAGGAAATACCGCAGCGTAGAGGCTGCAGTTCTGGGCGCTGCTTTCACAGCCCTAAATCCGATAATAACAGCGCAGTCCTATGACAGCCCGCAGATATTTGGCCTGTTGCTCTTCCCACTGATAGCCTATTGTCTCCTCAGAGGCAGATACATTCTGGGAGGCGGCATACTGGCTACTTGCATACTCTTCAACTATTTCATAAGCCTCACAATAGTGGCTGTGATTACAGTCTTCAGCCTTATAAAGCTGGGAAGAGGCAGGAGGCTTTCCCTCCTCTATGCGGCACTCATCATAACCATTGGTGTCGGACTGGTATCCCCTTGGTTGTTGGTATCATTCAGTCGGGCAGGTAAGTGTTTTGATCCGTCAACTGCAGTCTCATCTGTGACCAGCGCAGGCATGGGCTATCTCCTCATCATGGCCCCATTTGTTACTCTGATAGGCTTTGGCCTGCTTTATTGGCTCAGAAAAAGAAATGATGATTATATGTTGTTTTGGAGGGTGGTATTGGGATTAGCTGTTGTGGGGTTTCTGCTCTCTCTGATATTCCCACAACTGCATCCATATGACCAACTGCTGCTCTTTGGCTTTAGCCTCTGCTTTGTACTGCCTGAAGCAAGGCTTGAGAGGAGGTATGTTATAATTGTGTTGGTGGTGATGCTGGTTATGTCTTTCTTGGCCGTGGCAATGGTCAGGCCTGCCCTCTCGAATGATGACTTGGCTGTTATCTACTGGATAAGGGATCATATTAGAGACAGCACAGTGCTTGCAAATCCTGAGATCTCTGGAGCGATAAATACACTGCTAATGTCTCCCTCAATAAGAACGGAGTTTGATTTGTTTCTGGAATGCATACCTGATAGCACCAGATGGGAGAGAATGTATCATGTGCTGAAAACCAGCGATCCGGAAGAGGCGCGCAACATATTGGGGAGATATGGTGTGGATTATGTCGTTGTAGATGCGCGGGATGTCTGGAATTACGGCTTTGATACAGACAAATTTTCTGAGATTGGAACGGTTGTCTTCTCCTCTGGGGATTCGCAAATCTATGAGGTGGCGTAAGAAAGATGAGAATTGCAAACTTCACGGATACATATATTCCACATAATAACGGCATAGCCACCATCCTCTATGGGTTGCACCACACAAAAAAAGGTTGGGATGACCAGATATTTGGTCCAATAAAGCATCCAGACGTGACAGGGGTATCAGGTATTCCATTCCCTCTGTTTCCCGAATATAAAATCGCCTTAAACACCGGCTGGCTGGAAAAAGAGGCAAGGGACTTTGACCTGATTCATAATCATACTCCTTATGGGATGTTTTACTATGGAATAAAAATTTCAAAGAGGCTTGGAAAGCCATTGGTAGGCAGTTTCCATACTGATCCGGCTGCAATCTTCGGAGCACTGGTACCCCTGGACTCTGCAGGTGGCAGGTTGCTAACATGGCCGACATGGCAGTATCTGATATATTTGTACAGAAAATGTGATGTTGTTATTGCAACCTCAGAATGGGTGAAGACCCAGCTGGAGGCAAGAAAGCTTGGAAGACATATTGAGATAATACCCAATGGGGTTAACATAAAAAAATTCAGCCCGGATATTGATTCCCAGCAATTCAGGGACCGCTATGGAATACCAGACAGGCCGATGGTCTTCTTTGCTGGGCGTTTGGAGCACAAGAAAGACCCACAAACTTTCCTTCGCGCGGCTATAGAATCAAAATCTGATGCCGTTTTTGTTGTTTCCGGCAGAGGAGAGCTCGAGGAGAAGCTTAGGAAAATGTGCAGGGACATGCCAAATATAATCTTCACAGGCTATCTGCCAGATGAGTTGATTCCGCAGGCTTTTGCAGCTGCTGACTTGTTTGTTATGCCATCGGAGATGGAAACCCAAGGTATCGTTCTGCTGGAGGCGCTCGCCTCTGGAACACCATGTATAGCGACCAACACAGGAATCGCTAAAGATGTAATAGATCCCGAATTCCTGATAGAGCCAAGAGACGCCAATGGTCTGGCGGAGAAGGTGGATGCGCTCATCGAGGACAAGAAGAGGAGGAAGAAGCTTGCCAGACATGGGAGGAAGCTGGTGGAGAAAGAGTACTCCTTAGATGTCATGGTCAAAAGGCTGGGTCAGCTATACGATATAGTGTGCGAGCCTAGATTGGGATGAATGGGGTCGCCGGGATGTTGGGATGGACATGCCAGGCAGACGGCTCCAACGTAAGGCGACCACATCCGAGCTATCTCTAGCATAAGTAAGGATGGGGTCGCCGGGATTTGAACCCGGGTCAGCAGGTATCTCCATGCCGAAGCGTATACCCGCGTTTCGTCATCACCGCGATTTGCGGCTCGGTGCTCCAAAGTCCTCTTCCTGAAAATTAAAAATGCTAAACACCCCGTTCTTTTAGGGGGGTGAAGCCCGAAGTTCACTTTTGTGAACTTGGGCGCGGGTTCGCTTTCGCGAACCTCGCGCACCTTTTCTTCTGAAGAAAAGGGGTTCTCTGGAGCCTGCGAGGATGCCAGACTACCCTACGACCCCGTTACAGTCTGGGCGAGCGATGCTTGCATAAGCGACTCGCCGGCCTGACTGGGATATTATAGCAAGAGAACATAAAAAGGTCAAGTCTTCATCTAGCGTCTTTCAACTTGACCTGACCCGTTAAATAACTCTGCCTGCTGCATAATTTATTTAACGGTAAAAACGGTTTTTCAGTCGGCAGACGTAAGATAATAGATGGATACTGCCCGCAGGATTTTCGAAATCGCAGTGATTCTGGCAATCTCTGCCTTCATGCTGCTGAGGGGCGCGGACTATTACATGAGCATGAGCACTGTGATAGGCTTCATCGCGCTCTTCAACTACTGGAGGCGGGAAAGGCCTGAGAATCTCGGTCTAACCAGCAAGAGGGTATGGCCGGCAATCAAGATCCAACTACCTTTCACTATAGCGGGCGTCGCGGGGCTGGCGATATTCGCACTGGCCAACGGATACGGGCTTAAGATGCCGAATCCTGAGTATCTGACCTACTGGGGCATCTCCGTGCCCGCGCAGGAGTTCATATTCAGGGGCTATGGGCAGAGAGTCCTCAGAGGGGCCCTGCCGACCCTGGCGAACGTCTTCACGGTATCACTCATCTTCTCGCTTTCCCATTTTTTCATAGGAATCCCGCAGGTCGGAATCGTGATGCTGACGACCCTCATAGCCGGCTTCGCGTGGGGATGGGCCTATGAGAAGGAGCGGAATCTTGTGGGGCCCATATTCAGCCATGCAGTCCTGGGGAGTCTGCTGTTCCTGATTCTGGCTTCAGGATGAATAATGATTTAGGAATGAACAGCAGGCAGTTCTCCCGGAGACAGTAACCATCTGGCAGGGGCTACAGTGCATTTCTGGAGAGATAAACGCCTCCTGAGAAAAGATTTTTGGTTGGCCACTCAGTCCTTTTTCTTGAAGGGGTTTCTGTCATCTGGCAGGGTCTGGTGGTTGAATATCAAACCCTTGGCTTCAGTTTCCACAAAAAGGCGGCCATTCCGATCGACATAGCCGGTTTTTGGAACTGGAGAGACTACATGAGACTTATTACTGGCCGGCGGGCCGGCAAGATGGGTGGGGCAGGGAACGGCCTCAACTTCACCTATATCTGTTTTTATTCTCTGCCATTTGATCTCCCCCCTCTTTGCTTTTGAAAGAGCCCTGCTGGCAGCCTCCAAACCATGGTTGCATCTTACACCCACACAAGAAAGGGGATCCAGGACGTGGCCAAATGGAGCTATTTCAGGATTTCCCCTTATCTTGCATTTGGATGGCATCGGATGTACCCTTTTAAACTCACAAATCCTGCACATAGGATCGCCCTCACTAAGACGGTCGGCCAACCTAGCCCTAAGGGCTTTCAATTCCTCTGGACTTCGGGGGCGCCTTCTGGGAGACATCTTGTTATGTAAACTGCAGATTCTTGAATAAAAAATGTGTGGACCCGGCGTAGGCCTAAAAACGGAATTTTGGTTTAAGGTTGCGCCCCCGAAAAGTTGAGGGTGCTGCGAGGTGTTTTGGATATTCTTATTCCAGATATGACAAATAATGTTTAATAGAACAATGGAAAGTTCTGAAGAGTGGGATAGGAGATTTAAGAAGAATGGCTATGTTTGGGGCGAAACAGAAAGTCCAACCGCCTTAGAATCTATAAAGTATCTAAAACCGAAGAGCAAAATTCTTGATGTTGGTTGTGGCTACGGAAGAGATTGCAAATTCTTCATAGAGCAGGGATTTGATGTTGTAGGTTTGGATTCAAGTGGCGAAGCGATAAAACTTGCAGAAGAGTTTGTACCAGATGGGACATTCATAAAGGCGGATGCAACTAATATGCCTTTTCAAGACCAGGCATTTGATGTTGTGTTTAGCCACCTCTTTATGCATTTGTTGTACCGGGATGACGTGAGAAGGAAGTTCCTAAAGGAATGTGAGAGAGTCCTTAGACCGGGGGGGTTGATTATACAATCCTTTTTCTCAACAGATGATTCCACCTTTGGAGAAGGCGAGGAAGTAGCTCTACGCACCTTCTACGTAAAGCGAAAAGCCAGAATAGGCAGATTCTTTGAAGAGGATGAAGTGAGGTCTGATTTTTCAGATTTTGAGACAATAGAATTAAAAAAATTGAGTGAAGAACATACACACGGAAGTCCGCATACTCACGTCTATTGGTTTATTGTGGCAAAGAAGCTATAACGGTTATAAATTTAGAAGACGTAGCGAATTGAGCTAAATCAACAAAGTTAAAAAAATACAACAAGAGCTTAAGAATTTAAAGTGGATCCGGCAGGATTTCGAGGAGTTCCTCGCTTAGCCACCCTCCCTGACATAAGCCGGGTTCGGCCGAGGCTAAGCCAAGAAGAATGAGGACGGACCCGGCGGGATTCGAACCCGCGATCTACAGCTTTCTCCGGATCTCTTAGCGAACCGTTCTTCCCCAAATGAAGAAAAGGCCGTAGAAGGCTGTCGCCCTATCCTGACTAGGCTACGGGCCCGTATAGTTTGCGTTTTTTGATATAAAAGGGCTTACGCAGCCAGGGGCTCCTATTCGTCGCAGAGTTTCCCGCCTATCGCCCAGTCGCTCTTATTGACGTCCTCGTAGATGACCCATACATGCTCCCTGGGCGTCTTGGCGATTTCGGAGATCGCCTTGGTTATAGCCTCGGCCAGCTCCGCCTTCTGCTCGCGCGTTCTCCCTTCCCACATACTCACTCTAACAACAGGCATTTTTCAGAAAACCGTAAACCAAGAGAAGACTGGAATGGGCCCAGCCGGATTTGAACCGGCGACCTCCGCCATGTCAAGGCGACGTCATACCAGGCTAGACCATGGGCCCAAGATGAGATATAGCGGCTTTATTTTGTGTGTTGTGTGATAAAAAGTGTTGCTTAAAGAGAAACAAAAACTTATATTGGAACAGGAATAGGACTCATACAGCGAGCATATATGCTGCTATTGTCTTGGCCACTTCAAATACTATGGTGCCCAAAAGCGCCATGGATAGGGAATAGAAAACTATCCCCCTCCAGATCTTGATACCCCGGACAACGGCCAGCATTATGCCAGAGATAAAACACTCCAATAGGAGGTAGAGCCAGAATAGGTTTATGCCTGTTCCGGGTATATTAAGGGGGTTTTCCACCTCTACTGTGGCTCCCACATTTGCTACCATAAACCCTATCTCAGTCACGAATCCAAATATCAGAGGTGCCACCACCGAGCCGGCTGCAAAGATGAATATTACATACATAAGGGTCTTACTCATCCGCTCTCTGCTCAGGCGCGCCATTTCCCTTGCATCGGAGGCTACCGCATCCAGTATGTTAGCCAGCTCTCCACCAGCCTTCTTGCCGTCTATGACTATCTTGAATATCCGCTTCAGCATGACTATGTCCACCCGGGAAATGAGGTTCTCTAATGCCTCCTCAAAGCTGAACCCGCCCTCCATATCCTGCAGGGCGGTCTTGAGTTCATCTATGAGCGGACCTTTCTGTATCTTCGTCAGGTCTAGAAGGGCCTGCTCTATTGTAGCACCTGCCCTCAGTGAGGTGGCCAGTTCCTCGAACACGTCAGGTATTGCCTCCTCAATATGTCCATCACGCCTTTCTTTCATGATTATGGGGAGGCCTATAATGAGTATAGGGATTACCACTATGGCAATCAGGGAAATTGCCGGGCTATTTGGGAAGGCCAAAAAGAGTATAAAACTTAGGACTGCAGCCATGACTATGGCTACAATGAACCAAAGTATTGGGGACAGCCTTATATTGCTTGTCTCCAGATACCGGCCATATCCAAGGTTCTGTGATGATCTGTTTGTATCCTTTGGCATCGTTAAGTTTTAATTAAAATGTTGTCTGTGATTTGATCTGTTTTATACCTTATACTTTTGGTTCCATAAGCCTGACTATATATGTTATGAAGAGCATTATCAGAGGGAACATCACAAGTATCATGAACATCAGCATGGTTGTATCTATCATGCCACCACTTCCCACGTCCTGAAGCGGTTTGGCACTTCCGACAACCGTGAAAACAGCTATGACCACCGGCCCAACTATTCCCCCTATCAAATAGACTATGGCAAATGCATTGAGCTTCTCGACAAAGTCCGATATCTTCATTCTCATTTCGAAGGTCAGATCCTCGGCTATCTGACCTATTATGCTTGCAACATCCCCACCCATCTGCAGAGCCCGTCGTATATGTATTGTTACACGTGTAAAGGATGTGGACCCTACACGATTGGAAGCATCTTCCAAAGCCTCTGAGAAGTTCTCACCCGACTTAACATCCCAGACCACCTTATCAAGCTCATCCGACAGCAATCCGTAATCCGCTTTAGAGACTGATACTATTGAATCAAATATACTTATGCCTGCGCTGAGCAGGGCCGACATATGCCTGAGAGCATAGGGCAACTGGCGATCAACATCCCTAGAACTGGATTTTATCTGTATTGATGGCAGTTTCGTAACAAAAATGGAAATCAGCAACAGCGAGACTATGAACCCAACCAATGGCATGAGCAAACTGGATAGGGTAGGGGATGAGGGGAAAACCAGCAGGAATATCAAGACAAAAATCAGTATGGAGAATATAAATCCAATGCCAACTGAGAAAGATGTATATTCATCGGGATACAATGGTATCTTTGACCTCACGAGATCCTTCTCCAAGGATTCTTTGCTTAGTTTCAGAAGGAATTTTGAGAGGAGATTGAGAGGAGGGAGATTTCCCATCGGGTAGAGTCTGTATAGTCCTCCGACAACCTCGCCTGTAATATCCCGCTCCCTTAAAGTTGGGGCCTCACCACGTATAGCGCCTCCAATTCTCTCCAGCCTCCTCTTTTCCTTCCTGCCCGGAGTCTTGGATATTTTGGCAGATTTTGGAGCAGGCTGCTCCTCCAAGTGCTGGAAAACCTCCTCCAGTGAATCGACCCTCTTTTTTGTCTTGGTGGAAGCGGGGATGGCCTTATCACCTGATTTTATCCTTTTTTCCCACTCTAGCTCAAATTCCCTTGATGACGGAAGTTGCTCTTTGGTTACAGGGGTCTTTGTCTCAGCTGATTGGGTCTTTGGTTTTATCTTGCTGAGCATTTCATCCCATTCCTCAAGTTTCTTCAAATCCTTGGGCTTGTTGCTATCAGGCATTGTCATTTAAATTAATAGATGTTTTTTAAAAATAGATTACTGTTTCTCATAATATTTTTGTATAAAGGTTGCAAAAGAGTCCAAGGCCGTTATATCTTTCTTGGCTGCCGCTGACAGGAGCTCTTCACGAATACTGAGCTCCTTATCAATACTGCTGGAGGACAGCCCTGAATACTTCTGTATCTTTTTCTTCACTGAGGATACCCTGTCGACAGGTACTATATCATCACTTTCAGAATTCCACTCATAAATCATATGAAGTTCCGGCTTCTTTGTGCCGGTTACCTCAGCTATCTCCGTGACCCTCCTTACAAGTCCGACTTTTGGAACATTTATACGGTTAAGGACAACTATCAGATTTAATGCAGTCGCCATCTGCTCAGGGATATTCATTGGAGGCGACATGAGCCTGACTAGAGTTTCCTCACTGGTATTGGCGTGTATAGTTCCCATCGAACCCTGATGACCTGTGTTCATGGCTGTGAACAGGGTGAACGCCTCGCTGTGCCTCACCTCACCAACGATTATGCGGTCTGGTCTCATTCTCAGTGCATTCTTCAGCAGGACATCCATGCTTATTTCACCGGTTCCCTCTATGCCTGGTGGGCGAGTTTCCAGACGTATCCAGTGCTTGAGCGGTAGCTTCAGCTCAGCAGTATCCTCAATTGTCAAAACCCTTTCGGTTGGTCTTATAAACATAGAGATGCAGTTAAGGAGTGTGGTCTTGCCAGAAGACGTTCCCCCGGAAATAAGCACATTGGATGGAAAAGACTGTATGCCTTCTACTGCGAGCCATAAAAAGGCTGCAACCTCAGGGTTAAGAGTCTTGAACTTTATCATGTCTGCTATCGTATAGGGATTCTCCCTGAATTTCCTTATTGTAAGGCTCGGTCCATCAACAGATGCGGGCTGGAGAGTGGCATTAACCCTGTCACCGGATGGCAGGCGCGCATCGAGGAGAGGGTTATTTGTATCCACCCTGCGCGAGACATCCCGCGCTATCCTCTCTATAATGTTTATGGTATATTCGTCAGAATCTATATCTATGTTGGTCAGAAGCATGCCGTGAGTCCGGTGAAATACATAGACCTTGCGCTTCGGCGGAACTACCATGATCTCCTCAAGTTGGTCATCATCCATGAGATAGTCCAGAAGGCCATAACCCCCCATTTCTCTGGATATTATATCAGCATACGCATGCATCTTGGTCTCAGAAACCTTGATTGAGGAGGTTTTTGCGATCATGCTGTATATTTTCTCTCTAAGGCTCTGCTTTCTTATCTTGGAATTGCTACTCTCCCGGCGGGTATCGATTATCTTTACGGCTACCTTCTGTATGGACTCAATAATCTGATGGTCGGCAGGTGTCAGGTTGGGTAATTTCACCCGGTACAGGTATAACTCTCCCCCAGTATCCACTATCTCAACGTTGTCATAACTGTCAATGAGTTTTTCTTTGACGGCCTTCTCCTGTCTGAGAAGTTTCATAAGGCCGTCTCCTGCAGGGGTCGGTTTCCTGCTTTCTTCAGGCTTTTGAGTCTTTTCTGGAGATTTCCCTATGCCAGAAGGATGTTCTTTTGCCTTAGGCCCTGTACTTCTGTCAATATTATTCTTGGCTAGTAACTTCTGCAAATCAAGCTCTGGCATTTTGGGTTGTATTCATTATGGAATTGGGGATAAAAACGGGTCATGGGCAGTTCCCACTGGGCAGTTCCCCACATTTTTCTTTTCCTTTTTAATAGTAATTTGTTGAACTTTACCTGATGATCTCAAAAAGAATTAAAAAAGAGTTTTGAAATTTAAATAGATATGAAAAAGGAAAATCTTAAAATAAAGGGGCTGCCCAAGGGGTTCCAGCCGGTTCCTAGAGGAAAAATAACAAAAGAAGAATGGTTGAAGGCTATAAACTGTTTGATAAAAAATATTCCCGAAGAGACCTTTCTAGAAGTTTGGGAGTTGATGCAAAAGGAAAATGACTGGTCAAGCAAGAGACATTATGATTTGGGCATGTGGGTAAGGAATCTACTTCGAAAATGCGGACTCGGTTGGGGCTCTCTCGGTTTGGATAGCAACTGGCATCGAGTAATGGAAGACGCTACGAGAAAATTTATTTCTCTAAAAAATAATCGTTAGATTATCCTCAATCTTGGAATTGGGGAACAAAAACCGGGCTTTGGACACTCACTATCATCAGGATTCTCTATCATCAAGGGTATTAAACAGGTTCCAGAGCCTTTAAAAGTTTTTCTGCAACCTCTTTACTCACGCGGTCAAGGGCATCTGAGGTATTGGCACCAAGATGACAGGTATAAACAGTATTTTCCAGAGTCAATAGTAGTGAGTCGCCCGGGGGTTCATTCTCAAAGACGTCAAGTGCAGCTCCTCTTATCTTGTTCTTCCTGAGGGCTTCATACAGCGCGCTTTCATCCACTATGCCGCCACGGGAGGTATTTATAAGAACTGCAGAATCCTTCATCATGGATAGTTCCCTAGCTCCTATCAGACCGCGGGTGGAATCCAAAAGCGGGACATGGATGGAGATTATATCGCATTCTCTTAGCAGTTCATCAAGGGATACAGATCTCGCCCCCAGACCAACCGCTGTTTCTTTGGAGACGTATGGATCATAGGTTAGGATATCACAATTGAAGCCTTTCAAAAGACCGACAACAAGCCTGCCAACGTTCCCCAACCCAATTATCCCCCACTTTTTACCGGATATTTCACTACCACGAAGCTTCTTCTTCTCCCAAAGACCCTGCCTCATGCCCCTGTCAGCGCGTGGGATGTGTCTGAGGAGCGCTATTGCAAGGCCCAATGTCAATTCAGCTACACTGAGCAGGTTTGCCGTGGGGGTGTTTAATACCTGAATACCTTTGGATTCGGCATAATCTTTATCAATATTGTCAATGCCTGCACCGGCCCTAGCTATTATCCTGAGTTTCTTGCCGGCATCTATGAGCTCTTTTGTTACCTTGGTCCGGCTCCTGACAACCAAGGCATCGAAGTCTTTTATCTTCTCCAAAAGTTCCTCCAGCTTCCAATCCAGAAACTCTTCCACCTCATGTTTTTCCCTCAACACAGAGATAGCATCAGGCGTAATCTTATCAGTTATGAGAATCTTGGACATTTTTCACTTCTTGGCCTTGGCCCTAGACCTAGGAGACTCTGGGGGATAATCAATTATGTCCTCTTCCAGAGGGAGGAAGGTCCTGTCAGAACGATAGAGGATCAGCCCTATTATCATGAATCCCAGCCAGAAGAAGAGGGATGCTATGGGTCCGGTCAATGAGCCGAATATATCTCCAACAGAAGCCGCTGGGTATGCCAGATCACCGGTTCTCAGGGCCTGGTTTAGCTCATATGCGGCACTCAGAACATTGAACGCGCATGCAAATGTAAATAGTGCGCCAAACATCTTGAGAAGATGCACATACTTGTCTCCAACCCTGACCAAGAGCATTCTATGAACCATTTTTCCTCTGTGGTGGGAATATCCCACTATTTACTGGATAATCCAACAGGCTTACCCATGCTTTTCCTGCGTATGAATAACACAGCCATCAATAAAAATGCGATGAACAGGAACATGCAGTTTCCGGTAGGAGACCAAGGAAGTTCGGCCAGAAGTGTCTGGGTGCTAGCCGTTTCTGTCTTTGGGGGTTCACCCATTACATTACCCGGCATGATGGTGGGCGAGTTGTTGTATGTTGGTGCCAGCGTCATGCCATCCTTGTAGCGCGGATCCCGTGGTATGTCAAAACCATTGTAGAATGTCCACCTCCCAGTATCCGGATCATAAACGCCAACGCCCTTTGTGCCCCGGAGCTTCTCTATAACATCCGGGCCAAATGTCTCCCCATCCTGGACTATATTGCCTTTCTCGTCCTTATGGACTGATTTGAGAGTAGGTTTACCTTTGGAGTCCAGACCTACCTCCAAGAGCTTTAGGTGATTCTCGGTTGTTGTTATGCTTATTGTATTGGCTGCCACCTGAACATTGGATATCTCCTCAGGATCCTCACAAACTCCTGTAGCACGGTTACACATCCTTATATACTTTCTGCAGGTTCCAGTGCTGTCATCAGCTATGAATGTTACTGTGTGGTCTGTTGTTTCGAATGACAGCACAGGGCCTATCATGTTCATGTATTCCCTCAGGTCTGGGCCGAGATCCAGCATAAAGCCATGGAAGTTACAGACTATCTCCTCAGCATTGGGTGTGCCATCGCCGTCTTCATCCTCCTCCCCATCTGGTATGCCATCATCATCGCTGTCAGGATCATTTGGATCTGTTCCAAGGGCGTATTCCTCTGAGTCAGTGAGGCCGTCATCATCTGAGTCTATTTCCTCCTGCAGTTTTTCGGTCTCCCTCTCATCTATCTCAAATTTGGTCGCTTTCTCCTCGCCGAGTTTATAGAGCCATACTACAAGTTTGTTCTTGTCTGCAAGCCACATGAGTTGTCCCCGCTCTGTGTGCATTATCTTGATTTTGTCTAGCTCCAGACCGTCCAGAATTACCATCCTGTCCATGCGTATCTCAAGATTTGAACCCGAACCTATGCCTGATGGGCTTGCAAGTATAAATCTCTCACCCTTCTTCTCTATCTGGATGCCGTTATCTAGAACTATCCGAGTTATTCCCCCCAGCTCAGCAAGGGCACGGTCATGTTCCAACGGAGAATAATGTTTCATGAGGATGCCATTTAGGTAGTTGGTTATGCAGTCTATCACCTCTGTTACCTTCGAACTGCTGCCATAATCACCCGCACGCAGTTGCCCTGTTGGGGATGCTCCCCCTAGGGTGCTTCTGAACAATATATCCCTGCTCTCCGGGTCATATACTATCTCACTGACCTTTCTTGGAATTACAGTTCCGGTCTTTGGCTGGTCAACCTGTGGGCGCAGCATATCATCCGTCTTCTTTAGGACAGTGCGCTTCTTTCCATCTTTGTCCACCTTCTCAATCTCCAAGGTGGGCGTCCCATCATCCTCCTTGGTTATCTTGACTACTGTCTTTTTCTTCTCACCGGGAGCAAGGTTGTCAACCATCGCCCTCTCCCTGACTTCAGTATCCATGGGCAGCTGAATGGATTTCCCGGCAAAGAATATATAGCAGCAGTTCTTTATCTTCAGCGCCCCATAGAAACCATTTGGGTACTCTCCCCTAAACCAAAAGGTGTTCTTGTTCAGCCGTTTGAGCTCCTGTTCCCTCAGAGTCCTCTCAACGTAGTCTTTGGCTGCAACACCCATATTCGCAAATTTGCTCAGGAAGCCCTGTACTGAGCCAGCATATGCTACGGTTTTCTTTTCTTTTTCTTCTCCGCCAATGACCAGCGAACCAGAAACGGCTCCTGTCGGATATCCGCCCCGAGAGTCCTGTCCACCCTCCATAGTCTTTTGTGCCACCTCGCCCGTAACAGCAACTGTGGCCCCGGCCGGAGAAGGCGCTGTTGAACTTTCCGTGGAGTTCAGTTTCTCAACCTCCTGAGATTCTGCCCCCGAAAACAGATCCTCTATCAGATCCAATGTGCCCTGCTCATCCATGACTGTCATATGGACCCAGTAGTCCTTGTCTATACACTCACCCATATGTTTTGACAGGAATGGTGCCGTAGCCAGATCCACCAAGGGCAGGGTCTGGGCGAGCAGGCCAAATCCTGCCGAGCTCATTGCATTCTTCCATGAACTCATATCAAACATGGCACATCTGACTTCATCGTCTGGCGGACTGAGGTAATCTCCGAAATGAACACCCTCACCCGTTCGCTCAATGCTCGCAGGACCTCTCCTACCGCCCAGGGAGCTCATTAGGTTCTTGAGACCGTCTATCGATACATCCCTGCTCTTCCATATCTCTGATGTTATATCGACCCCATGCGTCTTTAGGATTATGGTCGGAAGACACCCTGCCCTTTCGATTTCAGTTGTATAGCTGTGGGCACTCCCATCCGACTCTAGAACCATGACATCGCCCGACAGGGACATCCTCAGGGTTCCCGGAGATAATACAAACCTTTCATCACCCTTACCGCTCCGGAATGTCCAAGCCGTATCCTTGACCTTGTACATATCATCCCTACACTTGGACTCCAGCTCAATTTTCTCCACTTCCGGACTCTCCCCGAACCGCTTTCCTGTTAGTCCGGAGAACCTGGCTTGGAGAAAACTCAGCCAGTTTTCAAAAAAATCAGGTATATGGATATAGCTGAGTAGCTTATGCCACCCCTCCAGATAGGAGGACTGATGAGAGAGTATGTCAACATATGGCGGCTCTTCATCAAGGTATTCTCTTATTGCTGCCTTGCCTTTTGCTGTGGGACTGACTGAGAATACCATCTGCTGGGAGCCGATATTCTCGCCAGGGGAGTGACCAAGGTAGTAGATAAATCCGGCTTTATACACTATCCCTCTGAGGAATGTTGATGTCTTTGTTTTTGTAGTCCCCAACAACAGGTTTTGCAGTTTCTTTAGCTTCCCCTGCTTTGCAGCCCCAATACTTTCTATATCACCTATTTTCTCTGTAGCCTTTAGATTTCTCCTTAGGGCGAGTTCTGCCTCTTTTGCAAAACTATCTGCCGAACTTTTCAATATATCGTCTATCTGACCAGGGGTTATTCCATAGCCTCTAAGCACATTTTTGGCAAATGATTCAGCTGCATCTTTCCCTCCACTCCGATATATACTTGTATAGCCGCTGATCAGGTTCCTGGCTGCCATTTCAGCAGTTTCACCTCCGGCGGGCTGCCACATACCAGCAGAGCGTATTATGCTGGCAATAGCCCCTTCTGCATCAGCAGTCCCAACTGAGCCCCTAGCAAGATCATCTAATATTGACAGACTCCTGTCGAGTGTTTTGCTGGTACTCGCCCCTATCGCTTCAAGCACCTCGCGGGCTACATCTTCTGATACACGCCCTTCCTGAAAACCTCTGACTACGATAGACCTCAGGGAGGCGGCCTCAACCTCGGCAAGGTTCTGCGCTGCATAATGTTCGTAGAGCTCCTTCAGGAGCTGGCTGCCCTGCTTTGTCTGTAGAGCCTCTGCGGCCTGCTGCTGGAATATATTATTGAAGAGGGTTTCATCCACATGGCTGACCGGTTTCTCTGTAAATCTGCTGAAGACTTCGGCAGCCGGTCGGGCAAAATCGTCCTGCAACCTGACAACTGCTTCGGCTGCTTCCCTCACCACATCATCTGCTACTCCCGATGCTCCGCCAGTTGCACTTATTAACTCGTCAGCCTGTCCAAAAGCCTTAACCAGATAACGGTTTGTGGCCAGTATCTGAGAGCCCCGGGAGCCAAAATAGGGAAGAGTCCTGCCGACTTTGGCAGCTGTTTTGACTACTTGGCTACGTCCTATAGTTTTGACCCAAGTTACGAGAGCTCCTACACCCTTCTTGATTCGGCTGGCTATTCCCACAGGATTTGGAACGAATATTGAGACCACAGTCGCAATTGGCAGATAGTTGTCATAAATCTTCTGGAGGTTGGAATAGACAAGGGTGTGGTAATCGGTAGGTGCAAATGCACCGTTTCTCTCATAGAATTTGAAATCGTCAATGGCCATCAGGTTGTCATGATCCGGTCCGCTGAGAACACCGAAGAGGCCCGCAAGGGGGGTACTCTGGTTGGTGACATTTTCCGCACACCGGTCGATGCCCTTCTCACAGTAGCTTACTCGTGTTGTTAGGTCCTTAGTGCAGGCAAAATACGGGGTGTCGGTCCCGGAAGTGAATGGAAAGTACTGACAGCTTACACACCCTCCGGCATAATCGAACTTGAGCTTTCCATCAGGTGTGCCTATCTCGTTCTCGCCTATGACACTGTTTTTAGCATTTGGATTGGTCCTGTTCCTGAATTCCTCTATTATCTGCTGTGGCGTGCGCTTCAGAACCTCCTTTACATTCTGCTCTAGGGAGTGCGTCGGACTTGGCCCCACCTCAACCCGGCTCTGGAAACTCTCACCATACAGCTCCTTGTAGAGGGTCTTGATTTCCTCATGCGTCAGCTTGCCTATACCACATTCGAATGAGTGGACGTCGGCAGGGGCAGGCGGCTCCTGAGCTAGACTGACAGGGAAGCTACTTATAAGTAAAACCGCTAGGACCAGCGAGGTCCATAACCTTCTCATCACTTTGTCTTGTTGAAAACGATGAGATAAATTATAAAGACAAACAGCAGGACCACAAGATATGTCCCGATGTCTGAGTCAAAGAGCGTCAGGCTGATGTCAAGGTTGTATTCCAAGAGAAGGATGTACTCTCCCAACATAGCAATGAACGGATAAACGGCCAGTGAGAGCAGGAGGCTCATGAAGAATATGAGCATGACCTTATGTAGCATGGTTTTTGTTTCTATCCTGCTTCGTATGAGGTCAAGGAGATAAACAAGCGGGAAGAGTATTATAGCAAACTGGACTATCCAGACTATAATTTCCCATATCTGCTCGAGTGCCATTTTGGGTTGATTAATTAATGCGCAAGGCTTAAAAAGCAACTCTTGGGAAAAAACTAAGAGTAAGGCCTGAATATTCTGATGTCTGTCTTGCGATAGAGCTCCGGTCTTGTGGTGACCAGTGGAATGCCAAGCAGTATGGAAGTCGAAGCTATTATGGCATCTCCCAGATAGATCCCGCTGTTCCTCTTCATCAGGCCTGCCCGCTTGCCTATCTCATATGTGATTTCAACCACATCAAAAACATTGGTGAGCCAGTAATTTAGGTGGCTTTCCTCCTTGGTATTGCGCGCGGCCGCGAACAGCTCACAGACAGTCTGGGCCGATATGACTGGTGTCAGATGACCAGAAAAAACAAAGTCCTCGAAGAAGAGCCGGGTCTTCGGATCCCCGACCAGGAAATCGACAATCAGGCCCGTGTCAAACAAAACGCTTTTGTTGAAGCTTGTTTTTAAGTAGTTTCTCAAGTCGTTCATCTGCAGTTTCCCTTACCTCCTCAAGTTTGAATTTGTTGTCGGCCCATATTCCGCAAATTGCCTCGCTGAGATCCCTAATGTCATCTATCTTGCGCATGATTATGGCATTCTGCTCCGCATCGTAGGATACCTTGAGCTTTTCACCGGGAGTGATGCCACACTGCTCCCGGACAGACTTGGGTATAACTACCAAGCTCTTGGAATTCACGGTTACAAACCCCATGTTATACTTTAGTGGTATAACTATTTAAATCGTACATAGATCGTATAAATCAATTCAAATCAACCCAAATCAACCGGGGTTAGTACCCATATTACGGCAGTCATCTGCCACAGATGAGCTCTATGACATCGCCATCCTTCAAAACATGATCCTTGCCTACCTTGTTCTTGGTTCGCATGTCGATTGCAGCGACAAAATTGTCTCCGAATTCTGTATGAAGAGTGTAGGCGAAATCCAAGGCAGTGGTATCCGGAGGCATGAGATAGGCATCCGGGAGTATGTTGCCATCCTTGTCAGCCAGTTTTTGCCCTACCGGGTAGACTACTATATATTTCAGCAGATCAAAGACTGCCATATTTAGGACCTCCTGAACACCTGTTTTTTTGTGAATCTCAAGAAAGTGCTTAAGAAAGTCTAGACCATGCCTTTGCTTCTCGTCAAGCCCGGACTTGTCATTTATTCTGAATCGGAGGTCTCCTGGAATATAATCTATTATTCCCGCCTTGGCTGCATTCCGCAGGGCCAGCTCGCTTTCAGCCGAGACCGGAATTATCTGATAGTTGGGAAATTCCATAGTAAGCCGCTCATAATTTTCCTGCGCACCCTCTATATCTATCTTGTTGGCTGCTATGAGCATGGGCTTGCTTATCTCCCGCAATCGTGTCGCAAATCCGATAAGATCGCTCTTGCCCCATATTGTTGGGTCATCCGGAAGCCTGGTCTCGTGAAGAGCCCTTTCCACTTGTGCTTCTTTGACTCCCAAGCCTGTAAACTGGATGGCAATTTGTTCAGTCAGTTTTTTGTTCTCTTGTTTCACCTTACGGGAAAATTTATCCCAGTTCTTCTCAAGGATGCCGAAAAACCAGAGATCTATCTCCTCCTCCAAGAACCTGATGGTCTCTGCAGGATCATAACTGCCTCTGGCAACCTTCTCGCCATGTGAGTTCGTAGACCCGCTAACATCCACCACGTGGATAAGGGCTGAAGCTTGGCGTAGATTGTCCAAGAACTGGTTGCCAAGACCCCTGCCCTTGTGGGCGCCAGGAACAAGGCCTGCAACATCAAGCAGTGTCACCGGGACAAAACGCTCTCCTGCCCTGCAGTATCCATGCTTGGGATTACATTTTACTCCAAAGTCCACACAAGGACACCTGACCCTCAGGAAACCAACCCCCTGATTGGCCTTTATGGTTGTGAAAGGATAGGGGGCAGTCTCCGCTCCGGCCTGCGTAAGTGCGTTGAAAAGAGTACTCTTGCCCTGGTTTGGCGCCCCCACAATGCCGATCTGCATGACTATGTTAGAGAGGTATTTTTATTAAACCTTCAGTTAGAGAGACCACAAAACGGGATTTAAAATGGAGAAAAATCAGACAATTATATTGGTGGTTGTTTTGGCAGTTGTTGTTATCGTAATCGTGGCTGCTGCCCTGCTCATGGGTGGTGGTGGACGGCAGACCCTTCCAGCCTACCCGGGAGCAGCCCCGGAGGGCGCAAGCCCAAAACCGACTACAGAATCACCTAGCACCGGGCCGTCTAGTGCCGAACAGCCCAGTACCCCAATAGGCAATGACGTGGCTGCAGCGCTCTCTGCAGGGATGCCAGTCCTATGCACGATGACTATTGATATGGGTGTGGCGTCCGGAGATCCAAACCTAGCAGGCACAACAACGACCATAGATATGAAGATAGAGGCTCCGAAGATGAGAGCGGAGAGTTCCACGATGGGGATGGAGTTTACAGTAATAACAGATGGAACAAATGTCTATATGCAGATGCCCGCGATGGGATCTGATTGGTATATAATGACTCCTGAGACCGCAACTATTGATATCCCGATGCCGGATGAGATAAGAGAGGGGCTCCAGAATCTGCCAGAAGGGACAACCCTGGACTGCCAGGTTACAGGCGATATACCAGACAGTGAGTTCCAGCTACCGCCGGGAGTGGTTCCAAAGGATTTCTCTGAGCTTATGGGTGGCTATAATCCAGAGATGTATCAATGATGAGATGATGTGATGGGGGCCCTCAAAGGGCCTTTATTTTTCTTTTTTCTTTTTTGTCTTTTTTATCTTCTTACAAAAGATGGGCAGGAAGGCGATAACTGCAATAATCCTGGTAGTTATAATAGCCCTTGTTTTGTTTTTTCTGTTAAGTGATTTTGTGTTAAGGAATAATGAACCAACCCAGATAACTGTCCCGGAGGGGGATATCGCGACTGCGATCTCAGAAGGCAGGCCGGTGTCATGTGTGTTGACAGTTGACCTTGGTATGCTTTCTGATAATCCGGATGTGCAGGGCATAAAAGCAAGCTCCAATGTGAGCATAGAGGGGACAAGGTTCAGGGTAGAGGGCCGCTCGGGAGGCTTCCCTTTCACAATGATATCGGACGGCTCAGCTGTTTATATAAACAGCCCTGTATTGGGAGAGAGTTGGTATAAAGTGCCAGCCAACCTGAGCGAGAAAGCGCTTGCAAGGCCTGACGAGATCAGGAAAAGGATGAACAGCCTCCGTGAGGGAATTGTACTGGACTGCCAGATCACCGATGACATACCGGACAGTGAGTTCACTCTGCCGGCAGGGGTCGTGATAAAGAGCTTTGATGAAATCGCCGGACTGGTTGACCCAAGCATACTTGAGTAGATGTGGGATTGCTTTTTATTATCGCTTCCTTTATAGAACAGGTGCAAAATGTCTGGCAGGGCAGCAATCGTGGTGCTGCTGATAGTTATTGTTATTGCTTTGCTCCTAATGGGCGGAAATGTCCTGTTAGGTAGTGGGCAGTCAGAGATAATCAAAGCGATCTCCTCTGGAGAGTCTGTGGAGTGCGATCTCACCATAAATCTGGCTGCCATTAACCTCTTCAATGATGTTGAGCCGCCAGGCGGCGCTATAACAGCCAAGGTGAAGGTCAAGTCTCCAAATGCCAGAATGGATGGCAGACTGAAGAGCTTGGACTTTACCTATATAACCAACAGCAGGGTAGGATATGTATATCTCCCCATGTTCGACGAGTGGTATGTATATTCAGAAGATGTCATGGGTATCGGCATACCCACACCCAAAAACCTTGTGGAGAATCTGGCCAATCCGCAGGCCGGACTCAATATAGAATGCCGAGAAACCGCTGACATACCGGACAGTGAGTTCACTCTGCCGGCAGGAGTCATCCCCAAGAGAATGCCAGATGTCATGGGGGACCTAAAATCATACATGTATGAGTAGGTATCAAAAATGGCACGAAGAAGAGCAAGACCCACAAGTGTGCCCGCCGCATATCTGATGATAGAGCATAGGGCACCATCCCAACATGAGCGAAGGATCGTAGGGAGTACTGTGATGGTGAAGCGGAGAGGTTACCACGTTGTCAGGTATAGGATAGGTGATAGAATAGTTACCAGAAGGATACCCATCGAAGAGAAGGCTTTGCTTCTTCCAGAAACAATCAGGCACGAGAGGAAGAATCATTTATTGGTCAAGGGGGGCGGACACATATTTGTAGTGGGGCGGCTACTTGAGCCCGGGACTGGTAGGATTACTAGGAGGGGGAAGGTTGGAAGAGACGCTGTTGCAAAGGTTTCTCGCGTACCCCAAGAGAAAAGAGAAGGGCTGAGAGCGAGGATAGAGAGGGAATGGGGAATAGCCCCAGAGCGGATTCATTTCCTCGAATAGAAGTCTTAATCCGCCATTATCTTCTTCACCAATCTTTCAGCAATCCGCAGTTTCTTTCTCTTCCTCTCAGATGCCTTGTGGACTGTTGGATCCCGGGGGTCGGAGTATTGACCCACAGTGTCACCGAAGTCGAAACCCACGAGCTCTATGTTACATGCACCGAAGCGCTTGGCTAGGAAAACGGCCCTGTCTCCGTCCGTAAATCCAAAGAAGTTGTGGACATTTGGCAGTGGCTCGACCTGCGTCGTAACTACCAGATTTCTGAATGCGGGCAAAAGACTTCCCAGTTGCGGTATATTGTCGCCATGGGCATGAACCACCATGATAGCCCCAAGCCTGTCGGCAAGGAGGAGGTCAACAGCCGGACCATCCAAATCTGTAACCACAATGTCCGGATAAGTTCCGTTCTCCAACAGACATGATACTGCCCCATCTGCAGCTATGAGGGTTCTGGTCTCTTTCTCTATCTCCCCAAAACTACTTTCCAAGGATGGGCCGGCCCCGAAGATTATGACGCTCCTGCCCTTAATAAGTCCCTCCAGTCTGCCCAGAGGCTGCTCTTTGGAGCCAATAATGCGGGCAGCAAAATCCCTGGCCCTATAGTCGTCTTTCGGCAGGATATCAAGATCCCTACAGATTAGCCTGTATTCCTTCATCCAGTTGTCCAGATCCACCTTTTATTTTATGATAACGGTAAATAAACCGTGGATCTGGAAGGGCTTGTAAATCGTCTTCTCGAGAGGAATCTTCGGCAGGAGGAGATATTACAAAGGTTGAAGGAGGAGATACTTACGTGGAAGAAGGGAGTGGATGCCGGGGCTATGGGCAGGGCTATCCTCGACGAAGTCATGTTATCGCGCAGGCATGCCAAAGACCCGTTGCTGAGAGTTATTCTAAAGCCATCCACTGCAGGCGCCACCATGCATGATTTGGGTGTCGGCTGCAGGGGAGAGGGCGATTTTTTTGTCCACAGGCTGATTGCTGAGCTGGCATGTGGAGACTCATTAATACCGCCAAACCAGCAGGATGATGCTGGGGCGGTAAATGGGGGAGACAAGATTATCGTCGCATCTATTGATGGGACACATTCACGTCTCTCAGATTTTCCCTTCATTGCAGGATTCCATGTTGCGCGGGCAGCAATAAGGGATGTGGTGGTCAAGGGGGCCAAACCAGTGGCGCTCATAGATGATCTGCATCTGGCAGATGATGGTGATGTTGGAAAGCTGTTTGACTTTGTTGCAGGTATTTCTGCAGTTTCGGAATTGAGTAATGTGCCGTTGATAGCAGGTTCCACCCTGCGCATAGGCGGGGATATGGTCATAGGTGACAGGATGGTCTCCGGTGTTGCCTGTATAGGTATTGCCGACAGGTTGTTAAAACGCATAGACGTCAGAGAGGGGGACGCCATCCTGATGACGCAGGGTTCCGGAGGAGGGACCATAGCGACCACAGCAATATACTCAGGTAACCACGACTATGTCAGAGAAACGCTGAACATAGATTTCATTACTGCAGTTAATATACTTCACAAAAATGATTTATTAAGCTGTGTGCATGCTATGCTTGATGTTACCAACGGCGGACTCAGGGGTGACACAAATGAAGTCTGCAGAACTGCTGGTGTCGGCATATTGCTTGAAGAGAAGGGCATCCGGAGTGTGATTAATGAGCATGTGCTGGAACTTCTGGACAGGCTGGAGATAGATTATCTGGGGGTTTCACTTGACTCGCTGGTGGTCTTCTGCCCCCAAGAGAACAAGGATCAGATACTCAGGGCATTCAAGAATGGAAATATAAAGGCAGCTGAGATCGGACGCGTCACAAAGGGTAGCGAGGTACTGCTGGACGGGAGAAAATTCAGTCCAAGATTCAGGGAATCCGCATATACGCCAATCAAAAAGGTGATTGGAGAATCCACACCTAGTCATGATGCAAACCTGCGCAGGGGAGCAGAACTGGCTGCCCAGATGGCGCGCAATAAGGCTAAAATGGTGATTAACTATGTTAAGAAAAATCGGGCTCAGGGAGAAATGGATATATGAGGTGCTGATGGAAACCGGTGGAATTCACCGCGCACCTATGGGCATCTGGACAAAAGATTTCAAGAGCTTCATGGTTGACGTTTACAAGGATAGCAGTACCTATAACAACCTCGGAAATAATGGAGTTGGTACCGTCTATTTTGTAGATGATCCAAGATACTTTGTAGAGACAAAGGAAATAGACTACTTTGCCAAGGCAGATTTCAAGGTGATAGCCAGTATCTCTGGAAACCCGTCGAGGTTCGTATGCAAGGTGCTATCTCTGGATGTAGTGAGGAAGGGTAATCCACTAAACCGGGCTCCCGGTTTGTTTCTTGAATATCTGGTGGACAGATCCAGGCGGAAGAAGAGCGATGAGGCGAGAAAGAGATATCTGCATTTCAAAAGGACAATCAAGAAAGTGGCACCGGGTTCCATTTATGACCGGCTCACTGATGTGAGATGGAAACGCTGAAAACCCCTTCAAGACTCCATCTGTCGCTGATTGATCTGGAGGGCAGCCTAGGCAGGGTAGATGGGGGCATAGGCATAGCTTTGGAGGAGCCCTGTTTTGAAATTGATTTCGAGAAGAGCACACACATAGAAGGCTTGGTAGGGGATGCAAAGAGGATTGCTGAAAAAATCTGCACAGAGTTGAATGTTGATGGAATCAAAGTGCGAGTCAGGAGGAGCATACCAAACCATGTGGGATTCGGTTCCAAGACACAGTTCTATCTTGCGATAGTTGCAGGAGTATGCAGGGTTTATGGCATCAAGAAACCCGTGCGAAAGATGGCATATATGGTCGGGCGTGGAGGCACATCTGGCATAGGTGTGGCAGCATTTGAGAGCGGTGGCTTCATTCTAGATGGGGGCCATGCAGCAGAAAAGGGTTTTAAACCCTCAAGATTTTCAAGTGCTCCCCCACCACCCGTCCTGGCAAGATATGACTTTCCTTGGTGGATTGTATGCGCATGGCCGGAGAGGAAGGGTGCACACGGAAAAAGAGAGAGGGATATATTCAGAAATCACTGCCCGATTCAGGGCACTGAAGTCGCAGAGGTTTCCAGGATAGTGCTTATGAAGATACTGCCCGCCCTTGTTGAAAGAAATCTCAAGAGCTTTGGGCAGGGGATAAACCTGTTGCAGAAGACAGGTTTCAAGAAGGTTGAGGTGGGGTTGCATGATGGTAATGTCCGGAAGCTCCTGCAATTCTTCCAGAAAAACTCTGCCGGTGGAGGGATGTCCTCTTTTGGACCTGTGTGCTTTGGGTTGTGTGGGAGCAAGTCGGAGGCCCGATCGCTGGGTGAGGATGTAAAAGGAGAGTTTGATTTTAACACAATTGCAACAAAAGCCAATAACCAAGGTGCGAAATGGCTATAGAGATACTGCTCCTCCTGCCGGGTCTGTTTCTGCTGATACTGGCAAACTATACCGAGAAGAAAAAGGAGTTTAGGATCATCACACAGGTCCTTCTGGGAATGCTGATTCTGACAGTGATAGCAAATGGACTGTTGATAATTGCGATGAGTGGAACCAGTGCTATGGAAGGTCTCATGGATGCTGGGGCCACTCATGGCTACGGAGTTGCTGTCTTTCTGACAGGTTTGTTCGCCTCAATGCTGTTCCTAAAACCGGTTAGATATGGACTGGCTGCAATTTTGGATATAAGTGGAGATAACTGGTTGCACATAACAGCAATGGTCTTTGCCATACTGCTGACCGGCGTCTCACTGGCAACGGCCGCAAATCTTGACATTTCGGCACTGGGGCAGGGTTCCGGAAGTGTTATGGCAACAGTCCTCCTGCAGGATTGTCTCTTTGTGATATCAGCATTCTTTGGTGTAGGCTGGATGGTCAGACGTAAATGGAAGGACGTGCTCAAAAGGCTCGGTATTGTGAAACCAAGCCCCAGAGATATCGGCATGAGCCTAGGTTTCCTGGGGATTCTGTTTGCCATAATAATAACTGTGGGTTTGATATCCATGATATTGCAATACGAATCCGGGGTATTGGAAACCAAGGATGACCCAACATTGAAGATAATCGGCGGCGTCACAATCCTCAGTGCCTTGCTCTTCGCCTTTGGTGCCGGCATAAGTGAGGAGATATTGTTCAGGGGAGCTATGCAGCCGAGGTTGGGAATAATCATCACTTCACTGGTATTCACAGCTGCCCATACACAATATCCAAATCCTGTGCAGATGGCAACCCTTTTCACTATGAGTGTGGTATTTGGCTATGAAAGGGTCAAACTTAACACTACAGCATGTATAATAACCCATGTACTTTATGACTTGTTGATGCTCCTGACCATCGCATTGTTATGAAATCTCTTGAGATAATCAGGAAGCTCGGGGAGAGAAGAAAGCTCAGTCTGATAGAAAAAATACTGGCAGTAACCAACGGCTCTGTTACACAGATTCTTGAAATAATCACTGATGGGCCTGTGGACATCAGGACACTCAGACAGGAGGTCAAAAAGGCCGGCGATATGGCACAGGCTCTGGAAGTGAACAGATCGGACAAAGTTAGCTTTCGTGAAGTTGAGATATTGGACCGAGGGGGGAATGTCCTGATGAAGGCAAAGTCATGGATACCATTGAAGCGCCTTGAACCCGAATTTGAGGATGATCTGATGAGGGCGGACGTTCCTATCGGAAAGCTGTTAATCAAGCATAAAATAGAGGCCCGCAGGGAGCTGGAGGACGCCCGGATAGAGGATGGTAGGGTAAAACGCGTCTATAACATAATCAGAAGGGGAGAGGTGCTAATGAGAATTGAAGAGGTGTTTACAGGTATTGATTAGTGATCCTCAACCACTTTTGGGATTTTTATCCGGCCCACTAGCCTGTGTTCATCAATCTTTGCACGGGCTACAGCTGCTTCGAAAAGTGCAAGGGAAATTGCCTCGTCGACTGTATCCGGTCTGGCCCTCTCAACAACGGTTGGGACTAGGGCAGCCAGATGCTGCGGATATTTGTCAGGAAGTTTCCTCTCTTCAACCTGCTGCCTTGTCATAGGTTTTAGTTTAATTTTGTGCTGATTCAAAACACTGCTCATTATCTTTTTATTTCTTTTTGGAGCTTGTGGCAGTTGCTTAAGACGATACATGAGGGCATGGACAACCATCTCCTTGAATATTCCGGGGGGCTCATTGTTCCCTATGCGATACATCTCCCTGCCCGACATGCTCGTTGGAGGAACCCTCCGCATGCTGTGGATAAAGGCGTAGAATTGTGCAAGACGGATGGGGTCATTGCCAAAATGTCGCAGAACTGCCTTGGGATATTCTGCAAACTTTCTTACAAGATGGTATTCTGCCCTCCTGGCAGCATCTGCATTCAGAACAAACTCCCTGAGATTGACTGTACCTCCTATGGCAGAGCTCCTGTGTTCGGAGCTGGCAGCCATTCTGCCTATAGTGGACCCTACCGCAAACATCCAGGGTGCATAATAGGAGATATGCTGCTGCATCTTGGGATCCCTAACCAGTCCCGGCATGCCCAAGAGCATCCAGCCGCCGGCCAGATGGGCCAGCCTGGAACCCCACCTAAGTGGTACTGGTGCCAGAACAGTCCTGTGGAGCAGATGCCTTGCAACGGCAGCAGGAGAACCACCCTCCTTCAGTCTCTTGGCCATCTTTCTGGCCCTCCTCTCGGCAAGGATTGAGCGCAGAGACTGTGGCCGCTGTTTTCGCTGTTCTTTGGGCTTGAGAGGCTTTGCTGTCATTTTAGGTGTGGGGTGCTAAATATAACGAAAAAATATTAAAAATGCAAGACAAAGAGTGGGTTCTCGGTATTGACCCGGGGAGCAGCAGATGGGGATTTGTCTTTCTGGATGATGGGAGAGTGGTTAGAGAAACTACTATGCGCACTGAAGATGTGCGGGATAATCCAGGAGAGATCCTAAAACTAGTGATGTGCGCGCGCCTTATAACAGCGCCGTCCGGATATGGGGTACCGCTGAAGAAGGTCTCGGATCTGACACCCAACGACTTCTTTGAGATGCTTCTCAAGCGGGATGGTGATAGGGAGGGTAGATCGGTAATGGGTCTGGAGAAAGTGCTGCACCTATTGAGGGAACAACAAGTCAACGCTTATGTAATTCCGGGCGTCAAGCTGCTGCCCACGGTTCCGGAGGAAAGGAAATATGGTAAGATAGACATGGGTACACCGGACAAGCTCTGTGCGGCAGTTGCCGGGATTGTTGAGCAGGCGCACCGTCTGAAGTTACACTACACTCAGACGGGTTTTATCCTAGCAGAGATCGGCTCGGGTTTCGACGCCTTTCTGGCTGTTGAAGGTGGCCAGATAGTCGACGGCATTGGAGGGACAATGGCGTCCTCAACTTGGCGTGGTGAGGATGGTGAGCTACTCTATCTGAAGGGCATAGTCAGCAAGGAGGAGCTGATGAAGAGTAATCTATCAGCTGAAAAGGTGCAGCAGGGGGCGCTCAAAGACATAGAGAGCCTGCGCGCACAGTACAAACCGCGGGAGGTCCTTGTCTCCGGCAGCAGATCGGATATTGTCTTCAATTTTCTAAGAGCGCGTTTCAAAAATGTGCAGAGGCTAAAGACCTGCAAATGCAGCAATGCCGCCTATGGGGCAGCGATCATCGCTGACGGGCTGGCAGGCGGAGGCTTTGAAGAGCTTGTAGACCTGATTGGAATCAAAAAGGCAAAAGGGAGCAATCTGGATTACACAGACCTAAAATGAACATCCTATGGTGTATAACAGGAGCCGGTGAATTCCTCAAGGAATCAATAGAGGTGATGGGTCAGCTGATGGACGACAACATAATGGTATTCCTCTCGCAGGCGGGTGAGGAAGTTCTGAAGAGCTATGGTCTGTTACGCGCGATAAGGAAGGCTTGGAAGGTTGAGGTGGACAACAATTACTCAGCGCCAAAGGCAGGCAAGGTGAGCATGAGGCAATATGACATGGTCGTGGTGTCGCCGGCCACTGCCAATACGGTAGCAAAGGTGGCCAATGGCATAGCTGACAATCTGGTGACGACAGCAGTCTCACTTGCCCTTAAGACAGGTATAAAGGTCTATATGGTCCCCACAGACTGGACTGGTGGAAAGGTCAGAATACCTGATGTCCTGACACCGGGGGGAAGCATTGTGCATATGAAGCCAAGGAAGGCGGATCTGAGAAATATAAAATATCTGGAACAGGAGGGAATAAAAATCCTAGAGAGCCCTGAGAGGATACTAAAAGAGCTCAAATGATAAGGGCTATAATCTTTGATCTTGACGGAACATTAGTGGATACCACATCGCACTATCTCGCAACTTATTTGGCTATTCTGAGGAAGGATCTCGGCCTGCAGCCTGATGAAGACATGGTCAGAAGAAAGTTTGGCATGCGTGCAACAGAAATAATGATCTCAGTTTTGGAGGAGATGGGTATAGACAGAAGCAAGATAGATATAGACGCTCTGGTAAACAGGATCAGAGATGAATTTATAAGAAGGGTCAAGGATGTGACAATCCTGCCAGGTGTCCTGAAACTTCTGGAATCGCTGAAGGGTAGATACAGGCTTGGGCTGGCTACATCATCCCGGCCATATGCGGCCTGCAACATCTTAAAGCAGTTCGGGTTGGAGCAGTATTTTGATACAGTAGTTACGGGCAATGATGTCAAAATGGCAAAGCCAAATCCAGAAATGTTTCTGCTGGTAGCGAAAAAACTTGGCGTCAGGCCGGAAGAATGCCTAGTCGTTGAGGATGCTGTGTATGGGGTGGAGGCTGCGCATGCAGCAGGAATGAAGGTCGTCGCTGTTGCAACCGGAGCATGTAATAAAGAGGAGCTAAAAGCGGCAAAGCCCGATTATCTGCTCAACACACTGGAGGAGTTTGGAGAGGATATTTTAAATCAATGCAGCAAAGTAAACGGTGCTTCTCAAAACAATGCTTCCTAAGAGATTCAGCCCCGAAATAGAAAGAAAATGGCAACAGCAGTGGGCCAAGGAGGGCCTGTACAAGTTTCGGCTGGACGACCGGCCGGTCTACTCCATGGATACTCCGCCTCCTTTTACATCAGGCAGCCTGCATCTTGGCCATGTTTATAACCACGTCTGGATAGACATAATCGCGCGCTACAAGCGCATGACCGGGCACAGTGTCCTCCTGCCACAGGGGTTTGACTGTCATGGATTGCCAACAGAGCTGGCAGTCGAGAAGAAAGCCGGGGTCGAAAAACAGGAGCGTGATAAATTCCTCCAGGCATGTAGAAAGTGGACTGAAAAGGCTATAGCGCGCATGAAGAGCCAGTTTGACTCGTTGGGATATAGTACCGACTGGTCATACAGCTACAGGACCATGGAGGACTCCTACAAGGCACGCGTCCAGAAGACTCTCCTGGAGTTCTACAGGAAAGGGTTGTTGTACAGAGCCAAACATCCAATCCTGTGGTGCTGGAAGTGTGGCACGGCCCTTGCCAAGGCCGAGGTTGGCTACATAAACAGGTCCGGTAAGCTATACTACATAGACGTGGATGTCGAGGATAAACACAGAATAACAATCGCCACCACACGGCCGGAGATGATGCCTGCATGCGTTGCAGTGTTTGTTCATCCGGATGATAAACGCTATAAGAGCTTCATCGGCAGGAGAGCAGTAATGCCTATCTTCGGCCAGAAGGTTCCGATAATAGCTGATGAGAGTGTGGATATGGAATTTGGAACAGGTGTAGTTTATCTCTGTACCTTTGGTGATGAACAGGACATCAGATGGCAGAAAAAATACAAGCTACCGGTAGTGGTAGCTGTGGAGCCGGATGGAAAAATGGCCGAGGTAGCTGGAGATTTCAGAGGCATGCATATAGATGAGGCGAGGGAATCCATAGTCTCTGAGCTGGAGAAAGCCGGTAGAATAAGAAAGGTTGAGGAATTTTCCCATAACGTCCTGTGCCATACAGAGAGATCATCATGTAATACGCCCATAGAACTGCTTCCAATGGAACAGTGGTTCATCAAAGTCAAGGAATTTCTACCTGATATAAAGAAGGCAGCCCGTAGTATGAAATGGTATCCTAGTTACATGCTCGGCAGACTGGAAGACTGGTCTGATTCCATGGACTGGGACTGGATAATCTCCAGACAGAGAGTCTTTGGGACTCCAATTCCGTTCTGGATCTGCGAAAGCTGTGGCAAGGTAATTCCTGCCGAAGAGGAGGAACTGCCGGTAGATCCACGGGGGACAGTTAAAAAGTGTGGATGTGGTGGTAAGGCAATGGGGGACCAAGACGTGTGTGACTGCTGGATAGATTCATCTATTACTCCGCTGATCATCACAAAATGGGGGGAAGATGATGGGTTCTTCAAGAAAACCTACCCAGTAAGCCTGCGTCCCCAAGGATATGAGATAATCAGGACATGGGCTTTCTATACAATATTCAGAAACCTTATGCTGACCGGACAGCCCTGCTTCAGGGATTTGATGATAAATGGTATGGTGGCCGGGCCGGATGGTAAGAAAATGAGCAAGTCTTTAGGAAATGTCATCGAGCCGGAGGATGTTCTGGGGCGGTATCCGGCAGATGCGATAAGGCAGTGGGCCGCAGCTGGCTCACTTGGTGAAGACTATCCATTCTCCTGGGATGAATGTGAGCACTCCAATAGGTTTCTGACAAAGCTGTGGAACATATCGCGCTTCATAGAAAACCATCTGAAGGGCTACTCACAGGACAGTTCGCTTGAGGGTTTAAGGCCTCCGGACAGATGGATACTCTCAAGACTTCAGTCTGTAATAAAAACAACAACAGAGTGCTTTGAGAATTATATCTTCAACATACCCCTGCAGGAGATACGGAGTTTTGTCTGGCATGACTTTGCAGATTATTATCTGGAGATCGTCAAGCACCGTCTATACAAGCCTGAGATATATGGTGATGAATCCAGGTATATGGCACAGTATACGCTGAGTTATGTCCTTGAGAACATCCTCCGCCTCCTGGCACCCATAACCCCGCACATATCAGAGGAGATATATACACAGATATTCAAACAGAGATCTGTCCACCTGACGGAGTTCCCAAATGTCGACAAACACCTTATTGACAAGGATGCTGAGAGGGACGGGGAGTTGCTGGTCAGGATAATAGATGAGATTCGCAAATATAAGAGCGACAACAACTTGTCCCTAGGCGCAGAGCTCAAGAGAGTTGTAATAGAGGCTCCGGATACCAGGGCTGTGGAGAGAATAGAAGAGGATATAAGAGGGACTGGCAGGATTAAAAGCCTTGAGATCAGGAGGGGTAAGGAGCTGAGATTCTCATTTGAGTGCCTTTAGAATAATGGGTGCAAGTGATACCCTGCTGACACCTGTTGGGAGGGAATCCGTGCAAACAACCTCCATATCCTTGAACATACCCAGACCCTTTGCAAAAATCCCATGAACACAAGCAAGATACACCTTTCTGGCTCCCTGCGATCTGAGCATCTCAGCCGCCTCTTTCATGGTTCCGCCAGTGGCTATGATATCGTCTAGGATTAAGACCTCCAAACCCCTGACATCCAACTCCTTTGGCTGTATTTCTACAGTCGTTCCATCGATGCGCTTTTTGACCAGATGATCATATGGGCAGCCAATCTCTCTAGCAGCAGCTGCAGCATAATCTAGGGATCCTTCGTCTGGAGAAAATATTCTCTGAACCCTCCCCCTGAAGCGCCTGCCTAGGAGAGGAAATGCGTCCAGATTTGTGACCTCCACTCCACCAAACTTCGCCCTGCCCGCAGTTTTTAAGAAGTGGGCATTGACTGTAATTATCTCATCAGCAAACTCATCTATAATCCTGAGGAAGACCCGCGCACTGACCGCCTCCCCATCCTTAAAGGCTTCATCCTGTCTCTGGTAGACTAGGTGGGGGACTATACATGTTATGTGAGAGGCGCCATTGTCTCTAAGCGCCGAGAGAACTAGAATGAGCTCCACCAGATCATCGTTGTCCTTGGTCGTGTGGACGAGGACAACTCTCCTGCCCCTGACTGGTGTCAGCAGGCGGATGTAAATCTCACCGTCGGGAAAGACCTTTTTCTCGATTTGACCAAGATCCGCCCCCATGCCACCAGCAACTTCTTTGGTGAGGGGTGCCGATTTTTGGTTGTGGAAAATGAGCATCATAAGTTTAGGCCTTTGAAAAAGAAAAAGCATCACCCTCCTTTGTCTTTGTGCGCCTTATAGTCCCTACTGGACACTCCACGACGTATCTGGCAGGAGATTTCGGCCTGAAAATCCTGAGAGCCCACGGCCTGGCATCTTCATAGATGTCTACCACCTCCAGTCTGTCATCCAGCCAGATGATATCTATGGGCTGCCTCATGAGCCACATATGGACAGATGAGGTCTCCACAGACTGGTGCGGACAGACGAGGACTAGGGTCTGCGGCTTCTTGGTGAGCATAAGTCCCCTTATGCGCGCAAGAAAGCTCCGTGCCTCCTTGGCATCCTCGGAGATTGTGGTTTTCCGCGTCTTGTTGACTAATTTCACACGGTTTTAAAGCCTGGAATTAGAAAAATAACGATGGATTTCTCTGTTCCTGTAGAAGATTTTAAATGGAAGAGAGGCATCTCCGCCTCACAGCTACTTGAGGAGCTGGGTTCTGTAGGTTACCAGGCCTCAGAGCTAAAGAAGGCAGGGGATATAATCCTGAAGATGAAAAGAGAGGGGGCCAGAATATTCCTGAGCTTCACTTCAAACATGGTATCCTCCGGTCTGAGAGGATTCTTTGCTCAGATTATCAGGAAAGGTCTCGTGCATGTTGTCGTTACAACTGTGGGCAGCATCGAGGAAGATTTTATCAAGGCCCACAAGGGCAAGTTTTTTGTTGGAAGCTTTGAAGAGGATGACGCAACTCTGTGCCATAAGGGAATAAACCGCATAGGCAATATACTGATTCGGTCAGACGATTACCTCCTGTTCGAGAAAACACTCAAGGCAGCCCTGAAGGAAATAATAAAACCGGGCTGTGCAATAACGCCATCGGAGCTAATCCGCGGGCTGGGCAGATATTGTGAAGACAATGATTCTATCCTGTATCAGGCCCACAGAAATAAGGTTCCTATCTACTGCCCCGCCATAACAGACGGCAGCTTCGGTTTTCAGCTTCAGGACATGCGGAACAGCATTGATTTCCAGATAGATGTGGTCAAGGACCTAAAGAACATCGCCTTGGAGGCTTCACCCAAAGAGCAGATAGGCCTGATTGTGCTGGGTGGCGGGGTCTCAAAGCACCATGCCATACTGGCCAACCTCACCAATGGTGGGGTTGATTATGCTGTATATATAACCACTGCCTCCCCATACTCGGGTTCACTTTCAGGAGCGCCTGCTAAGGAAGCAAAATCTTGGGGAAAGATAAAATCCTCCGGCGATGTTGTAACTGTCCATGGCGATGCCAGCATCCTCTTCCCGCTTGTCATGAGCTATGTGCTTGACCAACTTTGAGAGGAGGTAGTATGATTGAGATTCCTGAGTATCTCTTAGGGTCCAAAGAGCCTTTCATAATATGTTCCAGATCGGTCCTTCAAAAGCAACTTGGAGTTCTGAGAGATATGGGGCTGGAGGTGTTTTATTCTGTCAAAACAAACCCTGAGCAGGTAATACTACATGAGCTTCGTGATTTTGGAACAGGGTTCTCGACCGCAGGTCAGGAGGAATTTCTCCTGCTGATGTCCATGGGGATCAGACCAGAAAGGATTTATCATTATGAGCGGGCATTGACAAAGGAGCGCGTCAAGAGGCTGATCGGGCTGGGATGTAAAAACTTTGTTGTAGAGAGCAGGAAGGCCTTTGATAATATAATAGAGGAGATTGGCCGAGGTTTTAGTCTTCTGTTGCGCATTATGGCCAAACCTGCCGATAACAGATACGCCGGGGATTATGTTCCGGGCTTTGATATCGGGGAGGTAAATGAACTTGTGGAGAGATGTAAAGCGCGTGGCATAGAGAGCGGTATTCTGCATCATTCTTCATCACAGATGGACGATCCAATGATGTGGCGATCCAAGTTCGAAGAGCTCTTGGCGATTGATGCAAAAATAGATGTGGATACAATTGACATAGGTGGCGGCTTGCCCGTGGACTATACCGGTCATGGATGCAAAAAGGTAATTGATGAAATAAAAAGAGGCATAAAAAGATTTGGGAAAAAGAGGTTGATTGCCGAACCGGGCAGATTTATAGTGGGCCCGGCCTGCAGCCTTGTTGCAAGGGTGGAACTGGTTGACGGACAGGACGTTGTTGTGAACTGCTCGGTTTATGATGTGCATATAGATACAATAATAGCCGGGCTTATTCTGCCCTGCAGAGTTCCCGGCAGGAGTTTGGGAGAGAGGAAAAAAATCTATCGTATCCTTGGCTCGTCACTATGCAATCTGGATGTCTTCAATCCAAGTGTCAAACTGCCAGAAGTCTCCGAGGGTGATATAATAGTATTTGACAAGGCAGGGGCATATAACATCTCATCGAATTTCAGCAGTGGGGGCAAGATAAAAACCTATATTGTGGACTGATGATAAGACTTGCGGGTTATTTCCCAGATTTCTTTCTGGATTTCTTTGACGTGGTACTCTTCCTTATAGCGCCCTTCTTCTTTAGGACTTTGAGTATTATGCGCTCTATCTTTTTGTGCTCCGGGTGCTCCCGGGAAATCTCGGGGCCATCATCTGGTATTTCCTCCGTTGCAGGTTTTTTTCTCTCCCCTGCAGTTCCCTCCGGCTCTTTGGCCATTGTCTTTTCTGTGCCCTCTCCACTCCCAGTGCTCCCAGCCTTCCTCTCGGCTTCGGCGATCTCTTCTTCAATTTGGCCCTGGAGAACCTCAGCATACCCTATGTGCCCCTCCTGGATAGCCTTTATGACGCGCATATGATGCTGGGCCTCCTTTGACATGCGATAATAGACAAAAGCTACCAATCCAGCGAACATTGCAATGGGTATCAGTGCCCACACACCGCACTCGAATGGTAGCTCACATAGTGGCAAAAACAGAAAAACCAGAAGCTGAAGGGCTATCAGATTATAGGCCATCTCTATAGTTATTTTCTTTCTGGCCTTCTTCCTTGAGCCCCACCAGAGAACCAGCAGGAATATTATGAATGGAGCTACAGCCAGCAGTATTGTGCTGATGTCCGGTGCCGGAGCAGCTATACTTCCAGTGTCCGGTATTGACGTCCAGGAACCACTTGCCATGTGTTCTCACGCATTTGAGATTATTTCGATTTAAGCGATTCCAGATCCCTCAGGAGCTCATCAACGGTTTTCTCGTGCTTATCGAGCTGTTGCTGGGGTTTCGCCACATCGCCAGAAGAAGCAGGTTCTGATGCCTGCGCCCGGATATGCTTATCCTTTATCTCAGTGAGGGCCTCCTTATGATGTTCCTCCACCCTGAGATTATCAAACTCAGCGAGTATTGAGGCAAGCTGGTCAGATATATGGTTTGTTATGACAGCTACTATCTCGGAATCTGCAGCGCCCTTCTTGTTTATCAGATCTTTTAATATCTTGACAAGATCGTTTAGACCCTGTAGTCTTCCAATTACATAATTAAGGTCTTTCATTTCTAGTGATTATTTATGATGATTTGAATATAAATCCGGATTGGTTTCTGCCTTGGCGAGCTTTCTCAATATCTGAGTCTTTCTACAATAGGCAGGAGGATTTCCATGGTTTTCTCTGGTGGATAGGCAAAGTATATTACTGATCCCCAGACCCCGGGCTGGTCATTTATAACAATGCCGGGGTATGTATCCTCCCCCAGCTTCACATTAGCCACCAGTGAGGAATCATAAGAGTTGGCAACTTTGGTTATCTTGTTGGTTCCGGAGAGGGGAAATGTCAAACGGATTCCCATAACAGCCCAGTTGGACCTGTCAACTATCTCCAGGATAGGATTGTCACCAATGACATTCCTTGAGAAGTCCACGCCCAAGGTTGCCGAGAAATCCACTCTCACCTGTTCGGCTTCATCCGGCAGAAACTTACATGTAGAGTTTGCCCGGACAGTCTTGCAGGAGCAGGCAGCAAGTGTCTTCTCATCTATACAAACTATATTCCTGGTCCAGCCGGTCTGGTTAGCCAATACTCTGTCCTCATACTCCACATATCCTATGGTTCCGGCATCACCAACCCAGATGAGATTTCCGCCACTTCTTACATAGTCGTCGAGATTTATCAGTTTGTCCTTGTCCAAACGCTTGGCATCCTCAACTATCACAAGGCCGTATTCCTTTAATTTCTGGCCCATGCCGGCGCTGAACTTCCTGACATCGACGTCCTCCGAATAGAATATCAGCCTCTTTGAGAGCTGGGAGCGGAGCTCCTCCCAGTTGCCTATGGAGTCGTCACCGTGGAGTATCAGGACCTTGGGAACGCCAAAGACCCTCTCATAGACATCCATGAGCCAGTTGCCTATCAGCGGGATATCCCTAAGATATAGAAAATGAAAGTACTGTAACATCAGAAGCAGGCCTATCAGGAGGAACACCACTAGCACCATGTTGACTATCAACCTAGCCTGACGCCTGCTCTCATCGGCAGGTGATGATACATACATAATTAAATTATTACTAGGAAATTAAAAAGGAATTAAAAAGGGACAAGCATGTGTCAGCAAAGCTCTTTTAGTTTTCCGCATGCAAGATCCTGAAGGGTTTTGACGCCCTCTCTGGAGCCAACGGCTATTATCATATCATCACTCCTGAGTTTAGTGCCCTTTTTGGGCCGGTATGACCATTTCTTGCCCCTCTTTATTGCTATCACAAACATGCCGGTATGCGTGCTGAGTTTAAGTTCACCAAGGGTCTTGTTAACCATCACTGACTCCGGTTTGATTACTACCTTCACTATGCTTTCTTCGGCCTCGGACAGCATTCCTTGGAGAATCGGGTGCTCGCCTTCACCTCTGAGAACCACCTCTACAATACTCTTGGCAGCATCTGACATGTTCTCAGCCGCATGTGCTATGTGCAGGATGCCAACAAGGTCTTCTGCATCATCCTGGTCTCTTGAGGAGAGCATGGCCTTTATCTCCGCTTCTATCCGAAGCTTGTCCATCTCCTCCTCCATCTCAACTACCTCTTCGGCAATTTCCCTGCTATTCAGCAGGACAGAAGAATATGCCAAATCGGTCATCACTTCCGACAGGTCCTTCATCTCGATTAATATATCCTTTAAGGTCTTCTTCTCCTCCATAACCTCGTCGGATATTTCCTCGATCGTTTCGACTTCTTCCATCTTTGGATTTTTGATTTGATTTTTTTATTGGTTTTGGTTGATAGTTTTGGTTTATTAGAAGATTAATAAGGCCAGATCAGCTACCAAGAACAGGAACAGGACTGTGAATATGTCTCCTATGGTTGCCACGGTTGGTGTGAGAACATTGTCTGGGTCCATGCCCCGGGATGATGTAAATACGGCCAAAAAGACTGTCAGGAAAACCAGAAAGAGCCCGGACAGAACGCCTGCAACAACTGCTATGAAGGTCAGGATGAGGATGCTGGCAGTGGTCACCCCGGTCATGATGGCAATGAGGTATGCAAATATGCCCAAGAAGAATGACATGATAATATTAAGGCACATTGAAGCATATATATTTTCCTTTACTATTGGTTTCCTGAATATTGCAAGTTTGAGTTCCGGTTCAACAAGACCCATGTGCATGTAGGAGCCAAACCTGCTGCCCAAGGCACTGGAGATATTACCGCGTAGTGATAATATGGCCGGCAGGAGTATGAGAAGGCCGGGTACCAAGGAGAGCCGGAGTTCACCACTTGCCAGTATGCTGCCTGCTATAAGCTCGCCCAGAAGCAGGAGGAATAGTATCGGGAGGCTCTCCCTCATGATTCTGTTGAAGTATTTCATAGTTTAAGTATCTCATAGTTTAGCTTGACTCTTTACTTTGACGATTTTTCCACAAAAAGGGTTTTTCACCGAGGCATGAATAATCTGGATAATCTCCAGCCTGTGAACCGTTGGGAGCACAGTTGTCTTATTCTCTGATGGAAAAAGTTCCTGTTTCTGTCCCGAATCCGGGTTTTTTAAGTCCTTAACCTCAATTCGTAGTGATGATTCTTCAGGTAGCCTTGGACTTCGTGGATCTGGAAAGGGCACTCAGGATCGGGCAGGAAGTGGTTGAGAGTGTGGATTGGATAGAAGCCGGCACGCCACTTATCAAGGCATGTGGCATGGATGCAGTGCGCGCGCTTAAGAAGCAGTTTCCAGCTAAGAAAATCGTCGCAGATTTGAAAATCGCTGATACGGGGGACATCGAAACCGAGATAGCTGCAAAGGCCGGGGCCGATATAGTCACTGTTCTGGGGACCTCCGATGACCAGACGATTATACATGCTGTAGAAACTGCCAAGAACTTTGGTTGTCGTATTATGGTGGATCTCCTGAATGTGAAGGATGTGGAATCACAGGCCAGGCGGGCTGAGGAACTTGGCGCTGATTATGTGATGGTCCACACTGGCATAGACCAGCAGATGGTTGGCATGGATGTCTTCACCGATCTGAGAAGGGTGGTGGGAAGCGTCAGCATCCCTGTTGCAGTTGGTGGCGGGCTGACACTGGACAATGCAGCTCGGGCCATAGAGGATGGCGGTGAGATATTGATAGTGGGGGGTGCAATAACCAAGGCACCTGATGCAGCTGGGGTTGCGAAAAGGTTCAAAAAGCTCATCCAAAATCCAAAGATTCTGGCAAAGGCGGGTGAAAAAAAAAGCCAGACGATTGAGGAGATTCTAGCTCAGGTCTCTACATCCAATGTGAGTGATGCCATGCACCGCAAGGGCGAGATGCATGGTCTAAAGCCCATCTTCATTGAGGACAAATTCTATGGCAAGGCCTTCACTGTCAGGGCATATCCGGGCGACTGGTCCAAAACAGTGCAATCCATAGATTCCGCAGAGAAGGGGGATGTTATTGTAATAGATGCGCATGCCTCCAGAGCCGCACTCTGGGGGGAGCTGGCCACCAGAAGCGCGCTTCTGAAGGGTATTGCAGGACTTGTGATAGATGGTGCAGTAAGGGACGTTGAGGAAATCAGAAAGCTGCGGTTTCCGGTTTTTGCCCGGTATATAAGCCCGGCTGCAGGAGAGCCAAAAGGTATGGGGGAAATGTGCATACCAATCAAATGTGGGGGTATTGAGGTCAATCCGGGAGACTACATACTGGCTGATCAGGATGGTGTTGTTGTCATACCCGAAAAACGTGCTCTGGAGATAGCCAAACGCGCGCTCTACGTTAAGGAAAAGGAAGACCGCGTCAAGAAAGAGATACAGGATGGAAGGACCCTGGGCCGGATATTAGAGCTCCAGAAGTGGGAGAAGGTCTAAGTGAGGTGTCAACAAACAGGAGATGGCCAAAGGCAGAAAGCCCCTCAGCCAAAGGGGACGAAATGAATTACTCAGGCATAGAAGGGAGTTGTTTGAGCGCAGAGAGAAGCTCCTTGATGAGTTTGAGTCTTTGTATGAAAAGGCCGAGCACAGTAGGGGTATGGAGTCTAGGAAACTCTATGAACAGGCAGAAAGACGTTTTGAAGAAGCAGAGAAACTCCTAGATCTGCAGAAAAAGGTGGAAAGAGAATACTTCAAGCGCCTTCCGCTTATTGCCATGAGCTGTTGTCCATATGACAATGAGCCCCTCATGCGGACCTTTGATCCCTTTGGCCTCGATGGCCCTTGGTGGGAGACCCATATTATGCCCGGGGATCCACAGCCATGCGCCCACTTTTGTGTTTTGAGGGGGGCTCTCAATTATTCCGGCAGGCGCCCGAGTGCCGGCATAAAAAAAGTCCATCCCGGTCCGGAAGTCCCCTATGTTATCCCAAGGCTGCTGAAGATACCGGGAATGATCGCAGTAATAGGGCGCTTGGAGATGAACAATGGATACATTGCCTATCCCATCGCTTATTTTGCCAAAAAGCGGCCACCTGCCAGAGATCTGGCTGCAGAGTGGCGCAACACTACCGGCACTTACTGGTATAAAAATGAGAAGGGTGAGGGCGAGTGGAGGGAGGAAACAGACCCATGGGACTTTAACCTCAGACCGTGGATTGAGAGGGGAAAGGTCGGATGGTGCCCGCCTGATTCTGGGAACACATTTATCAGCACCGAGCCACCGGAGAAATGCCCATATCTGGATCTTCCCGGACGCAAAAAGCCCATTATCGTGGAGGGAAATAGATTCTGGGAAGCCGGGCTCCCGGGCCCGTCACCACTAAGTAATTCCGGGCCATGGTGATGACAGGTCTTTCCCAATGACAAGTGTAATCTGCCATACATACGGTTTTAATTTAATCAATATCAAAAATAACCCTGTTCTACATGTCTGGGCCTGTAGCTCAGCTTGGTCAGAGCGCTGGTCTTATACGGGCTTGGGTGCCGCGCGCACCCTTGCTGAGGACTCCCGACGGGAATCCAAAGGCTCTGAGCAAGCCAGATGTCATGGGTTCAAATCCCATCAGGCCCACCTTCTCTTTTAAATCATGGAACCCTTCAAACCCCTTGAGCTGGAAAAGGAGATTCTTGAATACTGGGATAGGATTAATCTTCTCCAGAAGATAAAAGAAGCCAATAAGAATGGTGAGAAGTTCTTCTACCTAGACGGGCCCCCTTATGTCAACGGCTATCCGCACATGGGTCATGCCCGCACGCGCGCGATAAGGGACCCGCTGCTTAAATATCGTGTCATGAAGGGCTATGACGTCCACCTGCAGCCGGGCTATGACTGCCACGGTTTACCAATCGAGGTCAAGGTGGAAGAGGAGCTCGGCCTCAGGAAGCGCGAGGATATTGAAAAATTCGGGGCAGAGAGATTTATTGGGAAATGCAGAGAGCGGGCACTTCATTTTGTCGGAGTTTTCAACGAGTTTTACAAGCGCTTTGGTCTGCACTGGGATTTTGAACATGCCTATAAAACACTGGACAACAGCTACATCTCGTCGTCATGGCAGTTCTTCAAGAAATGCCAGGAAAAGGGACTGCTTTACAGAGGGAAAGCAACTACGGCATGGTGCCCGAGGTGTGAGACCGCACTGGCCGGCTATGAGGCGACGGATGAGTATAGAGATGTTTCAGACTATTCAATTTATGTCAAGTTCCCCATTGTGGGCAAGGAGAGTGAATTCATCCTGATTTGGACAACTACACCATGGACACTGCCCGCCAACCTAGCAGTAACCGTAAATCCAAAGTATGAGTATGTCTATGTGGATGTTGGTAATGAGAGATGGCTCATGGCCAAGGAGCGGGTTGCACAGGTCATGCAAGACTGTGGGATTGAGAACTATCAGGTAGAGGGCAAGGGTGTTTCGGGAAAAGAACTGGAAGGCCTGCGCTATGAATTCGTGCTGAAAGATTCAGTACCCGAGAACGCGAAACTTGAAACCAAGAACAAGAACATACACACTGTCCTAGTTGGAGACTTCGTCACGCTGGAAGAGGGTACAGGGTGTGTCCACACTGCCCCGGGTCATGGTCAGGATGATTACTCCATTGGAATGAAATATGGCATTCCTCCATTCTCTCCAGTAGGTGAGGACGGGCGATATACTGAGGAGGGTGGAACGCTGGCAGGCATCTTTGTCAGGGATGCGGACCAGATGGTAATTGATTACCTAAAATCACGTGGATTTCTGGCAGCAGAAAAAAAGATAACACATCGCTATGCCCACTGCTGGAGGTGCAAGACGCCCATAATCTACCGAGCTTCTCCACAGTGGTTTATCAACATAAGAAAAATCCGGAGTTCCCTGATACGTGAGAATAGAAAGGTGAACTGGATACCTGAATGGGCAGGTGAGAAAAGATTTAAGAACTGGATAGAGGAGGCGCGGGATTGGTGTATTTCCAGACAACGCTACTGGGGCATACCCCTGCCCATCTGGGAGTGTGTATGTGGTAACTACGAGGTCATCGGAAGCTGGAATGAGCTCAGGGAAAGGGCCCTCGGGCTCCCGGAAGGGAAGCCGGATCTGCATGTACCATACACCAACAGGATTGAGATAAAATGTCCTAAGTGCGGTAAGAAGATGAGAAGGGTGCCAGATATAACAGATATCTGGTTTGAGTCCGGTGCAGCAACATGGGCATCTCTCAACTATCCCGAGGACAAGAAATTTGAGGAGCTCTTTCCGATCGATTTTATAACCGAGGGTCTGGATCAGACAAGGGGCTGGTTCTATACGATTATGGTTGAGGGGGTGATAATGTTTGACCGGGCCCCCTATCTTAACGTCCTTATGAATGAGTGGGTTTTGGATAGGGAGGGTAACAAGATGTCAAAATCCCTTGGCAATGTCATAGCACCACATGAGGTAATCAAACAATACGGTGCGGATATAACACGCTTCTATCTGTTGGAGGAGACTGAAGTCTGGGAAAAACTAAAGTTCGATTTGGAGAATATGAAGATAACATTCCGTCTGTTCAATACACTCTGGAACTGTTATCAGTTCATCAAAACCTATATGCAGGATTTTGACCCAAAAAAGACCGGCATTTCGCGATATGAGGATGCGCTGAGGATTGAGGACCTATGGATTCTCTCAAGGCTTGCAAGCCTGAACAAGATGCTCACAGATTATCTGGAGGCATTCAGACCTTATGAATGTGTTAGGGCACTTGATGACTTTATAATGAATGACCTCTCACGCTGGTATATCAAGATAATACGCAACCGGACATGGGTAACCACCAGTGGCCGGGACAAGGAGGCTGCAATAACTACACTCCATACTGTAGTTTCTGAGGTTTCCCGCATGATGGCACCCTTTGCACCGTTCATAAGTGAATACATCTACCGCAATCTAGTTGGTGGTGAGTCCGTCTTTCTTGATGGATGGCCCAAGATAGAATCCACCATTGACAAGGAGCTGGAAGAGAAGATGAATCTGGCAAGAGAGATAGTCGAGCAGGTTAATGCTGCCAGGGATGAGGCTGGGATAAAGCTCAGATGGCCGGTTGAGGAAGTGGTCGTAATTACTAAGGAAAATCTCCGCTCTCTGGAGAGTATCATCCGCCAGATGGCCAATTCAAAGAAGGTCTGCCTGATTGAGAAGGGAGAAGGACCAGCAGGGTTTATCAAAAAGGAGTTCTCTGCAGGGACAGTCTTCCTAGACAAGAAAAGATCGCCAGAGATTGTTGAAGAGGGTCTCGTCCGCGATTTGATGCGCCAGATACAGAACATGCGTAAGAGAGAGGGGCTTAAGGTGTCTGAGGAGGTGAGGATGATTATACACACAGATCCGGAATTTGCAAGAACTATTGAGAGGTTCAGGGAGGAGATTAAGAGCAATACCACAGCCCGTGAGCTGGTTGTGAGGGAGGGAAAGCCACAGACATTCAAGGCGGAGGCAATATTTGAGGGTAAAACTGTCTGGCTTGACTATGAGAGATAGCGTTTATAAATTTCAAGAATGAAAAATAACGAGATCATGAATCGTTCTGACATTATCCGAAGATATGCCATAGAGAATGCCTTGAACTATGGCAAGGCTCAGCCAAAGAATGTCCTAGGTAAGGTGCTGACAGATGACAAATGCCTTAGGAGGAAGGTCAGGGAGATAATGCCGGAGGTTAACAGGATAGTAAGGGAGGTTAACAGACTCAGCAGAAAGGCCCTGGAAGAAGAGTTCGCAACATACGGCTTTCAGAAAAAGAGGGAGAAAAAGCGCGGTATACTGACGGATCTGCCAAATGTGAAAGGTCCTGTAGTCATGCGATTTGCGCCGAACCCCTCAGGACCACTGCACATTGGCCATGCGAGAACTGCCATATTGAATGATGAGTATGTAAAGAAATACGGCGGAAAGCTCATACTCAGGATAGAGGATACCGATCCCAAACGCGTTGAAAAGGATGCGTACCGCATGATAGAGGAGGACCTGAAGTGGCTGGGTGTCAATATTGATGAAGTCATGACCCAGAGCAGCCGGCTGGCGATCTACCGTGATTTTGCCGTGAGACTTATCAAACAGGGCAATGCCTACGTCTGTAGTTGTGGACAGGAGAGATTCAAGGAATACAAAGATCGCGGCAAGGCCTGTCCATGCAGAATAAACTCCCTTGAAAAGAATATTGAGCTTTGGAATGATATGTTGGATGGAAAGATGGGATTGGTACTCAATCTCAAGACAGATATGGCTCATAGGAATCCTGCCATGCGCGATTTCCCGATAATGAGGGTTGAACATGAGCACCACCCCCTGACCGGCAGGGATTGGGACATTTACCCCCTTATGAATTTCTCCATTGCCATTGACGATCATCTGTCCGGAATGACACACGTCTTGCGTGGCAAGGACCACATTGTCAATACGCAAAGACAGTTATTCATCTATGACTATTTTGGCTGGAAACCACCAGAGTTCATACACAATGGTCTACTGAATATCGGGGGGGTTAACCTCTCCACCTCCACCATAAAAAAAGGCATTGAAGAGGGTGAATATTGTGGCTGGTCAGATGTCAGGCTTGGCACGTTGCGCGCACTTAGGCGGCGGGGCATACAACCGGAGGCCATCAGGACTGTAATGAAAATGATAGGCATTGGCGATGCAGATGTTCGGTTCGACTGGTCAATGCTCTATGCTGAAAACAGGAAGATAATAGATGAAAAGGCCAATCGATACTTCTTCGTACCAAATCCGGAAGAGGTTTGGGTAAAAGGGATACCCAGAGAGGCAGACATTATAAGGATACCATTACATCCGGACCATCCGAAGAGGGGTTATAGAGACATAGCCCTGAAGCGGATTGACGATACTACAAAGATATTCATTCCAAAGAAGGATGCGGAGACGCTGAAAAAGGGCAGTGTGCTGCGCCTGAAGAACTTCTGTAATATAAAAATCGAAGAGGTCAGACCGCTTATGGGCAGATATATCGAGGAGAAGGACCTGAGCGTGCCCATAATTCAATGGGTGCCAGAAGACAATCTGGGATGTGAGGTCATTGGACCGGAGAAAAGGGTGGCAGGATTCTGCGAAATGGATTGCAGAAACCTGGAGCATGACGACATAATTCAATTCGAGCGGTTTGGTTTCTGCAGGGTCTCAAGAGTTGATGAGAACGGCATTCTCTGCTATTTCGCGCATACATAGCTGTGGGCTCCATATTCTAAAATTTGGAGGAAGTGCCCAAAAATGTTACTGAGAGGCCCTTTTTATAGCAAAAGCTTCTAAAATCCCGCAAATTCTTTCTCAGTAGTGAGACCTATGAATTTAGACCGCCTTCCGGCGGAATGAACAAGGAGGTTAAGAACAATGGCAACATATATAAAATTTGAAACCCCGCAGGCTCTTGCGGAAAAGGCTCTTGGAGCCGTAGAGATAGCCAGGACATCTGGTAAGATAAGGATTGGCGTAAACGAGGTAACGAAAGCTATCGAACGCGGCAAAGCAAAGTTCGTAGTCATGGCAGAGGATGTGGATCCGCCTGAGCTGTTGCTCCATATACCTATCCTTTGTAAGGAGAAAAATATCCCCTTCCTGTATGTCAAGACCAAAGATGAACTTGGTAAATCTGCTGGTCTGAAAGTGAACACATCATCTGTAGCTGTTGTTGATGAGGGGAAGGCAAAAAAGGATATTGAAAATCTGCAGAAGGATGTCGAGAAGCTTTTGAAGAATGACTGAGGAGAAGAAAGAGGAAAAGCTGGCAGATGAAACCGGGACAAAAGCTCCTAGCCCGAAGAAGCTTGGAGAAGATGCAGAATCTAAGGGAAGGGAGACTGTATCCAAACTCCCAAAACAGGATTCAAAGGCTGAAAAATCCGGGGGGGATACTGCAGAGAGGCCAAAATCCGAGGAGGGCAAAAAGTCAGGCAAACGAAACAAGAGCACAGTAAATATCAGTGATGCTACACCCGCCCAGGTAATCAAGGTTTTCAAGAGGGTTGGCTTGTATGGGGAGTGTTACCAGGTTTTGGTCAGGGTTCTTGAGGGTAAGGACCGCGGCAATCTCCTAAGACGGAATGTCCGCGGGCCGGTAAAGGAGAATGACCTGTTGATGCTCAAAGAGACTGAGAGAGATGTGAGGGCGATATAATGGTTAGCATAAGGAAATGCACATTCTGCGGTAAGAATATAGAACCGGGAGTGGGTAAAATGGTGGTAGATGCAGCCGGTTCTGTCTCATTCTACTGCTCCTCAAAATGTCAAAAGAATGCTGAGCTGGGAAGAAGTCCCAGAAAGATTAGGTGGACCGGACAATACAGAAAAGAAAAGCTCATCAGGGTACAACATCTGAGAGGTGCCGAGTCCAAGAAAGGGTCCAAGAAAGAATCCGACCCCGAAAAGAAAGGCCAAAAGTAAAAAACTGGCTGGGAGAATAAAGAAGGGATGAGATGATACAAAAAACCTTTATCATGCTGAAGCCCGACACTATACAAAGAAATTTGGTCGGTGAAATACTCGGCAGGTTTGAGCGAAGGGGGCTAAAGATTGTGGCCATGAAGATGGTGCAGATAGACAGGGCCACAGCAGAAGAGCTCTATTCCATGCATAAGGGAAAGGATTTCTATGAGCCACTTATCACGTATGTGATGTCAGGTCCCTGTGTTGTCTGTGTAATAGAGGGTTATGAGGCAGTAAAAGCCGTTAGGAGGATGGTTGGCAGCACAAACCCGCTTGAATCAGATGCAGGCAGCATACGGGGCAGTTATGGTCTGTTCCTCAGACGGAACGTAGTCCATGCATCTGATTCCGCCAAAACGGCTGAGAGAGAAATCAGTATATTCTTCAAGCCGGAAGAGATACTCAGATACAAAAAGGCGGATGAGGAATGGGTGTATGAGCACTAGATACCAAAGAATTTGCGCGCATTCCTCGTTGTCTGAGCGACAACATCAGCGAACTCTATATCCCTGATTCTTGCTATTTCATGTGCCGAGTGGATAACATTAACCGGCTCATTGATTGTCTTGGGAATGGGGGGCAGATATGGGGCATCTGTTTCCAAAACCAAGGATTCCAAAGGTAAACTCCGGGCAAACCCCTGTTTCTGCACTGAACGGCCAATATTGGTCGGTATGGAGATGAGGTAACCAAGGTCTATTGCACGCCTAGCTTCTTCCAGTGAGCCCGAAAAACAGTGCATTATGGCATGCACATCGGCCTTCTCAAGCATATCCAGAGCAGGCCTCTCAGCATTTCTGGAATGTATAATCACAGGCTTGTCATATTCCCCGGCGAGTTGCAGAAGTTTCTGAAAATTCTCTCTTTCTCTTTCACGCCCTTCCTTTTCCTTAATCCAGTAGTAATCAAGACCTATCTCCCCCACAGCAATTATGCGGTCAATATTGGCCTCAATCAGCTGGTATTGGCGCTCAAAGTCTTGGAGGTGGTAGGGAGTGCAGCCGATGGTCAGGTAGAGCTTCTTGAAGCCCTTGGTCTTCTCCAGCTCCTGTGGGCTGAGGCAGCAGTTGACAATTGCTACTCCCTCCCTATCTGCACGTGCAATGATTCCATTAATGTCCTTCAGAAGCTCCGGGAAGCCCATATGGGCGTGCGTATCTATGAGTCTCATGGCCTATTTTTTGGGTCCATCCTCAAAAATGCTGATATTACTGAAAGTAATATACCAGATATCGGATTTTTTTATTATCCGCTCCAAAGCTAGATGATGACAAAGACCTATGCCGAAATTAATGACAAAATCCGGAAGGGAGATGCAGTAGTCCTTACAGCTGAAGAGATGATAAGTTATGTGGAGGAACATGGCACAAAAAAAGCAGCCAAGGACATAGATGTGGTCACTACCGGCACCTTCGGGGCCATGTGCTCCTCCGGAGCTCTGTTGAACTTTGGGCATGCCGAACCACCCATAAAGATGCAGCGTGTATGGCTGAATGATGTTGAGGCATACACCGGGCTGGCAGCCGTGGATGCATATATAGGTGCTACTCAGCTCAGTGAGACAGAAGGCTTTAACTATGGAGGCGGACATGTTATAGAGGATTTGGTAAAGGGTGAAGAGATAGAGTTGCGCGCAACCTCCTATGGGACCGACTGCTATCCACGCAAGAAGATTAAAACCCAAATCACACTACAGGACCTCAATCAGGCCTGGCTTCTTAATCCGCGGAATGCTTATCAGAATTATGCCGCCGCAACCAACTCCTCGGACAGGACGATCTATACTTACATGGGCAAACTGTTACCCAACTATGGTAACGTTACCTATACTACCTCCTCCCAGCTCTCTCCGCTGATAAATGACCCATATCTTGAAACCATCGGGTTTGGGACTAGGATATTCCTAGCCGGAACGCGGGGATATGTAATAGGGGAGGGGACACAGCACAATACCGAGGTGCCGCGAAAAAACGGTATTCCGACAGGATCGGCAGGCGCGCTGTCTGTGAAATGCGACCTAAAAGGGGCGAACCCAAAATACATCAAGGGGGCGGCCTTTGAGGGATACGGCGTCAGCCTTTATGTTGGTCTGGGTATACCTATACCCATTCTTAACGAGGAGATTGCCAAGCGGACTGCTATACGCGATGAACAGATATTCACAAAAGTGTTGGATTACTCGATCCCATCCAGGTCAAGGAGCAGCATAATGGAGGTCAGTTATGCAGAGCTGAGATCAGGCAAAATAGAATTGAACGGCAGGGAGGTAAGAACCTCCTCTCTTGCACCCTTACATACTGCGCGTGAGATAGCCGAGGTTCTAAAGAAGTGGATACAAAATGGTGAGTTTGAGTTGGTACAGCCGCTAGAGAGATATCAGAAGAGCAGGTTCAAGCCATTGAAGCATGACGTCAGGTATGTCAAGGACGTTATGAGAAAAGCCGTAACTGTGGGGCACGACTCCACTGTGAAGAAGGTGTCAAAGCTATTGATAGGTAAGGGAGTCAACCATATCCCAATAGTCAAGAATGGCAGACTAGATGGGATAGTAACATCATGGGACATCGCCAAGGCAGTTGCCGAGGGTAAGGAGAAGCTAGAAGATGTCGCTGTCAGGACAGTCATAACTGCTCAGCCAAACGAAACTCTAGGTATTGTAGCCGAGAGGCTTAGAAAAAACGGGATATCTGCTCTGCCGGTGGTTGATAACCAAGGCAGGGTTACTGGAATAATAACGGCAGAGGACATAGCCGCGTTTGTAAACAAAAAATGACCAAGAAGTATTTGATAAGGCTGAAGGAAGACCAGCTGGACAGTCCGATAATAGCAGATTGCATATTGGAAACCGGAGTGCGGATAAATATTCTCCGGGCAGATGCTAACGGCAGGATACTGATAAAATTCCCCAAAAAAGACAATGATAAGGTCCTGGAGTTTCTGAGGAGCAGAGGTGTGGAGATCAGTGAGCAGAAAAACGTTGTCAGGCATGATCCTGATAAGTGCATAGACTGTGGTGCCTGTATATCCCTCTGCCCAACGAAGGCCTTTGCATTTGATAAGAATGGCAGGCTGGTTTATGATGAAGATAAATGTGTCCTCTGCGGGATATGTGTAGATGCCTGTCCCAGAAGGGCACTGTCAAAACCTGAGTTCTAAAAGAATTCTAATTCTGATTCAGATGGAGGACCAGTTTGCATACAAGGATACCATACTAAAGGTGAAGTGCGACATAGATATCAGTGATTTTATCAAGGGGTTCATCATCAAAAAGCGACAGGAACTGGAGAGTTATATTGGACGCAATCCGGATTTTCAAACATCCCTTGAACCTGTGGGGGTGGAGAAGGGGGCTCCGGAGATAATCAACATAATGGCCGATGCAGCTGAGAAGGCAGGCGTGGGACCAATGGCCGCTGTAGCAGGAGCGGTTTCAGAGCTCCTAGTAAGAGAAGCTGTTGAGATGGGTGCTGAGTGGATAGTCGTCGAAAATGGGGGGGATATTTGTATCTATGGCAACCGGGATTTTAACCTTCTAGTTTTTGCTGGCAAATCACCACTTTCTGGCAAGTCTGGCTTCTCAATAAATCCGGGAGAAAAAAGCTACGGGATATGCACTTCATCCGGGACAGTGGGTCATTCAATAAGTCTGGGTGATGCGGATGCAGTATCTGTATTTGCACGCAGCACACCGGTAGCTGACGCCTTTGCAACCGCCATAGCCAACCGTGTGGGAGAAATCAGGGATGGTTTGGAATTTGCCAAGCGGTTTTTGGGTAAAGAAATAGATGGCGTCCAGATTATAAAGGGCGGAATGGTTGGGCGGATAGGGAAACTGCCAGATTTTATTCTTACTGACAGATAGATTATCCCTAAATAGATTATCCTATTTTATGGCCGTTATTTTATTTAACATTTGTTATTTTATTTACCATTTATTTAATCATTCTAATAATATCCAACCAAGATGAAGTGGAAGTTTGTGCTAATAGCCCTGTTAGTGTTTTTGCCCCTGGTCACGGCACAGGTGGAGAGCATAAAGCCGGGAATAGAAGCTGAGGTAGCTATACTGTCTGACTTGGGTCTGATAATCCTGGCTGCAACAATATTTGCCTTCCTTGCTGCCGGACTCAAACAGCCGCTCATACCCGCTTATATTGTGGCCGGTGTTGTATTGGGGCCGATAGGGGCCAAATTATTCTTCGGAACCACCCTCATAAATGACCCGCTTTTCGTTAGAGCCCTGTCTGAGCTGGGGATTACATTCCTCCTGTTCACTGTCGGCATAGAGCTTGATTTGTCCAGACTCAAGGACGTTGGCAGGGCCGCTATACTGGTAGGCACCAGTCAGGTAGGGCTGACATTCGCACTGGGCTTTTTGGTGGCGCTGGCCATAGGATTTGTCCATGGCGATGCCATATACATGGGCCTGATACTGGCATTTAGCAGCACTTTGGTAGTCATTAAAATACTATCCGACAGAGACGAACTTGAGACCCTACACGGCAGAATAACCCTTGGTATTCTGCTTATGCAGGATATAATAGTTGTCATAATCCTCTCAGTACTTGCATCTTCCAATAACGGAGTGGTTATGGACATCTTTGGTTCCATATTAAGGGTAATCGGCCTCTTCTCCTTCGCGACTGTGCTAAGCAGATATATCTCTCCACGGATACTGAAAGCTGTTTCAAAATCCGTGGAGCTGGTATTCATGACTGCCCTCTCATTCGCCTTCTTGTTCGCAATATCCAGCCATGTGCTTGGATTCTCAACGGCCATAGGAGGTTTCTTGGGCGGCCTCAGTCTGGCAGTGTTCCCCTACAATCTCGAAGTGGCCAACCGCATAAAGCCTCTGAGAGACTTCTTCGCCATAGTATTCTTTGTCTCACTGGGCATGCAGTTCTATCCGGTGATGGGCATCGAGAATCTTATCCTGCCGGTGATAATATTCTCGATTCTGGTTCTGGTGCTAAAACCCCTGCTGATAACCCTTCTCTGCATATTAACCGGTTATGAAAGACGGACCTCCTTCCTCTCAGGGATTGGTCTGGCGCAGATATCCGAGTTTTCACTAATACTGGCGATGGCTCTGGCAGTAACTGACCCGCAGTCGGTAGTCTTTCCGATGACCCTTCTGCTGGCGCTGATAAGCATGTCCATCACACCTTACCTCATCAGATATGGAAACTCCCTTTACATTCCCTTCTCTGGAACCTTGGCACGATTTGAGAAGTTCAGTTTTATGAAGCTCAAAACAGAGCTTGAGCACTTTCCAGACAAGTATCCAAAAAACCATGTGGTTGTCTTCGGTGCACATATAATGGGGATGGAGGTAATCGAAAGCCTCATGAAGCTTGGAGAACATGTCATTGTTGTGGACCACAATCCGGAGATAATCAAAAGGCTTGTCAGGAGAAAGATACCCTCAATATATGGAGATCTGGAGGATGCTGAGGTTCTGCAGAAAGTGCGCCTCAAGGATGCCAAACTTGTGATTTCGACAGTACCCGATGAGGATGACAGTCTTCTGCTTATCAAAAGAGTCAAGGGGGAGAACCCGGATGCCTTAGTCTTTGTTACAGCAAAGACTATTGAGCATGCGATAAAATTCTACAGGGAGGGCGCAGATTTTATCATACACCTGAAGCTACTAGGTGGCAGAGAGGCCAGTGAGCGGGTTGAGCTGGCACTGAAAGAAGGGCCAGAATGGGTCCTTAGGAAAAAACTGAAGGAGATTGAACTTCTGGAGAGGAAGAAACGGGCTGAGCTCCTGGACCGGCTGGACAAGGACCTGATTAAGGAGATAGACGAGTTAAAGGCACAGGAAAGACTGAAAACCAGTGAGATGCTGGGGGAAGAGTAAGTCAGAGATAATTGCTTAAAGTTATCCTTTCCATCTCAAATGTGTAGTCCTTCCGCTCCAAATCCTTTATCTCATAGATCAGCTCTTCACAGATACTGCAGGACTCATCCTTCGGCCTGTTGCATATCTCCTCATACTGGAGGATTATCTTATCACCATCAACACGGTATCCGCCAGAACCCACAGAGCACGCGCAGTTGACAAAGAGTCCAAGAGCCTGGATGTGCATCTTGTTGTTTCCAATCCACCGGGCTTCAGCAACATTTGCCCTGCTCTGGTTCATACATTCGGCCAGATTTCTGGAGAAATGCGAGAACTCAAGCCCCGGGCCCCGGCTGAGAAGAGGTGGCCTTGAGATATATTCCAAGAAAAAACCCGCCGCAATCACTGCAAGGAGAACCAATATAAGAGTCGATGATCTGCTCATTTTTGAGTAGACTGATGTCCTTACTTTATGTCCAACACCCTCACAGCTTTTTCTGGATCAACCCTGTGTGGGGATTTTTCCTTCATAATTGATGCCTCAATTATTATCCATTTTAACCGCCCTGTCGGGGCCCTTAGTCAGCGGCCCCACCACCCCGCCTCTGCTCTTGTCCTTCAGAATGCCGACGCGGATGGCAAAGAGCTCCTCGCTTAGGTAACCTCTTTGGCATAAGCCAGCGGCATTGAGGCCGAGCCAATAAGAGCGAGATGCCGCCGGCGGGATTTGAACCCGCGACACCCACGTCTTCAGCGTGGTGCTCTCCCAGACTGAGCTACAGCGGCAGAAGGCTGATTATTTTTGAGTCTATGGTTAAAAAATGTAGTGTAACCCTGACAGGGTATAGTGCAACTCGTTTTTTCCCTGGTTTCTTCTAATTAACCGCGATGGCGAAAGTCAAAATCTTTGACACCACCCTGCGCGACGGGGAGCAGACGCCGGGAGTGGCAATGAATATGGAGGACAAGACCACCATAGCGCAGGCTTTGAGCGACATAGGTGTCAGTATAATCGAGGCTGGTTTTGCTGTTGTTTCTGATGGGGACTTTAAGGCCGTAAAAGCCATCGCCGATATGGGTCTAGATGCCCAGACCTGCAGTCTGGCCCGATGCAACCACAAGGACATAGATGCAGCCATAGACAGTGGTGTGGATTGGGTTCACATATTTATAGGCACCTCTCCGCTACACCGGGAGCACAAGCTGGAGATGTCCAAGGAGCAGATACTGGAGGCTGTAGTAGATTCTGTTGAATACTGTGTAGACAGGGGAGTCGCAGTGCACTTTTCACCCGAGGATGCATGCAGGACTGAGTATGACTTTCTGGAGAAGGTCTGCAAGACCGCGGAGGGAGCTGGCGCCAGGATAATCAACATCCCCGACACGGTTGGCGTTATGACCCCGGAGAGAATGGGCAAGCTGATAGGCAGATTGCGCGCGGCATTGAAAGTCCCCCTAGCTGTCCACTGCCACAATGACTTCGGGCTGGCTGTGGCCAACACTGTGGCGGCAGTCAAGGCGGGCTCCACATATCCACACACCACCATAAACGGTCTTGGGGAGCGGGCGGGCAACGCAGACATGGAGCAGGTGGTCCTGATACTGGAGCGCCTGGAGGGTATCGAGACCGGCATAGACCTGAAGAAGATTTACGCCACGTCCAAGCTAGTGGAGCGCCTGAGCGGGGTAAGGGTAATGCCGAACTTTCCCATAGTCGGCGAGAACGCATTCGCGCACGAGTCTGGCATACACGTTCACGGAGTGCTGAAGAAGGCATCCACCTACGAGCCGATAAGTCCGGAGGAGGTGGGTGCGCACCGCAGGCTTGTTCTTGGCAAGCA
>CAZQBY010000001.1:0-18358 GCA_964592405.1 uncultured archaeon | reverse complement strand
GTGAATTGAAGGAAGCAGAGGCGGATGGTGTCGGTCCGGTTGATGCCAGTCTGAATGCCATAAAGGCAGCCATAGATGAGCGTAAGATATCCCTGGATGAGTTCCATTTGGATGCCATAACAGGAGGAAGCGATGCCCTTGCAGATGTGACACTAAAGATATCGGATGAAAGGCATCATGGTGTCTTCTCGCGTGGGGTTCATGAAAACGTGAACATGGCGGCCATCTACGCTTTCGTGAACGGGCTGAACCGGCTGCTGCAGAAGTAGTTTTATCCTTTCCCCGGTAATCTATCCATGCTAATCTGCGGTGTGGACGAGGCCGGCCGCGGACCGGTCATAGGTCCGATGGTGTTCGCAGCTGTCGTAATAGAAAGGAAGCACGAGTCTAGGCTCAAGAAGCTGGGTGTGACAGACTCCAAACTGTTGGATCCGGAAACCCGCATAAAGCTCTCCCACAAGATAAGAAAGCTGGCTGTTGAACATGCTCTCCTCTCCCTAAGCGCGGCCGATATAACGGAATGGATGAAGAGTGCCTCACTCAATGAGATAGAAGCCATCAAGACCGCCGAGCTGCTCGACTCTCTAAATATCACGCCGGACGTATGCTATGTTGATTGTCCTGATACCATTCCTGCCCGCTACTGTATGAATATAAGCAACCTCTGCAAGAAGCCTGTAAGGATAGTCGCTGAACATAAAGCCGATTTAAACTACTGCATCACCGGCGCAGCCTCCATACTCGCAAAGGTTGCGCGCGACGCGGCAATAGCCGAACTGGCAAAAGAGCACGGCGAGCTGGGGACTGGCTACCCAAGCGACCCGGTGACGCAGCGCTGGCTGGACGGGCACTGGAAGAAGAACCGCAGCTTTCCGGACATCGTGCGCAAGAAATGGTCCACAGTGGACCGCAGGGCGCAGCTCAGGCTTACCGACTGGTGATTTATAAGATTTTCCCCCTTATATTAACATGAAAAGGCCTAGCGTCAGGCACCTGGAGATGGCCCGCCCGAGGGAGAGGCAAAGGCTCATGCCCAAGGGCAGGATAGCCTTCTATGACCCGCATGAGGGCCGCAGGAGAATCGAGCTGCCGCTTAAGATTAATGTGGAAGGAAAGCCGGCGACGCTGCAGGGCGTGTACAAACTAGCAGACGGCAGCATCCTGACCATGCGGGCATGCCGGAGCTCCCCCCTGAACCCCTCCGTGCCTTCCATCTGGTTCTTCACTGTCGGCGAAGACGGCGTCGAGCGCCCTCACAGGGAACTGGGCTACGCCTACAGGGGCGAGCACATGGGGCATGTCAGGATACCGCCCAGGTTGAGGGGACAGGGCCTGGGGACGAGGGCGGTTGCCAGGACCGAGGCAGAATACCGGGCGGGACGTGGAGGCAGGCTCGAGGTATGGGTCGATGAGAAATCTGTCCCAGTATTCAGGCGCAACGGCTATCGAGAGGTCGCCCGGCGGTCGACCGCTGATGCCATCATACCCGGCAAGGGAGAGAGTACAGGGCCCTATCAGGAGGTCCTCATGGTCAACGACGGCACCCCGCAGCTGGGCGAGGACCCGGTCCTCCATGATATGGACAAGTACCACATAATCGAGGCTGTGGACCCTAAAACCGGCAAGCCTGAGACCTTCAGGATAAAGGCCTAGTCCGACACTCCCCCCTCGGTTATCGAGAATACGCACTCAGCATCCGGAAGATGTGGCGAATCCACCAGCTTGGCCACACGCTTCTCACCCTTGCCCTTTCGCAGATATATCCTAAACGTGCTCTTGTGGCCCAGTATGTGCCCCCCAATTGGTGCAGTTGGATCTCCAAAAAGCATTCCCGGCTGCGCCATGACCTGGTTGGTCACGACTACAGGCAGATTGTTCTGAGTGGCAATTTTCCCCAAGACAGCCAAGTGGCGGTTAAGTTTCTGCTGGCGGTCGGCAAGAGTCCCTCTCCCGACATACTCGGCCCGAAAGAGCCCCATCAGGGAATCAACTATCACCAGTCGTACACCCTTCTCCGGGATTATCTTCTCCGCTTTCTCAGCAAGTAGCATCTGGTGATCGCTGTTATAAGCCCTCCCCACCATAATGTTTTTCAGCACCTCTTCGGTATCCAGCTCAAGCATTTTGGCCATCTGGCTTATCCTTTCCGGGCGGAACGTCCCCTCAGTGTCTATATAGAGTGCTTTGCCCTCCAGCCCCCCCTTCTCCTTGGGCAACTGGACGTTCACCGAGAGCTGGTGGGTTATCTGGGTTTTTCCGGCTGCAAACTTACCATAGAATTCTGTTATCGCCTGCGACTCTATGCCCCCGCCAAGTATCTTGTCCAGTTCACTGCTCCCGGTTGTGAGCTTGCCAATCTGCTCGCGTTTCTTCATGATATCCACCCCGGTTTCAAAGCCCATCTCAACGGCATCCTGAGCTGCAGATATTATGCGCTTTGCAGTGGCCTCTCCCATACCTATGGCCTCCTTAAGCTCGCCGGGGGATGCTGCAGCTACCGCCATAAGGTCCCTGTATCCTGCCTCAACCAGCCTGTCAGCAACTGCCGGTCCAACCCCGGGCAGGTCATCTATACTCTCTATTTTTGCCATTCTCATTCATCCAGTTTTATCTCCTCCACCTCAATGTCCCCCTCGGGCAGGTCCGCATCCCGTAGGACCTCCTCAGGGACGTCATCGGGTGGAGTTCCCTTCTTGGAGACGGACTTCTTGGGTGTTTTGGACGTTGAAGGTAACATTTCAAGAGAAGAAACTACCAGCTCGAGCTTGTCTTGATAGTCATTGTAGCGGGCGTTACCTGTAATGGCTATGCTCTTGCCTACTATTCCGTCTCTGACCTGCCTCACCGGTGCGAGTTCATCGCCCGTTTCACCGATAAGGTTCAGAGCGTCGGTGACGCTGAGGCCTGTCAGCTGCTCTGCCAAGTCACGATAGAAAACTGCCCTGATGTCGCCACTGCCATCCGAAACCCCACAGCTGATGACCATGCCATAAGCTGGTTCAGCCTCACCGCAGATATCACAGAGCCACTCTCCTGCAACATTTTCTATTCGCGAACCACATTCCCGGCATATCTCAAACATTATTGGGCTCTCATCCACATCCTCTATGGTCCCGATTATCCTAACATTGCGATCGTCTGGCTTGATGTCAGATATCTTCTTCTCCTCAGCATGTTTGTTTATCAGAGTAGTTATGTCAGCTACCTTCACATTCTCCGGATTGATATGAATGCTCCCTCTGCTGGGAACATGGACCTCCATTTCTCCTGTGAGGCTAGGTTTGGTATACCCGCTCCTTATAAGCACGGTATCCCCCTGCTTTATCTTCTTGACATGATCGGCCTTCTCATTCCAGAGGACTGCACGCAATATACCTGTTTCATCTATCAGTATGAGCGATGCCAGTTTGCCGGTGCGGTTGCCTGAGGTGAACTCCTTTATGGGCAGTATTCTCATGACCCTGCCAGCAACGTTCACGTTCTGTAATCCCTCTTCCATCTCTGCCAGTTTATAGATTTTGGCCTCTTCCATCTCCGGAAGATCTAACTTGGCATCCGATGGGAGCACCCGACCGCGATTGCCTATGTGTATCTCCAGTCCTCGATTGCCCTGACGAACCTGTCCATTTTCAATCTTGACAACATCTCCCTCACTGAAGCGGCTTATCAAATCCGCATTAGAGTCCCATAGAACCACCCTCAGCTTGCCTGTCTCGTCCTCAATTATCATGCTTGCACGCTGACCCTTGCGCCCATCGGGGCGGTCAAACTCCGACTTGTCATAAATGTAGAGGACTCTCCCCTGTGTGGAGGCGACTTCATTTTCCTTGAGTTCTCCTATTTTGGTGAGCTTCTCTTCGATCTTAGGGAATTGTTTTGTCAGCTCAGGATCTATGTTCTTGGGTTCAATGATTATCCTTCCCAGATTTCCGACGTGGACCTCAGGCTTCTTGTCAAGACCCTCCCGGGTATAACCGTTCTTTATGATAACAATTTTGCCAAGACTCAGTTTGCTCGTATTGACAAGCTCGGCAAGTTTGTCCCAGAGGATGACATTTGTCTCTCCCTTGTCATCAGCCAGTACTACACGTGCCAACTGTCCTGAGCGTTTGTCTGTTTGGAATTTTTTAATAGGGCGTACCTCCTTGACAACTCCCACAATGTTGATATTATTCTCATTGGGCTTTATATCAGATATCTTGGTGAAATCCATTCGCCCACCTTCTTCGTGGGATATACCGTACTCTTTTTCCAAGGCATAGATAGCGCCATGATCAGTCAGAAGACCGGCAGTCTCCTCCTTCTTCTTCTCGATTAATCCCTTGACTTCATCCACAGAGAGGCCGCTTGCCTCAGAAATCTTCTTTATCCGTGCATCTGATGTCATTTCCCCCACCTAATTTCATGATTACAATATAAAAACATCACTGGGGTGTGAGCAGTGAGCAGTGGCTAGATTGTGATGCTCTCTGCTCTTCGAGCTGCAGAAGGGAGGATTATATGGAAGGGGGTCTTGAAATCAAAGTTGATATTGATGTCCAAGGAAACCCCAGATTTGTTGACACCCCCACCAAACAGGTTTATCTCCCTGCCTTCAATAGTGAAGCTCAGGCTTGTCTTAACAGGCAGGAAATCATTGGCATCTATCCAGATGACCATTCCTATATTTCTAATACCTGCAGCAAGTTTTTCTGCTGTGGCATCCAGGGGAGCTGCCTGCATAGTAGCAAGCAGATCAAGGAGGTCCTCCACCGTTGCATCTACATCAACCCTTATGGTTTCTTTTCCATTGACTGTCTCTCTTTTGCCTATGGAGGTGTCAAGGTTCCGTGCCATATCTATAATCTTTCTGGAAAATTTGCTACCGCTCCAGGCTGTATCTAGGGGGTATTTGGACCACTTGCCCATAATGCCGCTATAGACAGTATTACCTATTGTATAGGTCTCTATGGTCAGCACATCATCAGTTCCCGGCCCGGTTCCAAGGTCCGGCCCAATATTCAGCTTAAGGCTCATCCTTTGATTAGCTAGGTCTATGCGTCCCTCTCCTGAGATGGGAAGCTCCATATTGTCAACACCACTGGATATCCTCAAGGTACCGTCGAAAGTGAAGCTCTCCTTGTTTACTGATTCCAGAGCCAAAATGCTCTGGGCCAGCAGGTTGCTCGCATCAGCGGGTGGTTTGGGCGGAGGTCCGGAGAACATGGAATAAATTACCCCTCCAATGAGGACTAACACCACAAGCAGGGCAAAACCCCCTCCATATCCGGTCTCCTCACGCCCCTCAATACTATGTCTCTTCCTCCTAGCCATTATTGACTTATGTGGAGCAGTCCTCTGGACATGATTCCTCATCCTCCGTCGTCTCACAGATATAGTTACCACAGTAGCAGTCTGCCTGACAGTTGTATGCATCCTCTCCATAAAGCTCATCACACCATCCGTCGCCGCAGTATGAGGCAGTATTGCCTGCAAACTCAACAGCATCAAGGGCCTCATCGGGTAGCCGTATATCCACTGGAGAATCATAGTCTGCATCCGCCAAAAGTTCAATAGACAGGTCCAGAGTGCCCTGCCCGGCCGTACCTACCAGTTCGCCGATATCTAGAGAGGCCTCTATACTGCCCTCCATTGCTATTGGGAGATAATCATTCGTTGAGATCCAGATTGTGAAGTCAGCCTTCTTTACTGAGTTGGTAATTTGACCGATCAGTTCATCCATCTCCACAACACTAATCCCCATATTCCCCATGCTGTACATATACTCAACAAGTTTGCCTATGTTCGGCTGAACAACCAGCTTATAGGCTTCCCTGCCGTTTTTGGTTTCAGTGCCAACTATCTGACCCTGTACCAGATCCAGTATTTCGGACAGGTTTGTGCTCTCAAGGCTTTCCCAAAAATCATACCCCAAAGGTTGTTTGATCCAGTAATCCTGCCCGCCATAGGGATCTGCAAGCTTGGTGTAGACGACATCATCCACTATATAAGATTCGATAACCTGCTCATTGAATGGCAGCTGGGCACCTGTGATACTCGATGAGGCTCTGCTGTAAATAATATTGTTCGCCTTATCATATTTTGCTTCCATGCCGACTCTCATGGACATCTCCTGCCCGGCCATAACATCGCCTCCCATCTCCATGGTGGCCGACATATCGGCAGAGCCCTTCTCAATCCTCATCCCTGCCTCAAAAGCCTTACTTAGCAGCTCGTCAAATGAGGGTTCGCCTGTAGGCAGTTCAGCCTGGGCTATGCTCTCCTGCCCTGATTCCTCCACGCCGGTCTTCAAAGGTTTGCTTTGGGAGGTGGTTTGCGAGGCAATGTAGAATATTGCTCCTGCTATGACAACAGCCACAATTATGGCAACTGCTATCAGGATGTAACGGTTTCCTGCTGACTTCCCCTCTCCCGTCATCTCCCCAGCTCCCCTATCATCTTTCCCATATTCACTATCCTTCCTTTTTTCTAGAGCCATTTTATTAAAGTATTTTTGTTTTTATAGAACAGAACAACACGAGTGCGACGTTAAACTTATGTATATGTCAATAAAAACAATTGTCAAAACTACAGGATGACCCTCGCCTTCTCGTTGTTAACTCTAGTCTCGATAAGCCTTCCGTTGAGCCCGTCCCAAGCGGCAAGTATCTTATCTGCATTGCCCTTCGTTATGGCGACCACTGCCGGACCGGTGCCTGACAATCCTGCTGCTACCGCCCCTGCCCTCATTGCCAGGGCTGCTATGCGCGCAGAGTTTCCATCCCCTATGGCCGCCGAATATATCAGCCCGTTGAGCGTCATGGCGGTGTAGATGTCGCCGGAGAGTGCCAGCTGCCACACTGCCTCTACCTCTCTGCGAAAGATTCTGGCTCCCGCTACATCAAAGTCCCTAGTATGTGTCTGTTTCTCCGGGACGAAAATGACTGCAGACAGCTTCTCCATCTCACCTCTCCTGAGTATCCTGTTCTGTAGGTTATCCGTCACCACAAACCCGCCGAAATAGGCTGCTGCGGCATCATCCAGCGCACCGGTTATCGTCACACCCGCTTCCTTGGCGGACTGCACGCTAATATCAAGTATTGTCTCGTCCCTTATCTCCTCGTTGCCTATCACGAGCTGTTGCCTGCTGAGCTCCTTATCTATCCTGAGGGTTTTTATCCCGCCATGCTTCTTGGCCAGCACACCGAAAGTGGCCAATACAGCTGCGTTAGCAACGGCACTGGAACTCTTAAGTCCGCGTGCCACAGGTATATCCGACTCCACATGTATTGCCGCGCCGTAACCATAATCAAACAGATTCAGCACGTTCCTCACGCATATCTCTACAAGTTTGGGCTCTCCAACATTCACAGCTGTCACACTGCCACTGTCTCTGAGCTCCACCGTGACCCTAGCTGGCAGATCCAGTCCGAAGGCTGCGCCCCTGCCGGCGGCTATGGCATTGACTATAGTCGCTGCCCCATGGCATAAAGCGGTTGCAGAAACCATTCTACTTTTTGAAAGATGATACTACTTCAGCCAGGTGCTTACCAAGGTTTACCGCTGTTGCCAGCCCAATCTCGTCCTTCGCCGCATCGCCCGGCCTGCGCCCAACACCTATCCCGCCAAAGTGAGCAGTGGGAGCATCGTCGCCAACTACTATCATGCCGTGTAGTGTAAACCAGTTCTGGATTGTCCTGATCACTGACTCCTGCCCGCCGTTGCGTGAGCCTCCAACCGCGACCGCACCCCCTATTTTTCCCCTCAGCTTGAAGCCATTGCGTCTGAGCGGGAGGGTGCGCTCAAACAACAGGGATATGCGCGATGAGACATTGCCGAAGTAGGTTGGTGAGCCTATTATCATGGCCTCAGCCCTTTCCAGCAGCGGCTGTATCTCCTTCATGGAGTCATCCTGCCAGCAGGTTTCCTGTGATCTGCACCTGCCACAATCAACGCACGGACCTATCTTCTTGTCCCAGAGACTGACAAACATTGTCTCAAGGCCTGCCTTCTCACACTCGCCAAGGGCGGCTTTGACCAGAATATCTGTGTTGCCGTTTGGTTTCCCTGCTGAAATGCCCAGAATCATTTTCAGATTTAATCCAGATTTAGAATGCTTAATTATATTAAAGAACGTGGTATGAGTCCGCTCCTCAGCCCGTGGTCCGCCAGCACCAGTGAGACCATGGCTTCAATTACGGGAACGGCGCGCGGAACCACACAGGGATCATGACGTCCTTTTATGCTTATCCTCGCAGACTTCCCGGTCTTTAGGTCCACAGTCCTCTGCTCACGACCTATTGAGGAAGTTGGCTTCACGGCTGCACGCAGAATTATGGGCATCCCATTGGATATCCCGCCATTTATTCCACCCGAGTTGTTGGTCTTTGTCCGGATCTTCTTGCCGCTGGTTACTATCTCGTCATTGGCCTCACTCCCTCTCATGCGCGCCATGGCAAAGCCAGCCCCGAACTCCACACCCCTGACAGCCGGTATGGACATGACCGCTTTTGCCAGATCTGCAGTGAGCTTGTCGAAAACTGGTTCACCCAGACCTGCCGGCACATTCAGCGCAACACACTCAATGATGCCTCCCACTGAGTCACCATTCTCCTTTGCAGCTTTAACCGCATCTTCCATAGCTTTGGCTGCTTTCGCGTCCAGAACGCGCACCGGGTTTGAGTATATGATATCCTTTGCCCTGCACACATCACCCAAAGCTACTTCCACTGCCCGGATGCCGCCTATCTCAATGGTATAGGCTGCTACACGCACACCCAAGGCTTCAGACAGCAGACGCTTTGCTATGCTTCCTCCGGCTACTCTTCCAACGGTCTCGCGTGCGCTTGCGCGCCCTCCCCCTCTCCAGTCACGGATGCCGAACTTGGCCTGCCAAGTGTAGTCGGCATGACCCGGCCGGGGCTTGTCTTTGAGCAATTTGTAAACTGACGAATCGACATCTTTATTCTCTACCAGAAGTGATACAGGCGTCCCAAGGGTCCTGCCCTCAAATATTCCAGAGAGTATCCTGACGATATCTCTCTCCATGCGTGCAGTGGAAACACTGCTCATACCCGGCTTTCTCCGGTCAAGATCCCTCTGGATGTCTTTTATGGTTATCTCTAGACCCGCAGGGCATCCGTCCACTATACAGCCTACGGCTGGTCCATGGCTCTCACCCCACGTAGTGATACAGAACTCCTTCCCAAAGGTATTTGAGGACATGAATTAATTAGATGAAGGATTAAGAAAAGGAGAACTCTGGCACCTGAACCAGTGCAGCTTAAACGCTGTCCAGCTTATACTGGCTTATATTTAAATTAGTACCTGATAAATAAAACCTTCTGGAATTACAAAAAATGGCTGATACTTCTGTTTTGAAGAGGATACTGGAAAAAAGCCCGGGGGAACCGGAATTCCATCAGGCAGTGACTGAGGTCTTCCACTCACTGGAGCCTGTATTCGACAGGCACCCGGAGTTCGTGGAGGCCAAGATTTTCGAACGGCTCGCGGAACCCGAACGTGTCATAATCTTCCGCGTTCCATGGGTGGATGACAGCGGTGAGGTACAGGTCAACCGCGGATATAGGGTGCAGTTCAACAGCGCAATTGGGCCCTACAAGGGCGGTTTGCGCTTCCACAAGACTGTCTATCTTGGTCTTCTCAAGTTTCTGGCTTTCGAGCAGATACTTAAGAATTCACTGACAGGCCTCCCGATGGGCGGAGGCAAGGGCGGCAGCGACTTTGACCCACACGGCAGAAGTGATGCAGAGGTCATGCGTTTCTGCCAGAGTTTTATGAATGAGTTGTTCAGGCATATTGGACCGGATACAGATGTTCCTGCAGGTGACATAGGAGTTGGTGCAAGGGAGATAGGTTATCTGTTTGGCCAATACAAGAGGCTTACCAACAGCTTTACGGGCACCCTTACGGGCAAGGGGCTCTCATATGGCGGAAGCCTTGTGAGAACTGAAGCAACTGGTTATGGTTTGATGTATTTCGTTGAGGAGATGCTTAAGACAATTGGCCAGAAGGTTAAGGGAAAGACTGTAATAAGCTCCGGCTCCGGTAATGTCTCTATATATGCAGTGCAGAAGTGCCAGCTTATGGGTGCCAAGGTAGTGGCAATGTCGGACTCCAGTGGTTATATATATGATCCTGAAGGCATACAGTTAAACACCGTCAAGAGGATCAAGGAGGTTGAGCGCGGCAGGATAAAGGAGTATATCAGGGAACACCCAAGGGCTGAGTACCACGAGGGTCCCAGTGGCATCTGGAACATCAAATGCGATATCGCGCTCCCGAATGCAACTCAGAATGAGCTTGACGAGAAGGGCGCAAAGGCCCTCATAGACAATGGCGTGATAGCTGTGGCAGAGGGCGCGAATATGCCGTCAACGCCTAAGGCAGTCAGGCTCTTCCAAAAGCATGGTGTGCTCTTCGGGCCGGCCAAGGCGGCAAACGCTGGGGGCGTGGCTGTTTCGGGCCTGGAAATGTCGCAGAACAGTATGAGGAGTTCGTGGACATTTGAAGAAACAGATGCTAGGCTGAAGGCCATCATGCAGAACATCCACAATACCTCATGGGAAGCTGCAGAGGCGTATGGCACACCGGGCAATCTGGTGAACGGTGCGAACATCGCCGGCTTCTTGAAGGTGGCCGAGGCCATGATGGCACAGGGGCTTGTCTAGCCCCCAAGCATTGTTATTTTGTGGCATAGCAGCGGCAGGGAACCCTCAGTCGAACGGGGTCTCCAGCACAGGCTTTCCGCCCAGCTCGCCGACTATCTTGAGAAGGAAGCCCTTGGCGTCGTCCTTCAGCAGGCTTCTGAACGGGATGATATGGATCTTCAGGATTCTGAAATTATCCTCCAGGTGGTCCCTGCGTATGGCCTTCCTGGCCCTGCTGACATACTCCCCCATCTCATCCATGTTGCGGAAGGCGAAGATTCCAACATGCGTGCACTCGGTGCCCGTCGGTATGCGATAGAGCCTCAGCATGAACGGGTCCGCCTTCATCCTCTCCCTTAGAACCTGCTCCTGCCCCTCCTTCGACCCACCCATGTTTATGTTGTAGCAGATGAGGGCGAAGACCTGCGCGCCGAGCTTGCCGCAGTCCACCTCGGCGCTGTAGCCCTTTATGATGCCCATCTGCTCGAGCTTTCTTTTTATCTTTACCACAGCCTGCGGGGTTATGCCAAGGAATCTGGCAATATCAGAACATGAGGCACGCCCATCCCTTATAAGGAATTTGAGGACGCCCTTTTCGTTATCCGTAAGCCTGAGTTCGACCATCTTCAGGTTGTAAAATCTAGGATAATTAGGTATTTAAGTTAAAAAATTAAGCCACTTCCACCTGAGAACCACTACTCGCTTACACCAGAAGTCCGGTGCACCGCCAGTTTATCTCCGCCGTCCTGTTGTCAACGCTGATTACGCAGGCCGGATTGCAGCCCTCCCGCTGCAGGTCGAGTTTTATCCACCAAGTGCGTGTAATGTTGTTACAGAACACATCGTCGGTAAGGGAGCTGTTGGCTGTGCACTCACTGCCCTCTGCTATCTGTTCAGCCTCGCTCAGCGGCATGCCAACACAGTAGAGTTCAGCCATGGTAGGCTCCTCGGGAGCCTCGGGCGCCTCCGGCTCGTTGTAGCAGTAACAGCTTCCTGACCCAACGCACGGCTGGGTTTTGACCATGTCTGAAGTCGCCTGTCCGGAAGACAGGCACTCCCCCCTGTCGTATTCAGCCGACTTACATATCGAGTCGCATTCCGTCTGAGTGAACCGGACCTCAGAGGGCTTGGCAGAAGGCCTCACAGCTGGCCCCCCTCCCTGCATCAGCAGAAGTGCTACAGTCAGTATAACCAGAATAAGAATCAAAGCCAGAAAAACCTTCTGGTCCATTTTCAGCCCTTTCTCTAAGGGCTCCAAGCATAAAAATCAAAGATTTTTTACTGTCTGGAGCAGTCGGACAGGCTGAGCCCCTTTTTTCTACGGCCTGCCGAGCCAGCAATGTTGCGCCCAGTGTTGCTGGCGGCAGAAGGCTAGAGGTTGCCCTACCTTCCACGCCGAGAGGTTATACTTCTGATGCGCTCATTCACACTCGCAAGAACCTTTTCAAGTGCCTCCATCTGCTCTGCAGTCAGGCCCGGTCTATCGGCCTCAGCAAATATGGCAGACCTCTGCCGTTCAAGAATCTCCAGCGGGTGGAGGCACGGGTCCCTAGTGGGCGCATAAAGTCTCTCTATCAGACCCTCGCGCCCGTGAAGGCCAGGATGATCCCTTAAAAGATTCTCTCTGAACTTTCTCTTGTTCAGATCGGCTTCTGGGCGCTGGACATGTAGGCCTTTTGGGGGAGTTTTTCTTCTTCGCGCCATTTCCACAAATAAAATGCGCAAAGCATAAAAAAGCAAATGCCTCTCTACCACAAACGAAACCCTGTCTGCCTCAACCCGCGCGTTTGAGTCGACTCCCTCCTGCTGATGAATATCTGCTGTCTACTCCTATATAGGACAGCCACAGACTGGTTGCCCATCCTCATACCATTGACAGGGCACGTCAAAATCCACGCACCAGGAGTCTTCTAAGCAAGCTCTGGGATCGCTATTGGCATCTGGATTTTCCCCGCCGGAGCAGTCATACAGGCAGGAGCATTTGGCATCTCCATTTCGGCCGATATAGACGCACTTTTGGCCGGAGTTGCGGCAGATGCCAAGCTCACAGTCTTCCGGACTAGTTGGCTCTATGAGTTCACAGGGTGGCATCTCCATGCACTTACACTCACCTCTGACGTTGGTGCAGTCGCCCTCGTAGCAGAAGCAGTCCTCGCAGTCAGGATAGCACCAGCTGAGGCTCCAGTCCGGAGAGTCAAAGAAGTCCTCACAACAGCATGGTTCATTTCCCGGACAGCAGTCCGGGTCCATGCAGTCTATGGCGCCGTCGTTGTCGTTGTCTATCTTGTCTCCGCAGTTGCTGCCCTCCTCGGTCTCAGCGACGCATTCGCATGTCAGGCCAGCCAATCCGTAGACCGGCCTGCAGCTCTCGTCCGGGTCCTGGCAGGGATAATCAGGGCAGGTCCGATCCGCATCCATGGAACTGATGTCGTCGCAGTAGGGGCCGTTGTAGGCCTCCTCCGGAGGCTCCTTGTCGCACAGGCAGCCCCAGTAATTGTTCTGGCACTCCCACTCGGCATTCAGGGAGTTGCAGAACTGCATAAACTGGAAGTACCTGACCTCCTCTTCCAGATCATCGCAGTCAAACTCTTCCAGGTCTCCGGTGTAGCACCCCACCTCATTAACCTTACTCCTCCAGTCCCCCGGAATTTCCTCACATTTGTCCTCCTCCTCTTCAATGACAGCATCTCCAAACTCTTTCCTGAATTCGGTTATCATTATCAGCTCTGTGCAGTCTATGGTGCACTCCTCCTCGCAATCCGGATCTTCGCAGTCTGCCAAGCCGTCGCAATCGTTGTCTTCTCCGTCCTCGCAGTTCTCCTGGCACTCCGCCCCCGGTGCGCAGCAGTCCACCTCCTCTTCTTCTCCGTTTCCAGCCTTTTCCTCATCCACATCGTCCTCTCCACCGGCTATGCACTCACAGTCCGGGTCCTCACAATCAACAAGAGCATCAAAGTCGTTGTCCTTGCCATCACTGCATATCTCTTCCGGCGGAATCCTGCAATCAGCTATGCAGTTTTCATAGGTTTCATTTTCCTCACAGAGCCCATTGCCGCAGCAGCTCTCCACTATCCTCTCGACGCACATACCGGATTCACAGCTCCGCTCCCTGCACAGGCCTGCACTTCCTGCACATACGCCCTGCATTCCACTCAGTGGTGTGTGCCGACAGTCCTTTGCCTCTTGATCACAGAAATCGGCAGTGCAGGGATTGCCGTCGTCGCAGGAAGCGGGGCATGATGGGAGAGTTACATACACGACCAATGTCGGTATGATAAAGAGGGCTATAACGCATACGACTATTATGATGTTCTTTATGGTGTCTGAGGAATTGAGATTGCCGCCCTGGGGTGTGTCGGGTGCGGGGGCCTCGGCCATTTTCGGATAATCTAAGACCGTGCCCTTTAAAAATTATCGCGGGGGATACTACATGTGGCAGGTCCCGCCACCACGCTTCTCGAAGTAGCGCTGATGATAATCCTCGGCCCGCCAGAACCTTGACGCCTCGACTATTTGAGTTGCCACCGGCCTGCCAAGATTTTGCTCAACTCTCTTCTTCGACTCCTCGGCTGCCTTTCTCTGCCCTTCCGTAGTGTAAAAGATGACGGATCTGTACTGGGTGCCGACGTCCGGCCCCTGCCGGTCCACCTGCGTCGGGTCGTGGATGCTCCAGAACTTGTCGCTAATATACCCTAATAATGCTTCGCCTGCACGGACGAGAAGTGGCCTACTGGACTGAGGGGGTGCCCGGAGGCGTGAAGGTTTTTTTAAACTGGGCGCCTAATCTTATTCAGGATAAAAATGGACAGGACTACAATAGCGGCAATGGTCATCGCCTTGGCATTATTCGCGGTCATTACGACAGCTCGGGGTCCGCCCAGCTGGACCAACAACATGGACAAGAATGGCACCTGGGCTCCGCCCGTGCAGATGAGTAACCATAGTGGTGGCAATGGAACCGGCCCAAGCAATAAGACTGCGCCTGGGCAGCAGTTCAAGCAGACTGCGAGGATACGGCTTAGAGACTGCGTACAGAACGCGTCAGTCGGCGAGTGCGTAGCCCAGATGCGCGCGCGCAACAGGGAGAGGATAACAAACAAACTCATGTCGAAATGTGGGGATTTGCCCAAGGGTCAGGACAAATGCAGGGAGCACGTCCAGAGTCTGAGCAAGTGCTGGGGAACGCCGCCCGGGCTGCAGAGGGCCGAATGTGCCAGGACTCGCCTTGGCGTAAGGAACCGCAGTCAAGTGAGAGAGCAGATGGAAAACTGCGCCGGCAACTCGAGCTGCGCGCAAGAGGTGAGGCAAAGAGTATACAATTATGCGACCTTCCGCTTCCAGGGTTTGTCAGAGAGGGCCGAGGATATGCTCCAGCGGGGAGTGAGCGCGGAGACGGTTGACACTTTCGTGCAGGACCTGCAGGATCTCATAGACTCTTTCACCGCGGCAGAGGAGTTAGAGGAGAAAAAGGCGATACTCTTGGACATACGAGAGTTGTGGAAGGACTTTGTCGAGTCGGCGAAGGAGGAGGTCTGAAATGGACGCCAAGACAGCAGCCGTGATAATTGTACTCATAGCGGTTCTGGCCTTGTTCATCTCCATATTCCCTCCGAAGGAACCTGTTTCAGAGGGGGGCATTGAGTCGGAAACGCCAGTAGAGGAGTCGCCTCAGGAGAGTCCCAGCCAGGAGCCTCCCGCGCTGCCGCCCCTGGACGAGGACGATCATCTCCAAGACGTCGAGGACTATCTGGACGAGCTGGAGGGCGAGTTGCAGTCAAGCGATTATCTGAGCGACGTGGAAGGCATGCTTGAGGAGCTCTCCTAGGAGTTAAAATCATCTCCTTACCTGCCTTCTCAGCATACCTCCCGGGTCCTTCCAGAACTTCTCAATATAGCTCTGGAATTCCTTGGCAGGTATCCTGATGTATCTCGTGAAGCCGGCCGGCGGCTGGAGATGGCCGTTCTTGGTCATGTGGAATCCTAGGCCTGTCAGATCCTCCACCACCACAGCCCTGATCTTTTCAACCCCAAGCTCTTTGTAGGCCCAAAAGCGATGATGGCCGTTCAGCACGGCGTATTCCTCCACACTGGGATGCTTGACCACTATTATAGGCTTGATGGCCGCACCCTCTCTGATGAGTTGGACATATCGCCTGACGCCCTCCTCACAGACCTTTTCATCCGCGACTATCTTGCTGATTTCGAGCTCCTGCGCGTGCTTCTCCGGGTTCTTGTATGCGCGCACTATGTCGACCATGCGTTCTCTAGATGATAGTCCGATAAAAGGCTAGAGCATCCCATTCCCGCAGGGGCATAGACGACGAGGGTATCGCAGGTCTGGGCCAGCGTGAGGAAACCCCGCAGCAGGGCCTTCTATGGCCATGAAGGCGGCTAGCCTTTTCATGCTTAAATAAAGCTTAGCTTCAGAAAAAGCTTTTTTGCGACTGAAATGATTTTTATCCTCCAACCTATAAAACATGCGCAACCGCGGACCTTGAGAAAAGTCAGCTGCAAGACAAACATCTTCGGATGTTTCTTTGCGCAACTCTCTGAAAGGGCGCGGTTGCGCCTCATTCTGTCGAGCCCCCTGCGCGCGATGTTTGACATTTCAAGATGAAATTCTCGGATTTAGACATAGACAAGGAGTTTTTGGAGATAGCCAACGAGCTTGGTTTTGAGGAGCTCACTCCCATCCAGGAGGAGTGCATACCCCTGATGCTGGAAGGCAGGGACGTGGTGGGCCAGGCCGAGACCGGCTCCGGCAAGACCTTGGCATTTGTCCTCCCCATAATGAACGAAGTATACCCCGATGACGGTTTGCAGGTTCTGGTTTTGACTCCGACCCGGGAGCTGTGCATCCAGGTGGCGGACGTCTTCGCCGACTTCGGCGACCCGCTTGACATACAAACCACCAGGATATACGGGGGTGTGAGCATAGGTCCGCAGATTAGGGAGTTGAAGACAGCCAATGTGGTGGTGGGAACGCCTGGGCGCATACTGGACCACATAGACAGGAAGACTATAGATTTTTACGATCTCAAGTTCCTCGTCCTTGATGAGGCCGACCGCATGTTCGACATGGGTTTCATAGAGGACGTGGAACGCATAATCAGCCACACCCCCAGCGACATACAGGCCGCCATGTTCAGCGCGACCATCTCCGACGACGTTTACAAAATAATGGAGAGGCACATGCACAACCCGGAGCTGATAAGGACCAAGCCCCAAGTGGACCCGGACAAGCTCAGGCAGACCTGCTACGACATATATGACAACGAGGACAAGCTATCGATACTGGTGCATCTGCTGAAGAAAGAGACTCCCGGGCTGGCCCTGGTATTCTGCGCGACTAGGACCGAGTCCGATTTCGTCGCGCGCAACCTGCGAAACCAGGGCATAAACGCGTCTTCGATACACGGCGGGATGAAGCAGAACAAACGTCTTGAGTCCCTGGACCGGCTCAAGAAGGAGAAGATAGATGTTCTGGTGGCCACGGACGTGGCCGCGCGCGGTTTGGACATCAAGAATGTGACTCATGTCTACAACTATGACGTACCCGGCAGCGCCAAGGAGTATCTGCACCGCATAGGCCGAACAGCGCGCGCAGGAGAAAAGGGCGATGCTATCACACTCTTGACTTCACGCGACCACAACAACTACCGCAACATCAACAGGGACTATGGCGGGAACATACACATGAAGCGACCGCCCAAAGTCAGGAGGATAAAGCAGCTCAGCCGCTCTAGAAACGAAAAGTGCAGGGGCTATCGCGGAAAAAAACCAAGGCGGAACTACCGTGGAAATCGCTCTTACAAGTAGCCATACCACTTACAATTAGCTGAAATGGTAAAAGAGGTTGACGGACTTTATCAGTGCGAAGCTTGCAAGATGTTCTTTAAGGACAAAAAATGGGCGGAAAAATGCCAAGATTGGTGCACAAAAACCAGGTCCTGCAACATGGGGATTATCCGACACGCTGTTGAGCCTTCATGATTGTCGCAAGAGTTCTCAGAAATATTCAATAAATTCAAAACCTGCAGGGGCTCCCGGCATAAGAGGCGGGCTTTCTGAAGACCCCAAAGGCAGGCACCCAACGGGCTGACTCTCCAGACTCTCAGAGCGCCCGGACGGCGAGCTCACCTAGAAGGAGAAGATACTTGCGATAGAGAGAGCGTTCAGAAAGCAGGGTTTTTCGCGCGAGGTCAAGCGAAACCCCGGGCAACAGTTGCTATTGGAATATCAACATGCCCCAGTCTGTGACTGAGGGTTCTTGACAGCCGTCAGCTTAACTTAACAGCACCAAAATGTTAGCTTTTTATAGAACCGACAACAAAATAAAGTAAGAAAATTCTTACAAAATGACATACTCCCCGGCATGAATGCCGGGGTATCTCCGTAGCAGGCTCACGCCATGAAATTGCTCATGGCTGTTTGGCCTGGTGCGGAACATGCATTGGCTAAGTCAACTGGCTCTTCGCACCAGATTCCCTGCGAGCAGGCGATGTAATGCTTGATCGTGTCGGCGGTGACGTTGCCGACCGAGCGGTAGAACTTGCCTGCAGACCAGACGTGATTCCGCGAGACCTTGACGCTGAGTTCAGGAAATCGCTAGAACAGTCTGCGCGCGGATATGCCTTTGAAGAGCGCGGGTGCACGCTACATAGAATCTATCACGCTCACAAAATAAATGAGGTAAAGCCGCCTCCTCC